>NZ_CAJMZA010000006.1:0-421908 GCF_905220195.1 Paraburkholderia sp. J8-2
TGGCGGCGAAGTGGGCTGAGCTACAGACAGACCTCGCTGCCGCCGAAGCGAGGTGCGTGGTCGGCAGAGCTAGCAAGCCATAACTCTGCCGATTGCCAACCCTTATTTTCCCGTCGACTCGGCTATCAGTGAATCCGGCCGCCAGTATCCTGAGGCAGATAGCCGGCTCCACTCAATTCCCGCGTGTGGCCAAGCAACTGTGGGACAGTACGAACGCCGGTCGCCCCAATGATTTCACCCACCATCATGAGAATCAGGTCGAGATCCGCGCCGCCAGGGATCGGGAAGTGCGCCGTGCGTTCCCACACCGGCCCGGGAATACCCTGCGGGCGCGCATAAGTCACTTCGAGCATTGCAGGTGCGCCGTACCGCTCGCAAACCTGCACGGTGACCGACAGGTCAGGGGGCGCCGCACCTTCACCAAGGTGCCTGCGTGTCTCGAGCTCAAAAACCTGCCGCGCCCATAAGAGCTCGCCTGACATCACCCCGGACCGTATTGGTTGGACAGGGCCGACCTGCACATCCAGTTCGCCGCTTGACGCGCCTATCGCCGCACAGAGAACTTCACGGATCGCTGCGCACCACGCCCGAATCTTCTCTGAGGGCGGGAGCGCGGCAGAATTTATTGAGGAAAGTGACAGGTCGTCGAGGCCGACGCATCCGATCACGACATAGCGTAACCCCGGCGTGAGATTTTCCGACGTGTAACCAGCTACTTGAGGTGACCCACCTCGCCAGCGAGCCTCGAGTTCTTCGCCCAACTGCGAGATCTCGCAGAACGAAAGGTCAGCGACGTCGGCACGCCAACGCAGAATGGGCGAGATCACAACCTCCGTACCTCCCGGCAGGATCGGGTGAACTTCGAACGCTTCAGCCATGCGCGCGAGCGCGTCGGCGCCAAGTTCTCCGGGAAGATCCTCGTGCATCCCCTTCCTCCCGCCAATCGACACGGGGAAGACGGCGGTCGCAAGAAGGCGTGCCTCTGAGTGTCCTGAGTCCAGCGGGCGAAGAGAACTCGCCGTCTCCGCCAGGTCCAGAACCCGCTCGGATATCTCGGGGGTAGTAGCACTGACGTCCATGAGTGCTTGCAACACGACGGCCGACTGCTTCGCCGCAAAGCATTCGCGAAGCATGCCGATGGCTTTGCCGCGATCCTCATCGTCGTCGCTTTCAGCCGCATGCACCAACAGCGCCGACAGATGTCGCCTTACGGACTGGTTGCCCCGTTCATCGGAGTCGGAAATACCATTCACGTCAGGCCAAAGCGGCGTGGAGCGTTTTGTTGCCATCAGGAAATCCGAGGTTGGTGTAGTAGTGCGGCGGCGTCCAAGTATCGCACGCCGCCTTTGCAACACAAGTGCTGCGAAAGATCACGTAATGCGGAAAGGGACCCCGATCTGCTTAGAAGAGCGTGTCCTGCAACTGTCTGAGGTTTTTCCACTTCACAGCACTCCTGAATATCTTCCCGTTTGTGGACACCGACTCGATCATGCATCGCTGACCGCGTGCTACGCCGAGCACGCGGACAACGCGTGCGCCGTATTTTGCAAAGGTATTGCGCTCCGGGCACGCTGTAAAGATTCCTACCTTGGCACGGGTTTTCCGTCGTGGGCGGTCCATCATGTTCTCCTCCCAAACGACCGAGCAAAAGTGGATGCGAAAGCAGCAAGCACCGAGCGCCAGTCCGTAAACCGCGGCGCGTGAGAACGCGTGAGACTGATGCAAAACGCGTCAGGCTGCGGCGACGCGGAATGTTTAGATGCCATCCGAAGACCCTGTGGTGGTGTGTAGTGCGGCGTGTGAAGTATCGCACGCCGCCCTTGCATCGCAAGTCCAGCAGGGGGCGCCGACGGATCTGAAGACAGCAGTCGAATACCTCACGCGTCTCGATCGCTACATGAAGCTCGCACTCCCATCGAAGGGGCAGACTCTGGATAAGGGCAACATGCCGATGGCCGTATTACGGCATAAAGCCCGGACCGAAGTCCGGGCTCTCGATCATCACCTTGCCAGTCGATTTTCATCGCGAATACGTGCGTTTAGGTCGGCCTCATTTTTGTTCGCCTGTGCCTCTTCGGGTGAGGGAGTCCCGCAATCCGGAGCCTGTGCCGTGGCGCTGGCTAACCAGCTACCAGCCGCCGCCGGATAATTGCCCGTAAAGACACTTCCAATAAAGGCCGCGCCGCGATCGTTCTGTGCATCCTGATACGATTGCTCGCAATCCGTGTATGGACTCGCTTGAGCGTAGGCGCAGACAGACAGGAGGATCAACCCGCCGACGGGTGCCTTCCAGTTAGCCTTCACGGCGGCCATCGAACCGAGCGATTGAACGAGCTTCATGGCATTTCTCCTCACGTTGAGTGAAAGCGATCCGCGGTTCAAGTGGGACATGAATCACGTCAAGCCCAGCGGCCGTGGTGTCTCGCCTAAAACGTTTGCAGCGCTCTGAATCAACCCTGCATGTCGGTATTTGACTGCCGCGATGTATCTCGCTTGTTTCGACCGATGCCGGTTTTTGCAAGCCTTGTTGTCCAGAGGGTGGTGCGATACAGAGCGATACAAATCGACGCATGGACGCGAGGTCTGGCTTGGAGAGGGATAGCTTGAAACCTGGCTCAAGCGAGGCAAAGCGTTACTGCGTGGTTGCAGTGTAGGGAGGTGGTTCCATCGGCAAGGTTACCCAGTCGTTACAAGAAAATAACAAGCCTTCCGTCCCTTTGATTCGACTCACCGATGCTTTTTGCAGGCCTTGTTGTCCAGAGCGTGAAGCGATACAGATCGACGAGGCGGCGTAAAGCCCGGACCGATGTCCGGGCGCTGAATGCTGGCAGGGGAAGCGGGATTAGAACCTACGCATGCCGAAATCAAAATCCGGTGCCTTTACCAACTTGGCGACTCTCCTACGAACTACGCATCGCCCTCTGGAGTCGTTTGCAACTGCGCCATTGTGATAACTATTCTTATCATAATGGCTATGTTTACATATGAAACTACAACTCTTGAAAACGCGCGGCGTGACCTTCATACCATCCCGCTTACGAGCATTCCTGTCGCGCACTGCAGGCCAGTAGGAGTGCAACGGCGACCGCGGCTCACCGGGTCGCCTAAACGGCGTCAGTGATCGAACGGCATAGGTCGCTGCCGCACGATGACCTTACGCGGATGTTCTGGTGTGCCGCGCTCGGCGATCACCGTTATTCGCAGGCTCTCCTTCCATGCCCGCTCCGCGAGGACCTGTATTTCTTTCGTTCGGCTAAAGAAGCGTCGCTCGCCCACGTCGTCTTCTAGAATGAACCCCTCGAAGTCGCCGAAGTGATCGAACATCAACCCAACTATCTTGCCGGTCAGGGTCAGGTGTTCCCCTCGTTCGTGACGAGAGTGCGGGCGGCCGTCTTGGATGCTCGTGTCTTCTTTACTCTCGGGGTCTTGTCCCTGATAGCCATCTTGCATCAGATCGTCAATGCTTTCGAGGCAGAGTTTCGGGGCGCCTTGCTCCAGGGTCCAACGCGACGGCCGCACACGCATCGTCGCTCCTGCCGGCAGAGTCAGGCTGTTATTCGCAATGAGGGGTCTGGCAAGCTCGGGCGCAAACACATCGACAAGGCATGTGACCGTCGTTCCGGGGTTGTGCAGCCACAGTTCCCTCCCGCCGTCGCTTACACCCACGCTCACCGCGTTGCCCGGCGCGAGCGGAAGCTGCTTGAGACTAAACGCTCTATTTCCTTTGCGGTCGTGGCGCGGCCAACCAGCTATCGTGATTTCAAATTCGCGCTGCGTCGCCACAGGATCCGTGCGGAGCGTGATGCTTTGCGCCGCGCTTCCGGCGCCGGTGATGCGGACCTCGTCGATCGCGTCAGCGGGTCTGACGCATACTATGTCGATCGACATTCGCGGGGCATTCAGATTCCAGCGATATGGAGAAGCGCGAGCAACAGCTAGGCGAAAAATCAGTTCGCGCTTGCCCTGCATCGACTCGAAAAGCATCTTTTTCGTCGCAATCAGGACACCTTGCGAGCGCGGCGCGACTTGGCGAGAACCGGGACGTGGCCAACGCATTGCCGGAGCGGGCCTACGGATACCGAAAATCTCGTAGCGAGGCGGCGTTTCATCCCGCGTCGCGCGGAAAGCCGGTACAGAGCCAATTTCCGGGATGCGGGTGCGGGCGTGGTTGATTTCGCGTGGAGGCCGCGTCGTACTCGTTATCGCACTAAGAGGCTCGCGCTCGCCGCGCACAAAATATGTGCGTCCAGCCTCATCTGTGATCTGCTGCGTCTCTCCGTCACCGCTGAAGATAATGTACATCGAGCCATATATGAGTGCGACGACAAAGTTTCCGATCATCTGCTGTTCGTAGCTCAGCAGACTGAACGGCGCACTGTAGATGCGCCCGCCGGAGCCCCTCGAACCGCTCCAACTCACTCCGTCGCTCCCCGTAATGAATGACCAACTGTTCTCAAACGGTGAAATTCGGATCTCGCAGAGAGGATCATTGTCGGGCCACCCGTCTCGCGATCCGTCGGGCGACCCTTCGGGCGGGGCGTTCGGATTCGCGACTCGGATAATCCACGTTTGAACGGGGAGCGGCTGGGAATTGATGGCCTCGTCAGTCGCTTCGATAGGCTGTGCGCCATCGAAGCTCACTAGCCACTCGTAGGGCACAACCGCGTGCCCATCGAAGGCCAGGCCATCACTTGAAAGCATGATGATCGGCCAGTTGCCGTTCGCGTAGGAGTCGCGGCTTGATTTGAAGGCAAGCACGGCGTCCTGAACCTCGTTCGCGGTCTCCATTCCAATGGACCAACTGGCGAAATCCGCGCCAAACTGGTAGCCCATTTTGACGTTCACGCGGTCAATGACGGCCGTGTTGTTCGCGCTGGCTGGGTCGGGTCTTGTGCCCTTAGGGTCGACGCTGAATGTGTTGTCGGGACTGTCGTAGATCGGCTCGACGAACGGCGCGCGGTTCTCGCGCGCGTAAAGCGATTCGAGACACATACCGAAGCAGTTGCCGTGCTGCGCGAGGTAGCGATAGATTAGCTCAAAGAATGCGCGTTCCCACAGATGCCAGGCCCAGGGAAGCACGTTGAATGCGAGGTCGCCTTCGCCAACGTTGGTGTAACTCTGGCTAAACTGACTCCACGTCAAGGCGGGGGTCTTCCAGTTATGGAATGGCCAGAACAGATTTTTGCGGAAGTGCGCTGCGTCGCTCTCGAATATTTGCGGCTGCGGCATCGGCTTCATATAGACGTGAAAGCCACCGTTGGCGTATTGCGGCGAATCGGCTGTGCCCCACAGATTGTCAATCCCAAAGTGGGCGGTGACCGTGCCATCCCTATCGTCGTCGCCGATCAGATTCTCACTGATCGCCTCCATCCAGACATCGATCGTGTAGTCGCTTGTGAGACCGGCGGCGACCAGTACGGTAGGTGGATCAAACTGCTTATTGCCGTTACCAAACTCGCCTCCGCCTGGCATACGGACACGGATCTTCTGACCGCGCGAATCGTCGACATGTACCTGCACGTTGAAGTTGTCGTGGCTGGCGTCTTGAAAACTGTAGAGTTGCAGCTGCAGGCTGTTCCCAACCGTAAATGCGCCCGCGTACGTTCCGGTTCCATGCCACACAATAAAGCCATTCTGGAAAGCGTTATAGCGCCCCCCACTGGGCGTGTCGGTCTCGTTAGTCGTGGGAAAACCAAGCGCGCCTGCAGGGCCGCCGCTGGTGCGGTATCTCGCGAGGATCTCGCCGTGACACTCAAACGCGCCGGTCGCGGCACTCCAGAACATCGTCCCATTCTCGAACGTGTTGCTCCGGCCGATCTCCGCCGGCCCGCTCATCACACCGACTTCGTCAGATGTCGGATAACCTAGGACGCTGCTCACCCCGCCCTGCGCCTCCCACGCTTCGCGGATCGCGCCATGCACTTCCCATGCGCCTGTAGCGCTCTTGCTATAGATCTCACCACCTTCGAAACGGGAGCGGCGACCGTCTGGCACAGCTTCCTCGTCAGAGAGTGGCAAGCCGACGACTGGCACGCGATACGCGCCCGCTGCGATACTGCCAAGGTTCGTGTAGTGAACATAGATCGAGCCGTACACTACAAAGGCCTCGCCGCTTGCCCGAACAACGATGATGCCGCGCTCGAAGATCGCTGCTTGACCGCCGGGCTCGATTGTCGGCAGCGTGTCGCCCGTCGGATATCCGAGATAATCGTTTATGTGCTCGCCGTCCGCGGTTTGTCCCTCCGTGACCTCTGGCGCATTCAGTTTCGCGTAGACCGACTCAACAAGCCAGGCGGCGCCAAAATCGGGTGAATAGACTATGGCGCCGTTCGCGAAAGTCTGTGATGCGCCAAGCGTGTCGGGCATGGTCTGCGCGTTTGCAAGGACTGCTCCGGAAAAAGCGAGCCCGCCGAGATCTCGCCACTTCTCGCCGATCGGTGTTGCCTCGTCGACCGCGAGTAACGTGGCGCGCAGTGGGACCTCCGCCGCCGTGTCCCATGAGTCCCCCTGAACCGAGAGAGTCGCCATAACATCGCCCGGCGTCACGGCATACATCGGGACCACGAGTTCAATGGTCACAGTGAGGACTTGGCTCTTAAGCACCTTGATGGGTGACTTGCCATCGGAGTGAGCAACCTCGCTATACACCCTGCGTTTCGGCGGCGGTCCGACATATCCGGGTGGAACTACCATTGGCACCAGCGCAACGTCGTATGCTGTGACCGAGGTGATCGAAAACGGCGTCGAGGACGGCTTGATCGACGCGGTGACCATCGCGTCTATCGGAATCGCGTCGCTTTGCGTATCACGCGCGACGGAATCGCCGTAACTGGCCACCTCGAATTCGAGCGGTCCACTGAGAGCCACTGTGACCATCACCGCCTCCGATTTCTAATGATAAACCGGCTGGTAGCGCGGACGGCTGGGCCGACGGGCGCGACAGGCGCGGACAGTGTAAGAGGGAATAGTTCCGCAACGCGGAGTTAGCTCAAGCGGACGGAAACGTCGGCTGGCAAACTCGTGGGATTTTCGGTCCGGTTTCACCAACCTGGGTCGCACGCCCATTGGCTCTTGTCGACCGAGTGAAAGTACGGCGACAATTTCTCGCTAAAGGCTAGACGATTACTCCGAATACACAGGGCAGAGGTGAGGCTGAATGTGTGTCACCGCACATAGAGGCTGGACCGTTGTGTCCCCAACATGGCGTAGGCGCGAGAAGCCCGTGGTTATCCAGCGGTTTGAAAAAAAAAGCGTGACGAGACTGACGATGACAGGGTGTCGTGACCTTTTCTTGGTGTCCGCTTGCAGTGGAGACCGCGACTTTCGTTCCTTCGGCAGTTGATCGAGAGTCCGCAACAAGCCAATCCCGCACAGCAGCGACGACCAATATGGTCATCCGGACTCCTATCAAAAGATGCGATAAATTAGCTTATGTAAAATCGAATCGGAGTCCTGATCGGACAGGTGACTTTGACAATGGCGATTACGTGATCTACCGCCACGGATACCTTCTTATTCGCGCCCCTGCGCGCTCGATTCGTTTCGCGATGTCAGCGGCAGGTCTATCACGGGTTGCTTGATCGTTTTCTTCATGCTGCCTCGAGGGCCTCGCTTCCCATAGCGCTTTCAGACGGCCCGCGTGCTGTGGGGGGACGCGAGGATCCTGATGACTTCCTTGCGTCACGCTGGAATGCGCCTGCCTGCATCTTAAACATATGCGCGAAATCGTCTCTCGGGAAAGCACCATAGAAGTTTTGAAAGGCCGCGCGGCAGTGCCAACCGCTCCGCTGAGACACACCGTCGCCCTGATCAGCGCGTGCACGCGCCCTTCTCCGACTGCCGTCGGGTGATGGGCGTTTCGAGCGGCGTTTGTCCCTAGTGCTCAGCCTAAGAAGCAGATCAATGCCCGTGAACAATGTCGCCTGGAGCGGGTCCCGCGACAGGATCTTTGTGCGCTACCGCACACAACTCCTTACGTACCATAAATCCATTCGTTAGCTTCACGTAATCTATATCGGCCGAGCGCGAGATAAAGGAGCGATGATGGAAAAGGATGACGTCTTCACGATCTTCGATGACCTGCGCAAGAGGATTTTGAACATCGACGACAAGAATCCCACACCCCAAAATCCGAACATCCGGCTTACCTTGATGCCTATGGCGCTACCGGTGTCGGGTGATCAATTCCGAAATCCGGCTCGGCCTGGAGATATGACAGGTGCTACCGACGCGGAGACCGCAAAACGGAAAGCGGCCGCGTACGAACTTAGTCGCTTTGTCGATAGGAAGCTGCTTATGGACGGGTCTGGCCAGTTCGTGCCCGTGGGCAGTCTTATAAGTGAGACATGGGACGGCATCGTGCATGCGGCTACGCCCGCGGGCGACGTGCCCGTGCAAACGGAGAAAACAAAAGCCCGCCTGGATGCTGCGGAGGCTGTCTTATACACCGTCAAGGACGGTCATACATTAATGACGCCAGCATTCGAGGATTACAAGAAGTACGAGAAGCTATACAGTGACGCCCTCACCGCCTACAGCGACAAGTACAACAGTCTCGCGAATACTCCACACGGACTGGACAACTGGCCGACCGCCGGTCGAGCCGCTTACCTAAGTGTGGAGTCTGCGATGGACGATTGGGTCACTCTCGGCAGGAAAGCTGAGGTGTCTGCGGCGAGCGATACGTTGGATGCGGAGGGGGCCAACGCGGTGGATTACATTATCAAGAAATGCCGGGACACGTTCGAAAGCTACCAGTTTGCGGTGGCGGACACGGGTGCAAAATACGCTTACACAGCGTGCATTCCTCAGGACTGGGCCGAACCCATGCCAGGGCTCACCGGCTGGAATAACTACAGCTACCGTTCGACCGAACGGCGAAGCGAGCACAGCGTCGAGACGCACAACTGGGGCGCACACGGCGGTCTGAGCTTCGGGTTCTTTAGCATTGGTGGCGGCGGTGGCGGCTCCTCGCGTACGGAACACGGCGAGTTCGACTCCCAAGCCACCGGCATCCGAATGTCGTACGGACTTGTCACGATCGACCGGCCGTGGTTGCGCACGATCCTACTCAACATCAAAGGTTGGGGTCTGTCCGGGCAGAAGGCAGGGGTCGTCTCTAGCGGCGAAGCCGGTCAGGACAAGCGAGATCTGGATGCGTTTTTCCTACCCTCGATTCCCACACATATGATTGTGATCAAGCAGCTCGGCATCTATGTCGGAGATCAGGGGCAGGTTCTCGACGAACTGACCAAGCATTCCGGTGGCGGCGGCGGATTCGGCTGGGGGCCCTTTAGCCTTGGTGGGTCCACGGGCGATGACAGCTACAAGCAAACGGTTATGAGTCACATGGAGGATGGGTGGCTCGTCGTCGATGGTGCACAGGTCATCGGGTGGGTCCTGGAGGTCACACCCCGCTCGCCTTCCGAGGACGCCTAGAAGCGGCCCGCCTGAGACTTATCAGGTCCTTCCCTGCCCCAACGGAGATGCGCCATGGCTGATGCGTTCACGAACGCCTTGCACGACTATTTCGCCTCCGCGCTTGGGCCCGTGTTGGCGGACCAGCAGGTTGGATTGCACTACGTCATGTTTCCCGAGGTCCTAGGGGAATTCCTGGACAGCAACGGTGGATTCCAGAAGACCCTGGCCGACGAAACCTTTTCGCGGCGGATCGCTGACCGCGCGGGGCAGCTCGTGAATGGTCTTCGTTTAGGAAGATCCGACAGCCTCGCCGACATTATCGATGCTGCGGTACTCGATCGTGCGACGTTTTACGAACGGCAGGATCAGGCCAAGGCACTCGTGGAGAAGAGCCGGACCGCATTCAACAGTCATTTGGCGGAGGCCAAGCGGAGCATGGAAAACTGGCTAGTCGGTATCGACGGCCACAAATATCAAGGCAGTAACGCGACGCCGGCCGACTGGCTCAATCCGAACGGACCTGCTTCGATATGGAGCAAGGTGAAGCTCGTCGCACAGACAAAAAGCGAAGCAGAGCCCGCTTTGAGTCTGAGGCGAATCGACCCTGATGCGCTGCGCAAAAAGCTTGCCCTATCACCCGGCCTCGCGAAGTGGCCGCCACCCAACCTCAGTGATCTACTCCATCGACCAGGATGGATCGACCCTGCGCCTCCTGTAATAACCAGCCCCGCGGTCGATAAGCACTGGACCGACCTTACTGGGTATCTCGGCGGTCCGGCGTTCAACACAGCGGCGCTTGCCCAACAGGTACGGGCGCTCCGCACGCTTGCACTGGCGACGCCGTTGAGCGATATGGTGGAGGGCCTTCCAGTGGTTGCGACCACGCCGGCAACTACTGTGGCGCTGCGCGAGGTGGTGCTCCCTGATACCGTCACGACCGATCCGATTGGGCAAGATCACGTGGACGTTTCATTCGAGTACACCGTCGTGAAAATCGACCGACCTTGGCTCTATACCCCTTTTCTGATAGACATGAACTGGTACATTCCGGATGCCCGACGGGGTGAGCTGAACCCGGGCATCGACGGTGCATCCGGGGCGCTGCTGGCGCAGATCCCGATCCAGTTCATTGTCGTGCGCAATGTCGTGATGTCCGCACAGTTCAATGAAGCGGACGCGAGCGCCATCAACAGCTCCTTCGCGATCGGCCCCTTGGGCACCGCTGGCAAGGTAGACATACAAGACGGCTCCCTGACGCTTGCAGGGATGCAGATCATTGCCTACATCGACATCTCTGTGGCGACCTTGCCGCCACGATCCGCGCCGAGCTTCATCGTGTGAGCTTGAGGGGATCTTTACCGGTCACGCGCTTCACGGCGTCGGCTCGCTCACACGACTTGACACCTACGCCAAGCTTGGTCTATCTCTCTGAAGACGGTATATAGGGCGCTGATCAAACGCGGACGCAGGCGCAAAACAGCGGCGCATTTGTTTAGTGTCTCGGGGGTTCTCGGCATGCCTGTCTCCAATCCGCCAATGGACGCGCTCTGAAAGTGCAAACGCATGGGTGAAGTCCCCAAGCCCGCACCGGCGTGTCTCGATGGACGGAGGGAGCACAGGGACTTCTCACCCCGCTATGGGCATAGTACGCCCACCGCCGGATGGCGCGCCTCGATTTCGTGCTAGGCGTGCGACGCCCAGAAGGCATCCGCTTGTTCAGGCGTGCGTCGCTGCGTTTCTTTGCGCCATTCAGGCAAGACCGTGAACGCGTAGACGCGCGCGAATTCCGTAACGTCATTACGAAGAAGCGCCTTTGCGTCGATTGCGGTGACGATCCCGAGATTGAGCAGTCCACCCACGACCTTCCGGTCGATGGGTGCGTAGCGCCCTCCTTTGAGGACGGCCAGCGCGCATACGGCAACTGCAATGCCAATTCCGCGGAGCCGCAACGCGCGGATAAGGAAAGCCTTGATCGCTGTTTCCAGTTCGCTACTCTCGGCTGTCGCCGGATCGTCAGGCAGCGAATCGATGGCCGAGGCGAGCGCCACGCTATCAGCAAGATTCGGGAACGCGATTTGCAGCTTGGCGGAGATGACGTCGTAAAGCTGCGACAGGACCTTGAACTCTTCCTGGGAACAGCCTCCGAACTGATAGTCCGTCGTTTTGCGCCAGATGCTTTTGCGAAACGGCAGCACCACAGCCGGCACCGGGACGGCTTTTCGATTGGGGCTTTCGTCAGACGCGGGTGGAGAATAATTGGTGCTCGTGTCCATGGCAATTTCCCTAAAGGCGAAAGTGATATTCAAAATTGGCGCCCGTGGCCAGACGCCGATTTGAATAGTTATCGACCACCACAGTGCCCGTCGACGATCGTCGTCAGGAACGCGCCTGCCAAGCGCCTTGCGATAGCCATATCCTTCGCCACCCAAGCGCACCGTATGGCGCACAAGACTGCCGGTGGGAAATCTGGAGCCGCTGTCAATACGCAGCGGCCCACGCTAGCCTGCTCCTATTCTGTGCGGAAGTATGCCGCAAACAGGGGTAGAACTGTCAAGAGGGGGCGGCCTGCGAGACCGGGGGCGATGGTTGCGTGTCAATGTGCGCCATGGCGAAGACGACGCAACCTCCTGCACTATAGTTCTGCGAGTCGCGCCCCGACGATCGCGCGACAGCATCTCGAAGATGGTGCGCACCCTCGGCCCCGCATGTTCCCTCGCTTGAGGCGTTGACCGTCAAGGGGCTTACGCCGCCCAACGGTCCGCACCCGGCCGCCGGCGGCTCTCGCTAGCCGGGGACGGCGTCAAGGCTCTCCGGGTACCGATTATCAAACTCGATGACCTCAAACTCGGATTGAATCAGCCCCGCGCAGTCCATCGCAAACTCGCCCTGATTGATCTTGTCTTGCAGCAGATCCATGATGCAGTCAACCATGTCCCCTGCGCCGCGGCTCATGGGGATCGCGTCGAATTCAATCATGAGATCTTCATGATCAATGTTCGACCATAGCGTAAAGTCGACTACATGTTCGAGGTAGATCAGCAACGTGGTCGCGAGCGCAACCTCGCAGAAGTCTTCGTCCGAGCGCGTTTGCGCTGCATGAACGATCACGTCGACCTCGATACCTGCGACTGGAAGTACCCTCATGACAAGCTCGACAGTCGCGATGCCCTGAATGACGTCGGTGCCTGCCTCAAACGCGACAATGCGCACGAGGCGCCCCTGTTGCATCGAACCATCGTCGAGCTTTGTTGAGACTGTCTCGTCCCGGATCTCCGTCCGCGTGGCCTCGGCGATCGTCATCGCAGTGAGTTTGTCTTCATGCCGATCGACCCATTTCAGGAACGCGTTCGCAGCCCCGCCATAGTGGCATTCAAGATCGGGGACGATGCCACACACGAAATTGCCATCGTCGCCGTAGTCGAAGTCTGCCCACGCATAAAACTTTGCGGCGTTACGGGGAAAGCGGTCGTAAGCCATGCAGCGCAGGATCTGCCGACCCTCTGGCTCATCGGAGAGACGCCGCCGCGAAATGCCTTCGAATCCGCCGGTGATCCACCAGTAGACATCCTCCGCATGAGAGCCGTGCGGCCCGAGCGCCTTCGCCAACGACTCGATCTGAAACTGCTCCTCGTCGTGCCGGCTTCGATCCAGTGGGTCCCGGGACCCGAGGTCTCCCATCGGCGGCGTCGGCTCACCGCGATAATTTGCTGTGAACGTGTCAAGATCGTGCCAGTCGCGATAGCCGAACATCATTGCTACCGCGTCAAGAGCTCGACAGAGCGAATATGAAGGGATGGCGGCCGAAAGGGCCTTGGCAATCTGCTTGACCCGCTTGGTTGAGCGGAAATAGGTGCGCATGCATGGACTCCCAGTCGAGGATGCCTGCGATCCCACTTGGCGAGGCATTCACTGGTTGTCGTTGAATGCAAACTCGAGAGCGCTGCGCCGGGCCTGCAGAGAGGTTTTACCAGTGTGGGAGGTCGGGGCCGGTGTTCCCTTGAAGCGCATTATGGAGGCGACGTACGGCGCGGTCAAGCGGGTGAATTTCAACCACACGGCGTAGTGTTTGGTTCGCACATGGTGCACCTCCCCGCGTTCGGGGGCCTTGCGAAAGCCTTTTACTGAGTGATTGCATCGCGCCGCACATTCCTGGCGGCTACACGCAGCAGCGCACGGTACGTTTCAGCCATCGACCAGCCCAGCTTCACGGAGCAACGCGACGACCGTCCGCTCGGGTGCGTGAAGGCGGACCATCAAATCCTCGACGAAAGCCCTCACCGGCGCAGCAGGATGGCCATCCTCGAAATACTCGAGAATGCGCTGAACTTGGGTGACCGGAATATCCAGGCGCACCTGCTCGGAAGATACTCTCAAACCGCTAACACTTAGCCTCGCATCCGGCCTCCACCTAAGCGTCTCGAGACCTTGAGGAATCGGCTGTGGCAAGGCCCTGAAATGCTGCTCCGGCAGCCCCATCAGATAGCCCCGCGTCACTAGCGCGCGCAGATACTCGTCGATGGCGACCGCTTCCGCCCTCTCGAACCCGGGCGTGCTCGCATAGCGCATGGACAGCCACCGCACCACGGCGAGACTAGAAAAATCCGGTGCGTTCACGCCTTGCCCCCGATGGAATACGAATCTCCCGAAGACATCCGCCTGCCATAGACGCGGGTCCACGCCGAACGAGTCCTTCCCTGCGACATCGATATTGACGGCATCTGGCCAGTCCTCGCACGCCTCCCCAAGTTGCTGCTCGATCTCGCGAATCCTTTCGGAGACTGGTAGCTGTCGGTAAGGAACACCCGTCGCGATGGTGCCTACATCAGCCCACGGAGAGATCACGACGGGCATGGAAAGCCTTGACGGTGCCTTCTTGGCCTCACCAAAGAGCAGGGCCGTTTCGGCCATTCGCCTCTGTGCCAGAGGCTGGCGCTCGCGATTGCCAATTGCTGGGTGCCACAGCCATATCTTGTTCGTCAGCCCATGAAGAACGACCTCCCGGAGGTCACCGACGCACAAGACTACACCCGGCCTGGGGATCGAAATCTCAAGCGCGGCATAGCCAAGTGCGCGTATGGCCAGCCGGCTGTTGGGGTCGTACAGGGCACGCATGGCGATCTGGATAATCAGGGGTCCTGCAAGGGTCTCTGCATAGAAGTCCACGCCGACGCCGTCGACACGCGTGCAGGTCGACGCCTCCGCGCCCCACGCCTCTATCATGTGCCGCTTCACCCGCCCGCTACCGCTCCTGCTCAACGGCGGGGCGTGAACAAACCGGCTCTCGACCAGCGTCTGTAGCGCTGCCGCACGAAGCGCATGTAAGGCACCTTGTTCGCAGGCGCTGCCTCGCGCGTGGCGGAAATAGGCGTGAGAGTTATCTGGCCGGTACAGGCTAACCTCACCACCGCAATTCGCGCAACGGAAAATCGCGGGGCCAACCCGAGGCAAGTCGTGTGCCGCGACAACCTGCCCTGCCCCGTTTAGGGCGAACGCCATGTGCGAACTCAAGCTCATTAGAACTCCTTTGCGAGCCCCACGCTACCGTCCCGTGGCAGTCAGATTGTGCTCGATTTTTCCGCTGACAACGACACTAGAGGAATAGCAGTTCCCAAAATCCAACAATATCCCCCTCGTCTGCAGCATCCGGGCGGCGCGGTCTTCCACGCGCGGCCCGCTTGTGGGAAGAGGGACCACGGGAAGGCGTTCGCCACCCCTACACAATTCCTGAATCTGAAGGCGCTTGTCGCACTTCTTCAACAGAACTGC
The DNA here is from genome assembly GCF_905220195.1 of Paraburkholderia sp. J8-2. Taxonomy (NCBI): domain Bacteria; kingdom Pseudomonadati; phylum Pseudomonadota; class Betaproteobacteria; order Burkholderiales; family Burkholderiaceae; genus Paraburkholderia; species Paraburkholderia sp. J8-2. The sequence continues at coordinate 15,187 of NZ_CAJMZA010000006.1, forward strand.
CACATTTCGTTCACCTTGCCCGATCTAGCGGGTCGCGCGGGACACCTTCGGGTTGGCTGTTCGGCGATTTGTTTGGAATCCCGAATGACCTCACCTTTGCGCGGGACCGCTCCTAGGCAGAGAAAGGCCGCGGGCGCAATGGCGGGCATTCAGAGAACAGGCAAGTCAGAAAGAAGAAACGCCCGCCGGACCCGAAAAATCGGGACACGGCGGGCGGGGGTTGCGAGTTGATGGTTACATGCCGGGCTGGATTTCCGGTTTGCTTCGAACCACGGACGAGATCTGTTGCACGTAAAACAGAACGGTCTCCCGATCGAAGATCTTGCGGCTTTCCTGGGCGACGCGCGCGGTATACAGTCCGAGTTCGTTGGCCTCGCGTTCGATCACTGCCAAGATGGTCCTGGATGGCCCAACACCGACGTTGACGATGACTTCATCTCCGACGGCGGCCTTGACAACGGCATCCTGCAGTTCCCGCTGTTCGATATCCTCCAACTGCGTCGTCGAGATGACTTCACAGCCCGGATAGGCACCTTCGGCTTGCTCAGCGGCATGATCTGCATCATCCGCAAAACAGTCGAATACAAGCTGGACCTTGTCACCCGGTGCCTCATGCAGCATGACTCGCCAGTTGTTCGCTGTAGAGCTATCCACCGGCTTCCGCTCATCCGACAGGCCGGCAATCGACTTGATGTCGCCTCCGCATTCTTCGCACTGCGGGTCATAGCCGAAGTCGGACAGTGTTGACGTGCCCTCCTTCGCCATCCGGAACCCAGGGTAGGCTGTCCCACCGCAAGCATCGCGGCAAGCCGTCGAGCAGAATGGCATGACGGTCCCGGTTGCCTCGTTCGATGTGGGGTCGATTTCGAACAAGACCGGAAATTCACCACTCGTTTTCGGCAGTTTCCGGTCGTCGCTATTCGATTTGGTCTCGTTGATCTCGCATGAGACCACCTCGCCCTGATCGATACAGACATACGCCTCCAGGCTGTCCGCCTCGCTTGCCAGCCAATACTCCGTGCCAACGCCCGTCTCCGGACCGTCAAAGAACTCCCAGTCCGCTGCACTCGTGCCGCTACGCTCGGCCACGAACGCCTTGACGTCAAAGGTCGGATCATCCGTTTCCTGCTCTTTCCGTTGCTGATCTTGCTTCAGAAGCTTGTCGATTTCATCGAGTCGGTTCTGTGCCGCAAAACGCTTCTCTTTGAACCCGTTCCGCTTCACCCAGCTTACGGCTGCGTCTTCACGCTGACGCAAACTGTTCACCTGGTCCGAGAGCAGTCCACGCTCGCGCTCCAGTGCCTCAACATCGATTTCCGGCAGCTTCCGATCGTTCTTGCTATTCATGACGTTCTCCTCTTTACCGCACAGCGGTGGTTGAAAAGGAGCAAGCGCAAGCGCTCTGATGAGTGACTCTCATCACAGCGTTCGGGATGCGGGGGATACTTGCGAAGCGCTCCCGGTGGGAGGCTGATGCGGCGCGGGGCCTAGTGGAAATCTGATGCCGATTGAACGGCTGGGGGTAATATAACACAGACCAGCCGCACCACCTCGCCGTCGGCACCCTCAATGACCGAGCACCCTTCATCACGGTGGGTAGCAGGTGCGCACGTTACGTCTGCCTCGAAAGGTCCCGTGCGAGAACCACCCGCCCAAGTCTCGGCGCTGCCGTACACTGCCATCCATTCCGCGGCGCGGGCACACGCATCTGGGGCAACGCCACCCATATGAACGTTAAGGCGTTGATCAAGAACCTGGTGTGCACCAGCGTCGGTAGGAGACGGCATGCATCTGAGTGTTCCCACACGAAGGTGAGAACATTCGGGAACCCAAAGCATATCGCCGCGCAGCCCTCCTGACGGGTGGGCCCCGTGAAACGAAAGCTCGCAGCGCACGAGTCACGGCTCCGACACGTCCTCGCAAAGGAGCGCAGGGTGCCGCACATTCCACGACGCCCGATTCTGGGCACGAATGAGTTGTCTCGGCCGCCGATACCTAGTGGTAATGTGCGGGGCTCAAGAACACAGGCGTGCGGCGGATCATCTCACTCCCGCGCGAAACCAGAAACGACTAACCGGGGTGAACCGAATGGCGCCGGCACCGCAACATTACATGACAAAACGAGACATCGCCAATGACCTCTTCCGGATCATTACCAATTGCGATCTCGCCTACGCAACAAAGCTAGCAGTGCTCGAGCACGTGCTCGCCGTCTGGCCTGAGTGGTCTGGCAAATTCGATCGATTCGTCCGAGCCAATCATGCGGTCGAGCGCGAACTGGACATGCGCCGAGTATCACGCACCGAGTACTACCAGTACAGCAAGGTCCCGGATGGCGTTCGGTACTGGTCAAAATCCGCGCTGGCGGCGTGGGCCGACGGTGCGCGCGAGTCCTCAAAGCGGTTTCGATTCGAGCATGTCGTGCCGCGCAGCGTCATCCGAAGCTATGTGCTCGGGCCTTCCCCGTACAAACGCGGCAGCAGCGAATCGTGGCAAGGGCCCTTGAAATCCATTTCGGACACTCGCGCCTTTCTCGAAACCGTCTGCCTCGGCGCGATCATCCTGCGCACAGAAGACAAGGATCTTGAGCCGATCGAGTTCTCCGAGGACATCTCGAGGTGGGGCGACATGGATGTCTGGGTGCGCTACAGGGAGGCCAACGCGCGCCGCAACGCTTGCATCACCGTCTTTGACCTCGCAACTGGGGAACGAGTGGTCGCCCCAACGCCCGCCGCCATCCCCAGATACGGCGCTTACAGCGCGACTGTCGACGCCGAGAGTTAGACTCGGTTCTCAACAGCGCAAAACCGGAGGCTTCCGTGGCACAGATCACCCTTGATGCGTTTGTTTCGGACGTCGGCATGCTGTTACGAGACCAGCCTCGTTGGTCGGCAGCTCACCTCAGCCGCTTCGTGATCGCCTGGTGGAATGGAAGAAGCGTCGAGTTCGCCTATCTACGGGAGGACGACGAAGCACGCATCGAGGAAGAGTTCGACCCACGCGATCTGGACTGGAGCGAGTGGGCCGAAGTATTCGGATCATGGCTTGCGCGACCCACCTTCGACCGTTTTGAAGAGCTTGAGCGCTGGATTAAAGAATCGCCACCCCATGAGGACAGCGCATAGCCATGGCGGCCCGGAGGACGCCGCCGGCGGCACGAACGCTCGGCTGTGCCTCCTCCCCGATTTCAAAGTCCTGCCCCGCCCCCAAGATCCGAATCGCAGAAGTCGCTGGGGAAGGCGACGACTCGCTCGCGAGACGGCAAGAAGCTAGTGCCGTGTGTCCGTCGCTTTCAACGAGTGCACGGCTTCGCTCAATCGAAGAATCAAGTGAAGTACCAGCAAAATAATCCGAGCGTACCCAGCGCGCTGGCAAGACCGGAAATCCATCCCCGCATAAATGCTCTCCGCGAAAACTTGATCTTCAGCATGTATCCCAATCCGAGTAGCGTCACGAGGCTGACAATCGAAGGCGTCAACAACGCATCCCAAACCGGTTTGTAGTATTCCGGTTTGCTCTCATCGCCCCACCGTTCGATCATCAAAACGATTCCAAACAACAACGAGACGTAGCCCGTTGCCAGTCCAGTGAAATAGGGACCGCGTGATACGCGTAACCTAAACATCGCAGATGCTGAATACTCAGCGCCGAGGAGCAACAGCATCGGAACGAAAACGAAGCCCGCAATGACCAGCAGACTCAAGATCGCCTCCTGTAAGTTGTTTGTTGTTGATGCTGAAACGCTGCCGACAGCGGTCTCGGCAAATCACCCGTTGAAATACCAGTAGAACAACCAGACGGTACCCAGAGCCCCAGCGAGCCCAGACAGCCATCCGGCGAGGTATGCTTTGCGGGAAAACCGCAGCTTCAGCATGTGCGCCACGCCAAGCACCACGACGAGACTGATAATCGAGGGCGACAGTAACCGGGTCCAAAATAGCGTGTTAAACGCAGGCGGATCGCTCACGCCGGCCCAACTATCGAGCAAGATCTGCAATCCAATCATCAGCGCCACGAAGCTGAAAATGCTCCCTGTGGCATACGGTTTTCGCGACACCGTGAGATTGCGAACTCGAGCTGCGAACATCTGGATGCTCACAAGCGAGAGAATCGGAACGAAGAAGAATGCGGCAATCACAATCAGGCTCATATCTAAAATCCAATTCTCGGGTTGGTCGTCAATCCCGGCTCTCCTTCATCTGATAGCGGAGTGCCGAGGTGCTGAACCACTACCGGTGGTGCAGCAAATGGCACGTAGTGGATCTGCCTCCCGGGTGCGCAGTCGAGTGGATTCTGGCCGCTCAAGGTACTCGACTCGGGGCGGGGCGGCATACGAAGGAGTATCTCGAATCGATGGCGTGATGTCGGCAACAATCGGACGAGCGGCACCCTGCAGCGACGAACGACGCATGGGGGCCGATGAGCGCTCTGGTCTGGGGTGCGAAAGTCGGTACAGTACATCAGGCCGGGCCTGACTGCGCCTCTTCACCGCTTGAAGCCGTTATAGCAACAGGCACCAGTCCCGCCGCATCGGGCGTTGATGGAATGCCGCCGAGTAGCGGCATACGCGTCCTGCCCGCGGCGCGTGCACGACGATCGTGTGAGCAAACTGCAGGGAAGGAAATGAGAGTGGACGACGCTCGGCAAGAATAGTGATTCTTGCGAAGCGGGGTTAGGGAAATGGACTCCCGCTGAAGCCCCCTATGGGGTCGTTCAGCGGGTTGTCTCAAGTTGAAGTTAAGCGAACCGCCCTCTCTCTCGAGGCGAGCGGCAGGCTTGCGTACTGCTCAGGGATAAAGGTGCTTACGCAGTGCTGCGGCCAGTTGATCGAAGGCCGCGTTGATACGCTTGCGCTCCTCTCCTTCCGGATAGGGCTTCCAGTTGGTGCCGGTAAGCGGATCGACATAAAACGCGTTGTCGGCGAAAACCGACAGGTAGTCGTTACGTCTGCCCTGCTCTGCCAACCGATCTTCGATCCACGACTGGAACGCTCGCGCGGCCATCTCGTAGATCTCGGTGAAGTACGGCTTTCCCTTCCCATCGAGCTTCACGGCTTCCGCCTTGAAGGACGACATCGTCGGGCCGGTTTGCACCTCAATTTCGCCACCGTCGGGGTTCCCGCCGTAGAAGGCAATTGCGATACGGCGCCACCCCAAGTAGTTGCTCTTGTTGCGCCCCACCGGCACCTCGCCTGGCTGAACCCGAAAGTGCTGCTCGAGGCCCTGAAGGGCCGCGCTCAGGTTGCCGGCGTTGCGGATCAGACTCGGGATTTTCCCACCCTTTCCGGGCACCACGTTCTTTGCCGCCAGCTCCGCGTCCTTTGCCGTGTAGACCAGAATACGCGTTGCCCTCTGCGTTCCCGTTGTCATCGCATAGCAAAGTGCGTGGAACGCGTCACGCAACTCGCCGGCCGGCAGCATATCGGGGCTCATCGTGGCGAACTGCACCACGCCCGGATTCCCCGTGACCACTTCGACAATCAGGTCATCAAGCGAATGGAACCATTCGTGACCCGCTGAGCCGCCGCCCCGCTCCTTCGTCACATTGATGACGCGATGAACCGTTTCGTAGTGTGCCGACGGAGCGCCACCCTTCGCGCCCGTAGCACCCTTGCCGCGTGCGCCGAACGCCATTGCCAATCGTCCACCATGCGACACAGCGCGGTCTTCGATCCCTATCAGGTCAGCGAGATCCGCAAACGCTGCCGCCGTTTGCTCGGTATGGAATTTCGCACTCGCGAAATCCCTCTGTACCCAATGACCCGACTGTACATTGCGAAGTTGGAACATCTCCTTCAGCTCCGCTGTCGAATCAGGGACGACGGTGCGACCACCCACGCGTTCGAAGTTCTCGGCGATGCGAAACTGGAACCGCACTGACTCCTTGGTGACGCGCGGCGCGCGTGTCACTTCGGCCTCCAGCCACGACCAGTCCGCGATGAGACCCGTTGTCGCTGCCGTGACGTGTCGGGCGAATGCCTCCGAGCCCTTCGTCGAGCGGTATAGCACTACCTTGATCAGGCGCTCTCCCATCAGGTTCAGTCCGCGATGAAACGGATTTTCCGCCTGATTGCGCACGAGCGCGGCAGCGTAGATCGATCTGACGTGCTTGCCGAGCGCCGTTTCAGCGTCCCTGATCTCTTCACGACGGGCTTTCGCACTGCCTTCGCGAGTTGCAATCCATTCAGCCCGGCGCTGATCTTCCAGTGCCTTCGCTTCCTTTTGCCCCTCCAGATGCTCGGTCGATACCTTCCACCCGCGGCGCTCGCGACTTTCGAGCCCCCGCTTAATCGCGCAGTGCTCCGCCGCCGCCTCATTCATCGCCTGGTAGGCTGCGTCGCTCACTTGCTCGAGTTCGCGACGCTCCTCTACGAGCGTTCGGGTCTGGGCGCGCAGGTCGCCGACCTCGATTTGCTCCTCCGCGGTCAGCTTGATGCCTTCGAGCTCTTCCCGCAATTCCGCGAGTGCGGCGACGACCTCACCGACTGTCCTGCAGGCCTCCAGTTGATCCCGAAGCGTTTGCAGCGCCACGGTGTAGTCCTGACGGGCTTGTGGTGCATCCTGATCGGGCTGTTGGGCGATTGCAGCGTACACCCGGTCGATGAGAAATCCGGCAGCCGCCTGGAGCCCGTCCACCCGCATGCCATGCCAGTCCACCACGCCGAACAGGTTCGACTTCGTGATGAGCTCCCGTGCTTCCCGCGGATTGGTTTCGAGCGCTTTCCAGTCGATCGCTCGCGCATGCACGCGAAGACCTTCCCGTTTAGCTCGGAGAATAACCTGCGAGGCCGCTTCCTCTTTGCGAGACCCGGCGATGTACCCCGTGTCAGCGTAGCGGTAGCTGGCGCTCCTGTGGTCATTGAAATCGTCGTTGCCGAGAGCCGCGACACCCTCACTTGCAGGTCTCTTGGCGCGCGCTGTGAAGTCTTTCGGCGGCTCGGCGAACACCAGCAAGAGTTGACGCGGGTCCGAAGCCGTAGCGGTGGTTGCCTGATTCATGATTTGACTCCCCATGCCCATGTGGGCGAAATGAAAGAATCAAGCAACATTTCGGGTGCTTGGCGAAGCGTGACTTCACCAAACGGCTGCAGGACAGGCCAGATCCCACGCTGACGCGTGTATAAAGGAAGTGCCGCAGAATGAAGCGCCACCGTAAGGGGTGTCGCCGCTGTGTGAGAAAAGCCCGAGAGGGCTTTGATTGAAAACGCTGATCGTGCCGATTTAACGGCTAGTCCCAGAATAGCACAGATTTCGAGCGCGTCCGTGGGTTGGAGAAGTACTCGGTGTCGCTGGCACGAAAATCGCCGACCGCCTTAAAGGCAAATGCGCGCGGCAGCGCGTTTCGAGGTGAATGTGCGCGCTGCCGGTATATTCAGTTTGAGCGTTTTTAAAAAAATCGGCGCATTGACAGAAGCGCTTTTCAATGCGCGGACGGAAAAGCCTCGCCGCGAAGCGGTCGCGGATCCGCGTTCATTCGCACTCCGCTAGCATTCCAGCGCGCCGTAGGCGTACGGCCTTCTCTACCGGCGCAAATCTCTCCGTATACTGTGACGGTCCGCAGTCAAAAAATACTGTTCCGGCGCTCCTGCGCGCCGCTGCGTAGTTTGTCTCGAATGTCGAGTTTGTTCCGTCCAGCACGATCCACTGCGTCCGGTCGGAAAGACGCAGCCGCACGCCCGTCGTGTGGTCCGCTAAGTTGGCCTCAGTTGAGTTGAGCCGCCCCGTGGTCGTGACGTGGATGCGCTCGAAGGCCACAATCGCTGCCGCCTGGATGGGCATGACGACCGGCCCGGTATCCTCGCGGTAATGCTCAAAATCCAGTAGCGCTTTGCTGGCACGGCCGAGCGGTTGCTCGCTTTTCTCGCGAAACAGTTCAAGCAGCAGGAACATAGTCGAATCGCCTCCTCTTCCAGGGTAATCGGTCAACAAAGTGCAAAGATAGCGCACCAGTGCACGAACGCAAACCGCCTGCCTGGCACACAGACGATCCAGCGCAGAGCGCCCTGGCGGAAACTCCGAAAGCGTACCAGCCAAGCACACGATGTCGCTCCCAAACCTCGCCAACCACCGGCGGTCCCGCGATGGTGTGCGCTTCCGCAACGTCCCGTGGGGCCGACTCTACGTCTGCACATCCCTCGCGGAAGCGTGCATGCGTCTCCTCGGGCGGCGCGGCCTGACGCTTGTGCCGCCAGCGAAACGCTGGTACTGTCTCGGACAGCCGTTAGATCGGCACGATTTTGACCACACAACACGATTCGTGATCCCCCGCGCGTTCCAGTGAGGCTTTAGCCTCAACCGAGCGCACTGCGCCGACTCCTTTCCAAGGCGATTTCTCGCAAAAGGAGTAAATCATGAATCAAGCAACTCAAGCTGTCGCCGTTTCCCAACTTCGTGGCATTGCTACTGGCACCCGCGTGTTCGTACAAGACGTTGAGGCCCGGCCGCCCCAAGTTCACCAGGGCAAGGTTGAAATGCTCTGGAGCGACGACACCGCAACCATCAAGTGGGATGACAACCGCCTGAACACAGAGCGTGATCGCCACCTCGTGCAGAGCGGCCGCGTGAACATCCATCACGTCAGCAAAATCAACGCGTAACAGGCAGGTACCAGTCTTCCCCTCGGAAAGACTGGTACTCGCCCTATCGTTCCCGTTGCGCCGCAAGCAACCGAGCGAGTTCAGATTTAACCCTGCCAGCCCTTTGCCCTTTGGCGCGGTCATCTCCCACTTTCTCGCAACGCAGACTTCGAAGCCCGAATTGGGCCGTCCTGCGCTTCGCTGATTCTGACATCAGCCGAGCCTTCCGCTCTCCCGTTTTTCAACGCCAAATGGCACGGAGAGTAATAATGACTTGCACCCAAAGCACGAAAGCCCTGATTGCGTCGCTCCTTTCAGCCTCGCGTATCGTTTCGCACGCGATCGCGGCGGCAGCGAGTATCGGCGATATCTACACTGATGACCACGAGAGCGCGCCTAGCGTCGCTCGAGCGCAGAATCTCGCACGCCTTTTCGCCCTCCTCTCACAGGACAGTGGGCGGGCCGCCACAGGCGCGCTATGGGTTGACGGCGCTCTTCTGGGATCTGTCGACGTACTCATCGATGGCGCAGTTGATCTGGGCGAGGGCGTGGCGGTCACAAGCGGATCAGACTACCGCCTGAAGCTTTCATCGGACGTCTTGCTCAAGCTGAAAGCCTTTGTCAGCGCAGAAGGTGATGTAAAGCTCGTCGTCGACGACCCTGATCGCTTCTACGAGGCATTGCTTGCCGCCGAGGCCAACACCGAGGATGATCCGGTGAGCGAAATCGAGTATGGTACGCGGGAGATCATCGCGACGTTCCAGTCCGAAGACTTCAATTTCCGCCCCGTAGGCGATCCCGAGCCCATCGACGTGACCTCCGCAGTTCTTGCCTGCGATCTCCGTGTCATTCATGCAATGGAGGACGACACGGATAGCACGAACGATCTCGTCACCTCCAGGGACGTCGACTTTCGCGACCGCCCTCACCGCATCACTGTAGTCGAACAGATCTGCGCGTTCTTCGAGGTAGTCGAGCTCGAAGACATCGAGCAAGCCGATCTCGACGCTGCGCGCGCGGCACATTTGGTCGCCGCGATGCAACAGGGGTAACGGCAGTCGTGGGAGCGTGCCATCTCGGTGCGCTCCCGCTTCTCGCTTTGAATCAATTGACAACGCCCCTTCCGGGTTGCTGAACCGCTGCTCGTTCAGCCAGGCATATGTCTGGCCGAGCGATGCGCTCTCTCCTTTTTAACTAGCCCACTCAATGCGGCAGATTAAGGAGAAAAATATGACCAGCAAGAACACGTCGCCGGAGTTGAGCAACATGATCGAGCCGGGTCGAACCGGGAGCGCAGAGGAAATGAGCCGCCTGATCGATCAATGTGCGTGTCGGCCCGCGGAAAGACGATATGGGCAAATGATGGCCATCGCGCGCAATCAGGAGGGGCACGATCGTACCTGCGACTATTGGTATCTTGTGCACACGTGCGGCAGATCCCATATCGCGTTCAATAAGCGCGAGAACTTTCTGGCCTGGGTCAAGGGCGTTGGACTATCGCTCAGTGGGGAACTGCCACCCCATGGCACCTACGGCGTCGTGCACATCGTCGGTGAATACAAAACGGCGATGCACCTCTCCTACGATGAGTTCTATGCACACGCCGACACCGGGGTGATTGGCCGGACCCTTTCAAATGGGCGATACACGATGTCGATCACTACACGCGACGAGGATGGACTGCGTACCGTCCACACGTTGAATTCGAATCGTCGGTTCCGGCCTGAATACGACTACCAGGAAAGTCGTGCTCTTGTAGGTTAAGGGCTAGTGGTACGGAAATCGCGATTGTTCCTGATCCCAACTTCGCCTTGCAGCATCTATCGGAAATCCCGCCCGCCGCCCGCCCTCGATAGCGAGCGGGCGGCGCCCCCTCCGTATGCATGGCGTACGGTCGCACAGAGAGTCATGTACAATCGAGCAAGCCGTTCGATCGGCACGACCAGAATGCCTCCCCAAGCGCCCCGCGCCACAACAAACCCGACAGAGTCTCGCCGAGCATGCGCTCAGCCGGACACCGGGAGTCTCCAGTGCCCTCTCCTTTTTAGATCGCCTTCATTGGCAACTGGAGAGAACCATTGAACAGCAATTTCACCTCGCTGCCCGAGCCGCTGCTCGCCGGCACACCACGCCAGACCAATATCGAGTTCGCGCTTGGAATTGGCGTAGCCGATCATCCGGGGCACCCCTCGTTGCGCAAGCTCGGAAATTTTGCGATTCCGCAGTGGCAGCGTGATCCGGTATGGGAGAAGGCGAGACAGATCGCCTTTATCGAGGGAATTTTCCTCGGTCTCGGAACCGGCCATTTCGTTGCGAGCAAGGCCGACTGGGATAACGACGGGCCGATGCCGCTCTCAGCATTGCTGATCGACGGTCAACAACGTTTGACAGCGCTAGCACGATTTCATGCCGGGGACTTTGCTGTGTTCGGCCAGATCCGCTTCCCGGATCTCCCTCTGCGCGATCGACGCCGTCGGTTCCTGCATGTCGCGTTCCCATGGATTGAAATACCGGGCGACAACGAGGCGACACTCAAGGAACTGTACCGTCGCCTGAACTTCGGTGGCGTTCCTCACACGAACTCCGATCTCGCGCGCCTAGACCCCTGGGTCGGGGATCTGCGAGGTCTCGTAACCACTCCACCCGCAGCGGGGATACGGGCGTCTCCATAGACGCTCGAGTTCCCTCCTCAGCGTCCATCTCCCGCAGCGTTACGCGCGGCGCGAGCCCCGCGCTCGACTCCTTTAACCAGCCTATAGGCAAAAAGGAGAGAACATGAATCAGAAGAAAGAGACGCTCATGGCACTGGAACCGATGCGCTTTAACCAGACCTTCGAGATCATCACCGACGAATCCGCTGCGAAGTGCGAACCCGCCGAAACCGGCTTCGACTTCGAAAACGTCGAAGACTCGTTTCGTGGGCTCGTTGACCGCCTGCGATCCGACTATCTCCACGCGGAACTAAGCGACGGGGGCAACGGCTCTATCACCGCGTACGGTGGCCGCGACATGCACGATGGTTCGTTCACGAACATCAGCCTGCACCCGGCAAACGATCGAGCGCGGCGCTGGTGGCCGAAAGCACTGGAATGCGCGGGACTCACGCGATAGCAACCGAGTGCGCCACCCCGACAGGGAGTGGCGCGCCCCAAATCAGCGACTTGGAAATGCTTTCCCGTCCACGTGACCGGAGAGCTCACGCTCACTCCTTCTCAACGCCGGTTGTCCGGCTATGGAGTGTTAATCTTGACTACAACCATCGAAGCGAAGTCCGCCGGCCTGGTCCCTGCGGACGTGAAGTGGAACCTTGAATTCGCACTCTCCCGCTTGCGCGAAGAGGAAGCCGCCCTCACCAATATCCAGCGCGCACGCGGCACAGGGTTCATCCTGTCGCTCGAGTTGCGTGATCGCTCGCCCATGATCGAAAAATCGACCAAGGTACTCGACGAGTTCCGCGAACTCGCGCCACGCAATGGTGTTTGCCCCGAGTCCTACCTCGAAAGCCTCGGTGGAGTGCCCGACTTCGGGCGCTTCGGCAAACCAGCAGCGATCGGTGTACAGGCAACGGGTGGGCTACAGCCGAGGCCGGTTGGCGCCGATCAGTGAATGCTCGCCGATTCCCATGGCCGCTCGTTGTTACCCTCCTGGCGGCCCGCATGCACGCGGTCCAATCGGGGGATTCCGTCGCATGCAGCGACAAGGAAGACAGATCCATTTATGACCACGCCCGCCGCACTCCTTGGAGTCGGCGGGCTTTTTGCGTTTCGGCAAGGAACGACCGAGATTCACGTTGTCCAAAACGAGGATGCCGCAGGCAAGATCGCATCCTTCGCGGAAGGACGGGAACGTAACTCGTGCTGGCTTGCCGCATAGCGCAATGGAGGTGAGGTAAACAGCTAGTGGCACGGCACGCTATATCCTGCATTTCCTCCACGATTACATTACGTACCCCTAACGTTAATTCTGGCTAGCGTCAGGGAAAACACGCACTAGCTCGAGAAGTGTGCGCCAACGCGCATACGCGAAGTCAGTAGTCTGCACACCATTCCCTTGACGTCTGCCATAAATATGCCAATTGGTTGCGTTCGCAATTCGCGTGGTCATTTGCCGCTTGAGATGCCTAAGAACACGCGTTGGGCGAACACTGCATTCGCACCAGAAGAGCGGAAGGTCGCCGCCTGAGAGGTTGTGAACATGCATCGCATCAGATCCGTGATGAGTTCGGCGGGCATGGCCTGGCCACGCGCCAGGCTACGCCTGGCTGTAATGGCGTGTGCGTTTTTTGGGGGTTGCGGTACCTACCTCCACGACGACGCCTTGCAGAAGAAGACCGATAACGTCGTCAGCACCTATAAGTCGGCCGACATCAAGGACGCCCTCGCGTCCTCGGTGGCCGCGCAGAATGCGCTCGCTTCAGCTACCGTGCAAAACGTGATCGCAAGCGAGAACGCCGCGCGCGATGCCCTACTTGCGCCACTTCTGCTCCAGCAGGCCGGCCGCAAAACCTCGATAGAGGTCCTGGAGCAGTACATTTCAGACCGGGTGATAGGCCTCACAGGGGCATCAGAGGTATCAGCGGCGGCCGCCTCAGACGCAACGGCGGATGTGCTGAAGAATTCAGGATATCTAAAGGTGCTCACGGCTGATCTTTTGATATTCCAGATGTACGTCGCCAGCCGTGCTGCGGAGTACAGCGCGGCGGGGGGGAAAGGATCAACGGCTTGCCCGTTTACGCCGCCAGCAGGATTGACCGGCGATATCCTTGAGATCGCTACCCAGCTTGACCTCGCCTGTCAGAATGTGGCCAGAAAGGAGAGCACCATATCGAAACTAGGCAATGGCTCTGCACGTTACCGCGGCGAGATAGCTGTAGCGGCGAGTGCTGCCGCCGTACTCGATGCACAAGCGTCTGCAGCAGAAGCCGCCGAAAAGGCGCAGGCGGACGCTTTGGACGCGAAGAAGAAGGCAGTACTGGCTGCCGCGGCTTCCGCAGCGTCTGAAGGGGCAGCGTCTGCGCCGATCGCTGCTTCCATGCCCAGCCTGACCGATGCTCTCCGCGATCTCGGCGACACGCTCACTACCGCTGATCAATTGGCTGGCGCATTTGGAATCAAGCAGCCGGGCACGGCCCTGGCAAATGTGAAATTCAGGAAGACGAGCCTCTGCGATGTCATCGCAGCGGAGGCAGGGAAGTCCTGCGCCGGTGACAAGCCGGACCCGGTAGCAAGGCAGGTTACTGCCGCAATCGGGAACATCTCGGCAGGCCTCGCGGCGCTCAACGATCCACCGGACCCTGGCGTGACCTCCGTGGCGCTCGCCTATCAGAATGCCGTGGGGAATGTCGCTGAAACCCAGATTGCCTTGATCAAGCAACAGGCGGCGCTACGCCTCGACGAACGGGACCACCTTGTGCTCGAGCTGGGGTATCTCCTGGATGCTCATTCGCGGCTTAACGATGCGCGGACAAGCAAGCCGCCTCCCAGCGCCGCGTGCCTCAATGCCGGGTTCGGGCGCGCTCTCACGGATCGCTCGGCTGGGTGCTCACCACAGTACCAGGAGGCCGTTGCCAAAGCTCTCGTGGCAGTGAACCAGAGTTTCTCGAACGGGTTGAGCGTGGCGCGTGTGGATCTCGTCAAGGCTTCGAACGTCGCTTTCAGCCAGAGGCTTCAGGGAACGCAGCAGGTCGCCAATGCACGTGCCACGGTCATCGAGATCGTGATCAATGAGATCGGCGCGTACGGTCAGGGTGGCGTGCAGCCTTCGACGATCGCAGCGTTCCTGCAGGCATTCGGCATCATCGCGATCGCCGCGAAGTGACACCTGGAGACTTCGATCATGATCCCGGCAAATCGCAAGCGTCGTCTTGGGGCGCCATACCTCATCGCCGCCTGTGTGGCGATCGCGGGTTGCGCCAGTGACCGGTTGGCAGACTCCGCGGGGGTCACGGCCAAGTACGTCTCGGCTTTCCAGGTCGACCTGACCAACCTGCAGGCCGACTTGACGAACTACCAGAAAGGACTGGCATCCATCAACGGTGAACGCGTGGCCGAGACATCTCGAGACCTTGCTACCGCCGGGCAGGCGGAAAACGTGATGGCACTCCTGGCCTGCACAACGCCCGGAGCGGTCTTTTCAACGTTGCAGAGCCAGGGAGCGGCATCCTTGTCCGCCGAGCTTACAACGGCACCCGTGCAGCCGTCGCCGGCCCAACTGCCGACCGACAAGCTTGCCGCAGTCGCAACAAGTCTGTCCGCCCTTTCGAAAAAGCCTGGCCGGAAGGAAAACCTTGAATTCCTGGTGGCCTATGGTCAGAGCGTGGGAACCAGTTTGAACGCCCCCGCCGCTTCACCGACCACCGGAGCCAGCGCCGTTGCGGCTAGCGGCGCTGCGGCTGGTGGAGCAGCATCAGGCGGAACCGCGGCGGAGCCCGCGAAACCAGGGGCGAAACCAGGAGCGAAATCATGAGCGACGTCACCACTGCTACCGACATGCAGACCGAGATCTTGAGGCAGATTACCGCCCTCAGCGACGCGGCGGATGCCATTGCGCTTAGACCAATTGACGACCCGAATGCGTTCACTGCGGTTACCGACTACGAAGAGGCTCTTCACAACCTCTACCTGTCCTACGGAGCGCCCGCGACGGTGCCACAAATGGATCCAGATTCGATCGCGGTACTTGATGGCCTCCTCACAAGTCTTGAAACGCAGATTGCCGACTCAGCCGCAACTTCGCAGATCATACTGGGCGCCGCAGAGGCCGTAGGCACATTCCGCGGGGTCGCAGTTTCTTAACCCACGCGATCTTGGAGCCGGACCGCGCAAATGGCGCGCCATCACCGCTTCACTGAGGAGAAAAGTCGTGAATATATCAACGATGCTCCCGTACCTTTTGCTTGTTCTCGCCTGCGGAGCCCTCGTCATCATCCTCGACCGTAGCTTTCCAATCCTGCGCGATGGCCCCACGCCGGACAACCCTGATCGACAGACGACGTCATACAGCCTTGCTAGAGTCCAGATGGCATTCTGGACGGTGCTGGTTGTCGGCGCCCTGTTCTGGGTGCTTGGCATCTATGCGTGGGATGCGTTCCACCTAGTGAAGGGCGGCATCCCCGAGAACTTTAAAGGCAACATCAATGGCAACCTGGCGGCGTTGCTGGGAATCAGCGGCGCGACAGGCATTGTTTCTGCGGCTGTGGATGCCCAGAAGGACTCAATGGTGCAAACCGCTGCGGCAACTTTTCGGGCTAGCGCGAGAGCCATTGTGGGCCTGAACAGGCAGATCGCGTCGACACTACCGGTCGCGGCGGGCTCCGCTGGCGGTGTCACTGGCACACTCGCGCGCCAGCAACTGCAGACGCTAAAGGAGCAACGGTCCCGGTACAGGGCGACCATGACCAAGCCCGCCGTGGTGATCGAGCGAAACAGGCGGACCGCGACACATACTCAATTTCTCAGAGACCTCCTCGTAGACGAAAACGGAAACAGCCTCCATCGCCTCCAGATGGTGCTCTTCACGTTGGTCTACGGAGCCTATTTCTTTATTCAGGTGGGCGCCACGCATGATTGCAACGTTCCTCTGAGCGAGCAGGCGTTGTACCTGATGGGCGTGTCGAGTCTCGTTTATGTCGGATTTAAGGTGCCCGGACGATCCCCAACTTCACCCGCGCCGTCGCAGAGCATTTCCGCCGCCGTTGTTGCGTACAACGCGCAACAGGCGCAAGAAGCAATTGAAAAGGCAAAGGCGCAAGCAGCGCAACAAGCGAAAGACGGGCCCGTTGAGCCGGTCGAGGATCAGCAGTAACGCCCGCGTGCACATACTCATCACTGCCGCCGCGAAATGCCGGCCCGCCAAGGGGACATCCGTCATCGACGCGTTGCGCGCAGAACTCCCTATGAGAAAGTTGCTCTCGGCTCTCGCAGGCAATAGGTCCTCAGGTGCCCGCCGAGTGAACCGGCGATCGAGCGTCGCGAGGATTGTCTTGTGCGTTCACTTTGTGTGGCACTCCGAACGTGGCGCAGGCCACCATCCATCAAGATGATTATTTTGCCCTCCACGTCGGCTCAAGGCGCTCTTCGCGACGCACCGTTTCTTGCTTGCGCGACAATGAAGCAGGTGCCGCTCCGAGCGGTCCGGTCTTCAGAGTCTGCGCCTTGGTTTCGGGCTTGCGCGCAACCGATGCCGCCACAGGCTCGACGGTCGGAACTGGCTTGCAACGCACGTCTCCAGTAGCTCGCCGCTCCCCACTCGCTTGTGAGACCCGGGAATCCGTGTTGAATTCCGTCTCGTGGTCTGATCGCAGTTCTAGCGTGACCGTATCGATACGTGCGAGCTTGTACGGTACATCAGGTGTGACCGAAGAAGCCACAATCCAGTCGCGCATATATGCGGCCTCGCGTAGATAGTGCACGCGCTCGTCGTAGTCATGGATCGTGTCGGCATGACGTGAACAGCGCCAGCGAAAATCACGGATGGCCCGCTTCGCCTTCGCACCCGGAGTGCTGTTGTAGACAATCAGGAGGATCAGGGCGATAGAGAAAACAACGGTGTAAATCATCGTTAGTTGTCCTGCAGTAGAAGCTCTGAAGAATCTTTGGATGGTAAAAAATGGTCGGATTTGAGCGGAATTCGCGCGAACCCAAACGAAAGCAACCTTGCCTTCGATGGGAGTTCAAAAGGGAACCGAGGATCAGGTTGACATTTCAACTATAAATGTGAATGTAAGGAAATCGTATGCGGCGGTTTGTCGCCAGCGACCGCTAAAAATCATACTGATCCATTCGAGGATAACGTGTTCCGACCAGCGGCTCCGAGGCTCTCAGCAACACCAGGGCGTCAATGCGGCACATGCGATTCTTCGCCCCCCTCCGCAAAAGCCTAGCGCCGCCCGTCTGCTGTAGTCCGCATTGCTTTGGCGCGAGTCACCCGCATTTGTCGGCACAGTTATCGCCAAAACACAACGCTCTTGATATGCGCCTCAAGGGTCCCGATGGCTTGAACCGCCACGGAAACGTCCACATCGATACGCTCGTCATAGCGCGCCGCGACTTCGTCGAGCACAAGGAGGACCGCCTCCTGCACTTCGGTGTAAGCCGCCTGCGCTGCGTCCCACCAGGCCGGGGCGTCTGCACGAATGACGCTCCTCATCGCCGCGTTCCACTTCCTGTCCACCAGGTCCACGCGCCTGCGCAAGGTTAGGAAGATCGTGGCGGGCGGAACAGTCGTATCAGAAAGAGATCGCAATGTGTCCCTCAGGCCGTGGAGCTCGCTTAGAACAGCAACTAACTCGTCGGCGATCTCGTCAACAGCGGGCCCGTTTCGGCTAACTGTCGCCTCTCGCCGCCCGGCGAATGAAATCCAATCCTGGGAGGCGTCACGGTCGGCTTTTGCATCGCCGCGTACGTAACGACGCTTGAGACGCACCATCGCTAGCGAGACGGCGAGGCCCAACGTGGGAAGGACGACCACTGCCGGATCGCCTTGAATGAAGGTGAGGAAGGCGTTCATGCCGCCGCCAGCTTGCAAATCACGAGCACGACGGCGATCACGTAGTAAAGCACGCTCTGGGTTCCGGCCGGACCGAGCCGCTCACCGAGGCTCCATTCGGGCCACCAGGTCGGATACGTCCCCTTTATCGAAAATGAAAGGACCACGACCCACAGAAGAGCGCCGAGGAGAAACCAGGCGCCGGCCACAACCAGTACGCAGGCGTTCCAGTTGTAAAGCCTGGCGGCGAGAAGCGCCTCGCGGGTGGTTCCCGGCTCAGGTCGGCTGTCGATCGGAAAGCAGGGGAGCAGTAGCGCCAGTCCGGCCGACGCCAGCGACGGCGGGAAGAATCGCAGATCGGGCTCACCCGCCATGGTTCGCAGACTCGCCTCATAGGCGCCCAGCAGGCACGGAAGTGCGAATCCCAAGGCGATTGACACAATGTTCCAGACTTTCCGAAGGTCGACCATATTGTTCATTCCCTGGCGTCGGCGCACGGCAACTCCCGCATTATAGGGAGCGTTGCGCGTCGCTGCGCGACCGGGAACGTCCCTCGTGCCGCCTGCATCTGCCGAGACTGAGCGGTGGAATCGCTCCATAATGACTGCATGTTTCGCGCACGTGCGCCGGTCATACGCACATCACTTATGCCGGCCAGTAAGGAGACGGTCATGCGCTCGATAGCATCCCTCGCACTCAGCTTCGGCCTGGTTCAAATCCCCGTAAAGCTTTACTCGGCCACCGAAACCTCATCCGACGTCAAATTTAATCTTCTGGCGCCCGACGGATCACGAGTCGAGCAGCAATACGTATCAAAATCGACAGGTGAGAGGGTCGAGCGCGCAGACATGGTTAAAGGATACGAATTCTCGCAAGGGCAGTTCGTAACCTTCGACCGTGACGAACTCAAAGCGATCGAAGAAAGCCCGAGTCACCTTGTAGAGATCCTCGGGTTCGTGCCGGACAAATCCGTCGATCCGATCTTCTACGACAAAGCGTACTTCGTGGCGCCCGACAAGCGCGGTGCGAAGCCCTACTCACTGCTGCAGGACGCCTTGCGCGAAACCCAGCACTGCGCGCTCGCAAGATGGAACAGCAAGGGAAAGACGCACATCGTTCAGATCCGTGCGGTCGAGGACGGGCTGGTTTTCCAGCAGCTACTCTGGGCTGATGAAGTCCGATCGCTTGGCGACCTGCACATCGAACATGTGGCAGTGACGCAGGCCGAACTGGACCTTGCAAAAAAGATCATCGAGCAGGGCGAGCTCGACACCTACGACCCCAAGCAGTACGTCGATACGGAGAAGCGGCGGGTCCTCGCAGCTATCGATGCAAAGGTCGCCGGTAAGCAGATCGTAGCCCCGCCCGAAGAGACGGTAGCGGCTGGAGGGGAGGTCATCGACCTCATGGAAGCTTTGCGTGCGAGCCTGACACGCGGGAAGGCGAAGGACCCGGGATCTACGCAGGACGCACCGCTGACAAACGCGGCTGAAGTTGCCCCCATACCGGTGAAGCCTAAGCGATCTGTAAAGCGGGCGGAGGCCGCGCCTGACGCTGCGCCAGCGAAGCGGGCGCGCCGGTGAATCGACACCAGCACGCGCAGGGGTACTCGCTGCGCGACCTGCAGTCCCTCCTTGGCGTTTCGCGCAGGGTGTTGACCGGACTCATTGACGCAGGCTTCGTGAGCCCCGTGCGCGGGCCGCGCAATGAGATGCGCTTTAGCTTCCGGGAAGTCTCACTACTGCGAACGGCCTTCGAACTGCAATCGGCCGGCATTCCGAGCCGCCGGATTCTCGACGCGCTCAACCGAATCCGCTACACGGACCCTGAGGGAACCCCACTGACGAGCATGCGCATCGTCGCCGTCGGCGGTGCGGTGGCCGTGCGGGAGGGGAACGCGCTGTGGGATGCATCCTCCGACCAGCAACTGTTCGATTTCACCGATCCGCCCCAGTCAAGCACCATCGCCTCAATGCAAAGCGCGCCTACGAGCGTCAATTCGCGCCGGCGGCAAGCCGCCGACTGGTACGCGCTCGCCGAGGAACTGCAGGACACCGACGGCGTCGGCGCCGAAGACGCGTATCGGAAGGCGCTCGAAGTTGCGCCGGAGCCCCATTACATGGCATACGCGAACCTCGGCGCGTTAATCTCGCGCGACCACGCGCGCAGCGCGGATGCACTGGCAGTCTTCGACAAGGCGCTGACGCACTTCAACGGTGCCGAATTGCTCCACTACAACCGGGCCGTGCTCCTTGAGCTTCTGAATCGAGTCGATGACGCCGCAGCGAGCTATCTAAAGTGCCTCGAGATCAACGCCCGTAACGAGGATGCGATTTGCGCACACGCCTCCATTCTCGAAGACAAGGGTCGGCTCGATGACGCGGCGAAGGCGTATATCGATTGCCTTAAGATCAACCCTGGTCACGACGAGGCACTGCAGCGGCTGCGATCGCTGATGGACAAGCTCGAAGATGATACGCAAGCCGTTATCCGTCACCTGAGCGCCTGGCGTCGCATCAATATCCGTGCCTGCCCATGAGACATCCGAAGGCGAATCCGCCGATCGAGCCCTCGACGATGCCAGAGCGCATCGAGCCGCAGCTCGCAAGCGCGGCAAAGCAAGCCCCTGAGCGTGGAGCGTGGGTCTATGAGATCAAATTTGACGGTTTTCGGATGCTCGCGCGTATCGACGCCCGTGATGTGCGTCTCATCACCCGCGGCGGCCACGATTGGACGCAGAAGCTACGCCACCTGCAGAAGGAACTGGACAGGCTGCCGGTGAAGCAGGCGTGGCTCGACAGCGAAATCGCTGTGCTGAGCGAGACTGGGCGCCCGGACTTCAATGCCCTCCAGAACGCGTTTGACCGCAAGCGCACCGTCAGCATCGTCATGTTCGTCTTTGATTTGATGTGGCTCGATGGTGTCGACCTTCGGCCCCTGCCGCTTGCGGAGCGCCGCAGGAAGCTCGAGCACGTCATGCGTGACGTCGACAGCGAGCACTTGCGCGTCTCTCAGGCGTTTCCCAATGACCTTCCATCGCTTCTCGCTGCGGCGCGCACCCTCAAGCTCGAAGGTTTAATGGGCAAGCGTGCGGACGCGCCCTATCGGTCGGGCCGCACCGCGACGTGGCTGAAGTTCAAGTGTGGGCAGCGCCAGGAATTCGTGATTGGCGGTTTTATTCGGGGCGACGGAACTACCGGACGCATCGCTTTTCTGCTGCTGGGCCTTTTTGATATAGACGGAGATCTACGTTACGTTGGGCGCGTGCAGCCGACCATTAAGGGGCGAGGTACTGACCTCTTCCTCGCTCGCGCGCGTGAGCTCACCCAGTATGGATCGCCATTCCAGGGTCGGCCGCGGGATGCACACTCCGTCATCTGGCTGCGCCCGGAACTCGTTTGCGAGGTCTCGTTTGTAGAATGGACCAAAGCGGGCAAGTTGCGTCATCCAATATTTGAGGGCATGCGAACCGATAAGAATGCCCGTGATGTTACCGCGGAGGTAGCGATAGACCCCGAAGCTACCGAGCCGACCATCGCCGCGCGCGGGGCGGCTATCGCTGCAGGTGTGCGCATCTCCAACCCTGGGCGTGTCGTCGATGTGAGCTCCGGCCATACGAAGCTGGAGGTCGCTCGCTACTACGAGGCAATCGCCGAGTGGATGCTCCCGCATATCCACAACCGCCCGCTTTCAATCGTACGCGCGCCCGAGGGTATCGGAGGCAAGATGTTTTTCCAGAAGCACGCCGAACGCGCTCCGATCCCGGGTGTTGAAGAACTGCGCGCTGGGACGTACCCAGATCAAGCGCCCCTGATGCTGGCGAACACCTCGCGCGCGCTAGTCGGACTAGCGCAGATGGGCGTCATCGAGTTGCACTCGTGGAACGCGAGCGCGCCCGACCTCGAACACCCCGATCGCGTCATCTTCGACCTGGACCCGGATCCTGCATTGCCTTGGTCAAGAATGCTCGAGGCCGCGCAGATGATGAAAGTTGTCCTCGACGAGTTGACGCTACGCTCGTTCGTCAAGACGAGCGGCGGCAAGGGACTACATATCGTGGTCCCCCTGACTGGTAAGCTGGGGTGGTCAGAGGTGAAGGCATTTTCAAAGGCACTCGCGCGGCACGTCGCGCACGTCGTTCCAGATCGCTTCTCGGCCGTCTCCGGACCGCGCAATCGCGTCGGACGAATCTTTATCGACTATCTGCGCAACGCCAGGGGCGCAACATCTGCTGCTGAGTTTTCGGTGCGTGCGCGCCCTGGCATGGGTGTATCGATGCCGGTGTCATGGGAGGAACTGGACGCCGTTACCGGCGGCGCGCAATGGTCAATGCAATCAGCTGTCGTCCGGCAGCGCCGCCTTGGATTCGACGCGTGGGCAGGATACCCAGAGGTAAGTCAAACGATAACGCTCGAGATGCTCGATGCGCTTGACCTACCGTAGCAAAATCCCGACACGCCATGCACTCGACCGTTGGGCTAAAACGCTTCGTAGGTGCCTAATTCCAGGTCTAGGAGTATGTGCGAAGGCCGCATACAAGCGTGGCCCGAGATTTGGGCGCAGGCGTGAAAGCGCAAAGAACCTGTAGCTTCGTACCGCACAGCGGCCGCAAAATGGCACGCGTTGGCAGCCGTTTATGCTCGAGGAGAATGGCAGGTGCAGGCAGAGAGACCGCCATCGGACGTCGTCGGCATCCTGCGCGCGGCACCCGTCACACGCTGCGTACTCCCCGTAGCTCGTTGAATTCGTTGTGAGGCGATTGTAGTCTTGAGATTCCCGCTGCCGCCCGTGGGCGCGCCAACATAGGCCATGCCCCTTGCGAATGCCTGGCCCATCACTTGGTCAGCCCGGTCAGTGCCGCGGCGATGAACGAACCGAGCACCCATCCTGCGAGTTTATGGACGTACAGGTAATACCGGGCGCGAGACTTCACATCGAGTTTGTAGTGCTCTTCCCGCAGTTTGACGAGCGGCAGGAACATGTCGAAGCTGTAGGCAAGGCCGATGGGCACCTTGCTGTAATAGGCGTCCTCCATGTGTTTGAAGACTATCGTGCCGACAGTGACGAAAAACGCGGCCCAGAGAATTGACAGGTACAGCCGGTAACCGTACCCAACCAGCGCCCAGGAAAGCCACAGATAGGCGCAAGGTAACACGAAGTCGTATGCGTTGGGTTTCAGCAGACCGATGCAGGTCTCGGTCTTTTGCCTGTTCTTTCCTGCAAATCCAACCGCCGCGGCAGCTTCGGTTTCTCCTGATTTTTCCAAGAAATCTGCTACTACGCGATAGGCGTAGGCGTCGTAACTAAATATCGATGCCCGCTCAAGCCAGGAAGGAAACCATTTTTTTGCGGTTAGGCCTATCGGTATCATGGTCAAGCTCGAGTCCATTACCCGAAAAGCATTGAATGAAAAACCAGACAGGATGATTACATCAGGCCATGCTTCCTCATCGTAGGCGGTGCGAATTTCGTCTATATGCGTGCCGGCGAGGTTCAGAAATGAACCGTCATTCTGTTCCGTGGGTGGAGAGACTGCGGGAATAGGGTGGCGACGGGGTTGCATATCGAGTTCATGTATGCGACTACTCGATGCGTCG
The DNA here is from genome assembly GCF_905220195.1 of Paraburkholderia sp. J8-2. Taxonomy (NCBI): domain Bacteria; kingdom Pseudomonadati; phylum Pseudomonadota; class Betaproteobacteria; order Burkholderiales; family Burkholderiaceae; genus Paraburkholderia; species Paraburkholderia sp. J8-2. Next base: position 38,845 of record NZ_CAJMZA010000006.1, read on the forward strand.
AAGTTGGTGAAGTCCAACTCGGAAAAATTCAACGAACCGCCAATATCGGTGTTTGACATAGACACTTCGCGGGCGCTTCCGGTCAGCGTCACGTCACCCTGCACTTTAAGCTTGCTTGCAACAAGCTTATCGGCGTTAAGGCCGAAGAGTTTCATGCCTTCGAAGCTACCAGACTCCAAAATAATTACGGACCCTTCCGGCTTTAAGTTGCCAATATCTAGCTCATGAGCGGACATAAACGAGAAATCATAAACAGGCGGCGAGCTGGATAAGAATACGTCGTCCACCTCCAGCCAAGTAGTTCGGCTACCCGAAAAATTAGGGATCCCGGTAAATTGTCCGGAAATGAAGCTAAGCTTGTCTAGCTTGGCCTGGTAAAACGAAGTGGAATTTTCAAACGAAAAGCAGATGAACCGAATGTCTCCTCCGATGGCCTGCTGTGAGAGGTCAAGGTCGCCGATTATCCGCACATCTCTCAGCACTAGTCCCGTTTCGGCCACTCGCTCACGATATGGGCTTTTAGTCAGCAGCGTAAACACAAAAGCGGCCGAGATGATTGAAGGCGAGCCGCTGCAAGAGTGCCTCCAGTCCATTCCTGAAAAGGATTGCATTGCGCCGCCTATTTGTGTTGTCCCTGCGTAGAAGCGCGGACCACGCCCGGGACCATCAAAACAGCGCGCGTACGTGTCACCGTGAGCGGTAAGATAGGCAAGCTCTGGAGGACTTGTAATTCTATCTCCCAGACGGAAGAATTCACCTGGCCGCGCCAGTTCGCGAAGTGGTGGCCTTCGAGGGGGCATCAAGGCTTCGCGGAAGCCTCGTAGTTCGCTGCACCACCGTGCGTAGGTTTGGATCGGACGGCAACCCGAAGCCCAGACATTGCGCTCGGTCACGCTCCAATCCGGTTCGTGGTGCAGGCAGATGTCCTGCGCATTAGACTCGGCGGAATGCACCAGATTGAACTGGCCGCTCCCGAAGAGCGCGACCATGACTAGGAGCACGCAAAGCCGGAACAGGCACATCTGGGCCTCCCGCATCGACGCAGTGTCAGCCCCGTACGATAACCTAGTGAGACACGCGCCGCCACGCGGGCCATTGCGCGCGAAAACCAACGGGTTTCCTAACGTCCGTGGGCCGCCCATGGGTCCCCGAGATATACGGAGTACGTGCCCGCCAGTTCCGGCGTCATCCGTCCGCGGCAGCACTATACCGTCCGATTGCCGCTCGCCCGGTCACGCAGTCATGACCTTCAGGCGCCCCCAGACGGAGTGTTCGATGTCCCGACGTCATACCCTGCCGGCCGCCTCGCGCGGCCTCTGCCGCGCGGCCCGCCAGCGTGGCATCCCCATCCTGCTGCAGATGGTCGCCGTCATCCTGGCCGTCGCCGTGACCGAGTTCGTTGCGCAGTCGGATACGACCGGCCTTTGGTCGGCACCGACGGCGTGACGCTGCCGCCGGCACCGAAGTTAATGACGGGCGCAGGGGTCTACACCAACGACGCCACGAGCGCGCGACTGACCATCACGGGCGCATTCGAGCGCCTGAACCCGATACGACAGCGTTGAAAAAGCTCTGGCGAAAAGCCTGAAGTACTGCCACCCGGTAATGGTGGCGAAAAAGATTGGAGACTTCACGCCAGGCGAATAGCAAATTCAATACGCATTTTCTTTCTGACGAAAATCGTCGCCCCTGGTGATTTCTTCGCACTTATCCTAAAGTCATCAAGTAGTGTAGGCGTGCTGCACGGCCTATAACGCTTTACAGAATCCGTAACTAGCGAGCGTCTTCAACCGGCTTGACGCGCGGTTAGACCTCAGTCGCCGACGTGCAAAGCGGAGAATCTCCCATGCTTAGCGATATCGAGCACGCATGTATCATGAATCATTTGCGAGATCTGCTGGGGAGTGCCAACATTGCGTATGGCTATTTTGAGAGCACTCCAGACGAGATATTCTACGCACCCGCATATAAATCGTGGCCGCCGATCATAAATCTGATTCAGGGTGTATGCGATCGTAAACTTTCGCCAAAAAACTTTGTCGTCTGCAATAGTACGCTGAAATCCCCTGCAACCATGATGTGCTTAGGAATGCTTGAGTATTTCTACGCCATCAACCAGTTTAAAAACACCCCGGTCTCGCTCAGATCACTCGAGGAAGATGAAATCTATGACGTTGAGGACCCGGACCGCGATGGTGCAGTGAAGGCAGCTTATAAACGTGCACAAACCGTGCGCTTCACAGCGATTGACCCTAAGCTTGTGCTCGATAGGCCCTACCTAGCGGGTTGTGCGAACCCGAAAACCGGGGAAATTCCTGTCGTCGACGTCATTTCAGGCAACGCTACGCATGTTCATCGCCTCTATATGGCTGCGGCATACCGAAGAGCGGGGTTTCGTGGAGCCATGCTCGGACACACGAGCCAAGGCGCCGGCATGATCAAAGACCACGGACACAGTATCGCTGCCCTGTTGGTCAGTTCGCAAGGTCGAGTGCTCGCAATAGCTGAAAACATGAAAGCGAAGAACGAGACCTATCATGCCGAGGTAAATCTCGTTCAGGCATACATGTCAAAGTTCGATTCGTTTGCGCAAGGACGTGAGGGTGTGGTTGCCATATACACAACATTAAAGCCATGCAAAATGTGCGCAGCAATGATCGCGCATGCATTCCCTTATTGCAAGGTAATCTTTGCGCAAGATGATCCTGGCACTCACGCACAGCACCTGGATAAACCGACGCTCGGAATGCATCAGCTCTCGCAGATGGGGCCCACCATCAAGTCGTTGCAGATGTATGACTGGGGGACCGGTCAAAAGACGGGGGAAATAGCACAGGCGCTCGACAGTACATGGCAGACGCACAAGGCAACGAGCAAATACCAAGGTATGACGAATGCTCTCGACACGACGAAGTCTGGCAATCAAATGCTCGCCGCGTCATATTCGATCGATAGAAAGCTCAAGCGATATGAACAAGGGAAGAATGTCAAACACCCTGAGGTTCTCAGGGTGCTCCAGCATCTTCAACCTATGCTTGAGCGTCTCTGAGTATCCCAGCCGTTCGTGCGAACCGCGTACGCCGCCTTCCGCATCCGCGCCCGCCCCTCAATGAGCATTCCGGCACAGACGTTTTTCCGGTGCCATCCTCCCGAGTGCCGATATGGTGATCGCCTCCCTGCATGCGCCCTAAGGCGAATAAGCCTGGGCCGCCTCCGCCTCACCGCAACATCATCCACAGAGCACGCTGACGTGCGTACTTCCAACGGTTGCGAGCGCTAAGCCTTCGAGCTGGTAGATGTCTGAGGCGTACTATAGAAGATCTCTCGATTGCCCCCTCCCGCAGTCGACGGGCGGGCAGCGGGTCTCGCGTAACCCCTGGGTGTTGCGCGCAGGGTTCCGCCAGCAATGCGCCAGTTTGCCCGGTCAGGCGGCGTCACCGTGGCGACGTTCTGAGGGCGACCGGGTGACTCGTGCGTTGCTGTGCAGGCACCGCCGGCAGCGACTCAGTCGCTCGTCCGGTACTGGTGGTGGCGGCTTGCGGGGGTGAGAATCACTATCTAGACTTCAGTAGCAATCGTCGACAACGCAGCAACGTTGGAGCTGCCAGTATGGACACTTCTGAAGGTTCAACGGACGCTTCATTGAAGCATCCGCAGATCACGCGCTTCTACCCTTCCTACTCCCTTACCCCGAGACGGAACGACCCATCGCGGCCAGACGCCGATGACGACGACCTCGAAGAGCCCGCCCCCCCAGACCGTGACACCAGCGTCGGCCCCCAACCCGGCGACGACGACGACATTGAACACGACGACGACGACATTGAACACGACGACGAACCCGCTCCCCAAGAGCACGACACCAATTTCAGCCGCCAGCCCGGCGACGACACACCGGGTGACGCGGGTTTCGACGTCACAATGCCGCGAAAAAAGAACTAACTAAAACCGCGCGACCACTTTCGCGCGGTCAAACAGAACGGCGTCCTGGACGCACAACTACCCTCCACGGAGGCACTGATGAAGAAAACGTGCCTAGCCATTCTGCTTCTCCTGTCGGCAGCAGCAGCCTTGGTGGGCTCTCCGCTCGCTCGATCGGATACTGGCGCGATGACGAGCGCTGACCCAGCGAAGGCCGACGAAGCCTTCCAGCAAGCGCAAAACCGGCAATCGCAACAGGCGGACGCCCACCGTGCGCCGAGGGCGCCTCAACAGCGGCAGGACGGTCTAACGTCGCCCCCGTCCATCCGACCAGCGGACCCGGGTTTCGAACCGAGCCAACACATTGGACGCCAACCTGGAGAAGACCGGCCAGCCGACACCGGTTTCGACCTAGCGCACCCGACAAGATAGCCATGACGTAAGCGTTGAGACCAAAGGAGCTACCCAATGGGCGCTGAGCTGGTAAAGATGGCCCTAAGCCTTGCGGCTGTGGCTGGCGTGCTGGTGCTGGTCTATCGGTCGCTGTATCACAAGAGGACGCCTGCCGCGACGCCCAGAATGCGGTTTCACCAGCTTCTACGTCCCTTCGTCCTGGTTTGTCTCATCGTTGCCGTGTGTGGCTTCTTAGCGTGGTGGCTCATCGCCACGAGCAGCGGGAATTTATCCCAAGCAGCGAAGAACGCTCTCGAGAGCGGAACGGTGGCGGTTACCCGGGGTAGCAATTCCCTCGCGATTGGGCGCCAACCTGGTGGCGACACACCGGCTGACACCGGCTTCGACGTCGCGAGCCCGTCGAAGAAAAACTAACTAGCTGTGCCAAAAAGACCATACCAACAAAGGGACATTCAATGTTTTCTGGACTATCGAAGCTTGCCGATAAGCCATTTGTTATGGGGTTTTTCTTGCCATCACTTCTCGGCCTGATGGCCTTTATTTTTGCAAATCGCGACCTTCCGCTGCTTTGTCGCTGGTTGGAGGCTGCCGAAGAGGGCGAGAAAGGCTTCGGGGATGTGGTGGTGGCGCTGTTCGTTATCTGGGCGGTCGCCGTGTTCCTGATGGCACTGAACGACCTGACATACCGCCTTCTGGAAGGATACGTTGGCCCCTTCAACAACAGGTTTTGCATACAGTGGCAAGTCCGTCGAAGCAGGAAGCTTCGAAAGCCATTTAACGACGCCCGCAGGCAACTTGATAGAACGGACATCAAGATAAGGAGGCTACGCAAACTGACCGATGGGGGGCCGCCGCGTAGGCGGCTCGCCAACGCGCTTCAGGAATGCTATTACCGAAGAGAGAAACTACGAGTTGAGTGCAACGATTTGCTTGAGAAATCCAACCGGCACTATTACGACTACGAGAATGAAGAGTTCATTTTAGGTACCAGCTTCGGGAACGTGATCCGCTGCTTTGAGATGTACCCGCATCAGATGTACAACGTTAGTTCGGTTGTCATGTGGCCGCGACTGGTTGACGTCATATCGAAAGACTACAAGGAAGTTCTCTCGGACGCGCGTGCGTCGGTTGACATGTTTCTTAGCCTCTATGTCGTTTCTCTCGTCATAGCAGCAACTGCAATCGGTCGAGGTATTGCCCGCTTTGTCGGCAACCACTACACCTGGGACCCCTCACTCACCCAGTTCACCATCACTATCGCTATCGCCTTCGCGGCTTCCTGGGCGTTTTATCTCCTGGCGACTCAGTCGGCCTTGACATGGTGGGGCGAGACATACAGGAGCGCTTACGACCTCTACCTCGGCGCCCTAACGAAGAAGCTGGGATTCCTGTTGCCGGATACGGAGGAGAATCAGAGGCGATTCTGGCAACTCTGGAGCCGGCAATTCCGTTACTACTACCCACAGGATTTTTCCGACTTTCAAAGAGCGACCACCGCGTCGCGTACCAAAAGTGAAGGTGGCGACACCGAAGGGTCGGACAAAGAAGGCGGTGAGAAAGAGAACGACGATGGGGATGATGACGAAGAGGAGACTGACGACGAGGATGAGGGCGGCCCAGGATAGCGCGTTCTCGAGTTGACCGATTGCAGCAATGAACCGCTTCAGTCTCATGCCCGCCCACCGCCTAGCCACGCACTCCAGTCGACGCGAAGGAACCGGCCCTGCCCCGAGCTTCAGCATACGCGCAGTCGCTACAGACGACTTGACCAGTGGGACCGACGTTCCAGCCCGGCAAAATCACGCCTCACCGTCATCCGGTTTCGCGGCCCGACTGCCTCGCGCACCACGCACGAGCTTCGAGGGTATCTCACGATCCACACGGCGACCATGGCAAGCCCGGCCGCCGGGACAATCTGAGCCTCACGGTCACGGACGATTGCGCTGACAACGCCACCGGCGCTCCGCGAGCGCGCATGCCTGGCAGCGATTGGATCAGTCGAAACGGTTGGAGCACTCGACTGGGTCGCGCTCGCGTTGGCCTGCGCCGCAAAGGGACCGATGTACGGCAGGTCCTCTTCGCAAGAACGTGAAGCGTCCGCAAATGGCGACTCTTGAGTTGCGCGCTCCAGATAGTCCATTACCCACTCTTGTCGAGATTGAACAGAGCGCCAAATGGGAACGGTACACCGGAACTTCAGCCATTGGGCATTCGCGCATCGGCGCACAGAAAATACTCGCCCAGGAAGACGCGTACCACAAAGTGTTCGGGGAAACCTCGGGAAAAACCTTGTGGGACCGTGGGCGTGGTGGTCGCACAGAGTGTGCGGGAGAAGTGGGTCGCCGGCCGCTGAGCCAGTCGTCGTGCGGTACAGCGCGGCTCCCGCACACTTTGTTGTGCGCGGATACCTGGAAGCCAACTTTTCGGCTAATATACTGTATGGACGTACAGTACTCGTCACCCTATACAGGTCGATCGTCATGGCTGCCCTAGCGAAAAACGTGGAGAGTATTCATCCGGCCCTTTGGCTCGGGTCCCAGCTCGCGCGCGGCACCGACAAGATCGTGGACACCGGCTACGCGGCCCTCTCCGCCGAGCTTCCGGGGGGAGGCTGGCCGCTGAGCGCGCTCGTCGAACTGCTGGTACAGCAGCCGGGCGTCGGGGAGTTCCGGCTCCTGCAGCCGGCTCTGCAACAGGTAGCGAAGCGGCCTGTCGCCCTTATCCAGCCGCCGCACACGCCTAACGCACAGGCGCTTGCGTACCTCGGCCTGCCAGTCGACAAGGTGCTGCGCATACGGGCGCCGAAGACCGCCGATGCGTTGTGGAGCGCAGAGCAGATTTTGCGCACTGGCAGTTGTGGCGCGCTGCTCCTATGGCAGCAACACATCCGTTCGGACGCGCTGCGGCGTCTGCACCTGGCGGCCCAATCTTCGGACGTGCTCTTTTTGTTAATGCGGCCCTTGGCATGCGCCGCCGACGCCTCACCCGCGACATTACGGCTAGGCCTGCGACCTGCGGCGGGAGGCCTAGTCATCGACGTCATCAAACGCCGCGGCCCCACAAAAGACGAATCCCTATCCGTCACCCTTCAACCCTCACCGATCTTGCTTAGCCCGTATGGCCGTATTCGTCGCCATTCACCTGCCCCGACTGTCGCTCGAGGCGTTCCGTCCGCGGTGGTCGCGTGAGGCGGAGTATGGCTGCGTCGTCCTCGAACGGGACAAGGTCCTCATCGCCGATGCCCGGGCGCGTGACGCTGGTGTCGGCCTGGGGATGAAGCGCGGCGGCGTGCTTACGCTCGCGCCGAACGCGCTGCTCTACGACAGGGATACGTTGAAGGAATCGGACCTGCTACACGCGATCGCTTTCGCACTGCTGCAGTTCTCCCCAATGGTCACGCTCTGCGAGGAAGAGACGGTGCTCGTTGACGTGTCCGCCAGCTTGCGCCTCTTCGGCGGAATCCGCCGCATCTGCCACCAGATGCGGGCGACCGTCCGCACGCTCGGCGTTTCCGGGTTCATGTGCGTGGCGCCGACCGGACAGGGCGCCTGGCTGCTGGCCAGGCGTCGACACAAGCGCGTTCTCAAGATGTCGTCACTCGAGCGAAACCTCGACGTGCTTGCCTTCACCGCCGTCCCCGAGGTTCGCAGGTTCGCCGACTGGCTACAGGGACTCGGCTGCAATGATTTAAGTGATATCCGGCGCCTTCCGCGCGCCGGCCTGAAAAAGAGATGTGGTGCAGGCATGCTGGATTCAATGGACAGGGCCTATGGCCTCTCGCCCGAACTGTATGAGTGGCTGGAGCTCCCGCCTACCTTCCATGCTCGCGTCGAGCTACCCGACCGCGTCGAGCACGCCGAGGCCATTCTCTTCGCTGCGCGCCGTCTCATCGCGCAGATGTGCGGGTGGCTGAGCGCACAGCAGCTGGCGCTTACACAGGCGACGCTCATCCTTGAGCACGAACGCGGACGGGAGGCGATCGAGCCCACAACGCTGGAGGTCGCGCTCGCCGAGCCAACATGGAAGGAAGATCACCTCGTGCGCCTGCTCAAGGAACGCCTCGGGCGCCTCGAGCTGGTCGCCGCGGTCCTTGCCGTGAGTCTCGAGGCGACCAAGGTGCAAGCCGCTGAGCCACCAAGCGACTCCCTTTTTCCTGAGCCAGGAGGCACGCCCGAGGACCACAACCGCCTCCTGGAACTCCTCACTGCACGGCTCGGCGCCGAAAATGTCCTGCGCCCCGCGCTCACGGCCGACCACCGGCCTGAGCATGCGAATAGATGGGTGCCCGTGCACTCGGATGCAAAGTCGGCCGGTGCACCCGCCGATCTTCCGCGCCCGACGTGGCTCGTCGAACCGCCTGTGCGCCTGCTCATGAAGCAGCACCGTCCGTTCTACGGTAGCCCACTGCGCCTGGTCTCAACAGCCGAGCGCATCGAGGCCGGATGGTTCGATGGCGGAAACGCCGCGCGCGATTACTTCGTTGCCGAGGCAGACGACAAGAGCTACTACTGGATCTTCCGGGAACGGCCGAGCGCAACGTCTGATGAGGTTGTGTGGTATCTGCACGGCCTATTTGGCTAACGGCCCGCACGCAACATGGACGCCACCTACTCCCAGATTCTGCCAGCGTACGCGGAGCTTTTCTGCTTCAGCAACTTCACGTTCCTGCGCGGGGCCTCGCGCGGCGAGGAACTGGTCAACCGCGCGGCAAAGCTCGGCTACGCAGGTCTTGCGATCACCGATGAGTGTTCGCTCGCGGGCATCGTGCGCGCACACGTCCAGGCGAAACAAGAAAATCTGCCGCTCGTCATCGGCTCGTTCTTCCGTCTCTCAAACCGGGACGGCAGCCCTGCATTCAGCCTGATACTGCTCGCACAGAACCGCGAGGGCTACGGCAACCTGTCAGAGCTGATCTCCCTCGCGCGCATGCGCGCGCCAAAAGGCAGCTACTTCCTTACCCCTGATGACATCGCGCGGCCCGAGAAAACTCACGCGCACCTGCGTGGCGTGCCCGAATGCCTTGCACTTCTGGTTCCCGATTTTCCGAGTAACGAAGATATCCTCGCCTCCCAGATCGAGTGGTTGCGCACGACCTTCCCGGAACGCGCGTGGGTTGCGCTGACACTGCATCAGCGCGCCATGGATGACATGCACCGAGGTGTCGTTGAGCACATTGCACAACGCTATGACGTGCCAGTTGTGGCAACCGGCAATGTGTTGATGCATGTGCGCTCGCGCAAGCCGCTGCAGGATACGATGACGGCCATCCGTGTCGGCAAGCCTGTCGCGGAATGCGGGTTCGAGCTTGCACCCAATGCCGAGCAGCACCTGCGCTCCCGCCTGCGCCTGGCGAACATCTATCCCGCACACACGCTCGAAGAAACGCTCAATGTGCTTGAACGGTGTACGTTCACACTCGACGAGTTGCGATACGAATATCCGGACGAACTCGTGCCCTCGGGTTATACGCACGAGTCGTATCTGCGCCAGGAGACGTATGTCGGCGCACGCCAGCGCTATCCGGATGGGATTCCACACAACGTGCAAGCGCAACTCGAGCACGAGTTGAAGCTCATCCGCGAGTTGAAATACGAACCCTACTTCCTGACGGTCTATGACATCGTGCGCTTCGCGCGCAGCCAGCAGATCCTATGTCAGGGACGCGGGTCCGCTGCCAACAGCGCGGTATGCTTTTGCCTTATGATAACTGAGGTAGATCCAGCTCGCGGCAACATGCTTTTCGAGCGCTTTCTCTCAAAAGAACGCGCGGAACCGCCAGATATCGATGTCGACTTCGAGCATCAGAGGCGAGAAGAAGTTATTCAGTATATTTATCGACGTTACGGACGCGAGCGCGCCGCGATCGCGGCTGCCGTGTCAACTTACCGACCGCGCGGCGCATTGCGCGAGACAGGTAAGGCACTTGGCATCGATCCCCAGATTGTCGAGCTCGTCGCGAAGAGCCACCACTGGTTCGACTCGTCGCGTGACCTGCTGGTACGCTTCGCCGAGGCAGGACTTGATCCAGAGAACCCGATGATTGCGGCGTGGGCGTCGCTCGCCGGTCAGATACTGAATTTCCCGCGGCATCTCTCGCAGCACTCCGGCGGCTTCGTCATCAGTCGGGGAAAGCTCACACGGCTTGTGCCGGTCGAAAATGCGGCGATGGATGGCCGCAGCGCGATTCAATGGGACAAGGATGATCTGGAAGCCCTGGGACTCCTGAAGGTCGATATTCTCGCGCTTGGCATGCTGTCCGCCATCCGATGCACGCTCGACATCGTGTCGGAGCAGCGCGGCGAACGCTTCGAGATGCAGGACATTCCGCCAGAAGACCCCGCGACGTACGAGATGATTTCGCGAGCGGACACGGTCGGCGTGTTCCAGATTGAATCGCGGGCGCAGATGAGCATGTTGCCGAGGCTGAAGCCCCGCACGTTCTACGACCTCGTCATCGAGGTGGCGCTGGTGCGCCCAGGTCCGATACAAGGCGGCGCAGTACATCCGTACCTGCGCCGCAGGCAAGGCCTCGAGCCGGTCACCTACCCCAGCGAGGCGCTCGAAACTGCGCTCGGGCGCACGCTTGGCGTGCCCATCTTCCAGGAGCAGGTGATGCAGGTGGCCATCCTCGCTGCGGGCTTTTCGGCGGGTGAAGCCGATCAGCTGCGCCGTGCTATGGCTGCCTGGAAGCGAAAGGGTGGGCTGGAGAAGTACTACGATCGACTCGTCAACGGCATGACCGAGCGCGGTTACGAGCGCGAGTTCGCCGACGGCATCTTCGAGCAGATCAAGGGGTTTGGGGACTACGGCTTTCCGGAAAGCCATGCGGCGAGTTTCGCATTGCTCGTGTACGTGAGCAGTTGGCTAAAGCGCCACGAGCCGGAGGCCTTCCTCGCGGCGATGCTGAACTCGCAACCGATGGGTTTCTATTCCCCCTCCCAGCTGGTGCAGGATGCCCGCCGCCATCGCGTGCGCGTCGAGCCGATCGACGTCACGATAAGCGGCTGGGACTCAGTACTCGAGCACGATGTGCGGTATCAGCGGCCCGTCGTGCGCCTAGGTCTCTCGTTGCTGCGGGGAATGCGCGACGGAGCGGCGGAGCGCATCGAGACTGCTCGGGCGGTCCGGCCGTTTGCGAGCGTCAGCGATCTTGCCCGGCGTGCACTTCTAGACCGGCATGACCTACAGGTGCTCGCCAGCGCCAACGCACTCGTGTCGCTCGCCGGCAATCGTCGGGAGGCACTCTGGCAATCAGTCGCGGCGGTCCCCGACAAGGACCTGCTGGCAGGCGCGCGCATTGACGATGAAACACCCGATCTCGGCGCGCCGTCTGAGGTCGACGACATGGTGCAGGACTACCGCTCGACTGGTCTCACACTTGGGCGTCACCCGCTCGCGATGCTGCGCCCCATCCTCGCCGAACATCGGCTCATCCCCGCGGCAACGCTCAACGGCTATCGCAACGGCAGGCTCGCGCGCGGGTGCGGACTGGTGACGGGCCGCCAGCGGCCTGGCACCGCGTCGGGGGTGATGTTCGTGACGCTCGAAGATGAGACCGGGCCGCTGAACGTGATCGTATGGCCCAGCGTGGTTGAGAGACAACGAAAGGAGGCTCTTGGTGCGAGCCTCCTTGCTGTCTACGGCACCTGGCAGCGCGAAGGCGACGTGCGTCACCTGATTGCCCAGCGCCTGGTCGACATGTCACACCTGCTCGGCGACCTCGTTACCGAGAGTCGCGATTTTCACTGACCTGGATGGTCACGCGATCAGATACGCCGTGCGGTCCTTGGCACCTCGAATCCACAACGGAGCGAGGCCACGGCCGGACCACGTTGTGCCGCTCGCCGGATCACGATATTTCGGGGCGACAGTGTGCTTCGTGCGCTCTTCCGGTTTCTTCGCGCTGGCTTTGACTGCCGTGCTCACCGCGCTGCTATCCGATGCGCCGGCTTCAATCAGAAAGCGGTCGAAGTTGCGCTTGCCCATCCACGCCGGACGGCGGCCCCGCCCACTCCACGTCGCGCCGGTCTTAGGATTTCTGTATTTCGCAATCGGCGCGCCACTGCTCGTTGCACCCTTCTTGGCAACGGATGCACCACGGCCCTTTTTCGAGAGCGCGCCTTCAATTTGCTCGAGTGTTACATCATGCTTGATCATCAGATCGCGAATCTTTGCGAGCGCCAAATGTTTCGATTGATCCTCGAGTTCAGCGGCCTGCCCCTGAAGTTTCTGGATACGCGCCTGAATTGCTTCCAAAGTCGCCATTTTGTTTCACTCCTCCTTTGTACCGGTCAAGGTTTCTGATGCTGAGGATGATACCAAAGGCACATTACTACTATCTGGAGAGTACCGGCGAATACTGGGCCTATTTCGTTCTTCTTCTCGTATTCACTAGATGTTTGACCGGCACCCGAATTGTCGCGCGTCACCTTTCACAGTTTGCGTGGCGAATTCTTCTCGACGCATATTTTTCGACACAGCCTCCATCAGGATTCCGAATCTCTCGTCGCGCACGGCGAACTCCCGGAACGCTACGCAGTTAATCTGGGCAGAATGCCTTCGCTGTTTAATCACGCTCGCCGCGTTTTACACGCCGCTTACCGCCGTGGTCACGCAAGGAGGCCGCGCGCAGCAGTATATTTGGCTGAAAGCGGGTCTTACGCAATTGTCCAAAGTTAGCCAAATAGCTTCCCGCTCCCCGGTCAGCCTCTCGTGAACTTAGCCGCGGGCGCGTCACGCCGCTCGCCGAACGCCTCGGGAGATCCTCCCGACGATCCCGGGAACGCCTCGCCGCCACCAGCACCGCTCAGGCGACCGCGCTCCGCCGGGAGGCTTTCAGCGACCTCCGCCCGCGGTGTGGCTGCGCTCGATTCGCGACAAGCGACAGTCGAACGCTTGCCTCGGCACAGCGGAACTGTTAAATTTCGGGCTCGCGGCCAGCCCAGGCCGTTCGCCGCCGGACGGGATCCAATCCTGATGCGCAGAAGTCGGTGTGTACCGACGGGAACTGAAGTACCCCATGACATGCTTGCAGCCAACTGCGCAGGTGCGTCTTTCTCATCGCGAGGTCTGCTGGTAATCCGGCGCCCCCAGGCTAGCGAGAGAGGAAGAAGCACGCGCTTTTGTCTGGAGCTTCACATGCCGATCAAGGCACATCCCGCAGTTTCTGACTCCCCGGCCGATACCCGTAAGTTTCGCCCCACGTCCAAGGCCGAATACGGTTTGTATGCGCAAAGCCTCGCCAGGCTCACAGGACTGCCTCTTCAGTCCGCTCAGGGCGCGCTTTGCCGCATCTACGGCTACTCCACACGGGGCGAATTGAACGCCACTCTGGCCAAGTCCGGCACGGCGGGGCCATTCGAGAACGAACGCGCCCCCCTGACGTTCCGTCCTGGCCACATTTCCCCCAGGTTCGAGCGAGCGGTCGCGAGCGCGCGGGCAATCGTCGTCGAGCACCTGAATGCGATCGGACGTGCTGCGCCGCCATGGCGCCTCGACCTGATTGCGCACCTCGGCCTTTTCACGACCCCTGATGTCCATCGACGGTGCGTGGCGCGTGTGAAGGAAGTCCTGCGCGCGATTGAGGAACTGGGCTACGACCCAGATGTCGCGTTGCCACTAGTGGGCTATCAGTGCGCTTGGTCGCTCGAGGAGCGCGAACTCAAGTCCTTCACGACGTACCGTGACCGACCCGTCGGCGCAGGTCTTCCGGAGTTTTTGCCTGCGCGTCAGCTTGAATCCCTGCGCGAGTATCACGTCGCCCGACTCGTTGAAGACCACGTCCAGCCTGTCGAGCCGCACCCGCTTGCAATCATCGGCGGCTGGGTGGACGATGGACCGGCTACCCCTTCCCAGTTCGAGCATCTGTTGCTGAGCGACCGACTTGCCACGTGGGTAAAGGAGATGGGCGCGACTTCCGTCCTCTATGACGTCTTCCCGATCTCCGACAACGACGACGACGCGGAGGACGCGAAGTTTGATGCCCTTGTGGCCGACGAGAATGTCAACTGGCCCGCGATCTGCCAGTTCATGCTGACACCCAATGAAGCCGTGCTCCAGGGAAATCAGGTGCTCCAGCAGGTCAATGACCCGATGGGTCTGGCCCGCTATCTGAGGGCGAACGCTGTGACGACGGAGGCCCGGCGCTATCTCGACAACGTAGCGAACACCCAGTTGGTGTTTCAGATCACACGAGCGCTGCCAGATAGGCACTCTAAAACGCTCGAGGCTGAGCATCTCGAGCTGTACGTGCATTTGAAGCCGTCTGCTTCCATCTCGCACGACGCCAGGCAGTCTCAAGCGACTTTCTGGGAATTCGCCGCTACTGGTGTGATCGTCAGTCCGCGCAAGCGTTCCATGCGCCCCATCGCACTTTTGCAGGGGGTGTTCATCGTCCCTTTCGACGACCACGGGCACGAGGCCCGTCCGTGGGAGATCAGAGCCGGGATGGAAGAGCATTCGCCCTGGCTTGCGTCGTTGGCAGACGGCGTAGACGACGCTTTCAATAGCCTTGTCGTCGCGCGCGAAGGGCACTCACCGGGTAGCACGAGTGCAGCAGATTTCGGCATCCTCATTCCGACGCTGGAACTTGCCTCGGGCCTTCCCGAACAGGAGGTTGCCGCCCTGTTTCTGACGATGCTGCAGGAGGCGTTGCGAGGCGCTCATGAAAGCTGCTGGCCGGGTGCCTACTCCGCCAGCTTGTCTCGACCAGCCGGCGATCTGAATCCGGTCTATCGCAACACGATGCTCGCCCCCGTCGGGATGCTGGTTCTCGAGGACCGGGGAACTGTCCGAGAGGAATGGTACGACGCGCTCGCAAAGCAGCTTTCGGTCGATACGTATTCATACCCTAGTCTTCACCCGGAAGACCGTCGGTACCTGATCAAGCACTACACCTCCCGCTAACAGCTTTGACGCTCAAGCAGCCGATGCTTGAGCGTCACGCGCGAGATACGTTACTGAAGGCTTCCTGAATCGTGCGCCTCAGCCGTAGACCGAATTAAGAGTGACACCGTTGCGACAATAATTGTGTCACCGGGCGCCTGACCTGATGCCAACCGCGTGGCACCGAGACGCGACAGCGGCAAACAGGTGCCGCTACCTGCAAACTTCCGGTGTCGACCCACAAGCGTCATGTGAGGAAACGGATCGAAGGCCGTTTGTCGATCTCGTTGCGGACAATCGTGACATCGACCGGTGGCGTCGCCCGGTGACAAAGTGGCCAGCCTCAGCGCGCAGGCTTCGTCGAACAATTGGTGCTAGTCTGTTGCCGCTGCAACGCAGACGCGGCGCAAACCCTGGGGAAGAAAAATGATCGAGAGATTTTCCGGTGAGTCCGGAAAGCGACTACGTATTGAGGCCTTCCTCAATCAAAAGCTCGTCGGCGGCGACAATACGCTTGCAACGGAGCTGGCCGATATGGCCGAGTTGGTCGCGGTCAAGGCTGGCCAGTCCATCATCCAGCAAGACGCCACGGATAACGACTTGTATTTCATCATCGTTGGCACTTTCGAT
The DNA here is from genome assembly GCF_905220195.1 of Paraburkholderia sp. J8-2. Classification (NCBI taxonomy): domain Bacteria; kingdom Pseudomonadati; phylum Pseudomonadota; class Betaproteobacteria; order Burkholderiales; family Burkholderiaceae; genus Paraburkholderia; species Paraburkholderia sp. J8-2. The sequence continues at coordinate 54,694 of NZ_CAJMZA010000006.1, forward strand.
ATTACGGTGAATGCAACCCGCGTGCAGCAGCGCGGTCCCGGTGATTCAGTCGGAGAAATGGCAGCCGTGGAGCCGATTCAGCGGCGTTCCGCGACTGTCAGCGCGGTCGAGGATTCACTTGTTGCCAAGATTACGGAAGCGCAGCTTTCCGAACTCGGCGCGCGTTTCCCCGACATTTGGCGACGTATGGCGAAAGCCCTCTCAAAGCGCTTGATGGAACGGAACCTCTTCGTGAACGCCAAGCGCGAGAAAATTAGGGTCTTCGTGATCTCAAGCGCCGAAGCCATCCCGGTCGCGCGGCTGCTCCAGGACCAATTCGCCCGCGATCCGTTCCTGACGGTGCCGTGGAACCAAGGCGTTTTCAAGGTGGCCTCGTACACCCTTGAGGACATTGAACGAGAGCTGGATCAATGCGATTTCGCGGTAGCGATTGCACACGGCGATGACAGCACGACGAGCCGGGGCGCGGAATGGCCGGCCCCCCGCGATAACGTCATCTTCGAGCTTGGCATGTTCATGGGCCGGCTGGGCCGGAAACGGGCCATCTTGATGGAACCGCGCGGGGAAGGTGTCAAGCTGCCAAGCGACATGGCCGGGATCACTACCATACCGTATGTCTACGATCCCAAGGCTGATACTGAAGCGAAGTTCGGCCCTGCTTGCAATGCCCTGCGTACCCACATTCTGAGCTTCGGCCCGATCGCATAAAACCATGACGCTACTGGCAGACCTCGAAGCAGAAATCGGCAAAATCGTTCGTTCAGCTTGGTCCACGCGCAACGGCACGGTAGTTCCAGGCGACAATTCAGTGACCCTCGGCAATGACGGCGTGGAAATTGATGCGACCGTGCTGTATGCGGATCTTGCAGATTCCACCGACATGGTGAATTACTACAAGTCGCAGTTTTCGGCGGAGGTTTATAAGGCTTTTCTGCATTGCTGCGCGAAAATCATCCGCTCAGAAGGCGGCGAAATCACCGCGTATGACGGCGATCGCATCATGGCGGTCTACATAGGTGATTCAAAGAACACGAGCGCAGTACGGACATCAATGAAAATCGCTTGGGCCGTCCGCAACATTGTCCAGAGCGCCTTTAACGGCTTCTACACAAGCACGCCATTCGAGCTGAAGCACGTCTGCGGCATCGACACCAGCAAGCTCTTTGTTGCGAAAACCGGCGTGCGGGGCGCGAACGATCTGGTGTGGGTGGGCCGGGCCGCGAACTATGCCGCCAAACTGTCGGCCATGCCCTCCAGCCATTCCAAGTACATCACCGAAGCCATTTACAGCAACATGAACGATTCCGTGAAGTTCAGCAACGGCACGAATATGTGGGAGGCATGCGGAGATCTGAAGGGCACTAAGATCTACCGTTCCACTTGGTGGTGGCAAACCCTAGGCTAACGTGAGAAAGGGCCTGGCGGGTAGGCCTCGAGTATTCGCGGCGTGCGGAGATGTGGCGAGAACAGCGAAGGCCGCGCACGTCCAGCTCATCCGCTCTACCAAGACACACTGTCATACTTGTTACGCACCAACGCTACAGCCGAAGGTGCGTCGGCTATCCCTTCGGAAGCAGCCACTCTACGCAATGTCGAGGGCGGCCGGTGGTGGCCGACGGACTAGCGCCTGACGTATCGCCAGAGAACGGCCATTCGCGTCGGCCAGCATGAGGCGACCCTGCCACAAAAGCGGGGCCCTGTCGCTAACACGTATTTGCGATATAGCTACGTTTTTCAACAAAACTGCGCTCGAGCTGATCAAGCTGCCGCAATTCCGGCCGGCCGAACTACGATGCGAAGTGTCAGATTTATTGCGGACTCACGCGAAGTGACGTCTTTATTGCGATCCGAGTGGAAGCAAATCTGTCACTTCGGCGTCGAGATGCCCCGCCACGTTGGGGACGCCCTAGTGACAAACTTATTGCGGCCTACGTTAGCAATCGCCCCCTCGCAGACGAGCACGCGTTGCGCATCCCTACCGCGAGGTTCATGGACGCCAGCGCACCACAACGGGCTGGTGTCGCCCACAAGGCGGCACCCCAAACGCAGAAGATTCGATATCGCACGCCCCACATGGACCTATCGCGTGGGCGGCTTGCGAGAGAATCCGACTCACCGTGAACGCTCCGCGTCTCGCAGATATTCGATGGTGGATTCGTTGGCAGGGGATCAAGCGGCCAGCATCGTCCCACGGCATTGTCCGCTGCCACACCGGCAGACGTAGTCAAGACGTGACGCATCACCGGCGTCATTGTCGAGGGCGAGGTCGTAGGAGATAAAAAGCTCCTCGCCAGCTTGAATGTCCCGCAAAACGTAGATGAATACTCGCCCGGCCTCTTCGAAGGCCTGGCAATTGGCCTCACACGCGTGGTTTAGCCATCGCGCACTGTTACCTCGGTTACCGCCGTCGATCACGCGGCCGTTCGATAGGCCAAAGAAGAACGTATGCCCTGGCGCGCCACTACGCTCCCAGTCGCGCGTCGCGGCGCGCCAGGACTTCACAGTCCCTTTGTATTCGATCAGGCGCTCGCCCTCACGAAGGGGCGCGAGTGCAAAGAGGCCTTTGCCGTGAACCGAAGACCGCCGGGTGATGATTCTACGCATGGGGTGAACGTGGGGAATTGATTCTTCGATCTTACAGCGCAACTGTGCCACGACAAAATGCTACGGCCCGCCTCCTCAGTGCTTCGAGGTCGAAGGGGGACCTGCCGCCCGGCCGCGATCGATGTACGTCGATCGCGTTGGCTGCCGAGCGATCTTGGCGCGAAACCGGTGTAGAATGACTTCAGCCGTTGGATCGGCACGACGATTTGAGCCGTACCGCGCGTTCACAGCGCATCTGCAATAACCCCGACACGTCTCGTTGAGCGTTTGCTCTCATCTGGGCACTCGGGTTCTCCGCTGCCCTCTCCTTTTTTAAGCCCTCGGGCAACAGGAGAGAGTCATGAATCAGCAATCCAATAAGCAGTTTCGCGCGCCTGTCATTGCAGGCCAGTTCTTCCCCTACAGAGTCACTGTCAAGGCAGTCGACGCGTGCTTTCCGCAACCGTTCGAGGCGTCCGGCCTGATGTACGAAAACGGGCTTGTCCTGGTCGACTACCCATTCGTCAAGCCAGGCCAGACCAAGGACGAAGCCGAAGTGGATGCGAAGGCGCGCGGCGCCTCGTCCCAGATCGACCTCACCTCTGTCGTGTTGCCCAACGGGAATGAATTGCCATGGGGAGACGAGTGCGGCGAAGCGGAGCGTGCGCCGGCTCTAGCCGCACGCGTAAAGGCTGCAATTGCCGCATATGGCGACGCGGAGTTTGCGTGTGGGGAGTACGACTCAGCCCACGACACCGAAGAGGACTGGGATGTCCTCCACGCGGAATGCAAACAAGCGGAAGCCAACTTGCAGCGCCTCCTCGGCCTTGATGAGAACGTGATCGATGCGGGGGTGATAAAAGTCGCGGTCCTCTGCGACAACGCGCAGGGCGAGAGAGAACTGCGAACGTACGCTATGCGCCATGACAACGTGGACGGAGCCGAAGGCGAGCATTATGAAGTCGCCTTGGCGTGTGCCGTCGATGAAGGCTACGGCGGCACCATGGTCGCGTTCGACGAACATGATCCGGCTGCGCGCCACCTGTTCGCGACCGCGGCGTGGTTCGGTTCTGCGCGCGCATAGCGTTGCAGGCGTCGAAGCCACTTTCTTTAATGTACGTTGCCAGGGAACCTGCTCACGCAGATTTTCTTCTCAAACTGGTGCCCTCCGGGGCCCGTTTGGGTGAGCCCTTTCGGGGTTCACTCAAGCGTCACAGCTCTTCAGATTTTTCACGCCTCTAAAGGCAAAAAGGAGAGCAAATGAGCCAGGAAATCATGACGACGGCTACGTGCCCCGCTCAGCGCTGGAAGTACGGTCGGCAGTACTGGCGCACGTACATCGATCGCGACGAGGGATTTCGCAAGGCTGACTATGCGGTCGACATCATCACCGATCGCGAGGCAAGGAAGTTCGTGGTCGACAACCACTACTCCCACAGCTATCCAGCCGCGGTGGAGCGGGTTGGGTTCTTCAAGGGGACCGAACTGGTTGGTGTCGCCGTGTTCTCAGTACCTATGAATAACGCGGCCATCCCGAAGTACTCGGGTCTCACCGCTAATGAAGGTCTCGAGCTCGGAAGGTTCCTCTTGGTGGACACCGTGCCATACTGTGGCGAGTCGAGTCTTTCCCAGTCAGCGTTCAAGCTGTTGAGGCAGGTAAGACCTTCCGTAAAAGCTGTGATCGCATACGCGGATCCGATGCCTCGCACGACTGAACACGGTGAAACCGTAATGCCTGGTCACCTGGGTACTGCCTACACGGCCGCCAACGCGCGCTATGTAGGACGCTCAGCGGCACGCACGCTGCATTTGACACGCGACGGCATCGTGCTCAGCCCCCGCTCGATTTCAAAGATCCGCCTCCAGGAGCAGGGAGCGGACGGCGCAGAGAGAAACCTTGTGAGGCTCGGTGCTCCTTCGCGCGCGTTCGGAGAGGATCCAGCCGAATGGGTTGCGCGAGTGTTGGCAAGCAACATTTTCATCCGCGTACGTCACCCCGGCAATCATACCTTCTGCTGGGCACTGGGGCGCCCGAACGAGAAACGCCGACTTGAAAAGTCATTCGCCCCGGCGAAGCCCTACCCAAAGCAACTGGACCCGGTTCAACATGGACTGGAGCTCCTCGTGACCAGGTGACACCATTCTCATAGTTTTGCGACATGCCCTGCCATCCTTCCCGGATGGCGGGTCTTTGTCGTTGGTTGTGGTACGCTTCGATCAGCCGTTAGATCGGCATAAGACCTCCACCCCGGCCACGCGCCGCCCCAGCCTCCAGACGGAAGCGCTTCGCAAGCTTCCTAAACCGCGAACACTGAGGTGAGTCCCGCTCACCCGAGTGTTATTCGCTCGCACCTTTTCAATCACCGCTACGCGGTAGAAAGGGCCAACCAATGAACAGCAAGATCAACGGCAAGAAGCGAGTGTTCGTACTGGGTGCTCTTGATCCGGAAATGCGCGCGATCGAGGCGTTGCTAAGCGAGCAGGGGGAGCATTTCGTGGCCGCGACGTTTGACGGCAAACGGACCATCCCAAGTACGGCATACCGCGCTAATGGCGTTTCGAAGCCATTGCCGAAAGAGACTACCTCGATCATCTTCATCGAGTGCAATGTGTTTGGGCTAGCGTACAACGACCTGATCGATCACCATCAGCCGGGAGACCCGGGGTACGACATGCCTGCCGCGCGGTACATGGAAGGCTCCTCCCTTGGACAGCTGCTCACCATGCTCCAGTTGGAGCCGACGGCCGAGCAGCGCATCGTGTGTGCCGCGGACCATTGTCTGACTCAGGCCTACGCGAACCAATGCCCCGATGTCTCGCCGCTCGAGCTTGCGGCGTGGCGCGCGGACACGCGTGCTGCGTTTCAGGGGATCTCTATTGAGGCGTTCGAGCAGCGGGTGGCTGAGGCACATCGGCGCCTGCTGGCGGCTGAGACAGTCGACGTCGCGGGTACCTCCATTGCCTGGGTGGGAAACTGCGATCAGGAATACGGCGAGGCCGGTGCCCGGTACGGTATCCCGTTCATGGGCAGTATGGCCGTGGGCAAAAGAACGAACGTTATGATGTTCGGCGCTTCGCCTGACGTCGTGTCCGCATGGATGCGCGACTGCGGCCTACAGGACGTGTATGGTGCTCCGGCACGCGGCTATGCCGGCGGCTATGTAAACCCTCCCCTTTGAAACGTTGCTGGCCCCGCCTCTGAGAGGGGCGAGAACAGCGGCCCGGAGTCTTCCGGCAAGCGTCGTGCTACCTGATGGCACACGCTTGCCCGAGGCCACACCTCTCCAATTGATCAACGCGCTTCACAGCGCAAATGGAGAGAACCAATGAACCTGCAACAGAAGAAGCGATCTCGGTCCGTCAATTCGTATAAGGACCCAGATGCGGCAATCATCGAACTCGCCGCGAACATGCCCGGCGAGCGCGCGGGCCTGCTAGACGTCGCAAAGCAATCTGTTGACGCGCTCAATGCAGCGGTGCTCGCCTCTGATGTGGGCGCGGCCAATGTCGCAGTAGATCACTATGAAGCTGCGGCATGGAAGCTGAACAACGGAACGTTCTTCGGATACAAGCAACCTTCAAACCCGGAGGCAGGCGGGATCCTCGCAGAAAATCATTGCAGAGCCACACCGGGCGCTTCGCCGATGTGGGGCCAGTGCGGAGAATTTCTAATAGAGGTCTCGGGCATCACCGCAGTGGTTGAAGTGGAGGACGGTATTTCCCGCTTCTCGACCTGCTTCATCTTCCAGGCGGTCGATCCGGACGGGCCGTTTATTAGCGAGACCGGCTACCGGAGCAAATTCGAGCGCTTTGATTTCGGGCGCTCCGTCGAGGAAGCTGCTATCGCAACGTTCACCACCATCCTCACCGAGGGTGGACGGAAGATGCTTCTCCCTGAGGCGCGCGAGAGCACTATGACTGAGCACGCTCCCTGGCTTGATGCTTCGCTGGCGTCTGTCAGCAGAAGTGCAGTGTTCAAGGAGCCAGGCGGGCAATTCGCTTTTGGCTTTTGATTGAAATATCCTGGCGCGCGCGTTGTCTTCGACAACCGTGCGCCAGCACTCCTCCGTTCGGAGCTTTGTAAGTACCCTTCGGGAAGGCTGTGATGAGACCAGATCTCATCAGAGCTTTCAGTGCTCGCTCCTTTTCAACACCGCCGAAGCGGTACAAAGGAGCAACCGTGAACAGCAACAGTGAAGGGTCGCAGCCGAACGCAACGGGCCCAAGGGAGGAAGCCGTCGGGCCCCACGTGACTCAGCCGAATTTCGGAAAGATGATCGGAAGCCGGGCCGCCCCATCGTAAGCAAGAGGGTCAGGAGTAGTGCTGGCTGGACCGCCCCTTGACCCACCACTCCTCATTTGGGGATGGTGGGTCGCTCTGGGTGACGGGCCTGTCGCCGACTGCCCCGGCGCGCCACGCCGTCAAACTGATCGTGGTATCCTCCTCATAGCCGTTCGATCGGCATCACTCACCGTCATCATTCGCCGCTTGGCGAACCGCAACGCCCCTGTCACCTTCCGTCCAGCGCTCTCGATGCGCTCGCCAGAGGTTGCCTGCTCTCCGACTTACCTAAGCCCACCCGGGCAAGAATGGAGAGAATCTATGAATCGCAATATCAACGAAAAACCGTCCTTTCCTGAAAGTGTCTCTTACTATCTCAATCAAGGTCGGGGCGCCCTCGTGGTAGGTGGAATTGCGGGAACGGTCGTAAGTGCTCTTTCGCTCGCGTTCCATTTCCCGGGGTGGTAATCGGGACAAGGGTTATCGGGCCGGTCATACAGCCCGATTGACCCTCCCTCATACCTACGGCGGGACTCCCCATTCGGGGCCAAGCCGCATGTAATTGTCAACGCGCAACAAGGCCCGCCCACCGCTCACCTCGTACGGAGGAATGGTGACGGGCCTCTCAATCCGAGGTCAAGCGCACTTCCGAGACCGCGCGCAAGCCCTCCACGGCCTGCCACTCGGCAACACTCGAAACACTGAAGAACAAGAAGACAGTTTGCTCAAGCAAATCGACTAGGCGTAAACCCTACCCCACCTGTCGCTGTTGAAATACCTGCGAACCGATCAGCATGTCCAACTCTCGCTGACGTCCAGCGATCCACAGTGCCCAATGTCCTGGATGGGGAGCCCTTCGAGAGCGTCGGCTCCTGCTACCACATTCGACCTCGGCGCCCATTCATTGACTAGCGAACTCCACCTCATCCCATCCGATTTCCTGTTAGCGCTCGCTGAGCACTAATACGAGAGCCCCCTTATTAACCGCCCACTTTGGGCAATACAAGGGAATCCTTATGAATGCGCAAATCATTGCAGCACAGAAAATCGGCCTGGCTGTTCTTGAGACGATCGACGATACGGGCGAACAGGGGGCACCCTCTGGCGTGCTTTATGCCGCACTGCAGGCGAAAGGCGCGAGTCTTTCGCAATATCAGAGCTTGATGGAGCCACTGGTGCGCCGGAAATTCCTCGAATTGCAGCACGACGTCTATACGATGACTGATTCCGGTCGAACTTTCATGGGCAAACTTCGCGCTCAGCTGAACGCGCTCGACGGCAAGTGTGGCGCAAAAGCTGCGGTCGCTACCTAGCCCTGCGAGCGACGCCAGTCTGTCTCCCAGGAGGCCCACCAACACTCTGAGCAAACAGTCCTTATCAACCGAAAGCAGGCCCGTCGACCGCCGAAGGCGGTCGGCGGGCTCCTTCGCTTTGGCCTCTCTGCTTTAGACCATGCATACGCGGGTCACTACCCGCCTCATCCTCTGCGCCTTACGCGGTGGGAAATGGTACGGGACGCTGTCTTCTTCCCGCACTATTCTTTAGGGGTATCCGTATTTCGCGGTTGAAATGAGTCAGATTTGGCCCCACTCGATCAACTGCGCCAGTGTTGATATGTCTACACCGTAATTTTTCGGCTCGTGTGTTGATGGCGTCCGCTCTCGCGGTGCCCTCGGGGGCTTATCGACCACCTGCAGGTCTGCCAGGCCCGTGCCCGCTGCGTCGTCCGGCACGCCATGTCTCAACATATCCTCAACCTCGCGCGGCCTGACTCGCCTCTCGAACTTGGGTCGGCTGTTCGTGTTCTTGAACGCGCCCTCGGCGAACAGGATCGTCGCGCGCAGCGCCTCGAAGCTGTAGCCGCGCCCGAGCCGGTTCATCACGCGGATCAGGTTGTTGAGCGACTCCGTGTAGGCTTTGGTGATGGGGTGATCGAAGTAGGCCAGAATCTCCGACATCCAGTTCTGGCATGCCTTGGTCAGCCGCTCGAAATGACCGTCGTAGACCGTAATAAAAGTGACACCGTTGCGACGATAATTGTGTCACCACGCACGGGGCACCCGACCCCGTTGCCAACCGGATGGCGCTGAGGAGCGGCCGCAGCAAACACCGCGGCCGCCGGCTACGAACTACCGGCGTCGACCCGAAGCGGTCAGTTAAGCGTGCGTAATCAGCACACAACCGCCCGCGCCCAAAATCGCAGCACCTAACCCCACTTGAAAATGCCAGCGATCATCGCCGCAGGGAATGCGCTCACAACGAGCGTTTCAGCAATATCGAAGATGCGACGCTGATGGATGGAATTGTTCATTATCGTTTTCCGATCAATTCAGTTCAGGGTGCGTTGGTGTCTCACGGTTCAGGCTCACGATGATGCGCTTCCCCGAGTTGGTTTCAACGAACACCAACCGGTCACGCGGGAGCCAGAGCGAGTCATCGTTGAACGTGGGCTTACCTGCCTCGCTGACGTGTATTGCTACGTGCAATATGCCGGGTCGGTCGGGGCTTTGGTGAAGGAGATCAAAGGCTACCTTCACGCCGCTCACATCAACCGCCTGCTGCGGTGGAGCTTCATTGCTTTTCAGTTCGACGGGGCGTTCCTGACCGTCAATTCTGACCGTGAGACTGTAGGTGCGAGCCTCCTTAGCCTCGGCAACCATCTTCTGGCATCCGACGACGCGAGCATCGTCCACTTTGTCACAAAGCACGTCAGCGACCGAGTACGGTGGCGCAAGCGGCTTTGAACCGCCGTAGAGTGCGTCAGCAGCCTTTTTCTCGCCCGCCGTAGCAGCTTGTGCAATTGCTGCCAGAAGCACGGCGAGCAGTGTGATTTTCTTCATGCCTACCTTTTCTTTTTCCGTTCTCTCAGTTCCCGTCGCCGGGTTCGTAGCTGCGGCATCGACGCGTTGTTGCGCAGCGTTCGTCCTCGAGGCCAAGCTCTTTTCGCTTCGCCTCGCGCAGATGCACTTCACCGCGCGTGCCGTTCCCAAACGGTAATTCCATCACACGCCGCTTGCTGCACGTCCCGCACTGACCCAAGTGCGCCTTGATGAACCCGGCGTAGCCTTCGGGTAGCACCGGACTCAGCAGATACTTGACGGTGGCGTGGTAGCCGTTGCGCACGATGCTTTCCGTTGTCAGTTGCTACGCCGTGCGGGCAGATATTTGCCCTCGATGGCGCGCTCCAAAAAGACGACGCCGACCACAACCACGATAGCTGCCGGTACACCGATCCACCACGACAAGCCAGCGTCTCGGCACCCCCACAAGATGGCTAGAGCGGCAAAACCCCCGGCCAGTGACAGCAGCAATATCCATCCGGGCAGACGGCCCGCGTCGTTATCTTGGCTCATGTTTTCCTACCAAAGTACCGGGCGTGCCATTTCGTATGCGTGGGCCGTAGCCATCCCTCGCATATCTTCGGCAAGCTCCAGGCATCGCTATTCGTCGGTGAGAACCTTCCCATCTGGCGCGTTGCGACAACCCCAAAACACGCCTGCGCTCAGCGTATCAATCTGCTTGCTCGCCATTGCGCTTTTCGTCACCGCGAACGCGGGTAGCGCTCCGACCAACAGGCCGATAACGGCACCGCGCACGAATGTCTTATCGACCTTCAAGCTGTGACCCCTGTTTTCCGTCCTATCTATCTATCTATCTATCTTTCGCTCGTTCGATCGCGTCCAACGCGTAGGTCCACGCGGCTTTATGCTCGTGGTACACCAAGTAGCTCAGTGTCCAAAACACGTGTCCTTCAGGCTGGATCATCCCAAGCTCTATGTCCCCTTCGGGCGGCACGATCACGCCGTCCTCGCGCAAGAGCAACACCCCGTAGCGATCTTCCCATATCGATCCAGGAATGTCCGCAGGCACAAGTGCTCGCCTAGACAGTGCCTGGTGCCGCCGATATTCCGCCTCGGTGAGTCCAACTACGGTTTCTTGATACGTTCCGGCGTGGATCGTGAAGGCTTTGACATTTGATCGTTCGGCGCACATGTTTTCCGTTGTAACTACGAGTTCTCTGGCGCGCTTTGCACCCGTCCGGTGAGCGCCTGCCACTGCCGTTCGTTGCGCCCGTTCGCCCAACCTTGCCACCACATCGCAGCCTTGAACGGCTGCTGGCTCCGGTCGTACTGGCAGTTCGGATGAATCTCGCCGCTTAGGGCGGACTCGCGCCCTTCGGCAAATTCCACTTCTCCCGTGTCGCGGTCAACAGATTCATGGTCGGACAAAATATCGAAGCTCTGCGGGCTATATCGCTCAAGAACACCCGCCCAATATTGGAGAGTGGGTAGATGCGCGTAGCCAGTTCGAACCGGGCAATTGATCCTGTCAACCAACACGTTGCGAAAATAATCAGCGAGTGCGGCCTTCGGCCAATCATTCGTCATGCGCGTAAGGTTATTTCGTCGCAATGCGATGATCTGCGCAACAAGATCTGGTCGATAGTCACTCAAGAAACGGATAACATCATGGTCCGCATTCGCGACACGCTCGCTTTGCTGTGCTAGTTCCAAAAGTACGGCGACGACCGAATACGGGTCAAATGGGTTGAAGTTGCTCTTGACCCCGCGCACCTCTGCCCCCTGACTCGCCCCACGACCAAATCGAGTTGCGAGCCACTTCAGAGCGGGAGCAAACGTGTCGTAGCGTAGTTGCTCTCGGGCTTCGTTTTCTCGAATTCGCTGTACGAGTTCGTCCCGCGATGCCTGCGTAAGCCACACCTCAAGATCGCTTTGTTCGTCCACTTCGCAATCAATGTTGCCGTCATCCATCGTGTTTTCCCGTTTTCCTCGGTCAATGGACGTGCACCGCAATTTCTTCCTTCACGGCTGCGAGCGCGTCTTGAGCTTGAACCAACTCGCGCTGTCGAGCGGCAAGGTCCTCGACAGTGACTGCATGAGAGCCGCCATCCAGCTTACGCTGAATGCTCGCGACAACCGCTTTCAGGCACTCTACGTCGTGCTCACAATCGAGCTTGCGCTGATGTAGTTCGTTTAGTTTCATCTGGCTTGTTTTCCTATACCTTCGACGCGCCGCAAGCGCGGTAGTTAGTAGCGTCAAAGTCGTGCTTCGATACCTCACCTCGCCGTCGCGAAAATGCTGCTCGATTGTGCCGCCCACACCGATAATTGTTCATAGTTTTCCGGTGGTTAGTCTTTGGCTTTCGCGGGCGGCATGTTCCGGGTGGACCACTTCGACCAGCGTTCAGCGAGTGACCCCTTGCCTTTCTGGATCGACATGGCATCGCAAGCTCGGTACGCGCCGAGGCCGAAACCAAAGACGCCGACACCCATAAAGCCGTAAGTCATCCAATCAGACCAGGCCTCGCCGCACAGCACCGCGCCGAGTTGCGGAACGAAATACCCGATTCCGATGAGGCTCAACGGCATCAAAATAAGACCGTTCCTGAATCGACTCACCATGCTTTCGTTCTCCTATTTTCCTGAGTTGCCCACGCATAGAGCGTGAGCGTTTTCCGATCAGACCGGGTTACGCAGCGACGACGCCAAATCGGAATCGCCCATGAGTTCGAGCATTCGCGCGTAATCATCCCTGTGCGCTTCGTGGGCTGCTTCGCCGTGCGCGACTAGCGGCTTGTACACCAGCGTCGCCCATGCCATCAGCACGCCTTTGGCACGATTCTCGAAAGCCTCACGCTCGCGTCTGTTCTTGGTCGCCTTGGCCTGCGCCATGAACACGCCGACCTGAAGTTCGACGTGTCGAGTCAACTCGCTATAACCGAAACTGATATTGTTCAGTGACATCTCGTTTTCCGTTTCAGTTTCGATGCCGAACCAGAGTCCAACCGTTGGCCGCATCCAACAAAAGATCGTTCGCATACGCGCCCGCCTCGGGCGTAAGCAACTACACGCGAATGTGGCCGGGTTGCGGACTCCGCAATTTGCACTCAATCGTGTCCGCTATGCGGGCGAACTTAGTCAGGTCCATTGCGATTCTGGGCAAGCGTTGCTCACGGGTCTCAGACCGCATCAGCGGAAGCGTGTGCCTCCGTCAGGGCCACCTTGTTACGTCCGCGGCGCTTGGCGTCATAGAGCGCGGTATCAGCTTGTCCGATGACTGCTTCAAGCATTTGTCCAGGCGTCGCGCCCGACACCCCGATCGAAAGCGTCACGCCGTGCAGCGGCATCGCTTCAACCGACGCCCGTATCCGCTCCGCGACGGCTGCAGCATCCTCTTCCTTCGTTCGGGGCAGCAGCACGACAAACTCGTCGCCGCCCCAACGACAAGAAAGGTCGCTCGGCCGGGTATGGCGCACAATCGCATGGCCAATCGCCTGTAGCACCCGGTCGCCTTCCGAGTGGCCCATAGTGTCGTTGACGTTCTTGAAATTGTCGCAATCGATGAGGAGCACTGCGTTGCGCCAACTGCTCCGAAATCGCTCATATTCGTCTTCGAACGGTGCACGTCGCAGCAGCCCGGTTAGCTTGTCGTTGCGAGCGCTCACTAGAAGAGATCTCGCCATTGTGTCGAGCGAATGCATCGAGAATGCGTTACAGGCGTTCTGATTCGCGATTTCAACAACCAGCTCATTCGCGTACGCCGCTGCCAGATCGATCGAGAGATTCTGACGCATCAAACCGTCGACGAATCCGGCGGAGAATGCGTCGCCAACACCAAGCAGCGTCTTCGCATCTTTCAGTATTGGCGCGTGCACCCGGATGCGCGAACCGTCCGGCCGGTAGATCGCGGCGCCCTGCCCACCGCGAGTCACGACTACGATAGTGTGCTGTTCCTGCGCGATCTCCGATGCGTCGGCGACATTCATCGATTCCATTAGCGCGTTGTTTTCAGAACCGTTCATGAAGACCGCTCTGAAGAGCGAAAGCGCGGGCTGGAGACGAAGCACCTTCGCCTCAGAGACTGCGAGCGCGAAAACCGGAACCCGCCTTGCTGCGGCAGCCCGCGCTATCTGAAGGATCGTCTCGGTACTCAGATTCGCCTCGAGAAAGACGTAGCCCACCCCTTCAAGGGCTTCAGCGATACGCGTTTCGGCAAAGACATGACGCTCGACCGGCATGTCGGACACGGCGCGGTCGAGGTCCCCGTCCGCCGTCAGGTGTGCAACGAACGCAGCGAGAGGCAAGTCCGCGCTTTCGTCGGCCATGACCTCAACGCCCGTGGACCGGATGTGCCCGCTGATCAAGGCTTCGAGGGGCCCGGTCCCCCACGCGGTGAGCAGCCGCACCTCTTGCTCGATATGGCGAAGATTGAAGGCAAGGTTACACGCCGTGCCACCTGTTTCGAGCGCCACATAGCCAGGTTGATCGACATGCGCAGAATCGACATGCGGCCGTCCGAGGATATCAAGGTGCGCAGAACCTACGACGAGTGCCTTCATGAGATTTTCGAACCGCTTTTGTAGTTGAGTTAGTGCGTGGGCGATACCGCATGACGAATTATTCTCGGCTCACGATGCCGCGCGACGAGCGGCGCGATACTCACGCACCCACACCCGCGTGCCTGAAGGTCATTGCAGCGACAGGTACCCCGCCTTCGAGAAACGGACAAATTCTCGCGACGAGTTCCGCAACCCGATCGAGGGCTCTTCGCTGCGTTCATGGGCGCTTTTCTGATCCCCAAGAACTGGTCCCCCCACCGATCTCGCGCAGGAGATTTTGTCGTTCCCGCCCCATAGCCAGCCAAACGGCAGCAACGAACGAAATGAAGAGAAGGGACATCGCTGCGTAATACATGCCCAATGCGATCTCTTTCGGTAACTCTGTGCCCCATTTCCCGATCTCAGGCGCAGCCTCGATTGCAGATGAGTGGATAAATGCAAAGACGCTGTCAATCGCCTCACCACCTACCTCAAGCCACCACATCCCGGTCCCACGAAGAACATCACGTAGCGCGTGAGCGGGCACCGCACCGATCGCTTCCAGCGCGCCGGCGAGCCCGAGCGTAACAGTGACTGCCCACGAGAAGATCCGCTCAGCCTTCGATGGCTGCACCGGCGTCTCACGTTTCCTGTGAGGGACTAAAGCGTTCATGTCGGTACCTGTGAGTTAGCGATATGCCGGCAAATCCCGGCGCCGGGGCTCCGCACCCCCCCAACGATCGATTTAGATACTCCCCGCCGCCTGCCCCGGAAATACGAGCGAGCCGTGCCATGGCTCGAAAACGCGGAACATCACGAACCCGCGCGATTCAAAGAAATCCCGATCGATTCCCGATTGTGGCCAGTCCGAGGGCAACTCGACCACTGTCACGCCGAACGTCAAGGTGACTCCGCCCTCCCCTCCGACGTGAGCAACACGGCGTTGATCCGGATGCGCGGCGCACAGCGCGTCGAATGTCAGCTGCATGGGTGCGATCATGGGCGAGTGTCCTACTCGAAGTTCTTGAGATGCGTTCGGCCTGCGGCCGCAAAGCGCTCGATCTTTTGGAAGTCCTTGCTGCCATCCGGATGCTCGAGGCCGCTGTTCGCGTCGATTCCCGCAGGGTTGACGTGGCGGATTGCAGACTCCACATTGTCTGGGGTGAGCCCCCCAGCCAGGATTACGGGGACATCGACCGATGCAACAATCTGGCGGCTCAAATTCCAGTCGTGAGTGAGCCCAGTACCGCCCAGACGATCTTTCGTTCTGGAGTCGAGGATCAGCATGTCTGCAAACCCGGACAACGTACGCGCGTGCGCGATCGCGTCTTCGCCCTGTACGTGCACGGCCTTGATCAGTTTGATAGCCGGCATACGCGTGCGCAGCGCGGCGATCCCTTCTACCGGCAATTCATCGTGAATCTGGATCGCCGACACGCCCGTGCTCGAGGCAACGGCCGCAATCTCATCTACGTCCAGCAGGTGTGTGACCATGACCGTACGAATCGACCGGGGAAGAGCGCGAACGATCTCGCGCCCGGTAGCCGGCGTGATCTTGTCCTCGGCGACGTGTGTAATGCCCATGAGCAGACCAATCGTGTTCGCGCCCGCGCGAGTCGCGCCAAGCGCTTCGTCCACTGACTGAATGCCGCACACCTTGATAAATGAATCCATTCGATCTCTGCCTTCTGGCTAATGCCCTTGTCGTAAGGAATATCTAGAATTCCAGTCGGATCGGCGGCCACCACTCCCGCCCACTCTTCGCGAAGAGCCGACTGCGCTCGGCACCCTCAATACGGAGCGTTACGTTCGTGGCGCCGGTTCTATCTTGTAACCACGTGACGCCTGGACGATCGCTGCCGCGCTGTCCGTTGAAGGAAATTTCTCCTTCCGGAAATACCATGACGCTGTGTCCAGCGAGGAGCTCGCGCATCAACGAACGCATGCCGTACGGCGCGCGCGCGTCGAGTGGCACGACACGTCCCAGGCCGAGCCACGACAGAACGCGCAGTCCGGTGGCCGCGACGGTCGCCCGTCTTGCCCAGTCGGTATCGACTGCAAATGCCATCGGCAGGGGCGCCGCGAGCGCGACGATAATCCCATCAACAAGCGAGACGTGGTTGCAGGTAACGATGCAAGCCTCGCTGTGAAGGGCATCTAGCGTGTCCGGGGAATATACGACGCGTACGCGCAGCGCGAGCAGCAGCGCGCGACGAAGCACGAAGAAGGCCATTCGCAAAGGCCGATTGAGTACACGCACGGGACGCGATCCAGGTCGGAGGTGTCGATTACCAGCTGCTCTTCAGCGCAGGATCGCTCGGCACCTGAGGGAGCCCCAACGTGTCACCGAGTGATCGAAGCTTGGGAAGACCCGAGAGCGTAACGAGCTTGTCGGTCCGATGATCCCTGAACACGATCATGGGCGTGCCTCGCATTCCGAATCTCTGAGCCAGATGAAGGTTCGAGAGAAGCTCAGCCTGCGTTTCAGGAGACAACTTGACCGGCTCGATGCCCGCGCTTTCCTCTTGCTCGACATACCCTGCATGCGCGGCCTTGAGCGCAGCGGCCGGGTCAGAGGCCTGAAGAATCGCCGCAGCCTTTCCCGCCGAATCGGGCTTAATGATGCCGACCGGGACCCATCGTACCTGGAGCCCCTCCTTTTCATACGGCTGCAGTGCCTGCCAGAGGATGTGACAGTAGATGCAGTTCGGATCCATCACGGCGTACACAACCTGCGTGGGCTTTGTCGCCCCTTCGGTGATGAAGGTGGACCGTTCAAACTGCGGCCACATCGGGTCCTGGATGTATGTCTCGACGTACGAAGCGGTCAGGTTCCTGCCCGCAGCGTCAACGATATTGCCCAAAAACGCGTACTTGCCGTCGGACGTGGTGTAAATCAAAGCCGGAGGCAGCTCGCCTTTTTCAATCACCCAGCCTTTAAGGCCGGTCGGAGTATCGAAGGCCTGCGTTGCGTGAGTCCCGGCGCCGGCAACACGTGTGACGACTTCTGGCAGCGGCGGAACCGAGGCCTCCGGTACGAGAGACTCGGAGGCGACCGCTTGCGCGCCTTGCGCCGAGAGTATGGTCAATGAAAGCGTGAACAGGAAAAGCGCGCCAGAGGTACGTCGAATGAATGACATAAGGCTCTCGTGTGGAAAGGATGACGTCCCGCTGGGGTATCTCGCCCAAGGGAAGACTGAGAGCCTGTACGGCGTTCCGCCCTGAAGTTTTAGGGGTTACGTGAAAAAAGGCGCTTCCCGGAGTTCGAAAGAGAGGTGAACGCTTTTTCACGTAAAACTACATAACACGTATTAAAAGATACACTTTGCGTGCGCCTGCTCCTCTCGAACGCAATCACGCTCCGACTCGCTCAAAAATCTCATTTCAAATCACGCGAAGCGGCGCAATTTCGTGAAACATTTTCAGTGGGTCCTGGGGAAATGCCCACTGGACAGAGCTTTCACCGGAATATTCTATTTTGAGAGGATGTTTCACGGAAGGCGGGCTGACGCCGCCTTCCCAAGGGCTTTACGCTCGTGCCGCTATTGCGAAGAGTTCTGGACGGCTTTCAGCAAGACGCTGACGGAGAGCAAGCGCCCTCCCCTGAGAGCAGCCAATATAACCAACGATTGCGCCGACGGTCGGAAGCAAGCATCCGGCTTCGATAGCGCTCGTCAGACGCTCCACCTCCGACGCTTCATCACGCACCGGCTGAGTGTGTATCTGGTCGCACGTTGTCCGCACCACCGATGCAGCAAGTGTGTCCTCAACGCCGGGCGTGCCAACTGGCTCAGCGGCACAGAACACATCATTCGCCGGCTCGATTGACGGATTGGCCACGACCGGCCGAACCTCTGCGCGTCCCGCATGCCTCACCGATTCTTGCAAAATCCGCTCATCGGACGGCACCGTGAAAGCGGTCGTAGCGTATAGCCAAGCGACGGCCGCAACACCATCTAACATCCACCCCAGACACGCCGCGATCACGACACCCGCCACCGGCAGGCTCAGCCCCGTGAAACCCGCGATCACTCCAACGAATGGGTCAGTACGGGCCAGTGCCCGATCCTGCGCGAGCGTCGCCGCCGCGGCCGCGCCCGCGTCCTCAATCCGCTCCGCGCGCTGAGCCTCCTGATCCTCGATCCGCAAGGCTGCAAGACGGGCCTGTGTCGCCATCTTGCGCGCATGCAGGCCCTCGCAGCGAGCATCGCACGCCTGAACCTTGAGCAGTTCGAACGTACGCGTTGCCGTCGCAATGTCGGCCGCAATCGCCGTGCGCGAGCGCGTCTTTTGGGCCACCTGCGCTGGAGAGGCCGATTGGATCCTCTCTGCGCGCTGCTCCCCGGTCCCACGCTGGGCGTTCAGGAAGAACGTCGTGTGCGTGTAGCCGACAGCTAGGAACGCGGCCACCCACAACACAAGGCCGGCCAACTTCGGGATCAGCGTCGCGCGCCGACCCAGCGCCGGTAGCAGGTGCGCGGCGAGCAGAAGCACCACCCCTGTTGCAATCCACGCTGCCCGCTCCGCGAGCGTCGCGCCGCGCTCGATGCCGGCAATCACGGTAATGAGCAACGACGTACCGGTAGCCAAAACGCCCAGCAGCACGCAGGCAATGCGCCAGCCCAGGGCAGGCTGGCGAGCCGGAGTGGATGCGGCAAATGCAGGTATTGACATGAGCACCCCAGAAAACGCCTACGCCTGATGGGCCTGCTCGAGCAACTGCTCGATATCCTGGTAGAGTTTTTCCCGCAGCGTAGGCGGCAGTCCGCCGAATTCCAGCATCAGCCCGTCGTTGCCGCGCATTGCAAGGCGCCCTTGCGCGACCCCATGCTGGTGCCGAATCTCCACGACGCGCGCCCCTGCCAGATCCGCCTCTGGCACGGTGACGTGCGGCGCCGCGTTGACCCGGCTTGCGGCCGAGCGGCGACGTCCCCCACGCGGATTAGAGACTGGGAGGCTGTGCGCGCTCGCAAACCGTGACCGGTATTCCTGAACGTGCTTCGTCGTCATCTTCCGGCGCACGATCTCGTCGATCAGTTTGCGCGTCGCTTCCTCGTCTCCGCTACTCTGCTCGTGAAACCTCGCTACCTCATACGACATCCGCGTGTTGAAATGATCCGGCTCTCCCACCATGATCTCCATGACGGCGTAAGGCAGCGTGTTCAGCTTCAGGACTTGTGTAATCGTCGCCTCGCTCTTCCCGAGGGCCTCTGCGAGATCCTTCTGCGACGAAAACTCGCCGCTATCCAGATAGCGTTTCCAGCTAACCGCATCGTCGAAGGGTGTCTGCTCGGAACGTTGCGTGTTGAGATCATGACCAAGCTTGTAGCTCTCAATGCCGGGCTCCATGTCGATGACAATCGCCAGCGCCTTTGACTTGCGCGCCTCCCGGAGCGCGCGCACGCGCGAGCCTCCGTCATGCACGATGTAGTGACCGGGCTTGGCGTAGTCGGGCGACACGACGATTGGCTGTTGCTGCTCCGACTGCAGAATACTTGTCACAAGGCTGCGAATCTTCGCTGCGTTGTAGAAGTGCCGCGGGTTGTACTGCGAAACCGTCAGTCGATCGAGCGGAATCGTGACGTTTTGGCGCGGCGTGTAATGATATTCACGGCACCACTGCTTGTAGCGCTCGGTCAGCTCGACGCCCTCGGGGAATTCAATAGCGGCGGCCGGTTGTGTGTGCGCCGCCAGATCGACAGCGCGCTCTGGATCGCGGATCGATTCCGCAAGTCGAAATTGCGCCAGCTTTGACTCGCGTGCGCTAGCGAGCGGGCCTGTCGCATCGGCTTCGGGAGAAGGGTTCGAGCTCAGGGTGTTCGCTCGCGCCTGACGTCGAGCGAGAAGGTCGTCGGTTTGAGACATACGACTTGCCATGTGACTACTCCTTATCGGCTTGCCGTCGCGCGGCGACCGGCTTTCGTCTTCGATTGGGGCTTCACGACATCGGGAAACATCGCCAGCACTTCGTTGGACAGGGCGGTAACCTCCCCTGCCGCATGCTGGGAGGAGGAATCACGGCGCTGATAGACCGTCTGCCCGCGCTCATAGGCATTCGGGTGGCATTCCCGCGAGCGGATCCGCGTATCGAAGGTCTTGTGCCCTTCCTGCTCGATGATGGCAATACACGTCTTGGCGAGTACGCGCTCTTCGTCGACGACCTGATTAAAGAGATACGCGTAGCGCAAATCCGGGTTGTCAAGCTGCGCTGTGCGAATTTCCGTGAGCAGATCTGCTGTCGCGTCGAAATCCATGGTCGTTAGCCGCATTGGGATGATCACAAGGTCGCTGACGAGAAGCAGCTTGGAAGTCTTGAGTTCGACCTGCGGGCGGCCGTCGATGACGATGAAGTCGTAATTGTCGATCTGCTTTTCAAGCTCGTTGGCGATCGTATGCCCTGCGCGCGCGAGATTGGTGTACGGATACGGAATACTCCCATCGCCGTTGCTAAACCATTTGGCCACGCTGTTTTGTGGGTCGATGTCGACGACAAGCACCCGATAGCCTTGCTCATGCAAACCAGCTGCGAGATTCATCGTCGTTGTCGTTTTTCCGCTACCGCCCTTCTGGTTGTAGACGTAAAGGATCTTTGCGACAGTTTGTTCGATGGCCTGTTCGGCTGCCAGTGACATGGCACTCCCCTCTTGATTGAGTTTGCTTGAGCAAACCGGATCTCTCAGAAAAGCCGGATTCCCGCTGAATTCGGCCCGCTGACAACCTCACGAAAACACAATCTTCGCGATTGGAAGTCTGAAAAAGACATTTCGGAAAGCATATCTGTATTTGAATAAAACACAAACAGAATTCAGGACTAGAGCCCCCTTCTTTTCGGCTTCGTTGCACGAGGCCAACGAAATTAGTTTGCTCGTGCAAATTCCAACGATGACTGATCGCCCTCGGCACCCCTCGATGCTGCCGCCCGCTGCACCTGCAGACCCTCGGCGAGCATCTTCGAAGGAACCTAGAAGAAAGGAGACGCCCTTGAGTTTGCTCAAGCAAATCCAAGGGCGCTTCTACACATCAACGGGATGGGCGCAAGTGACCCCGTAGCGATGAACATCAGCTTCCCGTTGCACGCGGAACACAATGCGCCCCTGACCGACATACGGGTTCGGTTTGCTCGAGCAAACTAAAGCTGGAGAGATTTCCCGAAACTGTAGTTAGCAGCACCCCCTCGCTGTTACTGCCAGTGGTGATGACTTGAGGGTTCCATACCCTTTGTCGCCACCCTGTCGGCGCATTCTCAAGCGCTGTGCGGTTTGCTCAAGCAAACCCTCGCTGCAATCCCTGACAACAACCCGGCCTCGGCGCGAGGTTTCATACCGCGCGATATCTACTGTTGACGTTGGAGTTCGAAGGCTTTGTCGGCGAGCGAAACAGCGATTGAGTTTGCCCAAGCAAACCGAAGGGCAAATCTCGCTCTGCGCGGATGTTAGGTCATACACGCTGCACCCCGATCCGTAGTGCGAGTTGTCCGTGATGTTCGGTTGATTGACTTGCGGACCAAGTGGCAGCGAGGGGGTTTGCTCGAGCAAACCATGAACCCCGCGGGTATCCCGATCGGGCGCGATGTATGACCAGGAACGTCGCCCGCTGCCTCGTCGATCGCGGGGTACGCCGCCGCCCATCTCACATATCTAGCGCGGGCGTTAAGACTTAACGCGACCGGGCGATCTAGTTTGCTCGTGCAAACGCGGCTTCGCTCGACTGCAAGTACGCGCGGACGCGCTTCCGCCTAACAGAGCGACACGCCGTAGTTTGCTCCAGCAAACCGCGCTGGTCGTGGCACACGCAAGCACGTCGGACTCAGGCTCGACCAGGCCACTCGTCAGATTTATTTATAGGGTCGCGCCCTATTTAATTCTGACACGACGAATGAATGCGAGACATCAGGGTAGAGGGGTTAGCCGCTGAAATAGAATCGAACGGCTCGCGGTCGTGATCGACGCTATTAGCGTGAGTTATTTCGTGAAGACGCGCCGGACGTTAGGCACACGGCGGTTTGCTCAAGCAAACCCCCGTGTGCGCTGTGCTCTTGGTGAAGCCAGAGTAGGGTGGGCCCGCGAGGATCAAGCCCAATGTGTGAATTGCATGAGCATAGACTGTTGCTCGCGCAACCTTAGCCTCGCGTTACTGCTCGACGGCCGCGGCTTTCATCTGGCGAGTGATCTCGACCGTCAACCACGAAGTAAACGCGGTGCGCTCGGCGACCTTCCGGAAAGCTCCGGTGTCCGGGTTGTAACTGGTCGCCGCTCCGCCGCCCGTCACATACAACTGGGCATATTGCTTTCGGTCCTCATCACTAAGTGCCTTAATCGCCATCCGCGTCTGAGCGCCTTTGAGCTCAGCTGCCTGCTCTTGAGCGGCACGTTTCTGCTCGGCCTCGCTAGGAGGTTTTCGTTGAGGCGCGACATCGCCGTCACCAAGATCCAGGCTCGCCTGTGATTCGAAGACCGTTCGCGCGTAGCCTGCCGCATTGGTGCGAACCATGTTCTTGCTGATTCGATCTTCCACGTACAGGGCGGCTTTCGCCGCACGCTCCGGGTCTTGCGCAATCCACGATATTGCGAGCGACTCACCAATCCCGATCGCCGCCAATCGCTTGAAAGTATCGGACTCACGGATCTTGTTGGCCGTGTCAGAGTCCTTGACCCATGTCGGCCCGGCATTCTGTCGATCTTCGACCACCTTTACTGAGAACCGAATCTCCACAACGCGTCGGTTCTTGCGATTGAATTCGGGCTCGATGTAGATGTCCGAGATCCGATTGACCATCGCAATAGCCTTTTGAAGCACTTGAGCGTTGAAAAACTTGAACTCATCGTACGTGCTCGCCTCGGCCCCCAGCAGCCGTCGCCATGTGGCTACTTCGATAAATCCTGTGGAACCAGTCCCGGTAAAACGCAGGCAATTCTCATAGAGCGAAAGCGCGTAACCACTATCGAAGTTGCGTTGCAGGTTGAGATTGATGAGTGTATAGACTTCCGGGTTGGCGAACTTCTGCGCGAGGAAGTTACTGAACTCGTAGTGACACACGCCGGCCTTGAAACCTGCGTATGCGAGTAGGGGAGCTGCTTCCCAGTCATCCTTGCTCTGCTTCAGGAGGTCAAACTCCAGTTTTGTGGACATGACCTTGAGAACAGCCTCTTTCAGCGCCTTGATATTCTTGCTGTCGAAACCGATGATTTCGGAGAGGATGGCTAACGGGATCGAGTGCTGCGGCTTCTCGAGCAGACCGTCGTAGGCATTGGCGAGGAGCACGTTAAAAATCTTGCGCTCGACGAAAGACAGCCCTCCGGCCATATGAATTGCGGCAACGTGCTTTCGCAACTCCTGCGGGACAACAATCCTCTTCCTCTTCTCGGCGGCACTACTAGCCGGAAGCGCCTTTTGATCATTCTTTCGCGACATTGACCCTCCATTGCTTGCAAGGATTCTAGGCCGCAAAAGTTAGTGTGGCAAATTTCGACTATTACCTTTGACGTAAACGAGACAATTCGACCCGAAGGTCGGTCACAGCAGATATCCGAAGCGAATGGAAGCCGCGAGTCTATTCGCCACGCCAAAACTTTGGCTCTCTCGCGATGCGCGGCGCGCTAGTGAGTGATGTGTTTGCGGGCGACGACCACGGCACGAGACGGGAGCAACCGACGCCCTAGGGCTCTGCGAGGATCGCTGTCAGAAAGCCTCTGTTTAGAGCGCTAGCCGACGCGCCCCCCCCACAAACACTTACCTTTGTGGATCACGATCCTTCTCCTCCTCAGGATGCAACGCGCAGCAAATCGTGAGCCCCGCCCCGCGCGCTTCCCCGGTGTTTCGCCCCACAAAGACTAACCTTTCCAGCAAAGCCAACGCCCCATAAACGCTCACCTTTGGACAGCAGGCACTGATACCGTTGCGCCGAGCCCTCAATGGTGCCCATTTGTGGGTGAAAATTGCACGCGTATGCGCGACGCATCCCCATAGTGCGTTACCTCACGCCCCCCCACAGACTCTAACCAACCAAATGAGCGGCGGCCCCAAAAAATCTTACCTATCGCAGGCAACGACTCCGCCCCACAAACACTCACCTTTCTGGGCTTAGGCCACACCCCACAAACTCTTACCTTTCAAAGATGCCGGGGGATCCACCCCATAGACCCTCACCTTTCGTCCGGTCCCGCACTCCACCCCATAGAAACTAACTTTTAAATCGTTCGGGCGGCCCCATAAACACTCACCTTTCGTGTTCCGGCGTCCTGAAACGAGTCTAGATTACTGCTCCGATCCGCCCCATAAACCATAACCTTTGGAGAAACCTCCATCGGGGACCCTGCACAACCTGGCCAACGAGGGGCGGAGAAAGAACGTCTGATATAGGCTCTTTTCGCGGCTACCCCATAAAACCTAACCTTTGGATGGCGAACGGGTCGATGCTCGTCTCCCTGCAAACGCCCCATAAACACTCACTTTTCGTGCTGCCAACTGTATCCTACTGAAAACAAAGCATTTATTGTGATAGTGGGCACTCACGTCGGATTCGAAACGCCCCCATAGAATCTAACCTTTGATGCTGCACGACCCCATGGCGGGATGCATTTTGTCCATCGCCCCATGCGCAACAACCTTTGCCCATAAAGACTAACCTCCGAAAGTTATCCACATACCCTAGGGCCATAAATAATATTTAAAATCAATATCCTAGGACTGGCTTCCAGGGCCCGACATGAGGTGCCCCATAAAACCTCACTTTCCCCATAAAGCCTATCCTAAGTAAGAACGCCGCCCCACAAACCCTCACCTTACGCCCCATAGACGACTACCTAAGCACGCGGAATCCCGTGCCAGGCATACGTTTCCAAGGCGTATACGTTTTTAAAGATGTTGTTTTTAAAGGAACAACAACAACCTGTTGTTGTTTTCTAGAGAGACGATTTCTCTTGCCAACCGCTCGGGCAAGCCAACGCCCGCCAACCCCACTTGAGCAAACCGCTTTCCATCCGCGCGGACGTCGCCAGAGCCAGGCGACCTGCGTGAGCTATTGCCACGTCGGGCGATTCGAAGTGGTACCCCCTGAAAGCGGTGCTTTACAGACGGATATTCGGAGGTCGCTTCACGTGCTCGCTCCGTACCATCGCCCACATGGAGCTAACAGTAAAACAGCCGCAGGACCTGTTGCGCGCCGTCGACGAGCGCACAGGCCTGCTCGCGCGGATCCGCAGCGCGTCCGAGATGAACCCGGGTGCGTTCGACAAATTCTGGTTGCCGAAGATTCTCGCCGTCGCCGACTACGTTCAGGAGGTCCCCTACGAGCAGGGGTGCTATGCCGAGCATGGTGGAATGCTCCGATATGCGCTCATGTCCGCGTACTACGCGCTGCAGGTGGCGAGCGGGCGCTTCTTCACCGGTAGTCATGGGGCGGAGAAGCGCCGGACCCTGGTACCGCAATACCGCTTTGCCGTCTTCGTCGCCACGCTCGCGGGAATACCCGCGACGCTGCACGCGCGATTAATCATCCGCGCAGCCGCGAAGACGTGGACGCCGTTTCATGCTTTTCCCGCTATCGGTCAATGGGCCCGTCAGCAGGACGCGACGGGGCGCTATTCGGTTGAGCTGCGGCAAACGCAGCTCAAGATCTCGGCCTCGAACGCTGTGGCCTGGTCTGCTGATCTGATGGGCATCGGCACCTGGCAGGAATTCGATGAGGAGGTAGCGCTCGTTGCGCACGATGCCATCTACCAGATCGAGCCGAAGACAGGCGAGGCGACGGTGATCACTTGTGTTCGAACAGCGACGCGCATCGCACGCGAGTTCGAGCTCAAGCATATGAATGGCCAGTACGTCGCGAAGGAAGTTCCCGAGGGCATTACACCCGCGCTCATCGAAGAAGCCGGTGCCGCGATACAGGCAAGTCAGGCTGTCGCGAATCCTCCTTCGCCGCCGGCGACAGAAAAGAGTGCGCAGAAACAGGCAGAGGAAAGGCCACAGCCGAAACCGGAAGCGCCGTCTGAAGTCAAGCCGCACGCCGGCGGACCTAGCGCTGCAACAAGGCCTTCGCCGACACCGTCGGCGCCGTCCGCGGAAGCACCAGCAACACCTGCTGTGTCGGTGACGATCAAAGACAGCGAGCAAGCCGCACTGGCCGCGATCGGCATCCACGCGCCAGAGCCAGAGCCTGCGCCAAGCGTGCCCGCCGCTCCCAAGCTACCGGACATCGTCCTTGAAATCTTCCAGACGATCTGCAAACGCGCGGACCATGAGGAAGCGAAGAAGTCCTGGCAGATCGTCGAGCAGGGGATCTCTGTACCAAATGGCACGTTTAGTCGCCTCGGGCTGCCGACCGCCTCCGTGATGAACATCCTCCGCGAGCACGGTCTCATCGTCGAAACGCCGCGAAACCGCACCCACGTGATCCTCGACATGCGCACCCACTCCCTTCTGTTTGGTTGACCATGCGTACCTATCACGACATGTTCCGTCCGGCCTATGAGGCCCCCGCCGCGGTGGGTTGGACGCTTGGTGCACTAGTAGTCATTGGTGCCGCGACGGTTGGCCCGGTACCGCTTTTGTGGGGGCTGCTCGCCATACCCTTTCTCGTCTTTGCATTTCTGCGTGCTCGGCAGGCAGAAGGGCTGTTCCGCTTCCGGCTGTCGCTGAGCGGGTATCGCATCGAGGAAATCTCGGTGGCGACGCTGCTCCAGCGCGCGAAGCTCATGTTCGACGAAAGGAAGCTTTACATCGGCAACGGATTCGAGTGGGGGCAAAGGCAAACGGAAGTCGCCATTCACCTAATGCGTCGCGACCAAAGCGACATCCCTGAGGTCCCGGGTTGGATTCCGAAGCGCTTAGTCGAGCGCATGAAGCCGAAAGGATGGAAGTCGCCGGAAGAGGTCGACATGATCGGGGTGCCGTGGATCCATGGCATCGAACCGGAGGAGACGACGCTCGGCGCAGGCTTTGGCACGCTCGAAGGTCATACCTTGGTCGCTGGCACGACCCGCGCAGGGAAAACCAAGTTCTACGAGATGCTGCTCACCGTTTTGGTGTACATGCGCAAGACGATCATCTTCATCGATCCGAAGGGCGACAAGGACATCGAAAATCGACTGCGCAACGAATGCAAGAAGCTTGGCCGAAAGTTCCTCTTTTTCCACCCGGCCCACCCGACGAAATCCATTCGGCTCTCGATCCTCGCCAACTGGAACAACATGTCGGATCTCGCGTCGCGCGTGTCCGAACAACTCGATGCTACGGGCTCATTCGAGGCGTTTGCCTGGAAGACGCTGTACGGGATCATTCGGGGTGAACTCAAGGACGGCCGGCAACCGACAATCCGCTCGATTAAGCGTTGGACGCAGGTCGGGGTGGAGGGGCTGCTCTCCAGTATCCTCAAGAAGTGGTTTATCGAGCACGGCATCACAACATGGGAGGTGGACGCCAAGGCGCTCGGAGCACCAAAGGACGCGGATCCTGTCATTCCGATGATTGCGCTGTATCAGAAGGTCGGACAGGAAAAGGGCATCCAGTTTGACGAAACGATCGATGCGCTGACGGCGATGGTCAAGCACTCGAAGGAGCACTATTCGAAGATGATTCAAGTGCTTGAGCCCCTGCTCGAGATGCTTGGGTCGGAAGAAGTGGGCCGCATGCTCTCGCCGGACGCGACGGACGTATTCGATGAGCGGGAGATCTACGACACGGGCAAGATCATTGCCGAGGGAGCCGTGCTGTATGTCGGTCTTGATTCGCTCTCGAACGCGACGATTGGGTCCGCGATCGGCTCAATCATTCTGGCCGACATCGCCAGCGTCTGCGGCCGCATCTACAACTTCGAAGGCAAGAACGATGTCCACCTGTTTGTCGATGAGGCAGCTGAAGCTATCAACAACCAGTTGATCCAGATCCTGAACAAGGGCGGCGGTGCGGGTATGAAGTGCTACATTGCCACCCAGACCATCTCCGACTTCGTCGCACGCATGGAGTCCAATCCAAAAGCGATGCAGGCGCTCGGCAACCTGAACAACATCATCTCGTTGCGCCTGAAGGATGTCGATACCGCAAAGTGGATCTCGGCCTCGTTTGGGTCAACCGGGTTCCGGGACGAGTCCCGCTCAGTGAGTTCGGGTCGATCGAGTACCGCTAACCCCACAGACTTCTCGGGTTCGGGATCGCGATCGATGAGTGTGAAGGACGTACCGTTCGTGAAGGAGGATCTGCTCCTGCGCTTGCCTCCCATGAACTATTTCGCCTTCATCGGCGGGAGCCGGCTGTACAAAGGGCGCGTGCCGATCATCAAGCAGTGACGTTGCGACCGGCAGCCGGGCTAAGCAGCACTAACGAATTGTAGGGATAGCGGGCATGGAGAGAATTACGGAAAGCATGGCGGCGCCTATCGCGATGTCGCGTGTCGCGCGGGATGGCATGCTGTTCAACAAGGCACGTGACATCTGGGTCGATCACGCGATGCTCGAGCTCGCATCTGACAAGCTCTCATTGCATTTCGGCTCTTCACTGCCGGGACGCAATGGACCACTGCTCCAGGCGTGTCTGGTCGACGCGATCTCAGCGTATCGCTCGGCGGAAGGGGAAGGGGCGCGGGCAGCCTTCGTTGCCTACCTCGTTGCGTTGCTTCGTCGGGCGACGGACGTATTCGATTTGTCCGTTCAGGCCGAAGTGGTGGATGGGATTGTGTGCTGGGATCCGCTCGCGCAGTCGCTCTCGGAATTCGTTGCGGCAAACGGCGGAGTAGACGTGAGCGTATCGCGGCGGGAGAAGCGCGCAGCGTTAGAAGAGATCCCCGACGAATCTATGTTGTTGCTGGCAGCGCGGTTGATGCCTGAATCTGTCGGACGATTTCTCGTACGCCACGTAGCAGGGCAGAGGTAATGCATGGCACGCGCGCGCGACAACCCGTTTATCAGCAAGATCTACTTCTGGTGGATCATTGCGCCCGTGATCAGCTTTGTTCTGTTTCCGCTCCTCCTGCAAGACTCGACCTTCCGGATTGCGCCAGACGAAATTGAGTTCGTACGCGACTGCGGCCGGAACGTGGAGAGCGTTACCGCGTCCGCGACTGCGGCCTTCCGGTCGGCATTTGTCGAAACGCAGGTCGTCGCAATGACCGTAGGTCAGTACGAAAGGGCAGAGGACTCGGACTACAGGGGATATGCCCGGATCGGGACATACATGCACGCGTATATGACGCGGATGTGGCTCATGGTCTTTCGTGCGATGTGGAGGCTCGACGCTCTCTGGCCGCTCTGCCTTGTCGGCTTTTTTGGCATCTTCCTGCCGTTCTTGACCGACGGGTTGGTGGTGCGCGCCAAACGCAGGAGCGAGTTTGGGCTCTACAACCCGATTTCCTTCAACATCAGCGGTACGGGATCTGCGATTTTCATCGGATGGCTCTTTTACCTCCCGCTCGTTCCCTGGCCTCTAAGTAGCCTGATGCTGTTCGGGTTCTTCATGGGTCTTGGCCTAATGACCTACTTGACGGTTGGCTCCTTCCAGAGCCGGACCTGAACTCAGCGCATCCGTCGAACTCGATCAACGCGACGCCACGCCACGATGCACTCGTAGCGTGGCGTTGCCGCTTTCACGCGTTGCGCCCGATCGAAAGGTAGGCTGGAGCGGGAGCACTTCGCCGGATCACGTAGATTCCAGTGCAGCACAACAGTGGCACGACCCGCCGATGGGGCCTCGAGTTTGCTCGAGCAAACTGTGTATTTGGTAAAACAACTGCACGGGTCTGACCGCCGACCGGAAAGCTCCACCGAAACCTGCCACCCGAATCGTTCTCTGAATCGCCACACCAGGACCGTCATGTCGCCAGGGAAGACTTGCCGCGAGCACTCCCCAGGTCGTAAATAGCAGAACTCGCAAGCGACGAGGTCTATTGAAATCAAGGACATAGGTGACCCATCGCTGTCAGCCGCTGACACTCGGTTTGCGATACCGCGGTCCGCACGCGGACGCACGATGCACCCGTCAATGGCTTGGAGCGGGGTGCGTTCCATCCGGACGAGACGCGTGCCACCTAATCCTTTGAAAGGAGCGACGCGCAATGTGTCGCCCCGTACGGTGGTCGCGCTGGACCTCGTCGCGGCGCACCACCAAAAATAAATATCGCCAATCTCAGCGCGGCTTTCGTGGTCGGTAGAGGGATTGCGATCGACAGAATGCTCGTGAAAGCGGTGCCGTGTGGGCATCAGCTGTAGATATCGAAACGAGCTAGACCATGTCGCACCCTCTTCAAACTGCCCTTTTGGGGCTACAGGAGTACTTCAACGTCTCCGCATTCAGCGAGTCAATGGTCAATTTTTGCCCGTTCACCTCGCTGTTGCACGAGGCTGTCAAAGGGGATGACGCATGTCAGTGAAGCAGACTGCGCTTGGCATCCTTAAGGAGAGTCTGCGCCCGCTCCAGGAGCATTTTGAAGACGTGGCGGTCACGGAGGTGATGGTCAATCCTGGCGGGTCCGTGTTCATCGAACGCGCGGGCAAGATGATCTTCATCGAGGATGCTGACCTGAGTGACGGTGAGATCCGTGACGCCATAACTTCGCTCGGGAAATTTGTTGGCTCTTGGCCTCAACCGGACACGAAAGACACGTTCATCTCCGCGACCATCGAGAATCTTCGGATCGCCGGGGCGCTCGATCCAGCGTCCCACGGTGGTCCATCGCTATGTATTCGAAAGCACCAGCAGAGCGGAACCCGTCCCACTCTCGAACAGTTGGTTGAACGAAACATGCTTACCGAGGACCAGGCCAAGGTGCTCGTCAGTGAGTTTGTGGAGAGTAAGAGAAACGTGATGGTCGGCGGGCCGACGGGTAGCGGAAAGACGACGCTGGCCAACGCGCTATGCATGAAGATTCATCCGTTCGAGCGGGTCATCTCGGTCGAAGACTCCCTCGAGCTGGAGCCGAACCTCAAGCACCACGTTCGTCTGCTGACGAACCCGAACAAAGGTGTTACGGCAGCGCTGACCGTTCAACACACGCTTCGGGCGCGCCCCGATCGCTTGATTCTCGGTGAGACGCGGGGGCACGAGACCTTCGACCTTATCCGGGCCTTTAACTCGGGCCACGATGGGTCGCTTAGCACGATTCACGCGAGTAGCGGGGAGGACATGCTGTACGCGACCGAGATGTTGTTCCAGATGAGTCTGCCGGCGGACGCGAGCCTCTCTCCCGAGGCCGTCAGAGGCTTCATCGGCCGCGGCATTCATTTGTGTGTGCACGTGACGCGCACAGTGCGGCAGGAGTCGCCCAACGAGTATGTGTATGTCCGGAAAGTTAACGAAATCATTCGTGTAAAAGGAGTCAAAAATGGTGAATACGTCCTCGAACCGCTTTGCTGAAAGTGTCGCTCGTGTCGGTAAGGCCCCTGTCGTGCAGGCTGCAGTCTTTTGTGCAGTGCTGCTCGTTAGCCAGGCAGCGATGGCACAGAGCTCGAGCTCGGTGAATCTGAGCGGTCTGTGCATTATTCCCACGATTCTCAAGGGGGTACTCTTCATCGCGGCAATTGCCGGGGTCTTCATCTGGGCCATCGCGCACATGAATAGCAAAAACGAACTTGCCGACCTGACGATGAAGATCGGCGTGCCCTGTGTGCTGGGTGGGGCGGCCGTGACGATCATTGCGCAGCTTCTGACCAACAGCTCGACGACCTGCAGCGGTCTCTGACCGGAGCCTGTCCGATGCGAAGCAGTCCGATCAATCGCTCAATCGCCACCCCGAAGATGTCGGGGGGGCTGAGCGGCTCCGTAACCGGAATGGTCTACGGAGGCGCATTCATTTTCGGATATGTCCTGTTCAACTGGCATCCGTGGGCGGCGATCTTCCCCGCAATCGGAGCATGGGTTGCCATTCGATACTACAAGTACCTGTACCGGCAGGACGTGTACGTCTTCGAGATCCGCAAGGTCTACAACAAGATGGCCGACGCCTATCACCCGTGGCAGCGGGAGTCGCTGAAGGGCAGCGGTCGCCGTCCCCGTGGCTACGGTCGCGGTCTGCGGTGCTAGGACGTTAGAGAGGGAGTCAGGAAATGGCCACGACAGGGGAGGGTTACACCCCACTCTATTTGAACTCGGATGAAAAAGAGCGGCCGCTCCAGGAGATTGTGCCGTGGATGACCTATGTCACGGACTACATCCTCCTCAACAAGGACGGATCTCTGCTCGCCGGCTTCGAATATTCCGCCCTCGACCCCGACAACATCGACGACGAGACTGTCGATCGCGCGGTTGATGAGCTCGAGCGCGCGATAAACGCAAATTTCGACGAGCGCATTACGTTGTGGTGGAACACGAAGAGAAAGCGTACGTACAGCTATCTACGGCAATCGTTCACCAACGAGGTGTCGGCGCGGTTAGACGCCGCTTACTCCAAGCGCTTCCGCGGTGGGTACTACTTCAGGATGCACCATTGGCTTTTCGTGCTCTACACGGGCAACACCGGCGTTGACGGTGTGATGGACCGCGCGCGGCACCTGTCGTCCGAGGAGAACATGTCAATGCCCGCGGCATACATGAAAGCCTCGGTTAGCTCGATGTCGACCAATGAGGGCTTACTGCGGGACCGGAACCAGCTCGAACTCAACGTTAAGGCCTTCGAGCAGATCCTCGGGGCCTTCGTTGGGACGACGCCGGCGCTGTCGCTGCGTCCCCTCGCGGAGCGGGACCTGGACAATGCGCTCTTCCAGATTCTCAACCCAGCGAGCGAGAACGACGTAGTTGAGCGTCCGAAGGACGTCATGCTTGACGGCTGGATGCCCGCGAACTCGGTAGTCGTCGGACGGGATGTCATTCGTTTCACCGGAAACCGCGGCGATCGCTATGCGGCTGTCTACGGCGCAAAGCAGTGGCCGACGGCGAGTCACCCGATGATTCTCGAGGGGCTGTTCAAGTCCGACAACGAACTGGTCGTTTCCCAGATTGTTCGCTGCATGGGTAAGGAGCGAAGTGAGAAGGAACTGACGGAGGTGCGCAACTTCCTGAAGATGACCCAATACACGGTCTTCTCTACGCTCATGGCAAAGGCGACAGGTAGGAAGCCGGAGCCAGCACCCGGAAAGGCCGATTTGGTGAAGGACGCAGAAAGTGCCTTGAAGCGCCTAACGAAAGGCGGGCCAAACTCTGCGTATTACAACCTCTCGATCATGGTCTTTGACCACAATCGGGAGGTGCTCGAGCGCCGTTGCGCTCGCATAGAGCGCATCCTTGCAGACAAACGGCTTATCGCGCTGCGCGAACGCGAAAACCTCGGTCCGAGCTACGTCGGTATGCTTCCGGGGCAGTGGGCGTTCCAGTCGCGATACATCCTTGTTGCGAACGACAACGTTGCGGACCTCGCACCAATCTATACGATGAACCCGGGTCCCGCCGTGCATGTGCACTTCTCAGAAGTGCTCAAGCGGCGCGTGCCCGCGCACGCGATGTTCGTCGACGCCTATGGCTGCCAGTTCCGCTGGGTTCCGCACGTGGGACAGGTGGGCCACGCAATCCTGATCGCACCGACCGAATCGGGTAAGACCACGTTCGTGAACTTCTGCTTGTCGCAGTTCCAGAAGTACGTGGGCTACGAGGGCGGGGGGGTAAATACTTTTATCTTCGACCGTGACGAGTCAGTCAAGATCACGACCCTCCTTCATAAGGGTAAGCATCTCGACTACAAGTCGGGCACGATGCTTTTGAACCCGTTCAAGCTGGACGGCGGCACCGAGTTTGGGCGCACGTGGGTCCGCGAATTCATTATCCGGATGCTCAAGGAGTCGGGATATCAGACGGAACCGGAGGACACCGAGCAGATCGATAAGGTGCTCGCCCGGATGTACGAAGAAAGCTTCCGCAACCCTCGCACTCTGTCGACATTCGCTGGGCTCGTCTCGCCGAAGATTTCGACGGCCCTCGGTGAGTGGCTCAACGGCCGGCCGTATGGGATTTTCGACAATGAAGAGAACAACTTCACGCTCGAGAGCTGGACATGCATCGAGATGAAGGAACTCACGGCTATCCCGCGCCTGTTCGAGCTCTTCATGGAGTACGCGTTCCGTACGATTGATCTCTCGCTCGACGGTCGGCCAACGTTCATCTATCTGGAGGAGGCGTCCTTTCTCTTGCAGATCGAAGGGTTCGCGAAAAAGATCGTGGACTGGCTCAAAACTTTCCGGAAAAAGAACGCTTTCGTGTGGCTCACCGTTCAGAGCCCGGATGCAATCAGCGGCTCGATACGTGCGGATCTGATCGACAACATCAAAACGACGATCCTCATGTACAACAAACGCGTCAACGCGCATCGCCGGTTCTACAAGGAGAATTTCTCCCTGACCGACGCGCAGATCGATCGTATCGGTCGCCTAGTGCCGAAGAAGGAGTACATGTTCGTTCAGGACAACTTCACGCGTGTGGTCCAGACCGTATTCACGGACGAAGTGCTTCCGTATCTGCGGTCAGAGAAGCACTTGCAGAACGTATTCCTGAAACACCAGGCCACCGAAGGCACAAACCCAAACTGGCTCGACGACTACGTCGCCGAGGTCGCAACAATCAAGCCCGTGGATTATTCCCGCGAGCCCGAGGAGGAAACTGATGCGCAGCCTGCATAAAGCTATTTTCGTCGCAGCGTCGCTGCTCACAGCGGACCTCGCCTATGCGGGCGGCGGTGGAGGCGGGTCGATCGTCTTCGACCCGACGAATTTCATCGAAAACTGTATGACTGCGGCGCAAACGCTGCAGTCGGAGTCCTACGACCTGCAACAGGTAATCCAGACTGCGAGCGTGATGCAGAACACGCTCAAAAACACAGTGAATTCGGTCGCCGGGTTGACCGGGATTGGCTCTATCGGTGATGTGACTTCCTTGAAGGCGCAGTTCAATGTCGACCAGTCACTGATAAGTCAACTCGGCGGGATGTCGAATTTCGTCGGCGGAGTCATGAATCAATACGCTGCGGATTCATCGAATGGCTCCGCGACCTCATACATCCAGATGCTTGCCAATCAGGCAGCGGCACACCAGCAGAACGCGACATCTCTGATCTCGAACTACACGAACATGTCGAATGAGATGCAAAAGACGATACAGACGCGTGCGAGCATCGCTGCTCAAAACAGCGGGGCCCTCGGCACAAACGATCAGATCCAGGTGACGAACGCATCGCTCGATAACCTTGCTGAGATCAATCAGGCGTCACTGCAGGGGCTGCAGACTCTCGTGCGGCAAGCGGGTTACGACGAGTCGAGAAGGGCGGCCACTGTGAGCAATGCGTCGGACGCGGCGGCGGCCTATCAAGCGGCCACACAGCAGTCGGTCACTAACGCAAACAAGTTGCAACAGGCAACCAGCATCCTCGGATACTGATACGGACGGTCACAGGAGAACTGCCTATGCTTAGGCTACGGCACCTTTTCAAACTCGGCATGTTCGTCCTCGTGGTGAGCATGCTGGTTGGTGGATTGGCGTTCGCCGCAGACACCACGTCTCCGCTTGATTCGGCGTTGAGCAACGGGGGCAGTGATTCTGCCGCCGCGGCGACCAGTTCCGCGAACGCAGTCACCGCCTCGACCAGTTGCGCGCAGAACTCGAGTGCGGTTACGTCGAAATGGTCCGGTTTGAATGCGGTAGTCAATGCGCTCATGACACCGATCACGAGCGCGCAGACCAATATCAATTCCGCCGCGAGCTCGATGGCCGGGAAGGTGACTGGCGTCGCTTCCGCACTTGGGGGCGTGCTTGCCATTTCGTATGTGTTCTGGAAGGCCATCCAGTCTGCTGCTGGTGGGGGCGAGCCGATTTCTGTGATCGTTGTGGAGTCGTTTATTCCAGCGGGGATCGTTGGGGCGGTGCTTGCGTCCTACAACACCTTGATCAGCGGCTTTCAACAGCTCTTTTCGGCGATAGTGAGCGCCCTGACTGGAGGAGGGACACTCTCCACTGCATTGGTCACTTTTGCGCAAAATCTGTTTACTTCTCTCGGGACGGCATTTAACGCGGCCGCCACTGGGCTGTCATGTCTCAGTTTCATGGGGTCCTCGCTGATGGACTTCATGGATGCGTTCTTCACGCTTTTGTTGATGGTTGCGGCCGTTATTCTTGCGTTCATAGCGCTGGCCGAGGTCGTCGGGGTGATGCTGACGGGGATTATTCTCGTGGGAATCGGCACCGGAATTGGGCCCGTGTTTGTTGCTTGCGGCGTGTGCGATTGGTCGAAGAATTTCATGCACACGTGGCTCAAGTTTTTGCTAGGCGGGATGTCATACACGATGATCGTGTCGGTCATCCTTTCTCTGTTGAGCAGCACGATGGAAAGCATGGCGTCGACCATGCAATCGCAGGGCGGCACGGTTGCTGGATCTTCGTCGAGTGGATCAGGCTTGCATGTTGGGGCGGCACTCGGATTCGTTGGGCTGATGTGGGTGCTGAAGAATGTCTTTAGCAGTGTCCCGGCTATTGCGTCGGCGCTGATTGGCCACGGGGGCGCGGCCGGCAGACCTCCGAGCTTCGGCTCAGAGGCGTCGAAAGCCATGACCGCCGCGACGGCTGCGATGGCCGGGGCCGCCTTCGTTCTTGGCGAGCAGGTGGCCAAGATGATGTCGGCGTCGGAGGGTGGCGGCGGTGCCGCCGCAGGCGCCGAATCTGGCGGCGGCACAGCAGGTGGGGCATCCGTTGCCAGCGAGACCGCGGGTGCGTTCGCAGCTGGTAACGAACTGCCACCGCCGACTCCCCAGGCAATGCTCGGGTCGTCAGGTGGGGGCGGTAGCGATTTCGGGGGGCCGCAAGGAGCGCCTATGCTCTCGGGACCAGAAGGGCCATCGCCAGCCGGCGGTGGTGGCGGGGCAGCCCCTATAGCGTCGGTACAAGCTTCGGACGGCTCAACCTGGGACGTAGTTGATTGAGGAGGAATGGGATGGAAGACGGGGACATGGTTCGGCAACCGCGAACCATGTCCCCGTGCATTACTTGGGCTGATAGGTGACGACGGCGCGCTTCAGGTAGCCGTTCACCTTCTGTTCCCAAGGATCCAATTCCCAGAGGTTGACGTCAACATTGATGCTGCCGGGCAGGACGTGGCGAATTGTGCCTGCCACCGGGTTGTTGGAAGAGACCCGCCACGCGTACATCGCGATATTCCCCCAAG
Source organism: Paraburkholderia sp. J8-2 (assembly GCF_905220195.1). Taxonomy (NCBI): domain Bacteria; kingdom Pseudomonadati; phylum Pseudomonadota; class Betaproteobacteria; order Burkholderiales; family Burkholderiaceae; genus Paraburkholderia; species Paraburkholderia sp. J8-2. The sequence continues at coordinate 92,017 of NZ_CAJMZA010000006.1, forward strand.
CGAGGAAAGCGTCGGTCGACGCCCACTCGATCGCCACGATGCCGCTTTCCCACGACATTCTGACGATATGTCGGCCGAGCAACAGCGGCGAACCAGCCGCGAGCGGAGCCGGGTAGCCCGGAACCTTCATCGCGCCAATGACCATCAGAAGCGACTGGTACCGCGCGCGGTCATCGGACGGAAAGACGGAGTAGCGAAACTGTTCGCCGCGCCAGGCGATTTCGGCCTCGTTCGCAAAGGGGTTGCCGACCACAACGATCGACCCCTGGGCGCCAGGGCACTCGTGGCGAACGAACCTGTGGACGTCGGGCGTTGCGATCAGCTTCCATGCGCGCACGAACAGGCTGGAATATTCGACCATTGCCGCGGCACTCGGATATTTGACCGTGAGGACGTTGTTGACGTCCTCCAGTGCCGCAATCTCCGACCCAATTCCGAAAAATCCAAACGATAGTCCATCCGGCTTTGCAAGCGCGCGCATCGCGCCGATGAGTTGCCCGTAAATGTCGAAACGAGCCGGGTCTTTCGGTTCAAGCGTGAGGAAGGCCATAAGGCGAATCTCCTGAAGTCCGTTGACTTTTGCGCTTTGCCTAGCGCCATGTAGCCATCATATCGGTAGGAGGCGCGATAGCAAATCGAGGTCCGATTTCGGCGTCCCTCAATGGATGTCGATTGCTCCGCGCGAATGGCGAATGGGGAATTCCCCCCCAAACTGCCCTCGCATTCAAAGGAAAGAGCGGGTCCTCGCTCGCCAGAATGTGTGGCATGAACAAGCCCGCCAAAAAACCCACGAATGCCGCGAAAGCAATCGCCGGACCGGCCGTGCCTCCGTTTACGCCTGGCCCGATCCGGGAGTCCGCAGTGCGGAAATATTTCGCCCGCGGCGAGATGCAACGCATCACCGGCAATCGGTGGTTTCTGGCGTTCATGATCTCGATGGGCTTGAACGCGGTGCAGGGCGTCTCGAACGCCATGCTGTTCCCACTCAAGTCCGTAGAGATAATCTTTCTGCACGAAAACGGGGGTGGGCGTCTGACGTTGGAGCAGGCTGGGCCGTCGGCCTCGGTGGCGGACCACGATGCAATTGCGTATTACCTGAGCGAGTGGCTCGATAACGTCTACGACATCAACGCCTCGACGATTCAAGCCAAGCTTGCGAAGGCGGGTGAAACGGCGGTTGGTAATGCGCACGACCAATTGCAAGACCTGATTGCCAAAGAGAACCCCTACGGCCAACTGCACGACGATCCGCAGTTGCGTCAGTACTTCAATCGCCTGACGGTCAACTGGGTCAACGAGGACACGGTGATCGTCCGCTACACGCTCACCAAGCGTCTGGCGGAAGGCGCGGCTCCGCAGGTTCAGACCTGGGCGATGACGATCACCTACACGCACATCAAATCGACCACACCCGATCAGGTCAAACGCAACCCAGCTGGCATCTACGTGACGAGCTTTAACGTCAACCAGGAGTCGTGATGGTGCGCGTGAATCCGTTGCATGCGGCAGACCGCAACTTCGCCGCCGCCCAGTGTACCCCCAGAGGTTTTTCGTCAATGAAGACTCAGGCCCGCGCTCTTGCATGGTCATTTTTGTTCGGCTCGGTTGCCTGCTGCGCGGCGACGCCTCACGTGTTCGCGGCTGTGCCGGCAGCACTAGGCCCACAGGTCGTTGTAAGCAGCACGGCCGAAGTGCCTGTTCCTTCGCCGCTCGACGATCGGATTGTGCGCTTCACTTACAGCGCAGACGCTGTTTTCCCGTTGCTCGCAGAGCTCAACCAGGACACCCACATCCAGCTCGAGAAGGGCGAGGGCGTCGTCGAAAAGCCGGCGCTCGGAGACACGATGCAATGGCGCGTGAGCGGCGGCCCGAGGAACCTCTACGTCAAGCCGGTCCGAGCAGGAATCTCGACCAGCCTGACGCTCGTCACTAACAAGCGTACCTACGAGTTTCTGCTCGTCTCATCGGCACCCGGGGGCAAGTTCTACCAGCAGGTCAGTTTTGACTATCCGGATGATGATGCGCAGGTGAGGCTTGCCGCCGAGCAGGATGCGACGCAATTCATCGCGCAGAAGCGTCACCTCGAGTCTGAGACGCTCACTCCGCCGCTCGACCCGACTTCGTATCACTACGGCTACACGATCTCCGGTGATGCCCCATTCAAGCCGGTGGCGGTTTTCGACGACGGCCGTCAGACCTTCTTCCGCTTGCCCAACGTTCAGGACCTGCCTGCAGTCTTCATCCCAGATAGCCAGGGGCGCCTGTCGTTAATTGTCACGCGTCCCAAAGGCGAGTTCGTTGTCGCGGATCGGATCGCGGACAAGTTCGTGATCAAGAGTGACGATCAGGTGGTGACCGTCGAATCCGACCGCGTGAAGCACTGGTGGAACAGAGCGTTCCGCGGCAGTGCGTCCCCGTACAGCAACTGAGGCCAGCATGTCAGAACACGACGAAGTTGCTGTGTCCAACCCATTCGACAGCGACAATCCCGCGCGCTCGCGCTCGGCGGCGTTTGAACCGCCGCCCTCCATGCAATCTCCCGACCACGAGACCGTCGAGGACCTAACGCGTGGCAAGCCAAGCCGAGGAAAGGCATTGGGTGCGCTCGCTGTGGTTGTTGCACTGGGTGGGCTTGGATACGTGCAGTTCTTTATGCCGACCAAACACAAAGGGCCGGCAAAGGAAACCTACGACCAGTATGCAGCGCCTTCGGCCGACGCGGGCCAGGGGTTAGTCAACGCCGCAGCGAACGCAGGCAAAAGCTATGAGATGAAGCAGAAGGCCGAGCGGGCCGCCGCTGCGAGCGCGCCCCCGGGCAAGTATGACCCGAACGCAAGCGCAAATCAGGCCATCGGTACAACGGGTGGTGCGGTAGGCGGTGGCCAGTCAAGCGATGCCCAGCAGCTCGCCGCGCAGGCGAAGGCCGAACGAGAGGAAGCTCTGAAGGCGGCCAAGGAGGAGGCCGAGCGCCAGGCGGCGATTGACGCGGCGCCGATTCAGGCGACCGACGTCTCCCTCATGAAGACAGCCCAGGACAGTGCCCCTACTGCGGCCTCGCCCATGAATGATCTGGCGAGCGATCTTCGCGCCCAGGCTGCGAAGAATCAGGATGCCATGTCTCAGCAACTTGACAAGGTGGCCCAACTCTCGAGTGCATATGGCGGTCAGGGCGGAACGGGTTCATCTTCCAGTGCGACTACGACATCGGCGGGGCAGCAGGATCGCTGGTTGTCCTCGGTGAAGTCTGACGGCGGGGAAATCGTGCGTATGCACGACGCACCCGCGGGCCCGATCATCAGCGAAGGCACGCCAGTCCGCGCGATCTTGCTTACGGGCCTCGACACGGACAACCCGGGAACCATCAGCGCGATGGTGACCTCGGACGTGTACGACAGCGAGACCGGCACGATTCTCCTCATCCCGAAGGGCTCAAAGCTTACCGGTGTCTATAACCACGACGTGAAGGTTGGGCAGGACCGCGTTCTCATGGCGATGACGCGACTCATCCGTCCGGACCTGTCCTGGGTTGATCTCTCGAATGCGACCGGCTCCGAAGACGACGGCACGAGCGGCGTGATCGGCGACGTCAACAATCACTTCTTCAAGATCTTTGGGAGTGCACTCGTCATCGGCGCGGCCACGCTATTGCTCGACAAGACCCAGCAGACGATTACGGTCAATCAGGGTTTGGGTACGACCCAGATGGGCGGAACGATCTTCGCCCAGACGTTGCAGCAAGTGGTGAGCAATCTGCTCGCGCGTAACCAGAATATTCCGCCGACGATCACGCGTGATGGCGGCACGCAGTTCATCTTCATGTTGCGTCATGACCTCGCGCTGACGCCGTATCGCGGGAGCTGAAACCCATGACACAGAAACGAACCCTGCTTCTGCGCGCCGTGCTCGCGAGTGTGCCCCTTGGTCTCGTGCTGTCGGCAGGCGCGTCACACGCCGCTGAGGGCATGGATTTTGGATACCGCGTCGACGGTCCGGGATCCGTGCGCCCGACGCTGGTCTTTAACGATGGCGAAGACACCTATATCCAACCCGCGCAAGGCATCCGGACGTCAGTTACCGGAGCCGTGCCGGACGGACCCTACCTGCGCCTTCCTGGGATGCCGGACTCCTTCTCGGTACACGCGGGTAGTGCAAGCATCAGGGTGACGCACACCGCGCTGCCGTCGGCACCGCACCGCGTTTCACCGTCTGACTACTATGCAGCCGTGGCGCCGTCTGGTTCGATTGGAAGCGGGGAGCGACTGGTCGCATCAGCGGGAAATGGCCAGCCCGCCGCGCCGATGGCACCGCGGGTCATGGCGCAGCACACACCGGTCGCAGCGCCGTCGATGATCTCGGTGTCTGTGGCCTCAGGCGATCTGCCGGCGAAGCCCTCGATGTCCGCGAGCGGAGCACTGCCGCCGATCATTGGCGGCCCGGTAGCTGTCTCATCGGTGGTGGCGGCGGCCATTCCGCCTGCTGGCGCTGTTGTGCCTTCAACCTCTCCGCAACCGGTGGTCACACCCGCTTCGCAGCTTGCACAGACGTTCGGCGCGGACGGCATCCGCGACGGCGCTGGAGGCAAGGTGCAGATCCACTTTAGCAAGCGTCCCTCGATCGCCCTGCATTTCTCGACGGTCGATGGCAAACGCCTTGAATCGTCGTGGGACGACAGCGCAAGTGTGATGACGGTCGCTGCGGCTAGCGTGTTTGTCGCGACTGATGGCCATGACTCTGTGCTCGTTCGGCGTATCGCGTCGACTGGTTATCAGTTTCCTGTAGATAACCCGGCCGGCCTGAAGAAGGTATTCGATCAGGACGGCGCGACGTACCTCGAGTTCGCGGAAGCAGCCAAGCGCATCACGATCAAGGTCCCTGGTAGCGCCGTCGCAGGTCGCCAAAGAGGCCGCTTTTATCGCCTGAACGCTGTCGTCGATTCATTCGACGCCGATGCAGACGGCTTCGATGTGAGCGTTACACGCACACATACCGTGCGCTTTGTCGACCAGCCTGGTGGAGCCGCCTGATGTCCTCGAACGATTTCTCGACGCGGCGTGATTGCCGCACAGTCCTTGCGGAGCTTCCGATGGTCCGTCTGACCTCTCGCGCGCTCGTCGCGTGCGCCCTGCTCGTGGGAGCAGGTGTTGCCCATGCTGCCGACCAGGTAGCCATGTCCGATAGCGGGGGGTGGCAGTCACTCAGCACCGGGCCTGCCGTCACGACCGAAACCAGCGCTCCGCCCGTCGCCGCTGCATCCAACGCGCCCCAATCTCAAGTGGCGCAGGCAGCCTCGCCGGCGCTCGCGGGCAAGCCGCTTACGCTGGCTGGCGCTGCATCGACCGGCGAAGCGCCCGACTCCCCAGCGCCGGCTCATGCGATTTTCACACTCCACGGCGGTGAATCGATCGAGGACCAAGTCAAGGCTTGGGCTGCAGGCGAGAACTGGAAGGTGGAGTGGAACACGCCAGATGACTGGCTGGTTCCGAACGACAAGCCGTACGGGGGCAACTTCGTCGATGCGGTAACCGACGCCATGACACAGATCGGGCAAAACGGCGCGGACGTGTGGGTTGATGTGTGGCTCGGTAATCGCACGGTGGTGGTTCAGAAAGCGGGGGCAAGCGAATGACCAGGATGAAAACCATTGCGGCGGCGATTGTCGCGCTTTCGGCGGCGGAGATGTTGTCGGGATGCGGCATGGCCGCGGTCTACGATACCCAGAAATCAATCGGCACCGCGGCGCGCACGCAAGTTGACACCGCGAACCACGTACGCCCCATCGTTGTTGTTCACGAAGGCTCCTGGCTGCTTGGCAAGAAGATCGCGGCGAGCACGCCTCAGCCTGCCATCTTCTCCCAGCACATCAGGTTCACGCCCTCGAACCGTTCGTCGGCGACGCTTGCTGAAGTCGCAGACCACCTCACACGCTATGCGCATCTGCACGTTGTCATCGACAGCTCGGTGGACGGTGCGACGGGCGGCTCGACTACGACAACGGCCGCGAATGGTGGACCGCTGCCCCCGGGGACGAGGACGGACGGCGCGATTCCTTTGCCGGGCGGAAACGCCACGATGCGCCGCGTTGCATCAGCGGCGCCCGTCACCGCTCAAGCCACCGGGGGCGCAAGCTCTTCGGGCGATGCTGTCCCGTTTGAGGTCTTCAACGGCGACTTCGGCGCCTTCATCAATGAAGTCGACTCGCGCTTTCGGGTGTGGAGTCATCTCGAGGGAAATACTCTCACATTCCTTCGGTCGGAGACCCGCACGTTCCCTCTGCCGACGCTTCCCGATGAAGCGAGCATGGAAGGCAGCATCAGTACCGGCGTGGAGCAGGGGTCGGTCGGTGCCGGTGGGTCGGTTGGCATGTCGGTGGGTGGGTCCTCCGGGGCCGGCGCCGGCGGGCAGGTGATCAAGCTCAAGGTTGCAATGAACCCCTGGAAGGGGCTGCAGGACACTGCTCAGGCTGTAGGCGGACCGGGAGCGCTTGTCCATGCCGATCAGAACCTCGGCGTCCTCACGGTAACCGGTACGCCGCCGCAATGCGATCGCGTGGACCAGTTCATGCGTGGTCTGGGTGCGTTGTACGGCAAGCAGATCGCGATTGACGTGCACGTTTATCAGGTTCAGGAGACGCTGGAACATAACTACGGCGCGAACCTGAAGCTTGCCTACACCTCTTCGAGTGGGCATACGGGGTTGACTTTGTCGGGTGCATCGATCCCAACGATTACGAGTACGTCCACACCGATGACTTTCGGCGCGACGATTCTCGGTGGCAGTCTTGACGGCACAAGCGCGACGATTCAGGCATTGGCGACGCTCGGCAACGTCTCCGAGGTCATTTCGCGTGCTGGTGTGACGCAAAACGGCAAGATTCTGGCGCTCCAGGCAGCGCGCCAGGAAGGGTACGTCGAGAGCTCACAAAGCACGGCGACCGCAAGCGTCGGGTCGTCCACGACGCTTCAGACTGGCACGCTCGTCCCCGGCTTCACAAGCAGCTTTATACCGAAACTGGTTGACGGGAAGGTCCAGATGGCCTTTGACATGACGCTTTCGGATCTGCTGGCGTTGCAGACCTTTACGTCAGGCTCTGGCACGGGCCAATCCTCGGTTCAGCTTCCGACGATGCAGGTCACACGCTTTCAGCAGATCGTGAGTCTGAAGCCCGGTGAAACGTTGATTCTCACGGGTATGCGTCAGCAAAGCACGAACACGACGAATAACGGCGTGGGTAGCCCGTATATGCCGATCCTCGGCGGTGGGGTCGATGCGCAGAAGAACGACACGATCATCGCCGTAGCGATCACGGCGAAGCTGATGTAATCCGGGGGGATATCGAATGAAACAGTCAATTGGTCTGCGGTTCGCAGTCCTTATCGCGTCCATCCAGTGCTTGTCGCTCGCGTCTGCATCGGCATTCGCTGCTGGCGTGCCGGTGGCTGCGAGCGCGCCCCAAGTTTCACCGACGGCAGCACATGTGATCCCGCATGCACCAGTGCAAGGAATGCAGCCCGCGATGGGCGATTTCGGGCCGTCGAACTCCGATCAGTACGCGGCTGAACAAGCACGGCTGCCGTACCTAGAAGTGCGCGCGAAAGCGGCGCAGCTTGAAGCGCAGATCGCACAAGCCAATTGGCAGGCTATGCATCCGCAGACTGGCGGCGCCGCTGGTACCCCAGGAACCGCTGTGGTGCCTTATACGGGTGCCGCCCCAACGGTTGTGGCACCTGCTATTCCGGTGGCAGCTGCTCCGGAAGTCGCGAGCCGCAAGTGCACCGTGAAGATGGGGATGTGCGCTCAGGCCATTAACGGATTCGGCTCGTCGGGCTACCGCGCGGTGATTGCATTTGGCGGTGGAACCCAGGAAGTGGGCGTTGGGGACAGCATCAACGGTGGATGGGTAGTCGGATCGATCTCCGACGCGTTCGTTCATCTGACGCGCGGCCACGCCAGCGTGGACCTGGAGCCGTAACGTGGCCTCAATTGTCACGCTTCCAGGCATCAAGACTCAGTTCGTCGCTGGGCTGAACTGGCGCCATGCTCCCAAGAAGCCGACCCGGTCCGAGTTGCGCAAGCTCTCCGAGCAGGTTGGGAGATGGGGCGTCGTACATCTAACAGCGCAGGCGAAGAACGAGCGGAAGACCGAGGGCAAAGACGTCGGCGTCGGCATCGGTACATGCGACATGATCGAAGGGCTGACGGGCAAGGCCACGAGCGTGCGCTCCTTGGCGGCGGCCATAGCCGAACAGTTGCCTCAGCCTTGGATGCACGTGTTCGATCTCGGGGACGGCCGCTTCTGGCTGATAGCCGTGCGCGACCACGGTTTTGTTGTCCCCGGCGGCGACGTGATCGGCGGGTATGAGGAGGTTTCGCGCTACGCGGAGGAGTTCGCATCGTCGCTGACCTGGAACTCGATCACTTCGTCGATCGAGGACCTCATAGATATGGCGCGCAGCGGTGCGAAAGTGCCGCCGCTTTCGGACCTTCAGAGGAACCCATGGGTTCCTGTCTTCTGGGCGGGTGGGGCCGCGGCTCTGTCGCTTTGCGGCGTGGCTGTTGGGGCCTACTTCCAGCACCAGGATGCGGTTCAGGAGCAGCAGTTGCAACAGCTGCGCAAAGCGGAGATTCGCGCATCGCACAGGGCATCGGCGGAGAAGGACGCGCGGATTTTGCCGTGGGCCAATGAGCCGATGATGGCGGAGACCCTTCGGGCGTGTCAGGAAGCCTGGCACACCCAAGACATGGCACGTAAGGGTTGGGTGCTCAAGAACTGGGGGTGCCAAACCGACGCTACAGGCGTGTCAGTCCAGGCGCAGTGGATGCGTCAGGGCGGCCTTGCGATAGATGCACCGGGGACGCTTCTGGCCGGCGGTGAGGAGTCGACGGAGCGCATCAAGACTGCGTATGGTTTTTCCGAACCGATTCCGCTTGCGCTCGAGGCGACCGCTGCGGAGCGGGCAGTGCGTACCGTCGCGCAGCTATATGGTGCGGATCTGAAGCTCACCGCCAACGCTATCCCGCCGGTCGTCAAGAACGGCGTTACGGTCCCCAGGATCTGGGGCAGCAGCACCGCGCTCTTTCATCTGCCGGCAGCTCCGTGGGAGTACGGCATCTCGCGCGGGATGAGCGCGCTGCCGGGTTTGCGCTTGAAGTCTATCGAATGGTCCTCGAAATCCGAAGCGTGGACGGTGAACGCGTCTCTCTACTCGATGCTCGCCACGTTGCCGGAGGACGAACCGGATGGCGTCCGCGCGCATCGCGGTGGCGCTAGCGGCGTATACGCCAGAGGGGTCAAGAACCCGACTGCGTCAACGCTTGCTTCGCGAAAGGAAGGTGGTGCGGACGTTGCGGGTACATCACCACTCTCGGGTAGCGGCGTACGCGGTGGGTGGGGCGATGCGGTTGCTGGAGCGCGGAGCGTGGTCACGCCTCACGCGGCGCCTGTCACCCACGCAGATCAATGGGACGCTGCGGATGGGCGCGCGGTAGTTGATCGCCGTGTCGCGGCCGCTGCGGCATCCATGTCTAACACGCAATCGACTTCTCAGCCGGAGTCGCAGTTCGCGCCCAGATTGCCAGCGTCTGATCTGGATGCTGCATGGGACAACAACGGCCGATCGACTACGCCCGTAGTTAATTCCGCAGATAGTGCTCAGACGCACAGCGCGGCGACAGCGCCCGTCTCGCCGATCGCGGTACCCGGATTGCCCGTGCTCGGGTTGGGAGGAAAGTCATGAGCGACTTCGGTCGACTGTTCACCGGTAAGGCGGCTCGCCTTACGCCATCAGCACCAGCAGGTGGAGCGTCGCTGCTCAGTAAGGACGAGGACGACGTCGTGCGCTTACCCGCTGCGCCGGCAACGATCGCGAGCGATGTCTTTTGTACGAGCCGGATAAAGCGCTTCGGCAGTACGGCGATCGATCTCGGCTTCATCTCCGAGGAGTTGCTGCAGCGCGCGCTGAATGAGCAGGCTGAAAGAAAAGCGAAGGGCCGCGGACTCGCGATTGGTGAACTGTGCGTCGAACTCGGGTTTCTCGATCGCGAAAAGCTCGAGAAAATCGCGTCCACGCGTGTGGTTGAAGTCAACTTCGACGCGCGCCTGAAGGGCAGTCCTGCGTTGATGACGTGGATTCAGGATATCCGCCGTCTGGGCCTGAGCGTTAAACAGACCGAAAAGACGCCGGGAGAAATCGCGAAATTGCGCGAAGCGCGATTTGGCGGAAGCGAGGAGGATCAGGAAGATATCCAGGGCTTGGGCACCCTGATGGAGGGGCGAGATCTCTTCATCGAGGCGGCGAAGATGGGGGCAAATGATGTCTCGATTCTCGTTGGCGAAAAGGAAGCGATAGTTCAGATCCGTGTGAACGGTGGCTATATGGATGTGCGCGAGTTCTCGATGAAGCACGAGGACGGCAGAAGATTCGCACGCGCAATTTACACCGGCATCTCTACGGAGAAGGATAGCTACAACGAAGACGAGTTTCAACACGCGCAGATCCATGGCGGAAAGGTGTTCCCGGGTTCCGGCCTGTCTAGTATTCGTATATTTCGTGGACCGAAGTACCCGTTTAATGGGTGTACGTTCATTTCTGCACGTCTGCAGTATGACCCGGACAAGAAGCGGGACGATGGCACCGCTGTTAAGTCGCGGCTGAAGCTGTCGGTACCGGAAGCGCCCGGTGGATCGTTTGAAATTCCAGGGTACTTCCCGCTGCAATATGGACTCGCTGACGAGCTCCTCCGACTTCCGAGCGGCATCGTGCTTGTCAGCGGTCCCACCAACAGCGGGAAGACGACGAGCCTGTACTCGAAGATGAAGCACCAGGCACGTCTTTTCCCGACCAGACGGCAAGTGACGATTGAGCAGCCACCGGAGTATCCGCAGCACTGGGCTATCCAGCTTGCGGCAGATAACAAGAATCCGATGGAGCTAATGGTCGGGCACACACTGCGTATGGACCCGGACATCATCCTCATCGGCGAAATTCGCTTTGCACAAGAAGCGTTGGGGGCTGTGCAAGCGGCCCAGACGGGGCAGTTCGTATGGGCAACGATGCACGTGAACTCAGGGTACGAGTCCATCTCACGTATGACCGCGCTCGACCACGAGCGCCTCAATCCAGACCTTATCTGCAACTCCTCCCTGATTGCGGGGTTTGTCTCGCAGCGCCTCGTCGGATGTCTCTGCCCCACCTGTAAGAAGCCGCTCGAAGAGGTGAAAGACGCGTTGCCAGATTTCATGTTGCGCCGCCTCAAGAGTTGGGGAACGCCGGCACAGATCGCAGCTGTGAAGGTCAAGCACAAGGCGCGTGCGGGTGAGGAGCCGTGCGCGACGTGTGGTGGTCAAGGCATCAAGGGCCAAATAGCGGTAGCGGAGATCGTGCTCACAACCGAGGAGCTGATGGACAACATCCGCGAGATGGGCCCTCAAAAGGCGGCGCGCGCGCATCGGATGCGGGCGGGGTCGGACCGGTCGCTGTTAGGCAACGGCCTTGAGCATGTCTTTGCTGGGGAGGTCGACCCTGCGGACCTCCACATGGACGTGGCTCGTATCGTTGAAAAAGCGGAGGGGATGTGAGCGGAAAGCTTTCCTGGGGCCTGCGTCGCCAATTCTATGAGCAGACGGCTGAGCAGCTGCGAAATGAGAACAACCTGACAGACATCCTCGACGGCTTTCGCAACCGGCTCGCGCGGCGTGGCCGAAAGAAGAAGGCGGAGGTCGTCAGGCAGATTACGCGCCGGATTAAGAATGGGGAGACGCTCGTAGACGCAATGCGCGGAAATCTTTCCCCGCTCGAGCGCGATCTCCTATCCACCGGCGTACACATCGGTAGCCAGTTGCCGGAGGCAATGGATCTGATCGTCGAGGTGCGCGACCGCTCCTCCGACATGATGCGCAAGATAGGCGCGAGCTTCCTTGCTCCGCTTGTCTATCTCGTATCCCTCTACATCACCCTCTTTGTCGTGGGTGATTCGGTGATTCCGGCATTCAGCGCGATCGTGCCGACCGAGCGGTGGACCGGCTGGGCCTTCGTGCTCTACCTGCTCGGGAGCGTCGCTACTGGCTGGGCGGTGCCCCTTGTAGTTACGTCGTTTGTTGCTTGCCTTGCGGGCTCGTTTCTGGCGCTTCCTCGTTGGACCGGAAACGGTGCGATCAAAGGGAGGGCGTTCTTCGATAAGTACGTCCCACTCTTCGCTGAGTACCGCGAGCTCCAGGGCTTCACGTGGTTGATGGCGTACGCGGCGCTTTACTCGTCGGGCGTGCCAGATGAGGCGGCGCTTGCGTCCCAGATCCGAAGTGCAACGCCCTGGTTGGCCTCCCGCCTGCAGCCGTTGAGGCTCGCGCTGAAGAACGGGTCACGCATCGATGACGCTATGCGCTTGACGGGTTTTGGCTTTCCTTCTGAAGACCTGATTGATGAGATTGGTTCGTATGTCGGCTCGCCTTCATTCGGCGAACGGATCACCGGCGTCGCGAGGCACTACGCGAAGCGTCTTGAGCGCCGGATGCTGATGAAGATTGCTCTCACGTCGGCGTTCTTTACCGGGGTTATGTTTTTCGCAGTCTTCGTTGTCCAGATGGGCTCGAATGCCCTGATGACGCTTATCTCAACTGCGGCCCATTGACGGGTCGAAGTCGTTCGGATTCTCAAGGAGGGTAGTCATGGAAAATATTATCGCGCGAATCGTCGCGACGATTGTCACGCTGGTCGCACTGGGTTACGGGGCCTATCAGTCTCGCTCACTTTTCAACCAGAGCAAGGTCACGACGATGACCTCGGATATTCAGTTTGTCATCAACAATGCGCGAGGCCAGTTCGCGCAAAGCGCGAATGGATACACCAACTTCACGACCGACAACGCGAGCGATCTTCAGACTGCGGGCGTATTACCGTCAGACATGATGAAAGCGGGAACACTCACCGATGCGTGGGGTAACGCGGTGACTCTCGATTCCACGGCCGGTGGCTCGCAGGCGCAAATCACCTTTGGCGGTGGAAATGGCGAGACCGCGGATCAATGTTCGCAATTGGTGACCACATTGCATGACTACGTCTCGCTCGATGTGGGCGGAAGCACGACGTTTTCTTCGTCGAATGTGCCGGACGGCAAGACCGCAGCGCAAGCCTGTGCGGGCGGTACCGCGCAAATCACGCTCACGTTCCTGTAACGCGGAGTTTAGGTTTGGTGAGTGGGGTTGGGGCAATGATCGTTGACGCTGAGATGACCGCACCGCGCGTGAGCCATGACGTATCCGCGCTGAAGTTTTCGGACCTGTACCTTGAGCCGGGCGATATCGCGTGGTTCAAGCGCAACGCGCGGGACAAGCAACGAAATGTTGTTCCAGTCAACCTGTTGGCGTCGGTGACGGAACTGCGAAGCAATCTGTCCGGTCACCCGACTGGCTTCGACTTTCGTGCAAATTGGGAAGACGTTGAAATCCGGGTCCAGAGGCTTGAGACGCTGGACGGCGATGTCTTTGTCTGTCGGCGCTTACTTCCACGGCCGATCGCATTCAATGTTCTCGGCTACCCCCCGAGGCTGCAGGAGGCCTTGCTCTCGCCAGTATTCTCCAAGGGTGGTCTGCTCGTTTTTGCAGGGGCCAGCAGCGAAGGTAAATCGATGAGCCTGGCCTCCTGGCTTGTCGCGCGAATGCGAAAGTTTGGAGGAACGGCTTGCACGATCGAAAACCCAATCGAGATCCGCTTGCAAGGGCAGTACTCATCGGATGACGGCAAGGTGATCGGGACCTGCTATCAGAATCCGGCCGAGAATGATGCCCAATTTGGACCGCTTATTGTGCGCATGCTGCGCGCTGCGCCGAACATCATGATGCTTGGCGAGATCAGAACACGAGACGCCGCTGCAGAGGCGATTCTTGCCGCCGCAAGCGGGCACCTCGTTGGAATCACCATTCACGCCAAAAGCGTAGCGGCCGCGCTCGAGCGCCTACACAACATGGTCTCGGACAGCGGGATCGACACTGGGATGCTCGCTGACGCACTGTGCGGGATCATTCATCAGGAGATGGACGTGGCAGTAGATGCGAATGGTCAGGACAAGGTGAGCCTTCGCGTCTCGCCTCTGATTGTCGCTGGTGCGACGAACGAGACATCGTCGCGCAATCACGTGCGCTCTGGCAAGTTCACTGCGCTCGCCTCGGAGATTGAGCGTCAACGAAACATTTCGAGTGGCCTCGCCGAGATGAGCAGGTTCTGAGATGGGCTTTCTGATCCTTCCTATGGCTATGGTGGCGATCTTCCTTGGCCTCGGCATGCAGGCGATGGGATTCGCCAACGCTGTGCCAGGCGCGGGGCCCGTCGGTATGTCACAGCAGCTTGCACAAACACGAGCGCAGCAGGCGGAAATGCTCGAGAACGCTTGCTTTGAGGCGGCGCTTACCTCCCCGGGGACGATCAGCAGCAACCTGACAGTCGTTGTTCCCTCGGGTGTCGTTCTGCCCACCGGAGCAATGTGCGTCACAAGTAGCGCGGGGGGCGGCAGCCGGAACGTGTACTCCGTCGTGCCGGGTGCCCCGGGCGCCGCGGCAGCGATTGAGCACGACACGGGGCACAGCGCGGCGTGGTACGAGGTTACCGCTTCTGGGATCGCCACCAATCTTGCGGACGGCACGTCTATCGCTGTGCCGGCGACATTTGCTAAAGGCTCGATCGTCGCATCGATTCTCGCAACGCCTTGAAGGCGATAGTGACAAGGACGGAACATGGAATCAATCGTAGCGGTCCTGATCGCAGGGATTATCTCGATGCTCTCGGTGAAGGGCTTCGTGAACTGGGTTGACCAGGGAATGCAGAACGTGCAAGTTGCTGCGACCTCTGGTCAGATGCTCCAGTTCGACAACGCCGCGACTCAGTACATCCAGGATAACTCGTCGACACTCGTGGCGACCACGGTCGGCGCAGCGTCGTCGGTGAGTGCGACAACGCTGGTCAATGCGGGTTACCTGCCCCAAGGGTTCACGGGTACGAATCCGTTTAAGCAGACCTGGGAATTGCAGGTGAGCCAACCTGTCTCCGGTCAGCTGCAGGGCGTTGTGACGTCGCAGGGGGGCAACGCCATCCCGACTGCCAATGAGCTCGTGAAGATCGCAGCGCAAGTGGGGGCGCAGGGTGGGTTCATCCCATATGCGAACCAGGCAGGCTCGACCATGCAGGCGACTAACGCATATGGGGCGTACGGCTCGTGGCAGGTTCCGATGGCCGCGTACACGAACCCGGGCAGCGGGCATCTGGCGTCACTGCTGAGCTTCAACGCAAATAGCGGGAATTCGGAATACCTCTATCGAGTGCAAGTCGCGGGACATCCTGAGCTCAATGCCATGCAAACGAACATGAGCATGACGGACGTCGGGGGAACGGCCCACAGCATCACCGGCGCAAGCTGGGTTAGCACCGGCACGTTGACTTCCACTGCGGCCGGGACGCAGGCGGCCCCGTCGGCAGCGTTGGCCGCGAGCTCGGTGACGGCGTTCAAGGAGACGGGGGTAGGCGGTACGGTCGGCCTCACCGGCAATAACGGACAGTCTGTCTACCTTGCTGGAAATAACGGCGAATTCGACGTAATGAATAGCGCCTGGAGCCTCACGCTCCTGGCGGTCGACGGAAACGGCAAGGTCACGTCGCAAGGCGGCTATACGGCGAAGACGGGCGATATCACGGCGGTCGCAGGTAATGTAAGCGCGGCGAGCGCCGTATCGGCCGGGACTTCTCTTGCTGTCGGCCCGGGGGCCACACAAGGACCGAGTGGCACCGGCACGTTCACCAGTTGGGTCATGCCCGGTGGCGCGGCCGTCGAGACCGCGTGCTCGAACCCGGGAGCTACGGCGGTCAGCAACTCTGACACGATGGGGATTTTGCTGTCCTGCCAGAAGTTCAACGGGTCGTATTTGTGGATGCCGGTTGGGGGGCCATCTCTCCGGCAAGGTCTGTATAACGTTTCGAATTCGTTCGGTTGGACGGTTCCAGTTCCCACATGTCCGGCTGGGTCCATTGCACAGATTGTTGTGATGCCCCAGGAAACGTATATCGACACCACGGCAACATACAACATCACCGTTAGCCCTGCGGTGACGCCTCCCGCCGGGTCGTACTGGACCGTCGCAATCACCGATGGTACTGGCGCTGCGGTTGCTGCCCCAGCGCCAGGGGTCTCGGCACAGGCAGAGACGTATTGTAGTTTCTGACGCGATAACGCATTTGCGGGGTCCCGACTAGAACCGCGATGGTGTGGATTTTCAAGGGGGAGCAGGGGTGCCCCCGGTTACCAGTACAGGCTTGCGAACTGTACTCGTGAAAGGCAGATCTCATGAAAAAAATGGCGGGATACTCGCGAATTGTCGCGGCGGGGTTGGCGCTGCTTTTGATCGAATCGACTGCGCTTGCGGCTCCGACCCGCTGCTCGGAAGGATTCCAGGATTCAAGTTGTGAGACTCCGATCGCATCTCCGGTTCAGACGCCCGTTACGTGCCCGGCGAGCACCGCCACCGTTGGCGTGATTACCGAAACACCTGCGAAGTGGCAAGGCTCGTATTACAGTCTGCCGCAATGCGTGGATGTCGCCATTCCGCCAAATTGCACTCAGGCCGAAGGTCCAGGCTACTACAACACGGCAAACTGGACCTGGAACGGATCGGCGTGGACCGGCCAGACCTGCGCATATGCTGCCCCGCCGACTTGTCCGCCAGGCCAGACACAACGAACGGCGCCCACATGGGACGGGGGCGAATGGACGGGGCAGGTGTGCCAGCAGTCGATCTGGACCCCGAGCGAGGCAGCAAATGCTTGCCTCGAGAAACTGTTCGGCGTAAATGACCCTTCGCAATTGGTTGCTTATAACTCGATCCTGTGGAACGACTACATCGTTCCCGAAGCCGTCCAATCGGGGGATACGATCACATATAGATACGATACAGGCGGAGGGGAGCCCGATGGTAACGGGGAGCCGACATGTGGCGACCTGACCTGGTACACGTGCGTTGCGCAACTCGACGCGCAGACTGCAACGGAAACTACCACGCACCAGTTTCTCGGGTCCTGCAACCAAGCGGGTAGCCGCTAAGCGGCGAGCACATACTCATGGGTAACTCGAGTGCCGCGCATTTAGCGTCGTTGAAAGGGGTGCTGTTGCACGACTCGCTCTGTACTGCATGCGTTCGGCGGAGTGAGGCCGACCTTTCCCGGAATCCCGACGAAGGCTAGTCTCCGAGTTGCCCTGAGTTTCCTTGGATTGCTACTTGGTCGCGCGGATGTGAAACCGCCGCACACTCAAAATTCCTTCAGCCGTCGATTCGCATACCGAATCGCGGGCGTGCTCCAACGTCGATCATCGCTCTTGATCCGAATAGGCGATCTAAATTGCATGCTTTCGAGGATGCGAGGGGAGAGCCCATTGGTATAAATACGGGCTTGCGGAAGTCGATCTCGAGCTGCCCCGCGCCTCTGGAAGCCTGATTCGATGAAAAAAGAACTCGAATACACCGCGTTGACTATCGTCACGCTTACTCTCGCCTTATCTCAATCGGACGCCTACGCCACACCGGCTCGTTGCTCGGCAGGGTACGAGGACACCTCCTGTGCCAACCCGATTGCTGCAGCGCCCCAAACGCCCCCGACGTGCCCCGCAAGTACCGCTACTGTTGGAGTAATTACCGTTACCCCTGCGCAGTGGGAAGGGTCACACTTCAGCGCGCCTCAATGCGAGGACGTAGGGATTCCTGGAAACTGCACCCAGTCCTATGGCGCCGGCTACTACAATACGGCCAACTGGTCGTGGAATGGATCAGCATGGGTCGGGCAATCGTGTGGATATGCGGCGCCGCCTGGAAATTGTACGCAAGTCGATGGCGCCGGATACTACAACACCGCGAACTGGTCGTGGAATGGGTCCGCCTGGGTTGGGCAGACTTGTGGGTACCAGGCTCCGCCTACGTGTCCTCCCGGCGAAACACAGCAAACAGCGCCGTCGTGGAACGGTGCGGGGTGGGTCGGGCTGGTTTGCACGCAATCGCTATGGACCCAAACTCAAGCCCAGGACGCTTGTCTGCAGGCGTGGTACGGCGTGAGCAACGCGTCGCAGTTGACCACGAATGAGTCGCTAGTATGGAATGGTGAAATTCTTCCGTATGCGCAACAGTCCGGGAACACGATCACATATCGACTGGTTTCGGGTGGGGGGCAACCCGATTCGAACGGTAACCCAACGTGCGGCACGGTTACCACCCAGGTCTGCGTTGCTCAGCTATCTGCGCAGACGGCGAGCTACTCTAGCTCGAGCGTAAATCTGGGCAGTTGTAACCAAGGTGGCCACTAATCGACATAAGGCCCCTCGGTGGGACCCGCTGCCGAGGGGAGCACGACCGATTTGACCGTCGTCGATGGGGAGCGCCTTGTTGTAAGGCGCGTTCCATTTCGACTAACCGAAGCGGAGCCACGCTGGATTCTCGCTCCTCAACTTCGACCGCGAAGCCTCGGGTTCGCATGACACGCCCTTTTCTGTGCTAGTGCAATCGGAGCACCTTATTGCGCGAATTCTTCATTGGCCGCATTTGGAGTTCGCTTGAGTCTCGCGATTAGCGGCAGGCCGGTGACTTCAATGTATATGCCTGCCGCAGTCTATTCTCGGGCTCCCCACTTGGGAATAACTGCTCGAGTTCGAGCAGACCACTACCGACTACAGCTAACTCTACATGGTGCGTATCCAAGACCACGGACCCTCGGGATGTTGGTCATGGTCACGCCGGACGGTCGCTATGTGGATTAATTAAACTACTGAAAAGCTTCTGGGCTGCAGTCGTCGCAGAACGTCACGTCTACGAAAGCGATAGTAAACATCGGAGCCCAATGGCTCCAATAGCTCAAATATTGCATTGACATGGGTTGGCCGACATTCATCCCAGAGCCACGATCGAGCGTCCGATTCCTGCAATTCGGCCTGAGGCGAACAGACTGCCAAATGTGTCTGACGAGCGGAAGGCACTATCAAGTTCTGTAGAGAAAAAAAAAGCCTCACCCCGAAGGGTGAGGCCTGTTTTTCCGAACTTAGTGACGCAGGAGACTAGCTCTTGGTCGAGAAGGTGTAGTTACGCGAGAACGAAGCGCCGTTGTACGTGCCCGTGATACTCACCGAGTACGTCGTATTCGGCGTCAGTGCGGTAAGCGAGTAGGCCACCGCCCGGTACTTCGGGAGGAGACCATTCGTATCAGAGGTGGAGTCCAGCAGCTTCATGGTGATCACATGGCCCGAGGTGTCGGTCAACGTCCCCGACGTGAGCGTGACCGTGTCGCCGACGTTGCCAGCTACCGGGATACTCGGCCCCCAGTTCGTACCGTTGGTCGTGCCCGGCGGCTGCGGAACTTCACCGCCATAAGCGTACGGGACGCCGGTAGTGCCCTGACACGGGTACGTGAGCGGGAGATTGCCGGTCAACGGCGTGTTGCCAGAGTACGAGTTCGCCGCGAGAACCTGCGGGAAGTTGTTGTAGGTCAACTGCCCTTCGCCAAAGCCGATCTGCGCGAAAGGTTCGGCAACGAGCGCGCTGTGATACACGCCGTAAATCCAACCTTCCGTGAGAGCCTGCCCGTAGGCCGCGTTGGCAAGAGTTGCGGTAGTGTAGTAACCCGCGCTTTCACCGCCCACACCAACGCCCGATGGGTACCCTGCGGACACTGCGCGATCCTGGTAAGTCACGCCCGTGAATCCCTTGTTGGCTGACGCCTCGGTATCAGTCGCGATGCCGCCGTTGTCGAGCATGTACGTGACATGGTTAGCCGACGACGTGTCCAGCGTGGTGTTTTCGACCACTGCAGGGAAGCCGCATTGTTGGCGCGCAGTGTTCACGTCCTGGAACATAGCGAGTTGCACGCTGCCGGCTGCGTACTGCGGCGTCGAGACGTTCGCGCTGGTTGCCGTTTGAGTGTTGCTCGTCGTCGGCGAAGTACTGCCCGACGAACTGCCACTGCTGCTCCCGCCGCCACCGCCGCCGCCGCATGCAGCGAGCGCCAACATCATTGCGGCTGAAGCCGTTGCCATCGAAAAGCGATTGCGTTTGATATACATTTTTTGCCCCCGACTTAAAGAAAAGGAATGAGAACCCCAATATCCCATGACGTTTTGATAAAGCAAGCCGATGCAAGAGTGCCTTGCAATCGCCTTATGCAAATCGGACGCTTCTGGTTGATTAGGGATATTGCAAAGCGACTGTGGATACACAAGCGGCCGCTCCAAATCGAGGAGTGGTGTCGTGTCTACAGTTTGAGATGTACCGAAGTACAGGTGAAAGCTTAACGTTATGCCGCCAAGGCGACCGGAGATTCGAGATCATCATAACAAAGGATTTCCATGTCTTGCAAGAAGAACGTAGCAAGAGAACCGCTAGAGTAAGTAACGCACCCAGTTGCCCAGCAAAAATCAAATGACTCGTGCCGCGATGGTCGAATACAGGCAAAAACAGCGTCCTATTCCGAATCACTTATGTCCCTCCTGACGGGACAATCAATCATCGCTACGATCATCCAATTCGCATCAACTGCCATGCGCCTTCGACGGATTCTCTTCCCGCTCACCACCCTGTTAACGGCGCTGTTTGCGAATTCTGCAAGCGCAGATTGCTTTGATGACGCAGCAAGCTTTCATCACGTCAATCCGCTGATCCTGCGTGCGATAGCGATCGTCGAGAGCCAGGGCAACCCGAACGCAACCAACCAGAATGCCAACGGTTCGGTTGACATGGGCGAGATGCAGATCAACTCAATTCACCTCGCGGAGCTCGCCCGGTATGGCATGGGGGCTGCGGACCTCTATGACGGATGTAAAAGTGTTTACACCGGTGCCTGGATTCTGAGGCGAGAGATCGATCGGTACGGGAATACCTGGGCGGCGATAGGCGCATACAACTCAGCGACCCCGTACTATCGGGACCGATATGCTGCCAAGGTGAAGAGCGTTGTTGACCGATTGCTCGCCCGCGGATACAACGACGGTGCTCAATAAGCCCATATGCAGGGCTTGTCTTGACGTGGGCGAGGCGCGGTTCACAGACGCTCGTCCTGTACCGTGCGACGGATTTCCGAGACCAGGAAGGGGATGCTCTTCCAGAAGCGCCAGAGCGAAGTCCCAGCGGCGCCGGCACTCAGGACCTTCGCGCTCCAGGCGACCACGTTGATCGACGTCTCGTAGAGGGGACTTGCGTTGAGTGCGAAGTCCCGGAGGGCATTCTCGCTCCACAGCGCGAACGCCAGCAGCCCGACAACCGACGCCGCAGCCGCGATCATGATGAGTATGGCAGCCACGTTTGCAGTTGCGTAGAGCTCGAGCGGGCGTACGTCGTCGGGTTGGAAGACCTGCCACATGTTCTCCGGGCGCTTGCAGGCGACGATTTCCTTGTAGCTCAGATCCTTGAGTGCTTTGTGCTCGCCTTTCATCTTCTCCATTGATGCTCTCCTTGTACGGGTTGGGTATCCACCGGCGGCTCTTTGCTCGCGCAGATTGAATCACCGGGATCTGGAGTAACGATAACCCTGGCTGGATGGAAGGCAAATCGACTTCACAGCCTACGAGCAGCGCCTCACCATGACTTGCTTTGTCGACGCGATACCCTCTCTTCGAATTGCTTTCTGACGTCGCGCCATTTGACGTCCCTTCTCAGATTGCGGTGCAGAATCAACCCGATCGCGAAGATTGCGACCACATTCATCCATGCGATCACAAGTGAATGGCGTAGCGGCGTTCTGTCGGCGAGTAACGTTGCGATCACAACGAAGAGCGCGGGCCCGTCAATCCGCCAGGACCACCTTGCGGTCGGTTGGCGAAGCCAGGCGAGAAAGTTAGTTTGCGCGGCATCGCTCAGTGCGCGGAATGCGACTTTCAGCCGTGTGCGATTCGCTGTTCGGGTGGGCACATTGCCTCCTTGATGCGGTAACGGCGAGCGGCTGCCGTCAGTTCCGGGTAGTGCCAGACAATCAACTCAATCTGGCGGTCCCGAAGCAGGGTGCGTGCATCGTCGATTCCGGGTTGTCGTTCGAAAATCTTCAAACGCTTTGCGTCTGCGTCCATCGCGCCGAGCAGGTACTTGAGCATTTTGTCCTGTTCCCCGACGTCGATTGGCTTCTGCTCCTCCGCGACGCACGCCGCTGCTATCGCGTGCGCGCGTACTACCTCGAGTGGGCGGAAGGGTAGCGAGAGTTCCAGGGTGCTTGCAAACCGGATCACCGCGTCTCGGCGGGTACGTTGCGACTCGCGCGCCATCGCAGAGCGCGCGGGTGCGCGCCGATACGCGTGGATGAAATCGACTCGCCGCTCAGCTTGTAGGACCCGGCGAACGTCGTACAACTCTGCGGGTCGGCCGCCCCGTCCAAGGGCAGGCGCTCGCATCGAATCGGGGGTGCAGAGGAACCGGATGACCATCTGCCGCGTCCACCCGCGCTCGCGAAGTTGTCGGATGTCTAGGAAGGATTCAGGCGAAGCAGCTGCTGACTCTTCGGATACGGTCAGATCGGCGGTCGTCGTGAATGGGAAATGCAACACAAGGCTCCGGTTGATTGCGTCTCTGCGGAATATACCGGAGTCGCATGCTGTAACCGGAGCGTATGTCGTACGAACTGCACTCACATTCATGAGGTAGATTCGCGTTTTCAGGCGGCCAGCTTTTCCCCGTCGTGTGGCTTGGCACGGCTGGCACGGCGGAGGCGCGGCTTGCACGCAGTACAGTGATATTCGCTGTGGTGTCGGGGAATCATCAGCGGAACCCGGCAGAGGCTACAGCCGGAGAGTTTGATCGCGAGAGCGTCGTTGCCGTTCGTTGACAGCCACATTGCATCGGAGAAGGCACGCAAGAAGAAGGCGGCACGGTCCGCGCTGATATCAACGCTCTCTTTCCCGCCCGCCACTTCCTGGTAAAGGGTGATCGCGCGAGTTAGTGCCGCGCGCGCAATTGCGTCGGGCGGCATGTTCATCCGGCGCTTCATCGATTGGCAGAGCTGCTGATAGGTCATGAGTAGGAAGGCAGACTGCAGCTGGATCCGGTGTGTCGATGTAAACCAGAGCAGACTCGAGGGGAGTAGGCCCGAGGACGATTTCAACCGGAATTCCTGACTGTACATACGGTCAAGCCGTCCGTCTGGCAAACGGGAGCTACTGCTCACGGTCGGCTTTCTTGCGCCAGCCTTGATGAGAGCGCGGGCGATTTCTTCGTTCAGTGCGTGCACGTTCTGATACATGATTGACTCCTCACTCTCTTCCTGGCATCAGACAGGAGTGACGTGTTTCAGGGAAAGGTTCAACGTCCGGAAAATTCGGTCGTTATCGAGTTCGACGAGCGGGCTATCCACCTCGCCAAGACTTGCAAATTCGATGCGGGAAGCCCAGATGGGCAAGCCCAGGTCTGAGAAGCGGCGGATGTCGGTATGACTGAGCTTGCGTGCAACATCAAACTGGCTCTCGTTCATGCCGAACAACAGGTACAGCGCAGCGTCGGACTCGTTTTTTGCCGACCGGTAAGCTTCCAGGATCTTTACGTTCGCAGCGTTCACCGCGTTGCGCACAGCGGGAGGTAGCGTCAGGAGAAGGGTGTCAGTGGTGGACATGTAGAGGCTCCGAGAGTCAGGTGAAGATGCAGGTCATGCCGTTGCGGACATGCTGAGGGTGTCCGCGAGCAGGCGCAGCTGTGCCGCTATGCGATAGATGCGCGCAGAAACCTGGTCATCGGAGTCGTGCAGTTTTTCGAGTAGAGCAGCGGGGAAGAGGCCAGAGATGCGACCGACCTCTGCCTCGAGCGTCTGGAGGGTTTGCGCGGCCTCCTGGGCCGAGACGAGCTTGGACTCCAGGTTGGAGAGTTCGGTCTGCACAGAATCTCGGCGGGCGGTCGCTTCCTCCAGCGCTCGCTGAACTTCTTCGAGGTTCTTGAACTCCGCTGGCACGACCTGTACTTCCCGGTCCTGAAATTGGACGACGGTGGACTGCTTGACCAGTCGATCAATTTCGTCCTTGGCTTCATCAAGGTCCCGCGCTAGGGCGTCGCGATCGGCCTGAAGATCACGATTGATCTGCTCTTCGCTGCGAAGCTGTGCGGCCATGCTGTTTGCGCGCGCCTCTTGGTCGGTGGCCTGGCGCGCACTCTCTGCCGCATTGGCCTGGAAATGCTGTGTTTCCGCTACCCGTTCCGCGATCTGGTCGTTAGCCGCGTCGAGGCGCGCCTGCATCTCCTGTGTCGCGGAAGCCACAATGGCCTTCACCTCGCTTTCGGTCACGGGGCCCTGAGATGCGCGCTCTCCGATCGCTTCGATGACGGGCGTGTCAGTCGACTCGTTGATGAACTTGTAGGCCGCGAGCGGAATGTTGGTCAGGAAGTCCGGCAGCGTTCCGTCCTCGGAAGCAAAGTGCTGCTCGATGACCTTCGCAGCCCGGCGATAGGCCCGGAACGTACTCGTCGATTTTCCAGTTACCTGGCAGAAGAATCTTTCAGCTTCCGCCGGCTTGTCCTGGAGCATCTTGACAAGCCGCGCGGTGTGAAAAGCGATGTGGCCCATCGACTCCTGCAGGTGCGCGAAATGCACGCGGAGATTCGCGGCGATGGAGCTCAGTTGCTGCTGGTCCGCCGGGGAAAGACCCGCGGGCATGGTGGGCACGGTGGGCGCGGTTACGACGTGGAGTTGCGTGAGGACAGCGGACATGGATCGACTCCCGGCGGAATTTCTTCGTGGAAATATTTGCTGGAGAGTCTGTACGGAGGAACGCGCGGAGGTTTTAGGCCTTAGGCATAAAAAGCGCGATTTTTTTGGGCGCGTTCAGGCGGGGTCGTCAACGCGGCGCTTGCCGCCAATGCTGTGTAGGTAGTAACTAGCAATTGCGGCAAGCGGGGAGTGTTATTAAAATCATGGAGTTACGGCAAGGACGACTGTCAGCCGCTGACAGTTACGTGTGCAGCGGGTCGCCTTTCTGAAAAATAGAGTGAACCCCCTAAGTGCACACGTGCTGGAGTGTCGCGTAGAGCAACGCCACAGCAACCGCCGCAAACAGAGTGACCGCGATGGTTGTGGCAACAAGAAAAACCGGCCAGAACGTTGCACATGCCCGTACGGAACGCAGTGCGGCTCGTTGGGTGGCGATGAAGGCGCGGCGCCAGCGCGAGGAACCTGGCGGGGCGATTGGGAGAGCCGGCTTGCCTGCAACAGCGTCGCGCAGTTCGGCGACCTCAAGCCGGACGGATTCCTTCGTTTCCACCATGAACGCCTTCAGCCCCCGGGACTCTGTATCGGTGTGGTCGGTGAGGCGGGACCAGAAGTCCGTTTCGAGAGCTCGTGCCAGCATGCGATGTATCTCGATGACGTCCGCTTTATCGATGACGGCCTGAATATCGGTAGGCACCGCGGCTAGCAGCGACGCCACCGATCCGATCTCCGATCGCAGTTGCATCTGCTCAGCATGGGCAGCGCTGAATCTCTCAACCATGTCCTTGAGGATGCCCTCATTTTTGATTCGCTCCTCAAGCTGCATGATGTACGCGGCATCTTCGACGCCACCCGGATCGCGCATGATCAGGCCTCTGCCGTCGGGCTTTCGAACGGCAGTCGCAGCGCTCGAAAGGCTGACTGGAGATCTAATTCGGCACCGCGAACCGCGCGCTGGAGTGTCGCGGCACGGAGGAGCCGCTCCTGTTCCTTGGGGCCTACATTCTGCTTGATCGCCTTCTCGAGCTCCGCTTGATGGTCAGTAGCGTCGCTCAGGATGTCGGCAATCGACTTGCCCGCTGCAGCCAGGTCGGTGTGTACCTTCTTGTTGGGAACGACAAGATCTTCGTAGTACGAGTATTCCGGATGGTCCTTCAGGTACGCCACGATGACCCGATATTCGTGGTCAGGCGGGGTGCCGCGGCGGGACGTACTCCGATTGAAAATCACACGCAGTTTGTGAGGAGCGAGACCCGCCTTCGAAAGATCCTCGATTGTTGTGACGGTTTCCTCTTGAGCGCGGCGGTCGGGAGTGCACGGAATGATAACTGCCTTAAAGTCGTTGATCGCATCCTCCAAATCCATGATCTCGTTCATGAACTGCAGGTAGTTGGATGCACCGACGTCTACTAGGACGTTGGCCGTTTCCATATTGATGTCGTGCCAGAGTGCGGAAAAATCGGCGGCCCGATAGCGGTGAACGGTGAGCCCGTAACGGGCGGCATCCTGGTTGACGTCTTCGACCGAAAACACCTTAAGAGAACCAGGGAGGCGCGGGTAGAGGAGAGAAGCGACCGTGGTGCTCTTTCCGACCATGCCGGATTGGTGGGCGATGAGGATTTTGTAGGGCATCTGTTGGACCTTTAGGGGGGGGAGATTATTCGCTGCTGCCGGATGGATTCTTCAAGCCGGGCCTCTCTCTCCAGGGCTTCAGGGGAGTTTGAGTCATACCGTGGGCCCAGCCGCTCCCTACCAGGAGGGACAGCCGGTGTGGGTGAATTTTGGGGTGCGTCGGTGGTGGTCCGCCGAGCGAATGTCGCCCCCGGTTCGCGCGCATTTCGTGGCTCGAGTGCCTCCGCGGTCGACGCATGCATTGGGATCGCGGGAACGGGGGAAGCAGGCGCAGCTTGCTCGGGCGCCACAGGTTCAACGCTCTGTCTAGAGGCGCTTGAGAATCCGTCGCGCGCAGCCGTCCCTTGCTTCAGCAAGTGCCGCACGCGTTTGCCGATCCCACTGCGCGTAACGACCACATCGTGGTTGATCTTTAGGTAGTCAACCATCTCTGGATACGTGGCCCCCTCGCGGTGAAGGACTAGCAGAACTTCGTCCAGGCCCGCGGTCTTTTTGCTCCTCCGAGTCGATCGGCTAGACGCAATGAATTCGCGGATACGGTTGGTTTCGGTATTTGTCTCGTTCATATTGCGGCGGCGTCCCGATGATCGCCAATTATATGGAGGGGCAATTGCCGACGGATCCCGAAAGAGGCGCGCGGAACGACGGCAATACACGGGATGCGGATTGAGCAGGGAGAAAAAGCGAGTCGCGGGGACAAAAGCGGAGTCAAGTTGTACCAGCAGGCGCCGGTAGCGACCGCCCCGTTCATTCTGTCGGGAGCAAAACGGAGTATTGCAGAGCGGATGAGACCAGCTGGGAAGAGGGGGAACGAGATGGGAGTCCGCACAAGGCGATCGCACGATATCCGTGGCTTGCGCGCTCCACACGCCGTCGCTCGGAAGTCGCGTCAGCTAAAGCGCGTGGATTAAAAGGGAGTAACAGAGACTTGTGGAGAAACGGCGGGAGTGAAGCGGAGTAGAACGGATGCGCTGTCCCGGCGGACGCTCGAGCGCCGCAAGCTTGCCTATAGCGTGATTGAAGGGAGCGGTTTTGGGAGTAGAAGGGAACGGTGGGGGGCAGAAAGGATTTAATAGTAGGAAAATGGATAGAAAGTGCGCTTCCGACTGCTCGAAGCACCCCGATGCGTTCCGTAAGGTGGGGAGCGAAAGGGAGCAACTTGGAGCAAGTCATTCGGGCGATTCGAGAATATGTATCCATCGACTAGGAGATAATTGGCACTACGAATGGTGCCTTGAGACGTCGTCCTTACTTGACACTGTAGGTGAGGCATGCTTTACTTCGCTCGACGGGGCGCTTTTCCCCATCCAAATGCTTCAAAAGGCCGCACGGCGGCATAAGACCCCTCGCTGGGTCCCCAAAGAATCTTCAAGAGTCCTATGGCAGGAATGCTCTAGGCTCCCCAGAAAACAGGCAGTAGATCGCCCGATCTCGCCTGCTTTTTCCACGACGACGCGCGCATGCGCGTTTTTTTTCGATCTCGCCAAACAGAACGACAATCGAACACAGAGGAACGGCGCAAGCCAATCCCTGTGTGACATTCGCGATGGCATCGATCGATATCGCAGCTACAAATCAAAAGTTCGAAACGCGAGGAATCGCGCAAAGAGAAGAGGCCATAGCACCCCTTGGGTGACTGTGTGGACGGCGGGTACCCGCGACACACAGGAAGGCCCGGCCTGCCCTTTGGCGGGAGTTGAAGTACATACCGGCTACCCATCGGCCGGGACCATCCGCACGGATGGAGATGGGAGTGAGGCCACCACTTAGTGACCAGCGCCTGCCTTAGGGGAGGTAACCCGGAATGAGTAATCACCGGGCGAACAGCCGTAGAAGCACCGCATCAGGTCGAGCCGGCTGGCGAATCGCACACTTTTAAGACCACGGCCATGTAGTGCAGAAGTACCCCGGTATCCCCGGGCGCGCGTTTCACGATGCGCAACGTTGCGTGCGGCGAGGCACGTTTCACATTGTGAAGTCATTCGTGTGTCCAAGGAGGATGAGATGGGTGCTGCATTAAAGCGTGCGATGGATGGGCGTGATGGTGGTGCGACCGGTTTCCGCGAAGACCTGACGGGATGGAAGGGACGCCTGCAAGCTCTGATCAACGAGCGAGCGGGTAAGCGCATGAACGGACAGCCGGCGTCCAATAGAACGATCGAGGCGACCGCAACGGTTCTGTTCGATATCTTCAATACGCTGCATGGACTCGGATTCAAGATTCAGGATCCGAGGAGCCTCGGCGATAGACACGTCGAAGCGCTCGTGATCTGTTGGTACGAGAAGGGCGCTGCAATCAAGACGATGCAGACGAAGATGTCGATGCTGCGCAAGTTCGCGACGTGGATCGGCAAAAAGGGATTGGTGAGGGCACTGCCGTTGTACCTCAAGCATGTGCCAGCCTCGCGCCTCAGGCACGTTGCGACGATTACTGAGTCGAAATCGTGGACGAAGAATGATGTCGACGTGGATGCCAAGTACGCGCAAGCCGACGAGGTCGATGAGCGCTTCGGACTGATGCTGCGCTTGGGCGTCGCGTTCGGACTGCGACGCAAGGAAATCCTGATGTTCAGCCCGTGGAAGGCAGATCGAGGCGACCACATCGCTGTGTACGCGAATGCTGGGCCGAAGAACGGACGCGCGAGAACGGTGCCGATTACTAACGAATTCCAACGGCAGGTTTTGGAACTGCTCAAGGCGCGCATTTCAAAGACGGGGACGCTGGGATGGACGCATACCCGGAGAGGTAAGCCAGCGAAGCTGAAGTATCAGATTGCGGAGTACAGCCGCCGGATGGCAGAGATAGGCGTCACGCGTGCGCTGTCTGGGGTAACGGGTCACGGCTTACGGATGGAGTTCATCGAGAACAGCGCGATGGCCGAAGGGATGACGCCTCCGACGCTGGGCGGCACGGCCGACCAGATGCCACGAGAGGACCTCGATCTCATCCGTGGTCGCATGAGTGAGATGCTTGGGCACAGCCGGCTCTCGGTGATGAACTCGTACTACGGCTCGTTCGGCAGGTTCCGCAGGAAGCCTGAGAAGCCCGCGGTGAATGAAAACCACGCCCCGGGCAAGGCCACGCCGGCGCCGGTCGTGAGTCGAAAGGTGAGTGAATCCGGGAACGCTGCAGGGAAGGACCGTGCAGGTGCGCCGGGCTTTCGCAAACGCAAGGCAGCGGACGTCGATGCGCGCCAGATGGACCTCCAGTTGCACGATGGTGTGCTGATGTTCCGCAAG
The DNA here is from genome assembly GCF_905220195.1 of Paraburkholderia sp. J8-2. Taxonomy (NCBI): domain Bacteria; kingdom Pseudomonadati; phylum Pseudomonadota; class Betaproteobacteria; order Burkholderiales; family Burkholderiaceae; genus Paraburkholderia; species Paraburkholderia sp. J8-2. The sequence goes on from NZ_CAJMZA010000006.1 coordinate 121,569, forward strand.
CGGCCGACGTAAGGCCGGGCGTGTGGCTGATGCAGGGCAGGTACTGGCTTGCCCTGCCTTCGAATGGACTCGGGTCCACGTGAGCTTTCGCGTGTTGCTTCGTGGACGATGGAGGCGAAGATGTTGCTATTGAATCGGACCGGCGCAGGTAGCGCGATCGGTGAAGTCGCGTCTGAATGGTGGCGCACCCATGAAGGAACCTGGATCTGCACGGCGGCCGAAGCTCCCGTCAAGTGGATGCTCGGCAAGGAAGCGTATGAGGTGAAGGACCACCTTGTCGCACACGGCCTGGCTTATCGATGGGTGAAGTTGGGGTCGCTCCTCGGCGTGCTCGTGGAAATTCTTTCGGGTGGCGGAAACGGTGGGCATGGCGTACCGGTGGCTGCGCCGCGTGAGGAGGTTCGCGGGCTGAGATGGAATTTCCGGGACGAGTTCGGTGTGGAGCCTCCGCAGGCTTGGACGACCGTGATGGCCTGGTGCGATGGTTTTCTTGGTGCGGGCGTCGAGGTCTTCGGCAGCGGCAGGGAAGCGAAAAGGGCGGACCGGCCGCGAGGCATCGTTGAGGCGAACCGGACGTTGCACGCAACGGTGTCGAGTCGGGTGTTGTGGCTCGGCGCGATGGTTGGCGTTTCATTCGGGCTCGATCTGGATTCGGGACTCTGCGTGGGGGTGAACGACTCGGATCGCTCGGTATGGATGGCCACGCGCACGCCGGGCGATCTACTGGCATGGTTGGCTGGGCTTGCCATCTCGCGTGAAGTCGCTCTTGGTGACCCGCCGCCTGAGAGTGAATGGCCCACGCATGTCGCGGATGTCAGGGATTCGGGGCAGGCCGCACGTAAGACACCCGAAGTGCGATACGCGGGGCGGCCGGGGGAGCAGTACCGCTACGGGCTCTAGTCGCGCGCCCCTTGCTTGATGGTTGGAAAGGCAACCGTTGATGCCGGTTTTTGCGGGGTAGAAAGCTGGATTTCCGACCATTGAGCAGTGGGGCACATGCGCCTAGATATGCGTGCACCTGCGCGGCGTTGCTAGGTGAAGTTCAGGAAACCGAAGTAGCTCTGGTCGCGGGAAAGGAAGCGGCTCGCTTGCTCCCACCCTTTGGGGTGGCGCCAGGTGCGCATTGCTCGCGGGGACGGGGACGAGAAGAGGAGGGGGGGATGGATTTGAGTTGGTTGGGCGAGCAGATCTAGATTCGGGATCGCCGGCCTCAGCGAGGCTACGCAGTCGTCAAAATGAGGGATCCACCAGAAGGCAAAGGCTGTTCGGAGATTTGCCGTTAGCTCATTTAGCCGTCGATGGACAACCTGCCGTGAGGGCCGGGCTCCATTGGCCAGCGCTTCAAAACTAGAAATACATGGAAGGTAAGGAGATCACAGTGCGCTTTTCACATCTGGCTCGCGCGTGGGTGGCATGCGTTGTCATGCTCGCCACGCACACGGCTTTTGCAACGCCCGCGCGATGTACCACGGGATATGAGGACACGAGCTGTGCGACGGGAATCAATGCGCCTGCACAGCAACCCACGGCATGCTCGTCTTCTCCGGGTTGGGTCACGAGCGTGGCGGCAGTCTGGCTGGGTAGCAAATGGTCGGCGCCGACCTGCACCTACACGGCTCCGCCAAGCTGCTCGACGGCGGCGGGGTGGGTCACGTCTACCGCCGCAGCGTGGCAAGGGACTTACTGGACGGACCCGGTCTGCACCTACACGCCACAACCAACCTGCCCTTCGGGTTATACGCTCATCACTCCATCATCATGGACTGGCTCGAGCTGGACTGCGCCGACCTGCCAGATGGCTCTTCTGCCTCCGCTCACACAGTGCGAGAACAGCTTCCCGGCTGGGTACAGCTACATGCTCGGGAACGCGTTGGCGGTCGCGAACGTCGGGATGGCGTCGGGTGAATACGTACTATATTCACCGCCGAGCTTGACGACGTGGTCGGAAATCCAGCTCGTTCCGACAAGCTACAACCTGAGTACAACGGCGACCACGTACTACGCGTATCTGAGCGGGCCTTCGTACGACACGTTCTATTCATCGTGCGGCAATCAGGAGCCGTATGTCGCCACAGGATATACCGCGGTGTGCCAGGTGGATGCAAGTTCGGGGCAACTAAACGGATGGATATTGCTCCAGAACGGGATGCCGTTCGTGACGGATAGCAACCCGAACTGTGGGGCCAATTAGGCATCCAGGTGTCCGGAGCTGGCCTGACCCGGACTTGCGTTACCGGCCGCTCGATGCGAGGTTGCGATTGGGACGGGTGGCTGTATGCACCCGGGGCCAGTCGGGGCGTCGGATGATGTCGGTCCGCGGTATCAACAGGGAACGTACCGGTTAGTGGGGGCAAGCAGTGACCTCCCGACCTGAACGCTCGGCCACGCGGCCCTTGCAAGCGTAAGCTCGCGAGGGCCTTTTTGTTTCACGCGCACGGCGTGAAGCGAAGCGGTGAGCCCGAAGGTGCGCGCGTACCAAGGTGAGCGCGAGCGACGTGACTACCGGCTCGGGGCTTTCGGTGGAACGCGTATTCGCCCTGCGAAGGCGTCTGGCGCACCCCCGTTCGGGGAGGGTTGAAAGTTCAAGCATCCAGGGCGCAACGGCAATCCGCGGGCACCTCAGCGCAGCCGATATCGGCGGGTCATCGCACCGCCTCAAGTGAATGGTGGCGAGTGCAGTCTCGTTTTCGGGATCGGGTTGGGACCTCGCCGCCCATAGAATCTTCGCGCCAGCTATCAAAGCTGCGGCAAAAAAATACACCTGAGAGGCTCCAATCCATGTTCGCTGCCGATTTCGCCATGAAGGCTCAGATCATCTGGGCGTCGCTGCTGGTTGTCCTCTCCTATCCGTGCCTTTGGCTGTTCCTGCGCCGCTACAAGCGTGTGCCGGTGCGGTTCAATTGGGCGGTCGCCATCGCCATCGCCTCCGCCGGCCTGTTGCCGATGGAATTCGCGGGTGTCATGAGAGCGCAGTCCGCGACGAGCGTCTATCTGACCGATAGGATGGTCGACACCATGCGCGAGGTCGTTGACTTCACCCTGCTGTGTCAGGGGGACCGCACCAAGGTCCCGGCGGCCAGGCTCGATCAGGTCAAGCGTGAGCTGGCGGAAAGCACGTTGACCTGGATGCACATTCCGGACATGAAGCAGATGAGCACCGCACAATGGCTGAAACAGGCCGAACCGTGTGACGGCTTTGTGCGGGGTCAGGAAAATCGGCGAACTGACGACGCGCAGTTCCAGTCGATCATGGCGTCGTTCAAGTGGTGGGTGCTCGCGGCATTGGTTACGGGCCTCGTCGGCATCGTGGCTGTCTACCAGCTTGCGGTGAGCCGTATCCGCGAGGATATGCGCAAGGTCCAGCAGGACCAGCCGGTCAAGCTCACGGGCCGTGAGTGGGCCTGCTTCTTTCTGATCTGTCTGATGGGCTTCTTCCCGTTCAGTCTCTCGCTGGTGAGCCTGGTTGACCGCCCGCAGCGAAGCCCGAAGCGCGACGGCAGCGCGAATCCGCAATCGGGACTGTGAAAGTGCGTTACCTTTTGTGACGAAGAAGTGGCCAGGCGTTTGCGTTCTGAGACTGCCGGGTGTCTGGTCATCCAGTCTGGCGGGGGAATCAGGCCGATTATGCTAAAACGTGCTCTTCATCATTATTGTGACAACAGTCACGCTAGGAAATCGGGTCGGATATCATAACGCGCATATAATCAATGAGAAGTGGATGTATTCCAATTCATTGCTGATAGAATGCTCGGCCCGCGGACTGTAAGTTTGGTGAAAGTGGACGTGGATATGCTGGACGAATGCGCGGAGCCACCGCCAGCATTGTTCAGATGGTTTATTGACCCAGTGCCGCCTACGAGAAGAATAAGCAAGGGCGCATTGTCTTACGTGTGGATATTCATGCCGGTCCAGAGACGGACGTATTGCGAGAAGCCCCTACTTGTGGCCATGTCGAGAGACAGGGAATTTATTTCTCTGAAACTTGAAGACGTCGCGGGTATTGTGGGATTTGTCTCATCGCAAACGTTTTTAGAGATCGTCAAAAGCAAGAAGCCCGACGCCAAGATCTGGCCAAACAAGCTGGAAGCCGGGGAGCTGGCTCATATGATGCCAGTGAGGCCGCTCATCGAGTTCCTGTCGAGTTTCGGTACTGATCCCACGGATCTTGAGGAGGCGCCTGATTCCGCTTGCAGCGAGGCGGCCGCGAGGTTCGCAGACTGGTTGGCGCAGGAATATCCTGATGGGAAGGACCTCAAGAACCTCACGCCGGAGGCACGTCGCTCGGCATTGCTTCACAGTCTCCTGGACCTGCGCCGGGAAGATCCGAGCCTCGATGCCGCAGGACTTGCGGCGGGCCTGAATGCCGACATCCATGAGGTGAAAAGCCTGCTCGCGCAGCTGCACCTCTACTCACGCCTGCGTCGCGCCAGCTGATGCAGGTCCGGCGGCGCCACCGCCGTGCTGGTGTCGTTGCGTGCGCAACCGTCAGCGAATGCGGGGCAACATCGCGCCCCTTTCCGGGACGGCAACCCGGGCTCCAGTGTTAACGTCAGATCGGACAGGCCGCATGACACATCGCTGCCTGCACTGAACAACCGATGGCGCGCTCGGTCCGCGCCGGCACCGCAGGAAGCCCGTAATGCTGATCACCCTCGCAGGGCAGCGCTTTGCGCTCGAAGACCTTCAGGACTCCCCCGCTAAATACCGGAGGTGGTTTGAGGAGGCGCGCACCACGCTAGGGCATGCTCTCTGTCCGTGCGGCCGGCGCCTGGTCATTCGGCGACGCGACGGGCTCTACCATCTCGCCGGATGGCCCGGGGAGGGTCTCGCCCACAAGCGCGGATGTGACTTCAGGAAGGAAGCGGACGAGGCCACGGTGCGCGCGGGCTATGCGAGCGGGGCGATTGTCGAGCGCGATGACGGGTCCGTCGATATCAAGGCGGATATCCCGATGAAGGTGCGTGTCGATGAGCGCGAGGGTCCCGTTGAGCGTCACGAAAATCAAGGTGGCGGCGGGGCGCGGCGCGCGAGTGTCGGCCTGGTCGGAATGCTTCACTCGTTCTGGGAGCGGGCCGGACTGAACCGCTGGATGCCTGGCTGGAAGCGAAGCTGGAGCCGCTGCCGGTGGGAGGTGCGAAAGCTCGAAGGGCGCATCAACGGCGAACCGATGGAGCGCGTGCTCTACGCGGTGCCGGCCTGGGCGCCTGAGGAGAGAGACGCCATCGAGGGCGCATGGGGTCGCTTTCACGCGTATCTGGCGCAGCCGGGCACGTTCCGCACGCGCGGAATTGTCATCGGCGAAATCAAGAAGATCGATCGCTCGAAGTACGGCTACCGCATCGACCTGCGGCACCACCTGCAACCGTTCTACGCTAGCGAGGGGCTCGTGGATCGCGCGCGCAAGGCCTCGAGTCCCGCTTTCGCGCAGATCGACCGGCTGGCGGGCAATGACGCGGGAGCCGCAGCGGCAGACAATGCGCGCGCGATCGCGCTGCTCGTCGTCGATCTCTCGAAGAACAGCAACCTGCGCGTCGTCGACATGGGCGTCATGCTGACCAACCGCCACTACATCCCGGCCGACTCGTCATACGAGGTGACCATGGCCGACGCGCTCGAGGAAGCCAGTCGAGCTTTCGTCAAGCCTTTGCGCTACGACGTTCATGAAGGCGTGTTCCCGGACTTCCGGTTGACAGACGTGGAGGAGGAGAGCGTCGTCGAGGTCTGGGGGATGCTGGGCAATCGCGAGTACGAGCGGCGCAAGGCGGAAAAGATCGCCCTCTACCGCGTGCGGGGCGTCAAGGTTCTGGAGTGGGACGCGCGTGGGCCCTTGCCTGACCTCAAGCGGCAGGGCTGAGACGCGTTCCGGTGGGGCCGCGCCGAAAGTGGGCTCGCGCATGCAACTGTGCGAGAGTGCTGTTGTGTGGGGGAACGGTGTCATTCCCGAGCCGGACGTCTGCGTCAATGGGCTACGGCTGGTGAAGCGGAGCGCCATTTCCGGGCGGTGCGCGCCCGGTGTGTCTCACGCCTGGCGCCACGGGAGCGTCAGTTCAACGGGTTGAGATGTAACGGCTGGCAACGCGAACCCCGTTTCGGCTTTCGATCGGGGCGTGAGGGTTGCCCTTGAGCCAGTGCAAGGCCTCCCGAATCATGTCCGCGCAGATCCCGTGCGGGCCGTCAATCCCTCGCGCACTCTGTCCGAAATAATGGCAGGCCAGCGCGCGATCAACTTCGCATAGCTGCTCCAGGACCCTTGCCGCAATCGGCGAGGTGATACGAACCGTGGCCTTATGGTAGGGCAGCAGGGCAAGGAGCTTTTCGTCGATCGGGTACGCGGTAACAGCCTCGGCCACGCGTGCTTCAAATTCGGCCAGCATGTCGCGGTCCCTCCGCGTTTGCTTCCGGAGTGTCACTTGCTCTTGCAGAAAATAGTAGTCCCGAGAGACCCAGCGTCGAGCCCATCGGCCGTATACCCGGATATCGATTTCGAAGATCGCTTCCGCATGCACGCGCTCACTGCCTTTAAGCTCGAACACGCGTTCAGGCAGATTCAGAGCGATCGAGTGCATGGAGCGTGCGAGCAACCCGGCAAGCCAACAAAGATCGCCCCTTAGTCTGTTCGTGCGCTCCGCGGTGGGCGTGTCAATAGCGCTCGCCTCATCGGCGAGCTCGCTCTCGCATTCTGCTGAAAATTCCTGATTCATCGCTTCGCTCGGCCGGTGGAGATCGGGCCACTTCGCCCATGCCTGAGGGTAGCCATAGCAGCGGTCCCATGGCAGACGAAAGCGGCCCGGCAACGCAATGCATTCGCGCGGCTTTCGTCCGCTCCTTCGCGGGCGCATTTGAACATCGGCGAGCCCCGCCAGCTGCAACTCGCCGCATCGCCCGAAGCAATGCTATGCCGAGATGCGGGCGACCATCTCCTGAATCACGATGTGGCGGATCGCTCGCAGCAGTTGCATTTCACCGCCGAGGGTCGCGCGCAGCTCGGGCCTCCAATCCATGAGCTTGTTGTTTTGATCCTCGACCTCGACGATGAGGGCATCGGCTGCGGCGGGCAGGCGTGCGAGGAGCTCTGTGATCTGGCGAGTAGCGGTAGCGCGGGTCAGCCCGAGTTGCTCGCCGGCTTCTATCAGCACGGCGCGGCTGAAGTCGGCGTAGCGCTGGACACCACAGACCTCGCGCGTGAACTCCGTGAGATCAGGCCAGCGGCCCTTGTCGCTGTAGTTGCGCGTCTCGTACACCGCTTCGCACAGCAGGTCATAGAAGGGCGCCAATGTGATCCCGTTGCGATCCACGAGAAAGCTCGTGTTTTTGAGGTGCGAGTCCCCGTTGCCGACCAGCACACAAAACACGAGCCACTTGAAAAGGCGCAGACGCGCCGGCGCCGGCGCGCGGCATCGCCCGGCGAGCTCGGCAAGTGCACCGACCGACCAGCTCGAGTACTTCATCGTTGCAGCCAGATTGAGCATCTGGCATCCGTCGATCGCGTGACGGCGCAACACGATGCCGCTCTTGTTCTCTTCACGGTCGAATCGCGTGATCAGATACACAGGCGCGGGCACGTAGCGCCGCGCCACGTCCGGCACGTCGAGCCCGACGCTGCGCGCGAGCTGCATGATGAACCACTCGTTGACCACCGTGTGAGGGTATGCGCCGGCCTGCGGATGGTTCGGCTTCATGATGTGCGTAGAAACTGCCTGCCCGCCCGGCTCGAAAAGCTCGCCGTCGCGCACGACCACCGCCAGCTTGTGCTGGGCGCCGGCGAGTGACATCTTCTTGGGCGCATCGTGCGTAAGCGGGACGTTCGGGAGGTTTCGGATGCGCTCGTTGAGCTCCTCGTCGGTCAGCGCCCGCAGCAACGTTTCCTGATCGGCCTCTTCGGCGTCGCCCGGCACGCGCAGGCTCACAGACCCAGCCGATTCCCGACCGTAGCGCTCAAGCAGCGCGAACGCGTCACTCACGTCGGGGAGATTCGCGTCGCTTGCGATGAGCTGGCGAACTGTCTCCTCGGGCAGGAGGTTATCGAACGTCCATTGTATCGGGCGTGTTGTGGCCCCATCTCGTTGGATCTTGTCCAGTAGCGGAATATGGGGGCTCAGCGCGAATCGATCGGGATTTTCGAGCCACGCCGGGTCGTATTCAAACGCCCAGATTCCGTTTCCTTCGATCAGCGTGCCGATCAACTGATGATCGATCGAGGCGAGGAGGGTGCGCTCGGTCATTTGCGGGTGCTTCCTTTACCGCCCTTCGCAGGCGGTGTTGCCTTGGCGCCTTCGACAAGCTTGCGAGCGCGCTTGAGTGTTGCGCCCTCGCGCACACCGGGTTGACTTGTCTCAAGTACACGCAGTGCCGCCTTGAAGGCCTCCGCGACGGCGGCCCCTTTGTTGGAGCGAGCATTCTTGAAGGTGGTAGTGCTGGCGTCCGGCGTGTCTGTCGAACTCGGTTCGTCGTTTCGACTTTCTTTCAGGCTCTGCTGCTCCAACGCGAGGAACACGCGAACCGCGGCGCGGTGCCGCGCCTTTTCCGATTCCGTCTTGAGGAGGCCCTCATCCGCGTCCGGGATGTCGACGCTCACCCGTACCCCAAGACCCTCCAGGATCTGGAAGAGCTTGCCCCACTGGATCGACGCAGCGCCAGCTTCCGCCTTTCCGAGAAACGACTCACTCACACCCACACTGCCCGCGGCATCGTCCTGCCGCAGCTGCTGGGCCTTGCGCGCCGCCCGGATGATGCCGCCGATGTCGGACGCGCGATCGATGGTGTAGTGCATGTCTAAAAGTGCCTCGTGTTGTGCTGGGTGTCGGCCAGTGGCGGTCGGGGTCTCGGTGCGATGTAAAAACCTTGCGAACGAAGAGATTGTGCCTGATTTCCTGATTTCAAGGTGCCAAACATTGCAATCGCATGGTTTTGCGCCTTCCAAGGCCATCGCAACTGAAAAACAGTGTAATCGCACGGTTTTTCCATTGTACGGCCACGAGAATTGCAAAAAACATGCGATCGCAAGGTTTTTATTCCTTCGCCCACGCATGCGCGAGCAGCGCGCGGCGCGCGCCGCGCAGATGCGCGAGCAAGAGCGTGGCCGCGCAGATGAAGTGGGCCTCGCGCGCCCGCGCGCCCGCGCGCGCCGCGCCCAATCTGCGCGTGGATTCGCGCACCACCGCGCGCGGTATGCGCGCGAGCACCGGCACGCGCCGAGGACGCATAGTAGGAAGCGCCGGCGGGCGCGCGGCGCGCGCGGCCTGCTCGCGCTAGGGGCGTGCGCGCGGCACTAGGGAAGTGCCACGCTGCGCGTGCGCGAGCGCGAGCGCGCGGCCTGCGCGAGTGCGCGCCACGCCACAAACGTCGCGCAGTCGCGCAGCGGCGCAATATCGCGGGCGCTGGCGGCGGAGCGCTCGCGCCGCTCAATTCCCGCGACGCTTGCCCAGCACAGAGCACGTCGCGCGGCGTGAACCCGATCAGTGACGAGATTGCCAATTAGGTCTATCATGTCGTCAATATCGTCATTAATTTGGAGTGCGCCATGCCCATGGGAAATATGCGCTCGGGTGCTCCGGGAGGCGACCAGCGCCGCGTGCAGTTTAGTGTCGACCTGCCGGTGGGCGCGAACCTCGCTCTGACCGGAGCCGTTCAGGCAAGTCTTGAAAAGGCGATCCGCCTCGTTCTGTCGGATCCGAAAACCGGCCAGGATCTGCTTACGCGAGCGGACGACATCGCGCGCCTCGTGACAAGCATCGCCGAGCCGGACGAGTCGTTGCTGATTGAGCGGCGACGACGCCAGGACGCCATGCGCACCGTGTTCGACGACGGCCAGTGGCTTACCGCCGAGGACATCAACGCGCTTCAGAAAACCCCGCCGGCGAGCAAGTCTCAGCCTGCGAGTGACTGGAAGCGGCGCGATCGCGTCTACAGCGTGAGCGTCAATGGGCGGGAGTATTTCGCCGCCTACCAGTTCGACACGTTCAGTCAGCCTTTGCCGATTATCCGTGAGATCCTGGAGGCGCTCGGACCGCTCGCAGATACCTGGAAGATCGCCGCGTGGTTCCATTTCCCCAACGGCTGGATCAGCGACGACGAAGGTCGACCGGTGGCACCTAAGGACGCGCTCGACAGGCGCGAGGACGTCATTGGTGCGGCGAGGCGCTACCACGGGAGCTACGTGGCGTGAGCTTCGTGATCCCCGACCCAGGCCCAGCCGAGTCTTTTGTCGTGGAAACGGTCACGCGCGCCGATGTTCCGGAGTGGTTCCACGTCTACTCCACGTCTCCGCACGCCAACACGGCGCTCACTTTCTCTGAAGGATGGGGCGACACGCGGTTCGCCCCGATCACGTTGCCTGGCGGCGAGCCCGCGCATACGTGGTACGCGGCGAGCAGGTTCGACTGCGCGATCATGGAGTCGGTTTTCCACGACCTGCCGCTCGCGCCGGCGGGCGCTTTCGATGTCGACAAGCTGGAGTATTTTCGGATCGCCCGCGTACGGTTCCGAGGTGACTTGTCATGCGTGAGCTTTCACAGTGCGTTCCTGCCGCAGCTGGGACTCACCCGCACGCAACTCGTCGACAGCCTTCCCACCTTCTACGGACAGACGCGCAAGTGGGCGCAGGCAGCAATCGAACAGAGATCGGACGCGCAGGCGATCGCGTATGGATCGCGCAGGCACGACGTGGGACGTTGCGTGATGCTCATCCGCCAGCGTCTTGCGGACCCCGCGAATCCATTCGAATTGCTAGATGATCAGTTGCTGGCGGCACAGCCGTGCCGCAGCAAGGTGCTCACGCTTGCCGCGAGCTTGGGGATTGCGACGGTCTGAAGTAGCGCCCGTCGCGATGCCTTGTTCGGGGCGCACGTTGCCCTTATGCCTTACAGCAAATACCCGCCCGCAAAGGTTCCGAAGAAAACACCGACACCGAGACATATGACGCCCTTGACGACGTCCGCTGCGATCTCGCTCTTTTCGTCCGAGATCCAGCCTTTCCATACAAACAACGTTAGGACTGCCATGATGCAGGTGAAAAACACTGACACCATAACAACCCAGACCGACTGAGGGAGGCCGAGCGGTGGGTGAAATGTAGTGGCCTGCCAGTTGCTGGGCGAGGCGCGAAGGATGAGTGGATCCCGAGGCAGTGTGGAAACCTCCTGCGATCAAGGTGTGAACGAAGTCGTCGCCCTGGCGCCAGCCCGGCGCGCAGCAGGGTGTCGTAGGCGAATCCGCGCTCCGTTCCGTAGCCGTCGCCGCAGTCGAACACTCTTACGACGTGCGGGTGAGCGTCTATCCAGCGCCGCAGCGTCGCGGGTGCGCTTTTCACGTTTCGAACGGGGTGAGCGGGGTCGGGTGGGGCGCTTTGTTGGGGCGGCGCGCGGCAGCGGGCCGACAAATATCGACGTCGTCGCCGGCAGACCTTCATTTTTTCGCGCCGCGACCGTTGAGCAGAACGCGGTCCACACGCGGTCATTTTGGCCACTACCCAATTCGTCGCGCGATACTCTGCATGACCGCGCGCGACAGCGATTGCGGAAGCGCCTCCGCTGACGTACTGAGACTTATTCATGTCCACCGTGAAGACACATTATCTGGACCTGCCTGTTGTACTGGAGCCATCTCACCAACTCGAGATTGCACATCAGCGGTTCGATGTATGCGCGCTGCCCGCTCATCAGCAGCTCGGCGCATGGTGCGATCGAATGATCGGTGTCGCCGACCTACTAACAACGCGCGATAGACGTGGACAGCCGTTTCGCGGCCGGATCGACCGCTATGCCGTGGGCGAATTCCTTTTCGCGGACTGCTTCACTGATCGCATCACGCAGGACCGCACGATCGCGAGAATTTCCAGGGACGACGCGCGCAGCATCGTGTTCCACATATTCTTCGACCGCGCGCCCGACAACGAGCTTATCTACGCCGGCAAAAAGCGCACTGACCCGGCGCTCGAAGGCGGCATCTTCGCCATCGACCTCGACCAGCCAATGCAGTTCAGGCGAGCCGCCTGCCGGCACGTGACGATTTTCCTTCCAGGCTCGTTGCTGTGCGACGTGTTTCCGGACCCATCGGCGCTACATGGGCGCATGCTCTCGCCCCTCCTGCCGGTCGTGCGCTTTCTCACGGACAGCGTCATGTCACTCGCTGCGCGGATCCACCACATGGCTGCAGGTGATGCGCACCGCGTACTGCGGGAACTGGTGCTACTGATCGCGGATGCGTTCGCTGACCAGGCTGGGTTGAAAGGCAGCAAGCCGTCGCTTGGACGTGCGATCGCATTCGATCAGGCGCGGCGCTACGTACGCGAGAACCTGCATGATGACAGCCTCTCGCCCGACAGCGTCGTGGAATCGCTTGGTCTTTCCAGACCAACGGTGTATCGACTTTTTCAGCATGACGGCGGCCTCGCCGCGTACATCAGACACGTCCGCTTGCGCGCTGCCGCCCGCGAACTGGTCGCGTGGCCGGCAGTGCCAGTCAAGGACGTCGCGTATGCCCACGGCTTTACGAGCGCGTCCGACTTCACCCGTGCCTTTAGACGCGCCTATGGTATGGCACCTCAGGACGTGCGGTTGCATAATCAGGCCGGGTATCTTTTGCCTACGGGGGCGTAATGGTTACAAATGACCGCTGTCCCGTGCGAGGAAGGTCCCAGTGCCGACCGGACTCGTCGGGACGGCCGCATTTGCAGCACGGCGGCGCTATTCCCTGACGGTGATCGTCAGCTTCCACAAAAATTCGTCGGAGCACCGCTGGACAAAGAGGCCGCTTCCCTGCTCAATAACTTCGGGACTAGCGCGCTCAATAGCAACATCGAAGCCGTCGAAGTTAAGGTCGTATCGGATGTGCTTTTCGACCTTCTTGAGGGTGGAGTTGTCCCAGACCGACCAGTCAGGACTGTAAGTGCACAGTCCCATGTAGACGGTCTTCTCGTCGCCGAAACCGATGTCGCCCGTGAGCGCATCGGACAGGTCGAAGAAGGGATCTACCGTGCTGCGAACGATGTGCGGCCAGGTCGTGTAGAACTGCAGGCGGGAGAGCGGTGGCCACGAGTACTTGTTGGGCTCAGGGCCGTCCGTGAGCAGCTTGTGCGGGAATGCGTTGTGCCGGATCCTGTGCTTCAGGCGGCCTGTCGTTCCCGCAACCTTCATGCTCGTGCCATTGCTCGACGAGACGGAGATCCACTGGCTGCCAGACGCCTCGACGTCAACGAGTTCTCGCACCTCCTCATCGTTGAGCAGGCAAATGGTTTCTTCGCCGCAAACCAGTGCAAACCAGACGATATAGTCCGCGGACCAGCTGACATCCGTCAGATCATCGGGGCGGACCGTAAAACGCCATGTTCCGCGATCAGCAGTCGCGTATTTGATGAGCAGACGCTTGTCGCCGTTGATCTGGTAGTAGCCTTCCTTTCCGGCAACCGAATGCACGTGGGAAAGAACCGGATGCGCCGCAATCTGCGCCAACGCTGCGCCGTAGTAAAAATCCCCGACCTTGATTTTCATGTTTTCACTTCGTTTTAGGTCGCCGGCACTCAGCCCGATGTTCTGGCCCGGCGTGACTTCACACACGATTGGTCACGATGCCCCGCATGGGGCGCGTGCCCGGATTGGACGCTTCCCGAGGATCGCTCCTAGCCTTGGGCCGGATTGAAGTTGTAGTCCTGACACACGACGACGACCGCTCGACCATATGCAATCAGAAGGCTCCTCGAGGCGAGGCTGTGGGTGAGCTGATCCTGGAATGCTTCCTTGATTCGCTCGCGGCCCGTCGCTTTGTAGAAGTCTTTCCACTGATAGGTCAAGGCCTGTGCGCCTTGCTTGCGCATCTGGTCTGAGATTTCCTGTGCGATGGTTGCAGGGGACTTTGGCATTTCGCTTCTCCTTGTTGGACGCCGAAGTATAAGAGGCGCGTATCCCGCATGCAACAACATTTTACGTCAGCATAAGAATCTCTAAGGGTTATCTAAGATGCTCCTAAGGCGTGAAATCCTTGCGGGACGGGGTGTCCGTGGGATCGTAAGCGGGGGTATCGGATTTACTGAAGGATGATGAACCCCCCCTCTCCGCATCAGATCCTGCAACGTCCGGCGCGGCTTTTGTCACCGACAGTGCGCGAGCGAGCACACGTCGCCCAACCGTGCGTGGGACAATCCGGCCGGCCGAGGGGGCCATGCTCGTTCGGCAAAAGAACCGTGTGAAGCGCCGCGCGCGGCGGCGCACTGGAGACGCTCGGTGGAGAACCTCACGTTCTGGCGATGCGTGCGGGGCGCGTGGGCCGACGGCTTGAATTACATGCGACTGCGCCCGCTGCTCGTGCTGGCCTTCTTTCTGCCGTCGTGGGTCGCGCCCTACGTCGAAGCAATCCTGCGCCCGCATCCACATCCTCCATTCCGGTTTCTCGTCTGGGTGCCGCTAGCGGTATTCGAGGTCGTGAGGTTCGGCTTCGTCGCCGCGCTCGCGGTGGACGTCCTGCGCTTCCTCCTGCTTCCGGAGCGACCGGCTGTTCCAGAGCCCCTTTTCGGACGCAGCTTCTGGCGTTATCTGGGCGTGACGTGGGCGCTGCTGTTTGCTTTGGTTGTGCTCGCAGCCATTGCCGTCGTGTTCGCGCTCGGCGTGGTGTTCGTCCTGATGCTGTCTCACGTTCACGCGCCGTTGTCAGTGCCGCTGCTGGTTGGCGGAGCCGCTATCGTCTCTCAGTTCCTCGGCATTTTCCTTGTCACGCGCCTAAGCCTGCTTTCCACGCACGTCGCGATCGGGGGAAGCGTGCGAATCGCCGAAGCTTGGCGCGATTCTCGGGGGCGTTTCTGGAGACTGTGGCTCACGCAGGCGGTCGCGACGTTGCCACTGCTTCTGCTCGCGAGGATCGCGATGCACACGCCCCTCGCGATGGCGCGCCCGGGAGGGATCTCCGCGCTGTTCGAGGCGCTCGCCGATGTCGCGGGCGCCTGCATTGGTGGGGCGTGCGCAGCCTGGCTCTATAGGATCTACGCCCAACGGCTGAGGGGCCTGCAGCCGAGCGCGGCGGGGTGACGCGCTGAGAGAGCGGCAGTTGAGGAATGAAGCACCACCTGGCGGGGTACGGCAGCCAACATTGCGGGTCCCGGGAGAAAGCGTACAGTCCTGTTGTCGGCTAGCTTCACGCCGGTCGTTGCGACCACATTCATCGGGTAAGGAGGGAATTGTGAACTGTCTCATCCAGACGATCGTCATCATTGCCACCGTCACGCTCGCGTACCGGGCGATCACGCCGGCGCGCGCACGGCGTTTCAACGAAGCGGTGCACCCGTTCTTCGTGCGCCTGCGCGAATACTTCGAGGGCGAACGTTCGCGTGAACACGGCGCCGTTGACGTCGCGGCCGCGCCCGCCCAGCAGTAGGGCGTACCTCGCCATGGGGCGCGCGCCCGAGCGCCCCCTTCGCTCCCCCGACAGCGTGCCCATCAGGCGGGCGACGCCTACTCCTGCGACCGCCAGCCTCCATCCGCTTCTCAATGGGCTGCCGCCGTCGACGTCGTGGACGACGCGCTTCGCACTCTGGGATGAGACTACGCGGACCGGCCGTCCGGGCGTCCGCCCCCGCATTCTCTCGCACGATGCTCCGTCAAACCGGCGCAAGCGGGATTTGCCTGCAATCGGCAGCGGCCCCCTAAAACTTCCCTTCCAAGTGCCGTACGGGTACCGAGACCATTTCGAGGCCCGTAAGGTATGGGAAACCGACCGCCGTTCACGAAGGCGCTACCGCCGAGGCTGCACCAGGCCGAGTGCGTTAGCGCGGTGTGTACGGAACTCGAGATCGCAGATCAAACCACGGCCGTAATGGCGTGCGGCACCGGAAAGACGCTCGTAGGCTCGGAAGTCGACGCCAGAATGCACGCGCGCTTTACGATCGTGTTCGCGCCCACGCTCGCGTTGATCGCGCAGACGATACGCACGTGGCAAGCTCAGTATCCAATGCGCATGGCCAACGCGCTTTGCGTTTGCTCGGACGCATCAGTTGTCCCGAGCAAGGATGGCGACGACCGGAACTCCGGGATCGACCTCGATGGACTGAATATCCCGGTGACCACAGATCCGGACGTCGCCCGCCCGTACTTCTTCAACGGCCGGCGGCGTCTCGTAGTCTTTTCCACCTACCAGTCCTCGTCTGTCATCGCAGACGTAATGCCAAAGGGCTTCGAATTCGACCTCGGCATCTTCGACGAAGCGCATCGTACAACTGGACTTGCGGAGCGGGAATTCACCCTGGCGCTCGACGATGCCCACATCCCGGTGCGTAAGCGCCTGTTCATGACTGCCACGCCACGGTTCGTGCAACGAACCACCTCGTCTGGCCCCGCTGTGATATCGATGGATGACGAGGCGATCTACGGGCGTACCGCTTATCGGCTTGGCCTGCGCGAGGCAATCAAGCGAGGACTGATTTGCGACTATCGCGTTGTGATCGCCTGCGTTGATCCGCGCGCCGGCGTGCATTCCCACTGGCTTGAGTCAACTGGCCCGGTCTTTCTAGATTTCTCCGGCAGCACAGACACGCCCGAAGTAGCGGCGCTCGTCGCATTTCAAAAGGCCATGGCCGAGGTCGGTGCGACAAAGGCCATCACGTTTCACCGGAACGTTCTTGCATCTCGCAAGTTCGCTGCGCTGAGCAACGCCGTCAAGGCCGAACACAAGGGGGCACCGATCAAGGCCGTCCACGTGAATGGATCGATGACGGTGGGTGAGCGCGACGCGGCGATAGCGGAATTTCGCGACGCGACTGACGCCATTGCGACCAACGTGCGCTGCCTCGCAGAAGGTGTGGATATGCCCGAAATCGAGGTGGTCGGACTGATGTCTGCCAGGCGTGCTCCGATCGAACTTGCCCAGATCTGTGGGAGGACGTTGCGCCTGAACCCGATGACCGGTAAGTCGCTCGGATATATTTTTGTTCCCATCTATCTGAACGCGGCTGCTCCCGACGACATCGAAGCGGCCGTCGCGGGCGCGGATTTCGCTGACGTGCTCGACCTGCTATACGCGATGGCGTCGATCGACGAAGATTTCGCGCCTCTCCTGAGTCCGAGTGGGCGGGATGTGACGTCTGAGGGGAGGGCTCTTAGGGAACTCACCGAAAAGATTGATATCTTCGCGCCGAGTGACATCGTCGCACGACTGAGGATCGCGATCTCGGCGCGGGTAGCGAAGGGGTTCGGAGTCGGACTGTCCCGCGAGTCGGATTGGGAGTCGAACTTTAGAGAGGCGCAGATCCACCAGGCTACGAATGGCCATCTGGAGGTGCCACGGGACTACGTCACGTCAACGGACTTCGGGCTGGGGGAGTGGCTGCACTTGCAGGCCAGGAGGATTGCTACCGGAACTCTAAGCAAGGAGCGTAGCAAGCGGCTCATCGAGCTCGGGCTCCCCTCGGTGGTCTTGTCTGCGAAGTGGGAAGGAAAGTTTGACGCCTGGCGACGGTGGACAATATCGGGCTCCCCGAGGCCGACTCCAACGGGCATCTTGAACTGGATCAATAACGTTCGAACCGCGAAGCGCGACGATGGACTATCGGCCGAGCGGGAACGCAAACTCAAGGAGGCCGGATTTGACTTCCGGGACCGGGTAAGCCTGGTGGACAACTTTATCGCCGACTATCGAGAATTTCGGGAGAACTGCGACCGACTCGGCCTCTCGAAAGCGCGATTTCCGTTGGCACATCCGGATCGCGGACGCTTCCAAACCGCCAGCAAGGCAATATTTAACCGGTGGAACGAGCACACGCCTGATCAGATCAATGCGCTGGTCAGCTTGGGCCTCACGCCGCCCATAAAGGCCGCAGACAAGTGGCGTCTCCGCTTTGATGCGTATAAGGACGCAGTCGCCAATAACGTGAATGTGAACAAGTTCGTATTCCCCAAGGGCCATCCGGCTTACATTTTTACGAGTCGGTGCAGGAACGAGCGGAACACGGGAGCGCTCAGCGCCGATCGAATTGCGCTTCTCGACTCCATCGGATTCCCGTGGACGGCGGAGCCCAGGTGGATGCGCCGGTTTCAGTGGTTCAGGGACGCCGTCGCCAGTAACGGGAAGAAGAACAAATTCGCCTTCCCCAAGGACCACCCGGCCAGCAATTTCGCTAACGCATGCAGGTACGATAAAAAGAGCGGAACTCTTAGTGCCGAGCGCATCGCGCTTCTCGACTCCATCGGATTCCCCTGGGAGATCGCAAAGGATTGGATGTTCCGATTTGAGGCGTTCAAGGAGGCGGTAGCCAGCAACGAAAAAAGGAACAAGTTCGCGTTCCCCAAGGACCATCCGGCTGCCACTTTTGCGAACAACTCCAGGTACGCGCGTAAGACCGGTACTCTTAGCGCCGATCGCATCGCCCTTCTCGACTCTATCGGATTCCCGTGGGAGGTGAATAAGCGCTATGACACTCGCGAGATGATTGATCGCTTTCTCAAGCACCTCAGAACATCCGGTACCGGATGGGTTGGGATCGACTGCCCGGACGGCGATCTCGTCAATTGGTCAGCAGAGATCCGCCGACTTTATAAAAAAGGCAAATTGAAGAAGGAGCTTCATAACTTGCTCGATTCGGCCGGGTTCATGTTCGTCAAACCCAAGGGGGCGTAGCCAGGGCGTCCAGAAGGCCGATCAATGCTGGTGTACATCTGTTGGGTTCCTTTTCGTTTTGTATCCGTCAGTGATCACCAACCCGCCCGGCAGATTCGCACGAACCATATATTTGAGGACCAACATGCTTGCGTGGTTTATCTCGGTGTGCTTTGTCATTTTGTGCCTAGCCTGCTTCTATCTGTGCAAGCGCCTGCAATGGATGAGCCGAGCACTCGCCGACAGGGACCGTGGGATCTTCGTCGAAATCGACCGACTCCAGACCAGTTACGAGGCCGGTCTAAGATTGATCGACAGGCTTAACCCGTTGGCCGTTGAGATGCTCATGCGACTGTCCGACGAGGCCGAGCGGGCGGTGGGGCATACGCGCGAGACCAAATGGCTGGAGAACCTCCCGATCGACGTCCGGGACGCGACGGGAGGGTGGCTGACACTGAGGGACGCAGACGAAATCAGGAAGGCAGGATATGAGCTTCCTGATGCCAGATTTTTCGACCTCGCGGATGTAATGCGTCTGGCCTTCGACATCGATCGCATCGCGCGCAATGTCGAACCTCCTCTCCAGGATGCTCTTCGGCGCTGCCAGATTGCGCATGGTCAAACCATCCGATGGGTTGGCGACGTTTTCGCCCTGGCCCAGCGACTTCAGCATGGGGATGCTGCAGAGGCGCGCAAGGTGCTCAAGGCCGCCATTGATATCTGGGAAGCAAGCAATCTGCCTGCCGCAGTCTGTATCCTGGAACACGACCGCGAGATAATGATGGCGCGCGGATAGGGCTGGCAGGGGTGGGTAGGGACTGACAAGCGAACAGGGCGCCTCTCAACTCGGAAGTGGCAGCGCATGTGAGCCAGGTTCGACGAATCGAATCGCGATGAACCGCAGAAGGCCGATCAGGCGCGCCGCACAAACCGATTGCGTCGATGGTTTCCCAGCGCCAGGTTTTCAGGCAGCCCGCACGCGCGCACCTACATCGCTCTTCGAGACAGGTCCATAGGTCCGCCCAAAAGGCCGGGGTTAGTCCATTGCGACGGGCGCCAAGTTCATCCTCTATCGCGCTTTCCTTGGCTACTACGCCAACGAGAGTAGCTCCGCTCATCTGTTGGGGTGAGTTGCCTTGGGGCGCGGACGTACATGTCCTGATCCGTTCGCAATAGTGCCCTGCCTTTCGAAAAGTTTTCGCTCCCCCCTAAAACTTCGCGACGAACATCCGTACTGGTTCGGAAGAGCCTTTCTTGAAGGTCGCTCACGCATCTTCCACGGGAAATGTGGTCGAGTGACAGGGGAGCGCATTCGGCTGTGAGCCACTCGCAAAGAAGAGAAGGGCTCCGCGCGACAGGAATCGAAGTTAAGCAGTCAGGATACCTAATGGACAGTTAGCGGGCCACGAGGAAATTCTCATCTAGAGGCGAGAACACGGAACTTCTTGTCTCGTAGAGAGATGGCATGACAAGCGTGCACAGGAACCTCGAGAAGCGCAGCGCCCTGCTCGGTGGTGTCCGTCGCCAGCCTTGAAACCGGAGGGCTTCGTTCTTGGGCCCTGAAATTCAACTGATGTTTTATTCAACGAACGGGGCCTTTATGACCTTCCTTTCCGTGATCGACTGGAGTGCGATTCTCAAGATTGTTGTGCTCGACATCATGCTCGGTGTCGATAACGCTGTCGTGATCGCGCTGGCGTGTGCGGCATTGCCGGCTGCGCTGCGGCTTCGTGCCTTGCTGCTTGGGACGCTCGGCGCCGTTGTGCTCAGAGGCGTGCTCCTCGCAGCGGCGGACTACCTGATGGACATTCCGTATCTCAAGATCGCCGCGGGCGTCTACCTGCTCTATATCGGCTACAAGCTGCTGGCTGCGAGCGAGGACGACGATCCGAACGTGAAGCAATACGACAAGGTGCTGGCGGCCGTCTGGACGATCGTCGTAGCGGATCTGATGATGAGCCTCGACAACGTGCTCGCTGTTGCGTCCGCCGCGCACAGTTCGACCGCGCACAGCACGTTGTACGCGGTCGCGGGCGTCTGCGTGAGCATCCCGGTGATCGTCTTCGGCGCTGGGGTCCTGACGTCGCTCATGGACCGCTTCCCGGTGATCGTGTGGTTCGGGGGAGGCCTCCTGGGGTGGGTCGGCGCGGAAATGCTCCTCTCCGATGCTTTTCTCTCGCGCTACGCCGACTACGCCACGCTCCCGATCGCTGGCTACGCCGTCCCGCTGGCTAACCTCGGAGGCTTCGTACTCGTCGTGGGCGCCGCGTACTTCATGCGTCGCCGTGCTGGGCAGAAGCAACCTCAACAGGCCGACGCCGCAGCTTAAGGAGCCTCCATGCAACCGACCAGCTTCGGCGTGACGTCTTTACAGTCTCTTGCGCCGGCCGCCACGCTTTCACCCGGTCCGATCGACGCGGTCCAGGGCCTCACGTTGCCCGCGAACTTTCCGGTTCAGCTCCACCCCGAACAAATCGCGAAGATCCAGAAACGTGTTGCAGCGTTTGACTTCGCGGGTACCGGGCAGCAGCAGATCGCCGTGCTCGGCGCCGAGCCAACGCTCGCACTGAACCGCGTTCTCGATGACTACCTTGGCCGCATCAACCGGGCAGAGAACCCCCAGATATTCAAGCTGATTCCCGCGCTCGATGAGGCCGTCGCGAAAGAGCGGCTGGGCGAACTCGCGGACAACATCCTGAACGCGAAGCCGGGCTTCCTCGACCGGATTCGAGGAAGGCTGCCGGGAGCGATGAACAAGCGAAGCTTTGTTCGTGCAATGGACCGCGTCTACGACGAGCTCAGTCGGCTCGCGAAGATGAAATCACAGGCGCTGTCCACTGTCGTGAACGACATGGAGGGCACGCTCGCGCTAGAGCTGAAGAAGCTCGGGACGGAGCAGCTCGAGCTCGAAGCCCTGAAGAACGAGTACCGCGGCATTTTCGTAGCGTTCGCGGAGGAAACGGTCTTTCTGCAGAACGTCCTGAAAAAGGCGAAGGCCGAGGCGCCGGCGCTGCTGGCCGCCGCTGGTCCGGATCTCGCTCTGCAGCAGGAGATTCAGGACAAGCTGCAGTCGCTCGAGTCTGTCTCGGTCGCGCGGGAAACGATGATGACGCGCATGCCCTCCGAGCAGATCGTGATCCGGCAGGTCCAGAACGCCGCCATTTCGACCGTGCAGGAAGTGGTCACGACGATGGGAGATCGGTTTGCGAGCATCCGAATGACGCTGATCACGATCCACGGGACGCAGATGATCCAGAACGTCCAGCGTCTCGCCCAGACGGGCGCTTCCCTCGACAACAACCTGCAGGAAGTGCGTGCCCACCTTATGCAGGGCGTCGTCAGCACGGCGGCGACGGCACCGGGTAACAACCGGGTGGAGCAGGCCAACAACCTCAAGCGCATTGTCTCCGACACGCAGGGGCTACAAACGATCGTCGACAACGCCCGGGTCACCAACCAGGCGAAATTCGAAGAAGCCCGTAACACCCTCGCCGGTGTGCGCCAGGACCTTCTGGTGCTCGGCATGAAAGTCAACCCCGCGGCACCGCTCGTGCCGCAAACCTACTGAGGAAATCCATGAGCTCGCTCGTTCTGAACCTGACCAAACCCGGCGACGAAGCACCGAAGCTTGCGCTCAATCTCAGCAAGGGTGCCTTGTTCAAGGTCCGCCTGTCCTGGGACGGGAAGACCGATCTCGACCTGCACGCGTTCGTGGCGACGAACACTGGAGCGGGTGCGAAGGTGTCCACTCTCGATGACATTCTGTCGACCTACAACGTGGTGCGCGTCACGCCTGGTGGCGACCACGTGGGCACGCTCCCGCTCGCGGCCGACAAGACGTTCTCGATTCGAGGCGGCGCGCTCGTGCACAGTCCGGACGCCCGCGACGGCAGTGCGGACGGCGACGACGAGTACGTCGTCATCAAGCCGGACCAGCTCACGCCACCGACCAACGGGCAACTCGAAATTCCGCTGATCGCGATGATTCACCCCCAGTCGTCGGGCAAGACCTTCAGCTCGGTCGAAAACCCTCGCGTGATCGTCGAGGACGGCGACGGCAATCCGCTGCTCAACGCATCACTTTCGACCGAATTCGGGCAGTCCGTTGGCGTTCACATGGGATCGATCGTGATCGACAGCCGCGGCGCGTCATCATTCGCGGGCACTGCTGCGGGCTTCAACGTCGACTTCAACGGCGTGCTCGAGCACTTCTCCTGATTCGCCGGGGGCACTTCGGCAATGGTCATTCCGGTGACAACGATCGGCGGCGGCAACGACGGCGGCAAGTCCTGTGGCGACAGCCAGGAGAAGCCGACGCCGTCGTTGATGCCCACCATGATGAAACCGACGTCGATGCCGCTCGCGCAGCCTGCCGCGCCCGCCGGCGTGCCGGTGCCGCGCAGCGAGGGGATTACGCCCACGCGGATCGGGGCTGGGGCTCCGGTCCCGGTGGTGGATAGGCAAGCTCCTTCCGTGCTGCACGCGCCTGCGATGCCTCTCACGGTGTCAAGTATCGGTGGGGTGCCGGTCGCGAAGGCAGTGCCGCTCGAGGCACTGGCGCAACGTTTCCCGGATGTCAAACCCGACATGCTGGCGCGCGTTCGCGCCGTCTTGCTCGGCCATGGAGGCGCGCGCGGCGGCTCGGGCCGCACGGACTGGCTGACCTTCGCGGTGGCTCAGCAATCGAGCGTCAACGCAACGCTGAAGGACCAGGTCGCGCTGCTCGAGTCCTCAGCCCGCCGTGACGCCGTGGCGCATCTGGCGCGCCTGCACGAGATTCTCAGCGAGGTCCTGGGTTCGATGGAAGGAGGCTTTTTCCGGAAGTCGGCTCACGCGGTATGGCAGCAACACTCACCCGAGATCGGTCGTCTCGAGACCTTGCTGGACCGTACGGGAAGTGACGTGCGGCGGATGCTCGACGGCATTGCCGGGCTTTGCCTTCGCTACGTTGCCGCGGTGGAGGAACTGGAGTCGCACTACCTCGCGGGCCAGTATCTCCTCGACAGCATGACGGGAGACGACACGGCTCATCTCCTTCAGTCACGGCTGATCGCGCTGACGGCGTCGCAGACGCTGGCACAGGATAACCGCCTGATTCTCCAGCAGCAGGAAGCGGGGCTACGCGAACTCGTCGTACTGATTCAGGACGGCGTGCTCGTGAAGCTACCGTCGGTGGTGACGCAAATCGCTGCGCTGCCCGACAAGCCGACTGACACGGATCGCTACCTCGCACGCGAGGCCCTCAGCAATCTCACCCAACTCTTCGAAAGGAGCCGTACATGGCACTGACTCTCAATCTGGAAAAGGCTACCACCTCCCTCCGACTCAATCTCGAAAAGGCGGGCATTCACACGCCGCCCGAGCTCGAGGTCGGCATCGGGCTCGATGTGTCCCAGTCGTTCGAGGACGAGCACGTCGACGGCATCACGAACACCCTCATCACGCGCCTGATCCCGTGGGCACTCGCCTTCGATCCGGACAAGAAGATCGACTGCTTCACGTTCTCGGACGGCCCGCACCATGTGCACGATGTCGGTCCGATCACGGTTGAAAACCTCGAAGGCTTCGTGAAGAAGCAGGTGATCGGGCGCGTCGACGGGTGGAATGGTGGCACCGACTATTCGCACGTGGTCGAGCGGTACCTCGCGCACTTCGGCTGGGCTCAGGTCGTCGAGAAGGCCAGCTTCATCGGCAAGCTCTTCGGCCACAAGGATCGCGTGATCTCGAGCGGCGAGAAGCGCAAGAGCCTCGTGATCGTCATCACGGACGGCGACAATGACGACAAAGACCGCACGATCGAAGTGCTCCGTGCGTCCGAGCAGCGCAAGGATGAGGTCTACTTCATTTTCCTCGGTGTCTCGAATCAGGGAACGAAATTCCCCTTCATCGAAAAGCTGGGCAACATGTTCGGCAATGTCGGTTTCTACGGCGTGTCCAACCTGCGCGAATTCGTCAAGTTGACCGATGACGAATTCAACGAAGCGCTGATTACTGATGAACTGATCGACTGGCTGAAGTCGTAATTGGCTGGGGGCGTCGCCGAACTGGGGTGGCGGCCCCCCACCGGGGCCGCCCCGATGACGGTCGGCCGACGGCGCACCGCCCCCAGAGGCAAGAAGCCTGCTGCTTTGTGGTATTCTGCGCTCAGCCGTTAAATCGGCATTGCGTCTCTATCGAACGGCCCTCGTTTTACGGGCTCATCTCCGCGAGCCGACATCGTTCGGCTGAAGCGTCAAGGCTTCACCCGAGCTTCGCTCCTCCTTTTGATCAACGCCGCACCGGCGGCACGATAAAGGAGAATCCATGAACGCACGCAACGATTCAGAATCCACGATGAAGTCCGCAGGAAACATGACGGTCCTGAAGAAGGGGACGGCGCTTTTTCACGGCACGGATTGTGACGACTTCGACGAGACCACGGAGAGCCTGAACGGCCCCGCGTGGCTTTCAAGCTCGCGCGGTGTCGCACAGTACTTCGCGACGCGCCCCGGCGGATGGGGTGGCACGAAGCGTGTCATTGAATATGCCCTGGCAGAAGACCTCGAGCTGCACCTCGTCTCGTCCCAGCGCGCGATGGCGCAGCTGGCGGACGAGCACGATATCGCGGTGACCGGTGTCGAGGAAATGCGCGAGTCCGTCGAGGCGTCCGGGATCCCGGGTTGGGTAATTCCCGGCAACTACGCCGATGGCGATGACATCCTCATCGTGCGTACCGACCTGCTGGACTACGTCGGCACGACGCCAGCGTCGGCCGGTGCGCAGGGAACCGCCAGCAAGGAAGACGCATGACAACGCTGCCCAGTCACAAGCTCGAGCAGCGTGTGAGACGCCAGCTCGATGCGCGGGTAGGGGAGGAATCCCGCCTCGCTAATGAGCTTCAGCGCGAAAAGCCCGGCATCACGCGGACCGAGGCGCTCAAGGCGGCGCGGCAGATGCTCTCGAAAATCACCATCCAGGTGTAATGGCCGCGGCTTGCTCTCTCTCAGGAGGAGCAAGCCGATGCGCCGACATCCTTCAATGCGGCCCCTGCACTGCTCCCGACGAGGCGCGGCGCGTACGCTTTCCCTCCACGTCTCCACGCGCGCCTGCGCGCGGTAGGCCGGCCGAACCCCTCACTATTGTTTCTCGATCGAATCGACCGACAAGCGCCGTATCTCCTTTCATCAAGCCTCGCCGAGGCATAAAGGAGAGAACCATGAACCCGCAATCCCCCTCTGTCTCGTCCCTGCCTGTGCACGTCGCCACGCCAGTGCGGTCGGCAGACCCGAAAGCCTTGCGCATAGTTGGAAATCGCTTTGGAATCCCGGTACGGGCTGTCGAAGATCTGGTCACGCTGCGTGTGGAGGACCTGAAACACCGCGATCGTTTCTTCGCGCCATCGAATGCTCGCGAGATCGTCGCATTCCCGCGCTTCGCGCCCGGCGCGGCGAAGATCCCCTCGTATGCGTGCGACCCGTCGCAGGCCTATGTCGACTATCTGCGTGAGTTCGATTCAGCAACGCTTGTGATGTCCGAAGCGGAAAGCGGCATCAAGCAACACGTCACGTATCAGCGCTATCTGAAGTGGACGCAGGAGGGGCACGAGCCGCCTTACATCCATGTGAACGAGGGCAATGACGGAAACCTGATCTCAACCAATCGTCGACGGCTGCTGGCGGCACAGGCGGCCGGTGTATGCATCAAAGGCTGGTTCAGTCCGATGAATCGTGAATCGGGCAATCCTCTCAAGTACGGCGATGTGCTACGGGCGTATGACGAAGCGCTGGGCACGGTCGCCGAGTATGAGGAGGCTCTTGCAACTGTCTGCTAGTCGAACAGCAGGAGTCCCCGCGCGCCCGTACGGGCGCGGGGACTCGATTGCATGTATTTTGCCGTGCCGGGGCACGGCTAAGTGCTTGCTTGAGGCATCCACCGGGAAGGCAGGGTGTTCCGCGCTACGCGGACGCGCGGTGCTATCCCGGATGGGCGAGGGCGGTGCACCTAACCCGGCGCGGCCGAGCCGAAGAGGGCGTGAAGTGCGCGCGCACAAAATTTATCGCGCGATCCGCTCAACACCCGTAGGTATGCGGCACTTTCTTGCGGCCGCATGGGTTATTTCAGTTCTCGTCCTGCTCGATACCGCTGATGCGGTCGTCAGCCTTCGACGGTCCGCGGCGGTGCATCGGTACCGAACTCTGCCTTGTACTCCCGAAGCAGATTGTTTCGGTAGAGACTGTCCCTCACTACCTCTTCGGTGAGGGGCTGAAATCCGTGAACAAAAAGGCGCTTCCAGCCAACATCGTCTGCGTCCACCTGGCAGCGCTCGCAGAGCTCGAATTGAACGGAGAAGTAGCGGCCGCTCCGGGTTTTCGCGATGACGATCCACGCCTTGTTCTGCTTGCCCATCAGGCTCGTCGAGTCGACATCTTGCTCGTAGACCCCAACGACTCGTGCGTCTCGTCCGCTCCAGTGCGTATCGGGTGTCAGGCTCCTGGGGGAAGGTTCGGTGTACGACCAGTTTGAGAGCGCAGACGTGACTGCGGCGGTCGAATGCTCAACCACTGCAGCGTTGGCTTCACGTCTGGCTTTCGCCGGCTCGATAAAGGCTACTTTTACGAAGCAGTAGATCACCACAACCACGGCCAGCAGAAACGTGCCGCTGCGCGCGCGGTGCGCACCTGATGACAACTCTTTGGCTTTCGCTTTCGGCTTTTCGACGGTATTCACTTTTTTTTCCCTTTCCATCATCACGAGAATGAGGCCCCGGCATGTGCCGACGCGCCTGATGGTAGCCGGGCAAAGCTGCCGTACCGTGGACGAATGCGGGAGAAGGAACGCCGCTTTTGCGCCTCTCTACCGCAAAACCGCGCGTTTGGCGTTGTTGTGGTACTTGCACTCCGGTAGGATCCGCATCATGACAACCGAGCGATAGGGCGTGGATTGATGCCCGGGCGCGGCATCTCGAGGCGCTCACACCTGCACAGCGCGACCGGGTGTCGAGAAGGGGGAGTCAAAGTCGCTGTGATACGCGATTCCGCGAGCGACGCCACGCTGTAGCAGGGTGGCCCACCGATAAGTGCGGGAAATTGGAGCGTTGCGATATGGACACCTGGGAGGTCACGGTCCTCGCCTTTGCGATCGTTGTGGCGCTGGCGCTTCTCGTTGAGTTGTACGCGTCGTGGAGCGCGAGCGGCAGCACACCGTCGGGACGGCACTTTCGCGCCGAGATTAGTCGAAGCGTCAGGTGCGACGCAGGAGGAGGGGAGCGCGTTTCGTGGTCGTTCAGTGAGTGGCACGCCGATACGCTCATCGGCAGGACCTTTGGGCGCTTCTGTATCGCGCGGGCCCGAAAGCGGTTCGACAGACTGTCCCGGGGAAAACCGGTCACGCCCAGGCGCTAACCTGCGAGCATTGGATTGGGTGCGGATCTCGCGTACGGTCCGCAACTGCTCCGGGAGAGCGCCGGCGTGTCAAAGCAACAAGCTGAATACGGAGGCAGGACAATGCAGGGGAAAGAGCAGTTCTATCAGGAGCACGTGTTCGACCTCGTCGTCGAGAAGCAAAGCCGAATGAAGCATGAGGTGGTTTCGCTGCTGCCGATGGCTGCCATCGCGACGATCGGCCTGTTGCTGGGTGTTTTGTACCGCGCATGGGTGATCGGTGTGCCGGCGATCCTCCTCGGCCTTGTGGGGGCAGGATGGTGCCTGCGAGGCTTGCGCGATGCCAACCTGATCGACACGCGTCACCGTCCCTGAAGGGGACGGGGGACATCTTGGCAGCGCTGATCTCAGCGCCGTGTTTCGGAGGGGAGTCTCTGGTGAATGGCGCCGGGCGACGTCCGCGGAGCAGCGCGAGGCCCGCGCAAAAACAACATTGTGCGTTCCCGGCTCTGGGGCGAAGACCGGAGCGAACGACCAGAGCCCGGGGAAAGGAACAAGGGTAAAAGGGGGAATCGGGGATTCGATGCAGAACGATATGAAATTTTCGGACGAGCAGATCAGCGCCATGTACGCCTACATCGAGGCACGCACGCGCCGCTATGCGTATGCGAAGCATTCGATCGTTGCGCTCGCTATGTGTGTCGCTGCGGTATTCATCACGCGATCGCTTGTCATATCACCTGGCGATCTGGCGGTGCCACGCTGGGTTCCAGCTGCTTGTGCCTGTGCAGGTGTCTTCCTTGTCGTCGTGGGCGCGGGAATCTTCACCCAGGCCGTCTCGTTCGCCCGCCGCAACCTGCGGAATGCCGGCTTGACCGAAGAACTGATCTCCGGGTTCGACAACTATCCCGTGCGCGAGCTCGCCCGGAAGTTCAAGCGATCCGCGATCATTTCGGAGAAGGCTGGCGGGGGCGACGCCGCAAGGTAAGGCACCTGCACGCAGCCACGTCGATTGATGGAGCGGACGCATGGCAACGTTGCGAGTTCAGCCGGGAGCATAGCGCGCGCCCCCCGCGCCGGACGTAGTGTGCTGCGATCGGCTGCGTGGTGCGAAAGGCGCTGTGCCGACTGGCGGCCGGTGGCGGGCTCGGGAAGGAGACGTAGCCATCGCGATTGAGGGCGGCCCATGGACATCGCCGGTCAGGCCGGCTCAGCTGCTTCGGATTCCACGTGCTTCACGACCCGAGCGATTTCCTCAAGGATGCTCGCCTCAGTCGCATCGCGGTTCGCCGCAGATATGAACGCCGCGGTCAGCGTCACGAGCTTTGCGGTCGCGTCGCGCAACAGGGCGTCAGGCGAACCTTCGTACTTGCGCCCCTGCAGCATCTCCGCGAGCGCGATACCGAGCTCCTGAACGACCTCATACTGGAAGACGCCGCGATACGCGAACGTGTCGCTCAGCGCCATCTCGAGATCAGTGACGTTGATCACGAGTGGGGCGAGCAACGACAGGGCGTCAATGAACTCGCCGTCGAACGCCGCTTCGAGGCGCGGAACGAGGCCGGCCACGAGATCGTCCTTGAGAACCTGCTTGAGGCCATCCATCAGGCTCATGCTGTTGATGACCAGGCGCGCCTCGCGCAAGGGCTGGCCTTTCCGGTTGTTTGCCATCTCGAGTCTCCAGTTCAGGGAAAACGCGGGCGATCCGGCGTCGATCGCACAAGTGAAGTCCGGCGAGGACGCAGGTGCGGCTTGGGGCGCCTGATTTGGCGACGCGCACTTGCCGCGAACGCTCCCGAAGTCGTAACTGGTGAAATCGGCAAGCGACCGCTGGTTGTGAAATCAGGCACTTGAACAATCGTGGGCTGCCAGTCGCTGACGCAATGCCTGCAGCGAATCGTACCGGGCCCATGGACAGGGCGTCGGTAGAATGCCGGGTTAGATGGGGCGCCTTTGTCCCGGAACTCAAGCGCACCGTCGTTGTGTACGCCGTGAAGGCTTGAGGCGCTCGGGTTACGCGACTGCGTGACTCGGGGTGCGTGTGCCGCCAGCCAGCAGCAGCACGTGTGGGCGCAGCGCGCGACAGCGCCCTGGCATGCAATGGTTCAGGAGGAATACACGGGGGCCTCCTCAGGCATCTCGGCGACTCTCGCGAGCGCCATATCAACATCTTCGCGCGTCACCTTGCCCGTAGCCAGCAGCATCGCGATGACCTTCGCATCCACGCTCGCGGCTTCGTTGAAGGCGTCCCGGCGGGCCTGGGCCACTCGCGTGGTCTCGTCTGCCTTCGCTGACGGGGATGCAGCGTCGAATGCGCTCAGGCGTCGACGGACCTCAGCCTTGAGCTTCACGATAGCCTCTCCCACGGACAAGCCGACGTGGAGGTCAGTATCCTTATGCATCTCGCACATCGAGGGGTGCCAGAACTCGCACGTTGTCAGGCGCCCAACGTCACGTCCATCAAGCACGTGGCCAAGCATCGCCGAGCGGAGCTGGAAGCCCATTTCGAAGGCGTCCCATAGCGTAGGTGCGTGCGCGGCATTGTTCTGGTCGTCTTGCTGGTCTGTCATGCTAGGTCTTCCCCACACGATTGTCTGAAATTGCGTTGAGCATAAAAATATGCCCGATTCACACCATTCGTCTCAAAAGAAGCCGCCTCTGAAGCACGCCAATTCCCGCGCGCTGCTCGAGCGCGGCGCCAATCGGCGGGCAGGGGGCGAGCAAGGCACACGAAACGAGGTGCAAGATCCGCAGTACAACGCTCCCGCGTGGACGACGCTTGCAAGCCTCGCCATCGCCGTTCTGGGTGTGATGCTGCTGCTGATCTGCCGAGCCCACGGCCTTTCGTGGTGGATCTGCGCACCGGCCGGAGTCACGTTGGCTGCCGTCGCGCTGCTCGGGGAGTACTACGCTTCATGCCGCGTGCAGCCGCGGCAGGCGCGCACCAGGAAGAGCGCGACGAAGAGCGTAACGAAGACCGCGCGCCGCCGGGCTCCGCGCCCCGCCCAGAGCGAATAGCGACCACTGCAACATCCCCATCAATGCGCAAATCCGAAGAGGGGTTTGCGAGCCTCGCAGTGCGGGCACGCACGCGCGGGCGCATTGGCATCGAGCTCGACCCGCTGCGTGTCTTCGATTCGAAGCGCGACCACCCGATCGACGGGCAAACCCGCCTCCGCTGCCTTGCGGCCGTACCACTCCCAGAACCCAGGGTGGCCAGCAGCTTGCGAGATCCCGTGGCGATTAACGAACTCGCGACAGAGCGGCGCCCCATGGAATGTCGTATGCGCAGGGCGTTTGTACGTTCTGCTCGACGGTTCCTCACGGCGGTAGAACGACTGAATGCTGTAGTGCGGCGCTCGTGTGCGGGCGTCGGGGTTGGTGTTCTCCCATTCGAGGAAGGCCTCCGTGTCGAGCGCGCGGCTTGCCGCCATGCGCAGATGTCGTACGGGCAAAGGACCCATATCCTGCTCGACCTGCTCGCGCGTGAGCATCGTTACGATGCGCAAGCCTGAGAGATCGCGCATGTTCCTGGCAACTACTGCGACGACGAAATCACCCAGCTGGGGATCGTAGATGAGATGGTAGCTGCGCTCACCGCCTTCGGCCTGCATGGTCCAGGGCAGGACGATTGCCCCGCCGTTTTCGATCATGACGCAGACGCGGTCCGGGTCGAGGAACGAGCGCCTGAAGGTTCGTCCCACCGCGTGGGCGCTGACTTCGACGGGGCGGTGGCTCAGGCGTCGGCGGGAGGGGCCCGCACCGGCGTTGTGTTGCGCCTCGGGATGCTGTTTGACGATTTCCATGGACTTCTCCGCTGTTGGTAACGGTAGATGCGAGATGGCTCTATCCTCGCCCGCGGAAATGGGAATGCAAGTTGGGGTCGCGGCGGCGTGTTTGTGTCACCGAGCTCGAGAGAACCGTCGCGCGGCGTGCAGTGATGTGCACGCGTCACTAGAGTGAAAAGGGACGTGCGGAACTGGATGTGCGCGCGGTCCACTACACGATACTCGCTCAAGAAATCATCGGATATGTCGTTATCACGGTGATACTTCGCGCGTGAAGGTCACTGGTTGTCGGGTGGTATCGCGATGATACTCATCGTCGGGCAAGGACCGAGGGGAGCCGCGACAGTACGCCGTCGGAGCCCGCATCAAATTCGCCCCGAAGCGATCGACACGCAGCGCATCGATTTCCCTTCATGAAAGAAGTAAAAAAGCATCTTGAAAAGTATCATGGTGATACTAAAATGGAGCATCATCGAGGACCCGGAAATGCGATGACGATGCTTTCTCGTCAAAGCTCCGGAAATGTGGTCACACCCCAGTGTTCGATCGGAAAACGATGAGCAAGCTACCCGTTGCATGGATGAAGGTCTATGACCCAGCAGGGCAATACGTCGGGTCATGCGTTGATCCTGCTGCGGGCGCGGCGCTCATGGCGTTTTATGGCCCGGGCGCCCAGATTCGCAATGGGCACGCGAAGAAGAACGCCATTTGGCGTGAGGGGTTCGAGGCACGACCTGCCGCAGAGAGCTATGACTATGTTGCCGCGACGATTCACCGACGCGCTGCATCGTCCAGCGATACGCAATGCGGGGACGCGAGCGCGGCCGCGCGAGTGGAAGCAGGCGTCGAGCAGGCAAGAGCATTCGCGCGCACGGTGCTTGCCGGACAAAGGACCGGCGAGACGCTCCACGTCAGCATCACGGCGGCGGATGGCAAATCTGACGCTGGTTCAGCGACGTTTGAAGAGATCAGCTTCTGATGGCGGAAACCAATCCGCTAGGGTTTGTGGTGCTGTCCTACGAGTCGCAACGCAACTGATTTACATACCAGAAAGAGATCTGGACATGAAGAAGATTTTCCTGCTGCTCGGTTTGGCGGGCGTCACTGCTGGCGCGACGGCCGCGCCTGATTCGGGCTGTGACGGTGCGTGCGCTCGCAACGTCATCGCCGTCGTCGACACGCATACGAAGTACGAGATGCATATCGACTCAGTCGGGAAGACCTCAACCATCTATGTGACCTGGACATCGCAGGACAATCCCGCGCTCGCGCCCATCAAGTATGTCGGTACCGTAC
Organism: Paraburkholderia sp. J8-2; assembly: GCF_905220195.1. Lineage (NCBI taxonomy): Bacteria > Pseudomonadati > Pseudomonadota > Betaproteobacteria > Burkholderiales > Burkholderiaceae > Paraburkholderia > Paraburkholderia sp. J8-2. Next base: position 154,585 of record NZ_CAJMZA010000006.1, read on the forward strand.
CGCTGGCGCTGCGCCATACCGTACTCACAAATTACAGCGTTCCGGACCCGAGTCACACCTCGGATGTGTGTCACGGCGACATCACCATTGCCGAGCGCCATGGGGAGAAGATTGATGCCTATTCGGTTCCCGTTCGCAACGTGCTGTGCGCGAAATAGGGCGGAAGGCGAAGGAAAGCCCGAGTGAAGAATCCAGTCGATAGCCCGCCAGCAAGACTCGGGAAATCGACGCTCGAAGATGAAAAGCGTACCGGTGGCTGAGAAAGGGGAAATGGGCGTAGGAGAGTGGCTTCTTCGTCTGGTGTGCAAGTTGATGGCACTCTGCGTGGCGATATTCGGGGCGGTGGGACTTCTGATTCTCGGGTTGCAGTCCATTCTCCCGATGCTGGGACGAGGTGCCTACGTCGAGACTGCCTTGGCGACCATCGCGTGCGTTGCGGTCGTGTACGGCCTTTCCCCACTGGCGGTGGAAGTCGACAACGCACTGCTTCGTCTCTGTGGTGGTCTGGAGCCGCTTCCAGCTTCGGAGGACCCGAAACGGTAGCGCCGGTGGCGTCAATCTGTCTAATGAACAAGGAACATGATGGAAGCGAAGCAGCTTGAGCGGGAAATGAAAGAGCGGGGATTCGTTAGTGTGGCGAGCGACGTCCAGGCCGCATATTTCGCGACGATCGGGATGACAAGGCGATCCTTCTACGCCCACGTCGCGCTGCTTACGATTGTGGTGCCCGTGGCGTCCTGGGTCGCTTACGTTTCGCCGCTTGCGTCAATGATCGACCATGCGCTTGCGGTATCAGACACGCTGCCGCCGCTCTCGTTCGTGTTGTTCATGCTGATTCGCGCCGCTTTCTGGGGATGCGCGGTCCTGCCGCCACTTTCCCTCGTCGCACTGACGATCTTTACGGTCAGCGGCGCATTTGGCCCGAACTTCTGGGATCGGGTTGAACGGGTCCGGTCCCTGGATATCCCGAAGGGAAACAAGCTTACGTGAGGCAACGCTGCGAAGCAGGGTGGCGGCGGATCGTGCAGCAACGGCTCGGTTTACAGACCGGGCAGGATTGGGAAAGAGGATCTTTATGCAAAGTGAAGGAATCAACGGCGGCATGGTCAAACCTCTGATCGCGTCAATCGCAGTGGGCGCGGTAATCGGCACCGTGCTGTATCACGCGCCGCTATGCCGTCGGCCCTCGATGCTGCTCGACAGTGTACAGAGCCAGTATTGCGATATACGCGACTCAGCGGAGGTCGGCGCGCGGGGCTATGGGTATCCAGGGAACGGGGAACGAACTGGACTCCATCTGCGGCTGGCGGACGCCGGCGGGTATCAGATTCTCTTCCTGGCCGGTCAGCATCAGGCTGAAGAGACTGGGCGTCGGGTCGCACTGATGCTCGGTGCGAACGGGGGCTATCTCGACACTCACGGCAAGTACGTCGGCGCGGTCGGGCAATGGTCCCTTAACGCGGCAACGCTGCTCGATGGGCCTGCGCGGGATGCTGACCCGGGCACAGTAGCGCTTCTGGTGCAGAAGCCGCGACAGAATTGAGTGGCATACCGAACCAACTTAACGCGGGCACGGCGTGGCGTCTATCGAGACTGCGCGCCGCGATCAGCGGTGACAGCCGGAATCAGGACAACTGGTATATGAAAAGAGTACAGAACAACCGAGTGAAGCATCCTTTACTGGTTGCAGCACTGCTGACCACGATGCTGCTGGGCGGCCAGGCCTTTGCCGACACGATCTTTGATGGCGACGCGGCGCGGCAGATGGACGTGTCCTATCAGCCCGGCCCAAATAACAATGTGGTTGGACTGGTGGCGAATCGATCCGGCCACGAAGTGGACCTCACCATGGAATTCAAAGGCTATACGGCTGACGGGCTCGTGACACAGGGAAACCCGGTGGTCACGATCGCTCACCTGGGCGCTGGCGAGACCGCTCGGTTCCAGTGCGCAGGTTTTTTCGGGATGGTCAAGAAAGTCTCGCTGATCCGGGTGCGCACTGTCGCACCGAGCTAATCGGCAAGGTTCCTGCAGGGACAACTTTGAACAACTGGCTGGCGGAAAGCGCAAAGAGGCCTTGCAAACTCGAGGCTCGCTCGCCGGTGACCATGCAACTGTGAACCGGGATGAGCACCGAATACCCGCTCGAACACGCTTACTAAAATTGAAGGGAGCCGACGTGGCAAGACGTACTAAAGAGGTGTCCTTGAAAAAAGCTTTTCTGATTCTCCTCGCGGTCGTCTGTTGGCCGTTCGGAGGCATGCTCTTTTCTATCCCGTTTGGGCACCGGTTGGGGTGGGTGTTGTACTTTGCCGTCCAGATCTATGGCGTGATTGCCTGGGTACGCTGGAATTCGGTTGATGCCAGGCAGACGCGAGCGGGTAAGTGGGCCGAGAAGGAGGTTGCCCGGCACCTTAGGCGAATCGCTTCGCGGTGTAATGGTGTCGTCCTGAACAACCTCCTGCTCGTCGTCAACCGCGACCGGCCGGACGAGTTTTCGATGGAACTCGATCACCTGCTGATCACCCCCCACAACGTGTTCGTGGTCGAATCGAAGCACAGGACGGGGACCATCTGGGTGAAGGACGACGCGAGGGAGTGGGAGGTGAGAACCGCCCAGCGATCGTCGAGAATGAGAAACGCGCTGGTGCAGGTGAAAAACACCTGCCGGCAGCTGAATCGCTTCTTCGACGCTCCGTATGACGCGATCCCTGTCGTGGCGATCGCGTCAAAGCAAGGGACCGTGGAGATTCAAGGCGGGATCTCGAACGTCGTGACCCCCGACAGGCTGGACGCCCTCGTTACCGCATTTGATCGGACCTACGAAGGGCGCCAGGTTGATGTCAAGCGGGTTGCTGCAGAATTCGCCGCGCGGCACGACAACAGCACTGAAGCCCGCGACAAACACATCAAGCGTGCCCTGGCGGCCCAACAGAAGAGCGAAGCAGAGCGTGAGAGGAGCGAAGCCTCCGCGACGGTAAAAGGCGCGTCGCTTTGATGCACTTCGCCTCTGCCATTTGAATTGAGGAACGATATGACCGCCGATATCACCACCAATAGAAAGGCGACTTCACCTGGCGGGTTGCCCGAACCATCAGAGACAGAGCCACTGGCACGCGGAGATTGAAGAAGGCAGGGCAGACTCCCTCGGGTGGTGAACTGAACAGCAGGCGTTTGCGCGCCCCGAAACCGGCCGGAAGCCGGGAAGCAAGAGTAGGTAATGACAATGAAAGCGAAAGTTTTGGTCGTGGGGTTGGGCATGCTGGCTGCGGTCGCGCATGCGGCTCCCGTGACCTTGCAGCAGGGCGGATCTCTCGAACAGCAACTGCGCCTGATCATGGAGCACGAAGGGTGCACGCTCGACTGGAGGCTGACCGTGGACGCCCCAGCGCAAGAAGCGGCCCAGACGTATTCGAGCTGGACAGGCGCAGCCTACGGTACGGCGAAGCAAATCTCGCAGGTGACCGCTGCAGACAAGAAGATCGCGGATCTCGCGGCCCCTGTCATGTGCGACGACGGCAAGACGCTCGTGATGACGACGTTTCGGGATTCTGTGCGACTTGTTGGGATACCTGGCGGCAGCTGCCACCCGCTGAAATAAGCGAGACGAACCCGATGATCGAGCAAATCGCATATCTCGCTCTCTTGAGCGCTCCCGATCTGGCTAGCGGAGCGTCATCGTTGGCGGGGAAGATGGTTGAGGGAGTGGGGCATCGCTTTGCGTCCGGAGTGTACGAGGCGATCAGTGGGAAGCTGGCGCGTGATACGAGCGTGCTCGGCGGCGCGATCTCCAAAGCGATTAGCGGGCAGATGAGCAGCGCCGTCGACGGGTTGCAAGCGGGGGCTACGCGCATTCTGTCGGACGCTTTGCGAGGCGAAGGCGCAGCACTCGCATCGATGGAAGAATTGAGGATTCTGCGGAAGATGGCAGCAGACGCACAAGAGGGGCGTGATATCGGTCCGGCCCTCGCCGAACTCAAGCAGTTCTATACCCAGCAAGCGGCACCTTCACAAGGATAGGAAGAGGATCCATGCCCCAGTTTTTGACCGCATTCGAAGAAGCCTATGACGCACGCGTAGCGAATAACGCGAAGGCGACCGGGATGTTCGTGAGCGTAGCGCTCTGGCGCGAGTTGTGCGACGCGAATCGGATAGTTGAATTGCAAGCGCAGATTCGATTCACAAGCACGAATCTTCCCGATGGGATGACGCTACCTCCGATACCCGTTGATGAAACGTTGCCGACGTACCGTGGCACGATCGTCCATGTTGGCGCGCACCTGGAAGACCATCAGTTTGAGTTCTCGCCGAGCTAGGCTCGTTGCGCCTTTCGATCGAAAGCAGAGAGTGCTGCGGGTTTAACCAAAGGACTGTGACACCGGGCGAGGTCGCCAAACGCCTCGCCCGGCCGCGTACCCTGGTACGAGCGCTCGGTTCAACCGCCGCGCAGCCAACCGGCATATTCGTCTCGTGCCACCCTTGGCCGCCATCCTCATCAAACCAATCCGCCGACATTGAGCCTCCCGCCTGGGTGCAGTACCGCTCGTTGGCTTACCCGCGTATCGCCAGGGCCAGGGCGAGGCGGTAGCGCCGCTGAGATACTACCAGTGCCCTAAAACCTAGACTCGGGATGCCGTACTGGATACGGGGAGTGTTCAAACACGTCGCCGAGCGGGTGGACAGGGCTGGCGGTAATGCGCCATGTTCCATCGTTCGACAAGGGCACTTCGTCTTCGTTTGGCAGCCCGGAGACCGGAATGGTGCTGGCGATCGAAAGCGTAACGGGCTGCCGCACGTTCGAGCGCGGCGCACATCGGGTGAGGGTGTTGATGAAGATGGTGAGTCTGTTTGCAGCAGTAGTCGGGAGCGCGATCGTGTCTGTAGTGATCGGCATAGTCGTCCAAAATGCACTCGCGGCGAGAGTTCGCCCAAAGGGCCCGCTCGGCCAGAGACGCTGGCGTGACGAGTGGCAAATGATCTACACGACTGTCGTTGGGCTCGCAGTTGGGGGGGTATTTGTTCATCTGATATGGGTGGGAGCGCGGATCGCAATTCCCGGGATCGCGACGAAACTGGCGCCCTTTTACTTCCTTGAGTCGCTGGCATGGAAGCCGGAGGGCATTGTCCTCGGTATCGTGCTGGTCGGCGGGTATGTCCTTTTTCCCCCTCGCGGAAGTGTCGGCAACGGGTCCGGGCCGAATCATGAGGTCGACCCCGCTGAAGCCGCGCGGAGAGCGGATATGTATGCCGGGCTTGCGGCCGCGCGCCGGGCGGAAAGGGCGCCGCAGATGCGCGAGGCCCTTGAGGGAAGATTCCCCGAGCACCATGTGCGTCTGCGCGCAGACGGTGTGTGGGAATTAATGAGGCGCGGTTCGGATCAGGTGGACATGGAATTTACGTGGCGCGTCGGCCTGATGCACCTCGACCTCCTGTAAGCAACATGCGCAGGATCAAGCCTCTTCGCCGCCCAGGTGTGCGAGACGGCGCTACGGGCGGCCGGCGTCGGGCACCGGTTCTTTCGCCCGTATAGGCGGGCATTCGAAAAATGTTCCGCTGCCCCTAAAAGATTCTACGGAAACGCCGTACGGGCTCCGGACATGATCAAACATTTCTTCAAGCGGGCGGATCCGCGCGCGCCAGCGCGGTTGATCGCCGAGACCATTGGGCTCGCGAGGGCCGCGCTCGCCCCAACGACGCCCGCGAGCGACGACGCAGTCGAAATGCGGCGCCGGCGGGCCGCGCTTGAGGGGGCCATTGCCGGACATCTTGAGGGCGGTGAAAACCAGCTTTTGCTCGAGGCACTGAGGCATCTCAGGACATTCGACGAAGACGTGGCCCTCGCGCGAGCGCTTGAAACGCTCATCCGGCGGTGCGCGACATCCGCGGTCACGGAAGCGCCGCACGCGGTGGCACACCTATGCTGCATCTCGATGTATTCGAGCGAACTCGATTACGCGGTGTATTCCCCTGAGGGCCCGGAAGCGAGAATGCCCGTGTCGTCGAGCTTCGAAATGGCGCTGAACGGCATGTCCGAACTTGGCGTCATGGGAAAGGCGTGTGAGGCGCGCGGCATCCGCATTCCTGTGCCCGTCGAGTGGCTGATCGGGCTTGCGTTCGTGGATCTGCACGCGCTCACTCGCGCGCTGCTGGAAGCCGTCCGGGACGGCTCCCCGTCGCGCTTCCTGCGCGCGCTGGATCAGATGCGCCGGCGTTTCGAAGCCACCCACGGGGCGCGATACAGCAAGAACGTGGCGCTGCTGTTCCTGCACTTTTCGAGTGTTGATCTCAGTCCCTTCTCGGCATTGGAAATCGCGTCGATTGAAGATTTGTCAAACCCCGCGTTCCTCGCAGGTACGGAAGCCATTCCCCTCGCGCAGAAGTATTCGGAAAACCAGGGGAAGTGGGCGTCGCTCGCCACGCGGTTGCTGGAAGGCGGTATGAGCTTGCCACCGGGTAGCCTTGAGGTCTATCCGCCGACCTATCTGCTGAACCTGCTCGATGATTTTCGTCGTCTGTGCCTAACGCAGGGCTTCGTAAGCGATGTTCGCGGTGTGGTTGGCGCGATCAACCCGAAGAATGTCACGGCGGCCGTTACGCTTCACGGAACGGACGGGGTGGTCGAAGCGGTCATCGCGACCTTCTCGCACATCCGCTCAGGGAAGGTCTTCGGCGTGGCTCGGTACGCCATTTCGGACGTTGAGCCCACAAGCCTTGCTGGACACGAGCGCCATGTTCAGACGGTCAAGCGGTTACTTGCACGTGTCGGCGTCGCCGAGGCCCAGGTGAGCTCGGAAACGCTGTCGCCCATCCACGAACATTGACTGGAGAACGAGATGAGGGACGAACAGAAGCCCGCCGCACGCCTGCAGCACGAATTGCTCGAGGATACGGCGCAGAACCTGCGCGAATGCGGGGTGATGGGCATGCCCGGCGCGCAGCCAACGCGAGAAAAGGTGGACGCCTGGGTGATCGACTTCTTCTGTACAAACGCGGGGCTCACTCCGACGGCCGAACAGCGAGCACAAGCCATAACCGTACTCGCCGGCTTCAAGAATGCACAGATCACGATCGAAGCGTTTATTCGGGCGTGCGAAAAGATCCCGCTGCTTGCGGACCTTGGGGCATCAGCGCGAGCAGCCGGAGCCGGAGAAACGTCGGAGCTTTTGTTCCGTCCTGCCGATGCGTAGCGCCGTCGCATCTCCGGAATCGGCCGTTCATTCGCGAGATGACTCGCAGCAGCCCACCATTTCATTACACCTGATGCACTAGCAGCGGAAAGACAAGCGATGAACCGTAGCGAAAAGGGCAGCGCCCGACATTCTGCGTTTGCAAAGCGCAACCGCCACAAGAAGGGGTTGTTTTTGCCGATGGAGCGATCTGCCGCGAACAAGCTCGTTCTCCCGATCAGGCTCGCACTCGAAACCCTGCGCCGCGGTCGGGGGAGACGAGACGCGATCTTCAGCATGGTCGAGGTGACGTTGCTGGTCGGATTCCTGATTGAGGCTGGCGACAGCGTGATCTCAAAGGAAACCGTGGACAGTGCGGAAAGGCGCCTGCACCGTGCGTTGGAGGATCTGGGCGGGTCAGATGGCATGGAACTCGACCCGGAACTCGTGGAAACCTTGACGGTAGTGGTCAATGAGTACGACAGGGTGTTGCGGGAGGCCCGCCTAATCTCGATTCTCGAGGCGAACGAGCGCCTCGGAGCGTTTACCCATGCTGCGGTCGCGGAACGCCGCCATCTTGATGCATAAGGAGCGATAGAGAGCGAAATGACGAGTGCAGATCAACCGACGATTGAACAGGTCAGGGCATTGAACGGCAGGATTTTCAGCATGTTGACCGAGGAAGAGAAAACGGTGCTGACCTTCTTTAGCGAGCGCGGGCGCAGGTTCGGGGTCGCGATCTCGATCCTCAATGAGGCTGATCACGATGAGCTTGCTCGAGCACCGTCGCGCGATCACGCCGACGAGATCCTAACGCGCGCCAATAGCCGCGTGTCCGTCCTTGTTTCCAGCTCACGATAAGACCGCGACTCGAATCGCTTAATCCACCTCCTCAAGGAACACGACCATGAAAAAGATTCTGCTTGTTGCGTTGCTCGGGTTCTCGGCTGCCGCCCATGCGCAGATGGGAGCGCAGGCGGTCGGCACACATGCCACGACCAACACACATGACGCCCTGATACAGGCGGGCGCCGGGGCCGCGCTCGACTCGGATTGCGGTAGCAATGGCGCGTTCGCGCTCAACCGCGATGGATCAGGTGAAGTGCTCAAGTGCGAGCGCAAGAAATGGGTACCACTGCATGGTTCTAACGAGACCGTCAGCACCGTGACTGCGTTGCACGCCGGGCAGCACATTGATGAACCGCGTTGTCACGCCCCTGCGGGGGCAGCGATTGAAGCGAAGCCCGAGGCACGTTCTGCCAACGAAACGGTGACAGCGTCCTTGATTCCGGATGGGGACGGTTGGCGCCTCGATCTCGATCGGCTGGATTCGTCGGGACGCAAGCTGGATGCCAGCGCAGCAACCGCCACCGTCAAGATCGCCTGCGCCCTTTAAGTGCGCGAGCGAAGACGCCAAAAGGGCGCAAGGCGAAGCGGCTTAACGGAATTCAACGACATGATCAAACAAGTTCGGCGCTGCGGTTTCATTGGGGTAGTGCTCTGTCTCGCGGCTTGCTCAGGCGTTGCGCCGGTTGTTCAGTCGCAGACGGTCCACTTCGTGTCGAACCGGGTCGACGTAAGCGGACTCGCGTTGCGAGAAAACCGCCCGATGATCGACGCTTTCGCGATGCAAGGTCCGTATGCATGGGTTGAGATAGCGGCGCGGAGCGAGGCTGATGCGCGGATGGTCGGGGGATGGTTGCGTGAAGACGGTATTCCTGATGTTCGATCCAATGTGTCCGGCGGAGGCGAGGCGGTCACGCTGACTGGGTATTGGCCGCAGCCAAGCCCTAATGCGCACTAATGCGATAAGGGAAGAAGGGGAGTCCATACACAATGAAACGATTAGCGGTATTGATGCTGGCACTGACGAGCGTCACGGCCGTAGCGAGCGCGTCCGTCGCCGTTGGCAATATCGACGCGGGAGCATACGGCGCGAATGTAAGCAAGGCGAAGGGGGCGCTCGATCAGGTCGATGCCATGCGAGCGGCAACGGCATTCCTGACTGGCACGTTCATCGCGCCGGCGAACGCCGTCGTGCGCGGTGATAGCGCGACGGTTGTGGCGCAGGTGGCGGATATGGCTTGCCGCGTCGAACTCGCTCGCGCTACTGCGAACCGTCAGGATGCATGGCGCGTCAATGCGTTTGACTGTAAGAGAGGCACCGTGGCCGGTAACGGCAGGGCCGGCGGGTAGCAAAAATTCCTGATCGATAAAAGGGAAGATGAGCATGCGCAGCATTCGACATTCCTTGTCACGCACACTCGTCGCTGCACTCGCGTTCGCCGGGCTGGCGGCGTGCTCTCGCACTGCGGCGCCGCCGACAAGCGCCGAGCTTAAGCGACTCGCCGCTCTTGATTCAGCGCGGTACGTTGGAAAGGAACAGTGCCTTAACCAGTTCCGGTGGCCAGTCACGACGACGGTCCAGGCGGACGGCACGCCCACTTGGTACGTCTACCACAATGAGTTGAGCGCACTCGTTGCGGCGGGCCTCGCTGAGCGCAGCGTTCGGCAGGAGAGGGTGACCGTTGATGCAGGGCAGACTGTGACGGAGCCGCGGCTGTACTTCGAGTTGACGCGCAAAGGCGCGCCGCTCGCACAGGTACATCAGGATGTCGACACCGATGGAGAGCGCACGACGTTGCTCTGCTTCGGAAAACTCGCCTGGGATGGCAATGTCAAGCCAGAGTCGATCAGGGTGGAAAAGGATTCGGTGGCGGGACTCATTTTCCATAGCAGTGAATATGATGAGTACCCGGCGTACCGCGTACCGGATGGTGACACCATTGCCAGTCGCCTGAGCTACACCGTCCAATTTTCCCCGAGCGCATATACCGAGGCGCATAGAGCGGAGTGGGCGGCTTTCGTCGACAACGCATATCACATTCGCAAGGTCTATGTGGACGTGGTCAAGGTCCCCGCAGGCGCGAAATCCTCGAACGCTGGAAAAGGATGGGTTGTCGCCGGGTCCTACCCGAGCAAGGGTGAATAGCCTCGATCCGCGTGCGGATTCGGGGAGGGCGAGACGCCCAGGTCACTTGAGTTGATGACAAAGGCGACTGCCTGATCGGTATGACGAACGGGGACGATGATCTTCAGCGAGCGGACCGGTACCTGGAGTCCGGCGATTATTCTGGGCACCGCGCACCTGAATACCCCGGTTGACATGTGCAAGCTATGTAGCGCGCTCTTCGCGTTCGAGTCGTTGATCGATGTATGCGCCATAGATTGTATTCGGCGCACATCGACCCTCTCCCGGACGCGTCTCGTCGCGATCAGACGACGTCCCTCTTATTGATGATGGCAACTGGCGACACTGGAGATCTGAAAATCATGCAAGCGCTTCGCTCCACACTTGGCAAGATCGAGGCGCATTCCCGCGCTGTTGCGATAGCAGTTACCGCCCTGGTCGTTCTGGCGGCGGTCGTGCGCCCCTACGCGGGCGCACTGGCTCGGTACTACCTGGACGAAGCGGGAGGCGCTCACCCACAGTTCGTGATGAAGCCAGGATATACGGTTCTCATTGACGGACAGGCAACACCGGTTTTCGGTGTGGATGAGTGCCCGCTGGAGAGCGATCCAAGCAAGGCATACTGGCTGGGCGGCCGACCGGACGATATTCCGCTCGTGGGATGCATCGTCGTCGGGCCTGAAACGAAAGAGGTCCGCGTCCGCGTGCGCTCCAGGGAGCCGGAAGTCTGGAAGGTGGTACATCAGGAACGCGACGGGTTCCCGGTGACGCTGGTGCAACGTCCGAACGGGGACCTTGTCACCGAGGCGAAATAGGAGCGCAGGAGATATGGCGAGGCGACGACGTGCCCATCCGGCTGGCATCCTCGGAGCCATTCCCTTAGACTGCGTGTTCGCCCAAACTCGTGCCAGTTGTAGATGACCGCCCTACCAGCGAAGCCCAACCGTGTGCAAGCGACGATAAGTGCCTGGCGCAACGAGGAACATGGCGCCTGGGGATTCGCCGAGATTGTGTCGGACGGTCCGACTAAAAGCGCATATTTCTCGACGCGAACCGTCGGCGTCAAGCCAGAACTCGGTAAACCTTTTTTCTGCGAGATCAAGGAGACGCCGCGGGGATGGGCCGTTATCTCGATAGAGGAAGACGAAGAAGGCCTTACGCAATCCTTCGAGCGGGTGCGGGCAACGGTAGGAAAGCTGACGCGGCTTGACAAATGGGGCTACGAGCTTCTTTCCTGTGGCGCTGAAGGTTGGCCCGCACGACGTGTGATCCTGCACACCGACTATCTGAACGACGACGCACGCATCGCCTTCCTCAAGACGGGTGCGATTGTCACGGTCGATCTGGAAAGGCACGGGACTGGATATCGGGTCAGCCGCCTGCATGAGCCCGAAGCTTCCCAAGCTTTTCCGGCATCCGAAGGGGACGTGACGCCGGTTCCGCGAGTTGCGATTGCCTTTCCCATCTATGACTGGGACGCCGCGGACAAGCCACGCGGGGTGAGATCACTTCTGGCCGCTACCCACGCGGACGGCACTGACGTCTACGCGGGGGTGCAGATTCCCCACGCGGCGCTCAGGGCGCTCGGGATTCCCCGGGTGAAGCGCGCTGAGTTGCCGGAGGCCGAATCCTCGATCGTGGGTCAGGCGCAGATCGAAGAATGGACCGATCTCCTGATCCAGAACGACAAGGCCCTGGTCGATGCGCTTCAGATTGATCGCGTACTGATCGAGGTCGTGCCTGCAGAGAACGGAACAGCATGGGTGTATCACCGTCTGCTGGCGCCGGGCACGTTCCGTCAGGGGCCTGTTGGACAGGTCATCGATTGGGTAAAGGCGACGGTTGACAGGGTTGAGGACGACAAGGCGTCGAACGACAAGCGCAACCCGGATGAGCCGCGCAGGCAGCAGGCATCGCCGGCCCGTAAGAAAGTGAGCTTTCGCTTCGAGGATCAGGAGATCGGGCGCGGCGTCACGACCTGGTACACGGATGCGGAGTGTGTGAGCCGCGCCGGGCTCGAAGCGGGGGTGCCTGCCATCATCCGGATCAGGCGGGAAAAGACGTACTGGAAGACGACGCACGTGCATCGATCCACTCCATCGAATACGGCAATGACGACGGTTGATAACGAGAATGTGGCTGAGTAAATTCCTTACGGCGCTCGCGCGTCAGTTTCGTGGCCAGCCGTATGTGTCGCAGGCTACTGCGGCAAGCATGAGAGACCAGGCACAACCAGGTATCGATGCCGCGATCGTTAGCACTGCTTCCGCGAACCGGGAGAGCGCTTCCGTGATTCCTGCGCGGCAGTATGTCCCTGTCGAGTCACCGCCGCGCACGCCAACTGTGCCTTCAGACGCGCTTGCGCGTTACTGGGCGAAGGCACTCGACTATGTGTCGTTCAAGGAACTCGGCGGCGGCGGCGGGAAATTCAGTTTGCCCAGTCGCGTCTATAGCCTGGAAGACGCGATGGGGCGCTCTGCGGCGCCCGACGAGGACGGCCAGCCGGGTGCAGGCGCGAACGTCCACGTTGTGCTGGCGCTCACTCAAATCAGGAATGGAAGGGTCCAGGACAGTCCACGTCCCCATCTTCTTCTCGCTGTTCCCGCGATTCTCACGGATGACGACCTGCTCGTACCGCGAACGGAGGCGCCGCCCATCATCAACGAGTCGTACCTGGCGCCGAACGTCGAGTCGCGTTGCTTTTGTCTTGCGACCCACGACGCGGCCGACGAACGGATGACCGCGCGCTTGTCGGCGATGGTGAGCGATCCGACGGTAACGCCTGGGTGGGCAATCTGGTGGGACACCGCACTCTCCGTTCTCAGGGAACTGCTCGAGGCCGACAGCAACGCGAAGATGCTTGAGCGTGTAATTGAGCTTCTCCCGGCAGACGACAAGCCAGGCCGCCGTGCGCATGTCTGGGAGTGGCGTGCACTTGTCTTCCCGGCCGACGACGGCGGGCGAGGCCAGATCAAGGCGACGTACGACGCCGCGTTGCTCGCGCTGAAGGAGCGTTCACCCGGCGTGCGTCTGTTTGATCGGCTCGGAGGGACTGAGACTGCGCGGCCGATCGGCGAGATGACGGGCGCAGAAGTGCGCGAACTCATCTCCGGCCACATCGACGAATACGACGAGCTCTCACAGCGTCGGCCCCTCTTTCCGCTCGATGGTACTCAACGCTCCGCGGTGGCGGCGATCCTCTCACTGCAGGACGGTGAGATGCAGGCGGTCAACGGTCCTCCCGGCAGCGGCAAGACCTCGATGCTACGTGCGGTAGTCGCGAGCCAATGGGTGAGCGCCGCGCTCGAGCAACGGGAGTGCCCGATTACTGTCGCGTGCGGCGCCACGAACCAGTCGGTTACGAACGTGATCGAAGCCTTCGGTAAGGCCCCGCACCCCGATGGCTCGTTGCCGCACGCGCAGCGCTGGATCGCCGACGCCTCCAGCTACGGTGCGTACCTGCCGGCAAAGGAGCGGCTGGTCAAAAAGGAGCACCGCGCCGAGGTCGAGCGCTTTGTCTGCCTCGAGGCCGTATCGACGGGAGGATTTCTCTACCGGTACTGGAACCGCCCGGACGTGCTGGATCCGCTTCGTGTGATCGAATACGAGGAGGCCTATATCGCGCGCGCGCGACTTGCCACAAATAGTCCGGAGCTCGCGTCGCTCGACGATGCGATTCGTATTGTGTGGGAACGGCTGTGCGCCACCGAGGTCGCACGCCTGCAGTTTCACAGGAACTGGTCCAGCAACGGTCCGTGGCTGGCACCCGTCATGGGAGCGGTGGCCGCCGCAAAGCCATTCTGGTCCGCCTCTCGCGCGGAGTTCGTTGGGGGTTGCATTGCCCGGCTTCAGTCCGGGGTGCCAGGCGATTCGGCAGAGGAGATACAGGATCTGCTCTGGCGCGCGGATGCCTTCCACTGGGCCGCAAGGTATTGGGAAGGGCGTTTCCTTCTCGCGCAACGCGAGCGGCTCTCTTCGCGCCACCGGGACAATGTCGTCGAAGCCCTCAGGCGCATCTGCATGCTGACGCCATGCATCGTGTCCACGCTGCACAGCGCGCCTCGGCTATTCGAGATTGCGTGGGATCTAAAGGCGGATGCCGATCCTGCGCTCTCGCACGTGCTCGGGAAAATCGACCTGCTTGTCGTCGATGAGGCGGGTCAGGCGGCGCCCGAGCTTGCTGCGGCGATCTTTGCGCTCGCGCGGCGCGCAGCGGTCGTCGGAGATCTCAAGCAGCTCGCGCCGATCTGGAACAATACGTCGCTGACTGAGTTTGGCGTTGCCTCGCAGACCGATACGCTCGCCTGTCTGGACGACATCATTCGTTCGCACAGGTCAGTTGCGAAGGGTAGCATTCTCGCGCTCGCCCGGCTTCTGTCGAGGTGGCGGGAACCCGACGACCTGGGCGTCACGCTGCGATATCACTACCGCTGCATGCCGAATATCATCTGGTACTGCAATACGTTGACCTACGGCGGCAAGCTGAAAACCCGAACGAACGACGATGGCGAAGGGCCGGAGCCCTCACTCGCCTGGGTGGCGGTGGATGCCACGCCCGAACCGGTTGGGGGCTCATGGCGCAACAGGAGGGAAGTCAGCGAGATCGTCTCATGGGTGGTTGAGCGCTGGCCCCACTGGCAAAAGAACCCGCAGACGCAGGGCAAGCCGTTGCGGGACATCGTCGCGCTCATCACGCCATACAGGCCACAGGCGGACCTGCTGAGGGAGACGCTTGTCCGGGAGTTCGATCGCGTACGCGCGCGAGCGAAGCATGTGGGTGACTGGCCGGACCGGGACGACGTCAACAAGGTCGTCATCGGCACTGTGCACAAGTTGCAGGGCGCTGAGCGTCCGATCGTCTGCTTCAGCCTCGTCGAGGGACCGGAGCAGGGCGGGACGAGTTTCATCGACACCGACGCCAGCCTGATGAATGTCGCGGTCTCGCGCGCGAAGCGGTCATTTGTTATCTTTGCGAACCCTGACCGACTCTTTTCTGAGGATGTCGAAGCAATCGTACGGTCCGGCAAGGAGGTGACTGACGATGATGTCTCGAAGCTCACGGCGACCCGACAACTTGGCGTGCACCTGCGCTGCCGCGCGCGGGCGCAGGCGCTCTATCCGAAACGTGTTGTTTTCATCGAGGCCGGCAACAAGAAGGAGACGCTCTCCGACATCCTTGGCAAGTCCTCTGTGGTCGAAGCAACGGGCGGCGCACTGACCCGTCTGCCGCTGCGCGGCGGAGTGGACATCCGGGCGGGATTTGTGCCGCGTCCCGAGCTCGAGGGCGATGCCTCGCGCTTTCTCGGTGTCGCGGCGGAGCGGCTGCGTGCCGTCGACGAGGTGGTACTCGCGACCGATGATGACCGGATGGGCGAGTACATCAGCTGGCAAATTCGTCGCTTGTTGAAAGAAGGGCTGGAGGGGAAAACGATCCACCGCTCACGCCTTGGCGCGATCACCCAGTCCGCCGTGAC
The DNA here is from genome assembly GCF_905220195.1 of Paraburkholderia sp. J8-2. Classification (NCBI taxonomy): domain Bacteria; kingdom Pseudomonadati; phylum Pseudomonadota; class Betaproteobacteria; order Burkholderiales; family Burkholderiaceae; genus Paraburkholderia; species Paraburkholderia sp. J8-2. The sequence continues at coordinate 170,196 of NZ_CAJMZA010000006.1, forward strand.
CAAAGCGATCGATACGCGGGGCGAGCTTGACCCGCGCAAGGTGAGCGCAGAAATCATCCGCGAGATTGCGGACTGCCTGATAGCAGGGAAGTTCGGCGCCATTTCCGCAAGCTCTGAGGTCGTTGCAAACGCAACAGCGATCTGTACGGACCTCGCCACGCTGGGGGCGCTCGAGGAGGACGTAAAGGCGGACCGACGCCAGAACGCCGGCCGCGTTCAAGGCGCCATCGTACGTCTGCTGCTTGCGGAAGCTCGAACCGCGATCGCGCTGTCGAAGCAATACCGGTTTGTTGCGACGATCCCCGTGGGGGCCGGGCAGCTGTCCGGCGAAGTGGTGCATACGGGTGAGAACCGCGCGACGACCACCAATCCGGGGGCGGTCTCAGCCCTGCGCGGGAGGGAACTCGCACCGGCGGATCCACCGGTTCTCACTCACGAGCGCGCGGCGCTGCCAGAAGCGGGGACCATCTCCATCATGGCCGAGGCATACCGGCGGTATCGCCTCGCACCGTGGAGCACCGCCGAAGCGCTGCAGGCGCTCTACTCGGGAACGTGGTCCGCGCGCAACGACGACTCGGTAGCCTCGCGCTCCTACGAGCCGGAATTCCCGATTACCCCGATCGCCCGTGAGGGACATCCGCCGATTACGCCACTGGACGAGGCTTCGAGGCCTGATGTGCTTGGTGGCATGTTCGCGACCAGGGAGATTGCGCGCGTCTACGAACTGGTCTGGGAAAGGTACGAAGCAGCGGAGCGTGGTCCTTACCACGTCCGGTTTGCAAGTCTTGATCTGCGTTTCGCGGGATCCTCGGCGATGTGTGTGCGCGTCAAGGCGGTGGCATGCGAACCGACATCCAGGCGCAAGGGTGAAGCTCACCCCGGCGCGGTTCCGGACGACGTGAAGATGCTGATGCTCGGCGCCTCTCCCGCCCTGAAGAACGACGTCGATGATCTGGAAGACGCCTGGACGCGCAACGCTTTCGATCGCGTTGTACCTGTCCTCACACAGGAACCGGCCGGACGGTGGGATCTGACGCTCGATGCGCTGATGCTCGTTCTCGAGCGCCTCGGGATCGGGCGACCGTCAACGCTTGCGCGCTCCTTGCACAGTCTCGTTGAGAAAAGCCTCCTCGTTCTGCCTGCGGCGGGCGGTCCCCTTCGCCTCACCCCGGCGGGCGTCCGGCTCGCGCTCGCGCTCGAAGAGAAAGAGCCTGCACTGTCTGCTCCGGATTTTTCCAGCACGCTGGAGCGTCATCTTGATGCGATCGAGCGCGGTGAGTGCGGGCCGCGTGAGGTGCTTGAATGGGTCGGTTCGCATTTTCTGTCCCGAGACGAAATGCGCGACGTCGCCCCCAGAATCTGGAACTCACTCGAGGAACTCGAGCAATTGATGGACAAGCCAGCGGGGGTGCTCCCTGCTGGCGGGTTGATCAGCGCGCAGCCGGACGGCGCCTGGCCTTCCCAGCAGCCCGTGAATGGACAGGGGAGTGAGGCGTGAGTGGCGGACTGACATCCTACCCGCGCACGGGCGGGGGCGGCGGCTCGGACCTCGTGACGATCCAGACACTTCTCGGGCAGCTGAACTCGACCGATCTGTTCAGGAATGACCACAACGCGCGTCAGATAATCGAGGCGCTGAAGCGATACGAGCAATCGCCACATATTGCTCCCGCGGACGTAGTGCAGGTGGCGACTGACGTGCGTAACGCGCTCTTCGTAGCACGGGTCTCCGAGAACCTCATTGAGGCCTTCTTCAGGGAGGCCATGACCATCTGCGCCGCCGCATTCAAGGCGTGGAAACCCTTGCCGGCGACCGCGTTAGCGCCGCGCTCACAAAATGCGCTCCAGGCGATCGCCGCCCTGGTCGCGGGGGCGTCGAAGACAGCGCTACGACGGCACCAGGAGGAGATCGGACTCGTGGCGCTGCTGTACGAGCTGTCCGCACTTCTCGGTCAGGATCTCGCAGCGACGATACTCGCGAACCCGGTCCAGATAGCCCCGAGATGGATCGAGGTGAGATCAGGAAGTGCGCTCATCTACCTGGAGCCGGGCAGCTCGTACAATGTGAATGTGATGGTCTGCGTCGAGATCCCGGGGAGCAGTGAGCCTCTTGTGATCGTCGGGGAGGCGAAAGGCGGGGCCAGCACCTACGGTAGCGTGAAAGGCCCGTCGAGCCTGCTGAAGGATCTTGTTGTCGACGAGATCAAGCAAACCCAGATCGAGTATGCAGTCAGTCGCGCGATGTATATGAAAAACGACAACAGTGGTGAAGCGTACCAGGACGCGAGGCGCGAGGCCGGTAAGATCATCCTGAAAGCATGGGAGGACGGCCGCCTCGCCTACGCTGCCGCGCGGGGTAAGGTTGATACGGCTAACACACAGACTACCCGATTGGACAAGTTCGATTGCCAGTGATGCTACCCGATAATCTCGATACGCTCGCGCGCGGAATCTGCCGCGACGAGATGGAAATAACCGGCGGCCATCTGGACCGGGTGGAATTTGCGCGGGCGAGTGCGAAGATCCAGCGGCGTCCGGATGCCATTCTCAAGATGAAGCGGGGCCTGGTGAAGTTCATGGGCGCCGCGTACTACCTGCGTGATGCCGAAAGGTTCCGGGCAGCTGTGGTCGCCTATCAGGGCACCACGGAAGATCTTCTCACTGGGTTTGATGTGCCCCCGGAGGCTCTGCTGGTGGACCTTTGCCTGGCCATTATCCATGGACCCACGAAGCTTCGGCGTGCGACGATTGCCGCCATCATGCGCGACGAACGCGAACCCGAGGTCCGAAACGCGCCCCGCGTTGTCGCACGAATCCTTGCTGCGACGAGCGATCTGGATCGGGACGCGGCAGTCTCTGATGCTTGGCTGTTGCGTGGCGCATGGCAGGGCGAAGCGCTTCCCGATGAGCAGGACCGGAGGTACTCCTCGTTCGCGGTCGCGGCCCTTCGTCTCAATCGAGGCGATTCGCCACACCCGCTCATGCGGATTGAACGGGCTCTTTACATGACAGACCGCGCCGTGGAGGCTTCTATTCGCACGGAACTCGAGCGGATTCAGCGGGGTTCCGCCAGTGCAATCACCGCATCTTCCTTCGTGGACTTCCCGACCGCCGCGCTCGCAGCGATTGCCGCTTCGCGCGCCAGTCGCGCCGTGCAGGAGAACTGGCCGGCCACCGTGTTCTCAGACTTTAGATGGATGGGCGAATCGGGATGGGCGTAATCGTTGAATTTCTCGCCGTACCTGCGGGTACGCTAAACGCTACGCAGCCGGACGTGCGCAAGGCGGCCACTGCGGCCGGCGCCAGGTCCCTCTCGGCGATATCGATCAATTCGCGAGCGGTTGGTGATGTCTTTGACGCGCTCGCGGGTTCGATCCTCGACGGAATCGTCGGCGACGACAGTGCTCCCGAGCGCTCAGTGCTGGTTGACGCGGCCGACGTGGTCCTGCTCTCGACCCTGGCAAACGATCTGCGAAACCGCCAGCCTGCGGACGAGGCCTTCCGCTCGTTCGCGGATACGTTGCTCGACGTTGTTAGCGCCGCTTCTCGGTCAACGTCTCGTCGAGACGTGCTGGTAATCAGCACCTGACAAGCTGTCGGGGTCGTGGGCGCCGCGACAACAGAAGCGCGCCGGCTCACGGGTGCTGTCGCCTGGCGTGTCGTTTCCGCCAGCGGGCCGCAAGATTCGTCGCACGGACGCGCTCCCAGATCCGTGCCCGATGCTGAACGGTCAAAGTCTTGGCCGTGAGGACACTTCCCACGTCCGCATGGCCGCTTCCACAGTGTCGGCAATCGTCCTGGACCGTCGGGCTTCCGGGTGCGTGAAAAGCGATCATGGAATAGCATTGCGTGTGCGGCGCTGTATGGAATTCATGTGGCCCCGTAACCGCGAGCGTTGTCCGCGCGGGCGTGGCCAAAGGGCGGCGCTGACATCAGATCTTCGGAGTGGTTTTTTTAGCGCAGCCGGGGATACAACACAAAGGAATCGGCAGATGGGTGAGGCAAACCGGCGCAAGGCGATGCAGGACGCGCGAACCGACGAACTTCGTGCGGCGGTAGCGCAGGTCGCGCATACGCTTAGCCGGCTCGCGAGCGCCGCCAGCAGCCACCTGGGTGCCGATTGCTACGTGCACGCGGCGCTCGGACAGGTCTTGCTGACAGATCTTGGCTTCGACGCTCGCCTGGCAGTCGGAGAAGCGGCATTTCGCCTTGGGCCCGGGGACGGTGATGTCGTCTCCCATACCCCACGGGTCCAGGGTTACGTGCCGGAGGACGCGGTCGGCTTTGGCTACCACGCGTGGCTTGTGGTGCTCGGCCATATCGTTGATTTCACCACCTACCAGCTCGCGCAGAAGGCCCGCGATCTGGACAAGGCGGATGGCGGCAAGACGCAGGTAGATTGGTGCCCGCCGTGGCTGATGCTCCCGTTTGGGCAGGTGAAGAACTATAACGACGTGGCAAACTCGGTGCAGCCCGGCGATTGCTTCTATCTGGATCATCCCAAGCTTCACCGCCGCATGCAACGCGGGTTCACGCTCGACGCACAGGATGTGGCGAACGCGCGGTATGTGTTCGCCCATCCCGAAGCGCAGGTGTTGGGCCCGCAGACAGTGCTGCGAGGCGAGTAAGAAGGGGCGCCGGCCGGATCGAGGACCGAGCGGTGTCCCGCAGGAGAGTGAGCGGTCGAAAAAGCACGCTAACAGGCGGGTGGGTTGTGGTATTCTGCGGCTAGCCGTTAGATCGGCATCATGTCTGCAGGTCTCCCCCGCGCTTACGCGCCTGAATTGTCTTTTCACCCGCACGTCTCGCTGAACCTGATTTCAGCCGGACCACTGGGTACCGGCGTCATCTCCGCGCTCTTTTTAACTGCCCAACCGGGCATCACGGAGAGAAATCAATGAGCAAATTCCGCGTAACCGTTCCCTTTGTTCCCGACATGGGCAGCATCCAGTCGTTCGTGGTTTCGGAGACGATGATGCAGACGAAGGCGCAGGACGCCCTCTGGAACATCAACAAGATGCGCGATCATGACGGGCTGCCGCATCTGACGCGCATGCCCGCTGGAACGCGCTACGAGCGCATCAAGGATGCCTCGTGAAGAGCATCGCCACCACCGTCCTGCAGGCGTTTGACAGGACGGGCGAGCTCGACATCCCCATTGACGCGGATGCAACGGTGCAGACCCTTAAGCTTGAGGGAGTGAGTCGAACTTACTTCCACTTCCGGGACGGCTCCGAGCTGGTCACCTCACTGACCAGCGTTGGCGTTCGTGTGCTTCACGCGAGCTATACGCGGTAAGCGGGCTGGGTTCTCCTCGCCAAGCGAGGCTCAGCCATGGCAACCTGGGCAGGCCGCTTGCTCCGATCTGTCCGGAGCCGAAGTCTCATCCTGCCACGCAATCTCGGCCCCTCTCGAAAGAGAGGGCGCCATTCCCACCGTGGTCTCACGAATCCTGCGCGCTTTTTACACGGCGGCGGTGGTTAGTGCACCCTCTGCTACAAGACAACGAACTTCAGCGGTGTGTTGATCTGGATGCGCATCCAGATGAGCATAGCGCTCGCTCCTTTATATGACCCGAACTCGGGTAAGAAGGGGAGAACCATGACGAGCAAAAAGCCGGAAGTCACGCCGCCCGCGAATGTCCCATCAAGCGCCTCGATGTATGTCGTAAAGGAAGGTGGCCTGTTCGTGTTGCGGCAAAAGCGATTCCAGCAGCAGCTGGCGCAAGGCAAGGAGCATCCTCACGACGTTTGTGCGTACGCACGCTCGGTCGACGAAATGCACTCGATGATCGACGCGCACTGGCCAAATGCTGACTATTCGGCCGTCAGCTAGCGGATCGTTGCACGCACACGCTGTGCCCCGTCGTTGGGGCAGCGTGTGCGGGTCGCGCGACCGCGGCGACGACACGTGAGAGCTCGAGCAAGGCCCTCATAAGGCCTGCGAGACCGCACAACATCTCCCTCTTCCTCTGAGGACGTTCCGGGCAGTCAGAGACTCCCCGGAGCGCGTGCTCCCTTCTTGTTCAAACGCCCTCTCGGGTACGAAGGAGAATCGATGAAATGCAATCAGGCTGGTACTTCACGCAAGGTGTCGCTCTCAAGCTTGACCCTGAACTTTTCGCTGCCGAGAGACTTCGGTGCAGGCTGGCAATACACGAGCGCATGGGATAGTCAGGCAGGCAATTTCGCGCTCGACGTCGTGCACCGACTGAAAGGCCTGGCGGAAACGGAGTTCCACCTCGGTGAGGGATGCGTCGCATCGTTCCGTGTGCAGGCGCTCGATGAAGCGAGAGAGTTCGAGAAGGCCCTTCAGAACATCGTCGATGCCTTCCAGCCGCGACCAGCACGCTGGATCACGATCGCTGGTCAGAACTATTGGGATGCCAGGGTCACCGAGCGAGTCCAGGGTGCTGACGGGTACATGGTCCAGGACATGCCTTTTAGGGCATATCTCGTTCAGCATGTGCCCCTTGCGGCCGAACACCCGGCGATCGACGGTGAGCCCGCGGAGCGGGTGTTGGCGGAGTATGGGATCAGCCCCAAACCCAACAAGTAATAGTGAACTCCTGAAGCCTGTTGCCTGGCTTCGCGCTGCAGGCTACGACAGCTTTATGCGGTTGAGTCACTCGTGCGGCCGCACTTCGAAAACACTCTCTGTTCGAAACAATGCGTGCAGCGGGCCCCCGAGAGGGAGCGCCCGCGCGCTTCACTGATTGGCAACTGATCAACGCTGCAGCGCCGGGGTTCCGGAAAGTCACGAAGACTTTCCTGAGCCCGCGCGGCCACTCTTTTTTCATCCCGTTGGGGAAGACAGGAGAGACTCATGAACAGCAAGATTGCGATGAAACGGGTTGCGATACGAGATCTGTCGGGAGCAGCACTAGACTGGGCGAGCGCGAGCTGCGAAGAGCAGAATCACTTCTGCATCCAGCGTCCCGACCTGGTGGTATCGGGCGTCGTGGCACCACCGCCGTTTTCTTCGGATCCCGTGTACGGCTGGCCGATCATCGAGCGTGAAGGCATCAGCACGCGCAAGATTGTGACGCCGCCGTTCAGTATCCACGAAACGCGTCATTACGATGCGAGCAAGGGCGACGAAATCTATCGTCCAGATGGTTATAAGCGCGACATGGTTCGCCGACCCAACCCCCCGCACAGGCTTGACGGATGGTGGCTGGCGAAGATGCCGATCGGTACCGGAGCCCATGACCTTTGGCGCAAGGACCATTTCCTAAGCCCGACTTCCCTGGTGGCTGCCATGCGTTGCTGGGTGGCGAGCAAGCATGGTGAGTTCGTGGAGATCCCAGTGCAACTTTTGACTTAGGCAGCCGGGCCGTGAGCGCTTCCGAAAGGTGGTGCTCGCGTGCTGGCCTGATATGCCAGTATCGGGGGCGAGTATCGTGACCTGCGTTCCCCCGAAGTTGCGGGCGCTCGCTGTCATGGAGAAGCACCAGGAAAGCACCATCACGTACGCTCAGATGATCGACGAGATGATGGAAATTCGCACAGCGGATGAGCGCGCGACTTCCACTGGGCGCGATTGGCGCCGGTGGACGTTGTGCGCGCAGCCACCGCTGAGTCGGATCGCACGACCCCGCTCAGCGCGATGCTGCTCACTCCTTTTCTTAACGCCCACTATGGGAAGAAGGAGTAACGATGAATGACAACCAGCAAACAGCCGATCTGACCGACCCCGCCTGCATTGAACAGCACAAATCGCAGTGGCGGGTCTTGCCCAAGTCGATGATCGTGATCGAGTTTCACGGTACGGGCGACGCGTTCTTCGGTGGCTCCGCGGATGATCGTGCACTAGGGACGAACGGCCGCATCAAGGAAAACGCACGCGACTGTGAGACGGCGAGATTCGCCACGATCGAGGAAGCGCACGCAGCCGCGCTCCTCATCCCGAACCGCCGACAGGGTTCGAGTCTGGGTGTGGCGCCGACGTGGCGATGATCCACTCAATGCTCACACGCGAGGGAACCAACATGCAGAAAAGAGAACTGTCAGTCCGTCGCAAGGCGGACCGGGCCGTCATGGCGCGCAAGCTCGAGGAACTGGCGCGCGCCTGCGGTGCCAGGGTGGAACGTGAAATCGATCTGCCGCACGAGGTCATGCTGTACGTGGTCGCTGCACGTGGGCTCTCAGTGCGCATCGACCTCGACGCGAATGATCCGCTGCCGGACCAGCACGATCTCGGATGGCATATCGGACACTGGTCCAACGCACAGATCAATGCGGCAGTGTTCGGAGAGCCGGTCAGTTCCTGCCACCAGCGGAAGGCGAACCAGAGCGCGCATGGTTTTGACGATCTGTGCGAGAAGTTCGCCCGCGTGCTGCATCTCGCCGCGCGCGGAGAAGCCTTCCTGCCAGGAGCATCCGGGCAATCGCTTTCGAGTCATCACGCACAGCCTCGCGGTCTGAAGCAGGAGACGTTTCATGAACAGCACCAGTGAGCCGACTTCGGCAAGCACGATCACTCCGGCCGGGCGCGTCATCAAGCATGGGCGGACCGAGCATACGATTCAGGGTCCGTACTTTGTGGTGGTTATGAAGGGCGACCGTGTCGGCTCTTCCGTGACCGGCATCCAGACGCCAGAGCGTTGTCAGCAACTGGCCGAGGAGTACGCCCAGCGTTACGGCGCGCCGATCGTGACGCCCCGGTTGGGTATGTCGACGCCATCGCCCGCCGAGGCGTGACCTGACAGGATCATCGGCGGACACGCCACCTAATGCAATCCTTCAAAAGCAAGCTCCACCGTGTACCCCGTTGGGGTGCCGGTGGAGACTCCCTTGCGGAGTGCGTTGCGCCAGGCGGTCGTCTGGCTGAGCGCTCGATTCGATCGGCTCTTTCCTTTGATCAATGGCCCTTTGGCCAGAAAGGAGAAGACCATGAATGGAAACCATCTGGATGCAGGGCAACCTGGGGTGTTCGTAGCCGACATGCGCCATCGTGTTCCTGGCGTTGACGGGTTCCGCAGGGCGCAGAGCACGACCGAAGCGTATAGCGGCGAGTGCTCGATGAGGTCGTGGGATCGGCGCTATGCGCTGACAGCCAGGATCTGGGCAAGCGAAGGCGATTGCGCCGATGACGATCGACGTGCAGCTTGCGAGCTCGTCATCTCCGTGACCGACGAGGGCTCTCAGGAGCACGAGAAGCGCTCGGTGTCGGTAACCGGCTACGAGTACTACGGCTCTGGCTACGGTGCGCATCTCGCATCGCTGGCGGCCGACGGCTCACTCTTCACGATGTGGAGAGAGACCGTCTCCGACGAGTCGAAGTCCGAACGGGCTTGGCAGCCGTTTGACGAGCAAGTCGCGAACGCGATCTGGAGCATCTCGCTTGGCAACAATGGGCACGCAGACATCGGCAACGACGACGCGCTCGCCGACGCGGTGGCCAAGGCTGGTTACGTCGTCATCCGCACGCGCAATCTCCATGGCAGGCCTGTCTACAGGGGCTTCACGAAGCAGGCTCAGGAAAATCTGCGTGACTCGCCCTTCGGCGTGAGCATGGTTCAGACAAACAGCCTGCAGCTCGAGCACGAGGGCCCCGACTACGAGGCGATGATCCTGGCCAGACAGGCAGTCTGGCAGTTGGGCTAACCGGCATCGCGCAGCCACGCAACAACGGCACCGTCGCTCCCGAGAGGGAGCGACTGGTCGCCCATCAGAGTGCATTCGGTTGAGCATGTTCACCCGAGTTCGTCTCGACTTCTTTTTAACCGCCCCGAGGGCAACTCAGGAGAATGTCATGAAAATCGATACACAAACCGCCGCGGCCGACCTTTGGACCGCTGAGAACAGCCGTGCCGCAACGGAGCAAGGTTGGGACCTCTTTCATATCGACGGCGCGGGTCTGCGCAGCGCTGTCCAGAAGCACGACGAGTCCGACCGCTTCGCTAACGACCTGGCGGCCATCGTTTTTGTGCGCAAGCAGGCGCGCTGGGGGTGCCTGCTCGCAATCAAGGCGATGCGAATGGACGAGGTCCTGCGCAAGGAATTGCCGGAGGATCCGGATGCCGTGGCGATCGAGCGCCTCGCGAACGCGTTGCGCAGGCATTGGAACCCCCGGGCCCAACAATATTTCGTGCTCTCAGACCGGGTGGGAGTTCGTCAATCGGACCACAGCTTTAGCTGGGTAGCGGACGATCCCGTCTATGGGTACCGCGAGCTCGCGCCGACCCTGACTGATCAGGGTGCGCTGGTCGTGCGTTTTGGTGAGCCAGTCCCGCTGGCGCGTCCGAGGCCCGAGCCGCGTACGCAAGCACGTCGCGCGCCGGTTGCCGGCGATGTGATCGCGGCCTGAGCACGCATCCTGAAACCCCCGCGGGCCTCCTCGAGGGCTGCGGGTCAATCGTTCGGGAGAGCGGTGAAGCAAGCAGAGCAGGGAAATTTCGAGCACGTCTGCTACCACGGGACACGCGCCGAGACGCCTTTCGAGTGCTTCAATGTGTCGAGCACGGGCGCACAGGGACCAGGGATCTATCTCGCAGACAGGGTGGAGTCGGCCGCGCAGTACGGCGGCGGTCGGATGGTCATAGAGGCGAGGGTAGCGCTTCGTAACCCTTTCTGGTTCTATCCCAGCGACGAGTCGCTAGATGCGGAAGCCAACATCGAGCTGCTCGAGCAGGTACTGGATGCGACGACGCTGGCGCTCGTGCTTCAGCGGATGGAGCGCGAGGGAATGGCCGGCTACGGCTTCGAGGTGATGCAGAGCCTTCGGGAGCGCGGCCACGACGGCGTGGTTGTGGTCTATCCCTTCGGGAAGGCCGAACTGCCCGGAGCATCGGGCGAGGCAGTGGTAATCGCGTTTGAGCCCGGGCAGGTGGAAATCCTGCGGCGAGCACCGGCGCGGGATGCTTGCTGGCAGGTCGATGGCGCGGCGTGATTTTTTCTCGACGTGCGCAATTCAATCGCAATCGGAACGCCACGCCTCTCCGGAGGCTGTGGCGGACCGTTCCCTTGAGCCGCTCGGTGAAGGGGAGATGAATTCTGCGCAATGGACTTGTGCTATATTCGATTCCAGCCGTTCGATCGGCATCAGTCGTTCTCAATCAGCACCTCCCAGGCACCCGCTGCCGCCCGAAATCCTCCTGTACCTTTTCCGTCGGCTTGACCGAAAAGCGTCTGATTTTCCGCTTTCTCCACTGCGCCGTGTGCGCATACGAAAGGAAAGTCATGAAAATCGAAACGACTTCCAGCCAGTTGATCCTGGCGATCGAAAGCAGCAAGGAACGCGAGACCCTCGAAGATATCAAGGACCGTGTCGGGCACGATGATGTCCGGTTCCTCTCGGATATGCTCGACGAGTTCGGCCTTCTGGGTAACGGAGTCTTGTACCCGATCCTTCCTGAGCATGTCGGCGCGTTGACTCAGGCGCCCATGCTCTCGGATGACGTCGAGTATCCGGATGACGGCGACACAATTGCGCGTGGTCAGGTGTGGTGGTATCCGCGCTATGAAATCGAGGACTTCTCGGACGTCTTGCTGGCGACGGGGCGGGTGGCCTTTGATCGTGCATCCGTACAAGTGTGATCGACGCGCGCCGTGGACCCCGCCGGGGTTTCGGTGCGAGCGTCGTGAGTGTGTTTTGCCAGGCGATGAGTCTGGCTGAGCGCTTCGCTCCCTCCTTTTCAACGACCTCTCTGGGTCACAAAGGAGCACACATGAACTGCAAGAACAACCTCGACGTCACCCGCGCGCGGGAAATTTTCCGCGCTGGCTTTGCGGAAGCGGAATTCATCGAGTACGACTTTGGCGATGGGGTTCAGGTGCTGGACCACAACGGGTGGGAAACCGGGGGCGACGCAAAATACAGCAAGTGTGTCTTTCTCCAGTACGACGACGACGCCCCGGATGCGGACTCGCACAAGGCGACGTTTCACGTGCACTTTAAGGCGGACGGCACGGTGGAGGATGCGTATGCGCTCGAGGTCGGGTCCGGAAATCGGATCGGGCAGCGCAAGGCGGCGAACAGGCGGCTCATCATCGCCGTATTCCAGCCACAAGCGTTAGTCAACGACTGCGTCAGCGATATCGACGGCGTCACTTCGTTCGATGCGACTGGGGCAATCCTTCGCATGTCGCTGGAAGACATTCACGCGCTGCGTGATGCCACCGAAAGCTCGGAGCTTGTCTTTCACAGTTCCGAGACGGATATTCAGCATCAGGGTCCGTTCACCGTACGCGTCGTCGCATCGATCGAAGACTTCTTCGGGGTCCCTTGTTTGACTGACATAACCGGGGAGATGCTCGAGCAGGCCCGAGCGCGATTCCCTGAAAAGATGCACCTGCCAGAATCGAAGGTCTTTAAGCGACAGCTTCTGAAGCCGTCGGGGCGCTTCATCATCGACGATCAGGACCGTAAGGTCGCCGAGATCTTCCAGCCAGGTGACACGCCGCTCGAGCAGGAGCATTTCAAGCGACGCATCGTTGGCTCGTTCAACGTGCTGCCAAGCCTGATCGGCGTGCTGCTTCGTGCCGATGAGCAAGGGTCGTTGTGGCAGGCGCTTAGCAACGAGGGCATCACGGACTCATATGAGGCGGCCTTGTCGGATGCCGTGAAAGCGTTGGGTGAGGAGGGGATCGCCACAGTCGCGCACCTCTACGAGCTCGATCCGGAAACGATCCGCGCAAAGATGCAGGAATAGACGAGCATGATTCAGCCAGGCGCGAGATAACTCTGTCTGCAACCCCTGAACTCGCGGCCGCTGTGCACTCCCTGGAGTGCCGGCGGCCGTTGATACGGGAAAGTGGGCGAGAAAGCGCATTCGCACCGTTCGCCTTTTCATCACGAATTTATGTCGGGAAACCGTTCAGCACGGCACAGCCTCGCTGAGCGATTCGCTCTCTCCTTTTCAACGACCCCAACGGGTAAAGAAGGAGAAATTCATGAACCGCAATTCCACGCAGGATCAACTGTCGGAGCACGAGTACGCGTTTGACTGCAATCTGAGCGCAGCAATTCGCGTGAAGGGCACTACTCGTGAAGTCGCTGAGGCACGATTGCGTGCGGCGCTGAACACCGCCGACTGCAACGGGGGAGCGTGGCCGGACGGCGACCCGATACTTTTCGAGGCAAGCGTCAACAATGCGCTCGTGCTCTATGAAGTCGACGGGGAGCCGGTCGAGCAAGCGGACCTGCCTCTCGTGGCTGCGTGCGCGGCACTGGAGGTGCATTCCACCTGTCTCAGTATTGCAGGTGATGCTTCCGTGCAGGTGCGGCAGCTACTCGTCTCGTTGCGGCGATTCTGTGCCACAAACGGTCTCGATATTGATGCGACGTTTGCGGATCTGCGCAGGCAGGCTTATGGCGCGAGCGAGCCGATCCCCAACATCAGAGTGAGGGCTGACGGCGACGCGAATTTTTATCACCTGCTCGATAGCAGTGACTGGGTTGCAGCCATCCAGCTCAACGGTAAGTTCACCACGCCGACGCAGGAAGGCATGATGCAGAAGTTTGCGGATGCGCTAAGAAGTGGCGAGGCACCCGGCGGTTCAGCGATGTCGAGCTCGCGTCAGGGCCAGGCTGGCAGAATCGAAGGTATGGATCTCATCAGCGTCAATGGCCGACGGTACGAGTGGAACCAAGTCTTCTCGGCGTACTGGTCTGTCGATGGTGGCCCGCGTGCACTGCAAACGGCCGATCTGCTCGGTGCTCAGATCCGCGACGGGAAGTTGCAGGAAGTGCCGGAGACCGCCTCGTATGTCATTCACTCAAAGAGTGAGGGCGAGGAAGACGTTGATGGAACGCTTGGCGCATTCTGGTCGAACGAAGACGGGTGGGGTGGTTTCGAGGCAGCAACACGCTTCACCGGTGACGAACGCATGAAGCGCGGCAGCGGTAGCCAGTTGCCGCTTTCGTGTAACCACGACGCCGAGTGGCTATCGATTCAAGAAGTCTTCGCTTTGGGTGCAGCGAACTCCGATCCGGCCGTTATCGAAGCGCGCGTCCTCGGAGACTACCAGCAGATGCTTGGGAAGATCGTTCTGGTTCGGGTCGTGTCCGGATACCGTGGTACCGACTCGGTCGACGTTCGGCTCAATCCGCCCGCCAAGGTCCGTGTTGCAAGGACCGAGGAGCCAAGTCTCAAGCACTGGAACGACGACTGGTGCGACCCGTACTGGGAGGTGGAGCTTGTTGAGCCACATCCGCAGCTGGAAGGCATCCGGTCGATATGGATCTCAGGAAACTGCTACCACCTAGATGGTCAGCAGACGAATGTGTCGGACGTGATTTCGGTTCTCGCCGACGAATCTGACGAAGGGCAAGCCGGCCTGTCGCAAGGCGCGTAATCCATCAACCTGCAATCTCGCCCGCCGTGTCCCCGAAGGGACCGGCGGGCTTTCTCCTCTGCACGTCAGCCGCTACGGCAGCGGATACTATAGAATGCCTCGAGCCGTTCGATCGGCATGATGTCTTCATCCGGACACGCGCCTCTTCAGCCTCCCTTTGGGAGCGCTTCTCACTCATCCGAGCGTTTCAATCGCTCCGTTCCAAGCGCCACGCCGCATCCGGTCAGTGTCTTCAGAGCATTGATCCGATGCAGTACCTCTCCGATTTTTCAAACAGCCCTTTCGGGCAAACCAAGGAGAGAATCATGAATCAGCAACAGAACGAACAGGTGAAAGTGCCGGTAAAACCGATGACGAACGGCGATGGGAACGCAATCATGGTTCTCGTGGGCGAACGTATGGGTTTGGCTCCCGGTCTCGTTGCAGAGGCAACTCGTCAGCTTGAGGGCGGCAACATTCATCCGATGACGGGCGCGGCAATCGAAAGGGAGGCCGTTGCGCTCAATGATCGTCTGCGCGTAGATGCCACGCTTATCGATCAGGCCAATGCGCATGTGGAGGATCTGAAGGCGCAATTCGGCTTCGCTGAACGGAAAGTGGCGGACGCACGAGCGCACACCGTATCCGTCGAGGCTCGGGATTTGGCCGGGGTGACCCTCGAATGGGCGGTAGCAAAGTGCGAAGATTTGCCAGTTGCTCGCGATCCAATGGGTTTCAAGAGCGGGTCGGAGGCTGGATACTGGATATGGGACAAGGCGCCAAAAGGCATCCAGACGAAGATCGGCAGAGGTTACACGCCATCAACCAATCCAGCACAAGGCTGGCCGATCATTGATCGCGAGCGCCCACACCTTTGTCCGATCCTGCTAAACGGTGCCCCAGCGTATGAAGCGTGGCTGGACGGTAAGCGTGAGAGCCGTTACTACGGCGAAACCGCACTCATCGCCGCCATGCGCTGCTACGTCGCGAGCAAGCTTGGCGAAAATGTCGACGTCCCGGCAGATCTGGTGCACGAGGCGGGCATGGATCAAGCTCGCCGCAGCCCGTCTCCCGGCCTGTAAGCATCAATCTGTAATTCACCCCCGCCGTCTCCCTTCGGGATTCGGCGGGCTTTCTTTTTTGACGCTGCCGGCCAGTCATTGAGTTGGGAAGGTGTCTCGCTCTATTGCTTGGGGGTAGGCTACGCTAGTTAGCCGCGTCGACGGGGCACCAAACCCTGACGGCGTCGCGCACGCTGATCGGTGGCAACCCGGTCAGTCTCGGGGGCCTTGTGTCTCAAGCGCTGTGAGCGCACGGCCCTTATAGGAGGGAACCGGTAGTACCCGATACCGGGCCGGCCATCATCTCCTCGGCCGGAAGCAGTTGAAGCATTGAGCGGGCCGCCTCGACGTTCGTTGTGTGCAGCCACTCTTCGTAGTCGCCAGGGCGCAGGATGACAACGCTGCGCTTTTCCTCGTTGGGGCGATGCATGCGGCCCATGACGCCGTGGCCGTCCGCGTTGACTGTCAGCATTGTCACCCCTGTCACGGGCCCGCGAGGCGTATCGTAGCTCTTCCAGAGGCCTGCCACAGCGAACGGTTCGCCGCTGGCGAGGCCACACCGGTGCCAGACGTTCTTCCCTGATTCCCAATTCGGCTCGACAACGTAGCCAGCCGGGATAAGACACCGTTGACCCGCGCGCCAGGCGCCCGCGTAGAGGCGCTTCACCGCGCATTCTTCGGACCGGGAGTTATACGTCGAGAACGGTTGCTGCTTTCTGCCGGCCTCGTTGCGCCTCTCGGGTTGCAGGAACTTGGGCCAGAATCCGTAGGTGCCCATCACCGCCCGGGCGCCGTCGCCGTCCGGCAGCAGAGCGGGCGCGTCATAGTCCGGCCAGATGTCTTCTCGCCAGGCACGCAGGCCAGGGTCGAATTCCAGGCCGGTTTGGCGCATCAACCGCTCGAGGTCGGCGCGGGTCGCGCTGTAGTTCGTGCACATGGGTGGCATCCCAGGGTGGGTCACCCGTGGATCATACCGCGCGCTGCACCGGCACCCGGGCCGGCGCGCACGTCGCCGGATCCGGGCCTACAGAATCCCCGGAACCGGCCGTTATCCAGTCAAGGCGGGCCTCGGCAAGCTCGACGTCGACGCGAACGTGCTGGTCGGCGAGATTGGGGCGGGCGGGTTTTCGGAGCTGCCGGTGCGCGCGGTGCATGCCGCGCTCGTGCGCGATCTGCCGGAAATTCACCGCGATCCGTTCGATCGGATGTTCGTGATGTTCGTCGCCCAGGCACCGTCCGAACCCCTGGGGCTGGTGACGGCCGATGGCCAACTCTCGAAATACACCGATCTCGTTATAGAGATCTAACGGGAAATGGGCAGAGGTGGGCCATGTTCGCGCAATCCCGGGAACCCCGGGTTGGAGAGATAAACAGGATGCTGATTGAAGTGAATCCGATACTACGTGCCATTCCGATTCTGATGCTCTGCGGAGCGTCGCTCGCGCGGGCCGACACCGGATTTTCGCCACCCGCTCGCCAGCATTTGGGCACGTTCAGTTCGAGGGAATGCAAGGCATTGCTGGCGGTCGCGAGTCACGGAGACGACCCGATTTCCATCAATGGAAAGCTCAGCACCTCCGGCGGTGCACACTGTATGGACGGAGCGAAGATCGATCTCGTTCTTGAGGGTTCAGTGACGAAATCCACACCGGAGGGAACAGTCAAATCGAACCTGACGCGGGCCGCGTGCGTTGACGCCGCCTATACGTCGTTTTCGCCCGGCGGCTACAAGCAGATGAAGATCAACGGAGTGCGCGTTGATCACGAACCCGACATTCTCGCTGCGTGTCGGCTGCCGCGGAATACGATCAGCTGGCCCGAGTGCGGAAAGGCGTATTGCTGATCGTCGGCGAGCCAGCAAGACCGACTGCGTACTACGGGTTTTGGCACGACGAATGTCGGCTGCGACAAAGAGCACGACGCCTTGCTATTGCCGACGATGGGCGGCAGCGCCGAGCTAACGCGGCCGAGTAACCGGAAAACGGGTGCTGTACCCCGCCCCTTCACGTAACCCATTGGAGAGGGACGCGAACAGGGAGTGTGCGGCCCCTCCACAATCTGGAAAATCCAAGAACTTAAAGACAGAGTTGATGAAATGAATCCCGATGTAGAAAAGCAAGTAGAGGAGCATGAGGGACTCCCCGTCATCTACTGTTTTCGTTTTGACAACGGTAGATCCAAGGTTGGGCTCACAACGAATATTCGGAGTCGCGCCCGCGACTATCACAAGCATGGCATCAACGAGTGCAACGGTGTCGGGATCGTTGCCTGTCAAACGCGCGCGCAAATGCGTAAGGCAGAGAAGATGGCGCTTGAGATTTTCGCTTGGGATGCGATTCGCTACGGCAGGGAAACGTTCGAGTCAAAATCGCACCCGGTTTTTGATCTCTCAAAGTTGGTGTATGCCGTCGAACACACTCAAGAGCCCGAGGAGGTGAATCCTAGCCTTCAGGCGCGGATTGCGACGCTCCGCCTGACAGAAATGGATGCTTCAAAGAAATACCTGAAGGGATCACACGAAGCGGTGACCTGGGACATCATCCTGAGAGTGAAGGTAGCGAAGTTGCGTGCGGTTGAAGCAAGAGTCGCGAAGCTCCGCGAGGATTCGGAAAAGCTCCTGCGAACGGCTGGATACTCCAAATAGTAGCGTCCGCTCGGGAGCGAGCTTTGCCCGCAAGTGAGGACCGGCAGGTTCGATGAAAAGGACAATTCCTTTTCGCGGCGACCGTTTTCGTCGCCACTGTTACGCACGCAGCACACAACGGACTCCGCGCTGACTTCGGCCACCATTGGAGAGCTCGTGGATTCTTTCACGCGCGTCTGCCGCGAGCATCTGGAAGTGCAGGCGCAGCTCGCATCGCGTGGCGCTATCATTGAGGTTCGGGCCGCCAAGCAGACGAACTAGGATAACGCATGGAACAGGCAGCAACACAAGCCGGACCGGTCGAAAAATTTTTCATCCCTGGCCGTGAACCCGGCGAAGGATTCTATTGGTATTTCGTCGATGCCAGCGATGATTCTCCCGTCGTGGTTCAGGTCAATAGTGAGGGTGATGTCACATTTTGTGGCGCGGAGGCGGTCTGGTATCTCCCATCGACTGGCAGGTCGGAATATGTGATCGAAGGACTCTTCGTCGGCCCGATCGCGCAACCTTCGATTAAGCAAGGAAAACTGGAGGGATAAGTGTCTACTATAACTGCTGCGGGAAGCGCTGCGATTGAACGGTCGCCCGCCCACTTGGAGCACGATACCGGCCAGAGTCGCCGTGTCGCAGATTTTCTTTTAGCTTGGTGGAGCGCAAGAATGGGCAAGCAATCGTGCCAGTGGAATAGGGAGAGCACCATGAGTAACGAAGTCCAGAGCATCGAGGAAGCGAGACGCATCGCTCGCGAGTACGCCTATGCAGAGGATTTCAACGAGGTACGGGCCGAGGCGTTCGCGGACGTCTGGTTCGACGCCGGCAAGGACTCAGATGCGTCGACGGCCGACGCACTGCGCGCGTACATACGCCGTCGATTTGATGCGGCAAACTGAGGACCGCAAGGCGCTCGGGTTAAGCTGACCGCCTGAACTACGCAAGGTCTCCCGCGCGCATTGGAATGAAGTGCCCTCCGAACTGACAGATAAGGATGCCGGCCATGTACACAGGTTCCAAGTATCGGACACGGATGCATTACCACCTTGATTGGACGTATCAGGAAGAGGGGCAGCGGCATTTCCCGCGTTCGCGCCTTATGGTAGTGCAGGCGGGTGACGGTCGCTGGTACATCGAGCAAGAATGCGGCGACGAATACAGTGGCTTTGCCGGGGTGGTGAAGTCGGACGTTGATCTCGTCACGGAGCCGAATTTCTACGCCGATCTCGAGACAGTTGCGCGTGCAGCATTCGCGTTGATGAAGCAGGTCTATCCTGCATACAAGGAAGAGGCCCTGGACCGGTTCCTCGCGGCACCGACGTGACACGAAGACAAGCACCCCGCGCGGAAACGGCGTGGCGGAAAATGTATCAGCGTAGGGTCCGCATTCGGCGAGAACACGCCACTTCCGAATGGCCGAAGCCGCTGGCGCCGGATAGCTGTAGACCGATGAGAAGCTACCGGTGGCATTCGTGTGATCTGGATGCGATTTGTGTCACCACAACAACGAACGGGTAAAGGGGGAAGCGTGACCAAGCATCGAGTCCGAACCGAAGGCGGTGCTTCGTGAGAGATGACATTCGAGTCACGATAGCTCGGTCGCAGCATGAGGATATCGCGCGCCGCGTGCGGGAGCGGCGCGAAGCCCTTCGGCTGAGTCCGACGGCGCTCGCTGCCCTTGTCGATGTGTCACCTCCGACGATCTCCCGCTGGGAGGCCGGGCTCCTCCCAGCAAGCATGCGCGCGGAAAGACTGAGTCGCTGGGAGTCCGCCCTACAAGCTCCCGAGGGTTGGCTTATGGAGCCACGGGGAAAAGATCTTCCCGAGCCCGTCATTGCCGTCTGTGAGCCCGACTCTGGCGGTTCCTCCCACCCGACCATAGCGCGCGAAATCGGGGAGCAAATTGGCCGTCGAGCGCGAGTTCGGAGGAAGGCGCTGCGGGTGTCGCGCGACAGGATGGCGGCCCACTTAGGCGTGTCGGCTTCAACGCTGGATAAGTGGGAAAGCGGGGAGATACCGGGGACGCTTTCGCCGGAGAAGTTGGCGATTTGGGAGGAAATGCTGGTGGTTCCGCGAGGATGGTTGTCAGCGCACAAGCCTGAACCCGGGCCCATCGCGGATGCGGGGGCGAGCGAGGTGCGGGTTCAGAGCGGGACTTTCGCGGAGGCGATGACGATGATCGCCACGGTTCTGTCAGTGCGTGAGTGGGATCCGCAATGGCAAAGCCTGCCGCGCGGAGAGCGTAGCCAGCGGGCCATTCAAATGCTGACGTCGCGCTATGGCCTCCATCCCGATGGAGCTAGAACGCTTACCGAACTGGGGGTGGCGCATGGGATTACGCGTGAGCGCGCACGACAGATCCTCGACGTAATGATCGATCGCATCCCGCGATATCGATTCATTGTGCCGGCGCTCGACGTGCTAAGGGAGGCGTGCCACCCTTTGCTTCCGTTGCCCGCAGCGGTGCTGACCGAGAAGGTCCGCTCGCTGCTCGGAGACCACCTTTCAATCGAATCCGCAAACCGGTTTGCGGTGGAAATACTCGGCGCCCAGATCGTGCGCATCAGCGAACCGGAGACGCCTGCGGTTGGGCCGGCGATCGAGTCTATCGCATACGCTCCCGATGCAGGCGAGTCGTTCGAGATAAGCGACGTCAAATTGCTACGGAGCACGGCCTACGCCATGATCCGCTCCTGCGGTGCCGCGCATCTGGCAACGGTGGCCGGTGGCTGCGCGCTCATCCATGGTCTAGACGCGTCCCATGTGCGCGTTCTTGAGTCGGTGGAGGGATTCGAGTGGCTGGACGCTGATCGATCGTGGTTCTGGTTTGGCTCCTCTGTCCCTGCGCGTAACGTCCTGCTGACTGTCGCGCGCAAGATGTTCGCGGTAGCCACGGGGCGAATCGACATTAGTGAAATCCTGACGGCAATGGTCAGGTACCGCGAACGCACAGCCACGGCGGAGTACGACGGCGAGCGCTCGCTCATGCTCACTCCGCCGATCCACATCGCGCGCGCGGTGCTCGAACGGATGGCCTGGACTGAAGTGGTGCAGTTCGACGACTTTCGCGCGCATGTGTCGTTCGATATGGAGCAGGAGCTTTCCGACACGGAGCTCCGCATTGTTCGAGTGCTCGAAAGCCACGGGGGCGTGGCGATCAGGCGGCAACTCAGGGACGCGCTTCCTGACGTCAAATTCGTCACACTCAATTTCACAGTGGGTTCAACGCCAACCCTCAGGCTCATTACGCGGGGTATTTATGCGCTTGTCGGGCGGCCACTCGACCCAGTCGCGCTGGCAAATGCGTTCAACGCGCTCAGTAGCGTCTCGAACCGCGTTGACGTGATCGTAACCGACGACGGCTCGGTAACTTTTCCGTTCGAGATGACAGAATTTGCAGTCTCCAGCAAGGTCTGCACGCTGCCTGTTGACGCCGTGTCGAAGGTTGCGCTGGGCGAGTATAGGATCGAAGGATCGGATGCCGTGATTGATTGTGTGAAGCGGTCCTCTGGCGCAACCGTTTTTAACCGGATCGTCCAGGCGATGACCGCACGGGGGTTTGACGCCGGCGACGTGGTGTGGATTGTCGTTGATCCCGTGAACCGCAACGTCAGGCTTGCCTGTGAATCAATCGTATCGGCGGTCGCGCAGACCAACAGCGAACTTGCGCGGCATACAACTCTTTGAGGAGCGGGGATGAGGAGCATATTTTTCGCAGCCACTCTGGTCGCTTGCGTAACCGGATGTGCCGGAGCCGGCATTCAGCAATCGTCCGAGACCGATCTTGACGGAAGCTCAAAAATCGTCCTGCCCGACCGGGACGGCAATGTTGATGGCCACAAACGGCCTTTCGCACGGGAGTACATTGTCGCGCCGGGGAGTCACACCGTTGGGGTCTGCACTGGAGGCGCCCTTTGCGAGAAATACTATTACATTAAATTTGATACCAAGCCCGGGCTGACCTACACGGTCCACGAACAGGTGGAAAATGTAAGCGTCACGAATCGATTGGGCTACTTGATTGATACGCGAGGATACGGGCTCGATCTTCGAGACGGCGTACCCGCCGCCATCTCATTCAAAGACGTGAACGGTAGCGGACACTAGGCAAGACAGGAGAGTTGTGGAGGACAATGACATACCGACCTTTTTCGTCGGCGCCCACCCGCGCGGACCGGCACGAAGCGTCGACGGCAAGACCCAACGTCGTCACCCGCAGCGGTAAATGCTCGATGCTACCTGCATTGCGCGAATCTCTGAGCGAACCGGCGAAGACGGGCGCCGACGACCTGTCCGTACCAGGGGTCGTCGTGCCAGGAGCCGTAAAGGCACATTCGCCCGTTGAGGTCGAAGACCGTATTGGCCAGGGCGACGGCAGCGATACCGAGGTTTGCTTCCCGTGTTCCACTGGACTCCTCGCGAGTTATGTGAGGGCGGCACACCGTTATGGATTCGCTATCTCGATGAGCAGCCGATTCCTCGACGAAACTGTGCCGGGCGATGGCCCTCTCTACCAGAGGGCACTGGCGATCTTCAGGGCGGCCCCCGGTACCCCGTGGCTGGATTGCCTCGCGCAGGTAGGGGCGGAGGCGACCGCATGGGCTGTCGCTGGAGAAATGATTGCTCAGGCTAAATCGCACACACTGCGATAGGGGCGATCAATGGTGCCGCCCGGCAATTGGTCGGAGGGCCCTCACACCTGAAGGGATCGCCCCTGCAGAACAATAAACTTTGCCCGCACCCTAAAACATTGCACTCAAAGTGCCGTACTAGGCTTATAGGCAGATGGGTCATGGACGATATCGCTTACGCAACCCTTTGGGGAAATGGCGTCTCAACGAAGTACCCGGCAGGTGCGTGCTGGTGGGTCTTGCGACTATTTCGCGGGGTAAGTTGCGTGCGCTTCGAGCCCGTCCGCAGAAATTCACCGCTGCTCGCGGGCTCAAGCTCCTGAGGACATGGACAACGGAAAACAAGGAGTCAATGATGTGGGGAAAGCAAGAGACCATCGGTAAGGTGAATGTGCTGTTCCAACGAGAAGGCGACGGGCAAAAAGCTAACGGTACGATTTTCTTCGACCAGTTGCGTGGAGTCGCTATCCTCGAATGTCGGTAAAGGACGACGACGCCTACGCCGCTCTGCTGGCACAGCACTTTCCCGGTGTTCCCGTCGCATTGTGGCCGCGTCAAAGTCCCTAAGCTGTTCAAGCATTCCTGCGCGACTGGTGCCGCGATCAGGCATTGGAATTGACGCTGGTATCGGAATACGAGCGTCCGAGCGACTGTTATTTCGAGTGGCGATTCGACTACACGACTCCGGTAAGTCGTTGGGTTTGAACACGGAAAACTGCATGAACAATGTCGATAGCCTCAAACTGGCCGAAATACGTTTGGCAGTCGCGCGCACTGCGCTCACACGCTTTGTGGAATTTCACCTTCCCGAGCGTCTTCGCAGACAGTTTGTAGGCGAGGAAGCCCGCGAGGTATTCGGGCACTGCGTCGTGCATGGAAACAACGTGTGGCCGGAACACCTGGTCGAGAAATACGGTGGTGCTGTGCGGCGTGCGCAGAACTTTCTTATCGCTATACCGCGTTATCGCAAGCTGGTAGAAGCGGACGACATGGCCTTGATGGATTGGGGCTGGTTTCGTGACCTCGTTGAGACGGACGAAGCCGCCTATGCGCGCGATATCGCCGCAACGTATCAAATGATCGAGCGCGACATGTGGGCAGATGCCGAATCCGAATGTCGCGAACTCGGGCTTATCGAATAGTCGACCGGAAAACAGACCACGACGAAATTGCTGTCTTTCAGGCGAGCGATCCGCGAATACGCTACCGGCTTACTGGTGCATCGAGTAGTCCAGCGAGTGGTGGGTCCGGTTGTTGTGATGACGTATGCGGCGGCTCTGTTGATCGGAATGCTTGACGCATTGACCGCATGGAGCATTCCGGTTCCGTTCTGGCTGCGTCTTGTCTCGGCGCTCACTTTTGGTGGGAGTGTCGCGTTCATTGTGAACACGCACGTCGCACGGATGAGAGCTGCTGGCCGGGAGCAATTGAGAGGGTGTGCGTGAAGCAATCATTGAAAGATGCACTGAAGCAAGCGCATCACGTGGCCGTGAAGGGCGCGGGGCACCGCTTTGTGGGATTCATGCTGTTTTGCGCTCTGTGTACGGCGAGCTTGGTGTTCTGTGTCTGGTTCAAGTCGCTGTGGAACGAACCGCTCGGCCTCGATGGACTCGCCCTGTCTTTCGTGCTGTCGTACATCGTCTACAAGGCGATTCCAATCATTGACAGATTGATAAGCAAATAACTCTGAAAGCGTAGGAAAACGATGGAAGCAAACGATCTGATTTTGAGCGAGCGCGAAGCCGCTTCGGTGGTACAGATTCTCCGTGCGATTGATGCGCAACAGGTTGGCCGTATCGAACTCGACGTGCATAGCGGCACCCGAATTGTCTACTACACGGGCGGCGGCACTGTCGCAGTGTACGCACCGACGAACGAAGTCCGCATTGAGGGGGCGGGCGTTGTAAGCGCCGATGAGGATTACTTCTCCGTGCACGATCTTGCGTCTGCGTATCGCGTCGCGTAGGCCATCTAGGAAAACCCTATGAAGAAAAAAGCGATCATCGTAGACGAGTTTCACGAAGGCGCATCGGCGCAGGCATATCGCGATGGTGTCCAGCAGCTGCGTGATGCCGTCTCTGATATCCACACGAAGAACGACGGTATCGCGCCAATCCTCATCGCGCGCGTAACCGTTGGCGACGAAACGCTTGTCGTGAAGGCTGACGAAATCACCGCTGCGCTTACAGCGCTGCATGGCGAACCGAAGGCCGGTATGCGTCTGGAGGCTGTCATCGAGTTTGACGCCATGACACCGGCTGAATTCGCGTCGATTCCTGAGTACCAGTAGTTGAGACGGAAAATACGTAATGGCAACGCAACAAATTTCTCTTTGGATGCAAATCGGTTCCGCTGTCTTCGGCCTCATAGCAGTAGCACTCTGGTTTTGGGCAGCGAAACCTAAAGCTCCCCCAGCGAAATTCGACGGCGGGGTGACAATGCAGAAATTTCTCGATGAAGCTGGTAGCCGCAATATGTGGGCGGCAGGCACCACTGCAATCTCGGTTCTGTTCTCTGCCGCAAGCACCCTGCTAGCTATTATGAGCACCCACTGACCAAAGTACCGGAAATCGACGTGAAGCGAAAAATCACAATTGAGTTGCTGACGTGGATTCCAGCGCTGCTGCTCTCGTGTGGGGCAGCCTATGTGCTAGAGGCGGTAGCGGAGCGGTTCGAATGGTTCGGGCTGTCCCATTGGCAAATCTTGTTGGTGACATTCGCCCTTGGTGCCGCGCTCGGCGAGCCACTGTATCGCGGAGTCGCCTCGCCGCTAGTGGGTCGATACATCGTGTGGGACTTGAAGCGTAAAGCAAGTCGCTCTAGCGATAACGGCAACTGAACTCGGGAAAACACACCATGACAGCAGAACAGCAGGGCCACGACGAATTCTTTACGTTCTGTTCAGATGCGTACAACGCGGGCTTTACCCTCAAGCTGTACGTTGACGGCGGCGTTCGCTCCAGCGCGGCCCTAGTGTCGTTGAACAAGGCACTCGATAAGCCGTTCGGTCAAGTACCGTTGGCAGTCCGCGCCCTTGCTTTCGCCCTCCATCAAGACGGCTACCCTGTCGAATTCCGCGCCCAAGGCGATTCGTGGTTTCCAATCAGCGAACCGAAATTTGGCGCGGCGACGCACTACCGCCTGTTGGCGAAATTCGGCATGCCCGAGGCACCGGTCACAGAACCGGACCTGGACGGCTTCTGATAAGCACGGAAAACAATGGAACTGAGCAACTGGCGCGAGTTTAGCGCGGGCGAAGAATGGTTCGCAGGTAGGGCGCTTTGGGTATGGGCACCCTCCTGGGAA
Source organism: Paraburkholderia sp. J8-2 (assembly GCF_905220195.1). Taxonomy (NCBI): domain Bacteria; kingdom Pseudomonadati; phylum Pseudomonadota; class Betaproteobacteria; order Burkholderiales; family Burkholderiaceae; genus Paraburkholderia; species Paraburkholderia sp. J8-2. The sequence goes on from NZ_CAJMZA010000006.1 coordinate 196,108, forward strand.
GAACCTCGGCTGGTCACGGCAGATCGGGAAGACGACTTCGACTGGTTTTACGCGAGCGGCCCGAAGCTCGAAGATGCAAGCTGGGAGTTCCCCACGCACTGCTGCGACCCCGTGCCACCGGCCCAGCCGGTAGTCTGAAAACACCACGGAAAATACGGAGAATAACAATGAAGAAGCTGGCTTTACTGGTCGTTTTGGCGACCTGTGTAACGGTGGCGACGGCTGGTGAAAAGGAAGCTGCGGACATGCTGTATCACGATGCACAGCCGCTCTGGAAGGTAAGCGCAGTGATCGACAGCAAAGGGTGCTTGTGGGGTCTCACAGAGGATCATGGCGTACCCACGCTGATCCGCATTGTGGATCATGACAAGAAGCCGATTTGCCACAGCGAGAAGAAGTAGTTTCAGACTGGAAAACAAGGAGTCAATGATGTGGGGAAAGCAAGAGACCATCGGTGGTGAAGGTGCTGTTCCAACGAGAAGGCGACGGGCAAAAAGCTAACGGTACGATTTTCTTCGACCAGTTGCGTGGAGTCGCTATCCTCGAATGTCGGTATAGGACGACGACGCCTACGCCGCTTTGCTGGCACAGCACTTTCCCGGTGTTCCCGTCGCATGGTGGCCGCTCGGAGTCAACCTAGCAGTTACGCGCTGAATGGTGGCGAACTGCGGCATGGCGCCCCAGGTGCGGCTACCATTGAGACGTGCAGATGCCAAGGAAAGACAGATGCTCACATCGAACTCGATTTGGAATGCGGCACTGGCCGTGTTGGTGATTAGTGTGGTCAGCACAATCGTGATGTGGATTCGAGATAGCGAATATCGCATCAGGTACGGCATTGCTGGCATAGCAGCGTCGCTGAGCGTCATGCTTAGTATTCGCGCCTATCACGATGCCGCTGCTTCGTCGTGGTTGTGGTTAGCCGTTCTAGGGGTGGGCGTGTTCTGCTGTGGCACTGCCCTGTATGCGGTGCGGCCGGACTAGTAGGTGAAACAACGGAAAACGAGAATGGTCATCGAGGGCAACGAAAACAAGAAAGCGGGGCGGCGGCCGGCGGCATTTGTCGCCGCTTTGGCGATTGCCGGTGTGGTCGGAGTTGGAGACTTGGCGTATCAGTTGGCGACGACCCGTAACGAGATCGAGTCAGCCCGCTCGCAGTGTTCTGCTCTATTCCAGAACGCTGCGAAGCAGATTGACGATAAGGATGATGTGGCGTTGTCCGTAGGGCCGGTGAACGTTGAGCGATTCAAGGACCGCGAGAATGGACCCGACTTCATGGACTGCTCCGCTAACGTCGCGATAGGGCATGGAAATCAGGCGGATAGATGGATGGCGGAGGTCCGTCCGGGTAAGTCGCTCACGTTGCAGTCGGCTCGCCTGGCCGGAACTGAAATGGTCGATGACCTGCACTTGAACTGATATCGGAGAACCGGGCGGAACATGATCCAAGCGAGAAGCGTTTTCAAGAAGTGGTCCGCATTGGAGGATGCCGATGCCGGCGCTCGACGCGCGCTGGGTCGCCCGGACGCTGACGTAAGTTGGCTGCTCGGCGCCCAGGAGGATATGCGCGATTGCATTGACGACGATATGAGCCCGGACAAAACGTAAGGGCCGATCCAACACACCGGATAGTGGAACGGAAAGCGATAAATGACCATGAAACAGGTTTCCAACAAGGATTCAGATGCAGACCAGAGTGCACGCCAGGATTGGCTGCCGGAGTTGATGATTGGCCTCTTGGCCGTATTGGCTTGTCCGCTTCTTACCACCCTTACGGGCGGGTTGAATGTTGCATCACATTCGAAGCGAATCGTGTTCGCGGTGATAGGTGTCCTTGCGCTCGCGAAGGCTGCGTTTGGAGTGCGTCGTGCGGACGCGTGGCACAAGTCGATCTGCGGCGGATTGGTCGCATTCGGTGCACTCATCGCGGTACTGGATTTCGTAGCGATTGCTAACCCGTAAGTTCACCGCCCTGACGAACCGGAAATGGGTCTGACGCCACCCACCTAACTTGAACAGGAAACTATACGGGGCGCATATTGGGCCGCGTGGAAAGAAGGGGAATGTAGTGCGCGATTCTGCAACGAACCGAAAACGTTCGAGACTACGGATTGTGGATTCTAGGCGCTTCTGGTCTGTGGCTGCGTTTTGTGAACCATGAGACTGCTGCGACCGTCGTGTTCGTCGTGGCTATCGCGATGGTACTGCCGGATGCCTTGCGTATCGCAAGTCGCAACCGGCACGGATAACACGGTACTCAAAGATGAAATTAAAGTTTGCTTTCGACGCAACGATGCTGTGCCTTCTCGTCGGCGGGGGACATGCAGGGAGCGAGCTAGCGGGGAAGGAAAGGGAATGACGAACGATTCGAATCCGCATTGCGTGCTTATCTTCGATAAATCTGCTAAGGGCCGCGGGCTTCTCAGATCTCTGCAAGGCGCCGACAGTGGGTTTCAAGAGATGTTTCTCACACCCGGCGTCCAGAAGTGGGAGGCAAGTGAAGACCCATACTTGCTGAGATGGTTCACGTTCGGAGTACTGAGTGGGCAAACGATGATGTCGTCCGACTTGAGTGTCCTGTTGGACGAGGCGATGCCTCTCGCTGTAGAAAACATCAACGCGAAGAAGGGCATTCAGCTTCTCATAGCAGTAGAAGATGCTGAATTGGAAGACATAATCGAAGCCCGCTTTCGAGATCTCACCGCCGAATAGCCGGACACGCACAATGACTGCCGGGTTATAGCTCGGCTGGAGGACCTATGGGAATAGTTGACTACTTGCGCTCGCTGCAACCACCAGATTCAATAATCGCGTTGCTATTGGCAATACCGATCGTAATCATATCGGGAAGCCTTCACGAGGGCGCACATTGGGTGGTCGGGCGGTTTTTTGGCGCCAGAGGATCGCTGATTTTTCTTCCTCTGCGTGGCAAGTCGAAACTGTGGATTCAATCGCTTATGGCCGTGCACTTTGGCGATGACGCGCATCGAGGGATGACTCGGACCGAGGTGCGGTTGATCGCGGCCGCTGGGCCTGCATGGGATCTGATTTTCGGTGCAGCATGCGTTCATTTTTACGCTGTCTTGCCATTTCCGGTGCCGATCCAGGCTGCTCTATGCGTTGCAGGCCTGCTGATCGTGGGCATCACGTTGCTTATGAACGTCATTCCGCGGCGGGTAGGGAACGATGGCTGGAACTGCCTCTTTGCGGGCGCCCCTTCAGAAAAGGAGTGACGGTGACCGTGCATGCGAATCTCTTTGTTAGTCGCTCGACCTGTGCGAAGGCCGCGGGTGCTTGCTGCTTGCAGTGGCCACGACGCGGCCATTTTTCGCTTGTTGCAGGGTGGGCAGCTCCAATGTTTAACGATAGATAAGGGCGAGGAATGGACATACTCTGGTTCACGCTTGGCATCGCTACGGGCGTTTCGCAGGCGGACGGCGGTCGGCAGATCTCGGTTCGCGAAGCGCTTGCTCCGTTGTCGCTCCTGGCTGGGTTAATGGGTGCGGTTGTCACCGTCTTCGCGTGGCTCATGCTTCCAGCGCAGTGCGATGGCGGGTCGTTGTACGACCCATGCTTTTCGCTGAGCAGGGGAACGCTCATTCTGCTTGGAGGGCTGTCTGGCGTGATGGCTTTCCTCGGCGTCGCTTTGGCCTGGGTTGAGGCGCGTGCGCGCGTCGAATATGGAGTCAGACGGTAAGCCGATTGCTCGTTCTCTCGGGTCTCTGGCGTGGGCTCGATCCTTTCGGAGCGGTGTGCGCGCGAGCAGCGTCTCACGCAGCGTAAATTGTTCTAATCACGGGGGTATAGTGAAGATTCAGTGCAAAGACTTTGACATCGAAAAGCGGATGCTTGGTTTGGCCTGTGGCAGCGTTCAAACAGCAATCGACACGGCAGACCGTTGGCTCGAATCAAGTGGTGTTAAGGTAATCAACGTCGAAACGTTGCGCGCAGAAGGGTTTGCGGAAGTTGCTATTCGTGTTTGGTTTCAGCCGGACTAAGGATCCGTGAGCCAGTATGCGGGCGATGGACCATGTAGACAACAGGCGGCTAAAGAGGCGCGAGCACATTTGGCTGGTTAGCGTGCCTTCTGCGGATGGCGATGACGCCGATTACCGTCGTGGTTGGCGGTTACGCACGCGGCATGTGGCGGCGCGACTTGGAGCGATGGCTTCATCCGTGAAATTTTGTCTGTGGTGCGTTCTCCAGTGTGTGTTGAAAGTCATTACATGCCAGCTGGGCTTTGCGGACGTCTTCGATTCCGCGAGCGAGCGCCGCGCGGATCGTGGCCGCGCTCCACACGGCGGTTGTGTCCGTCAATTGCCCCTCGACGTAGTCAAGGGTCATTTCCTTGCGATGAAGCCTCGACGAAGTTTGTGCTTCCGTGTCCGTGCCGCCGTTGTAAATGATGTCCGCGCCGATATTGTTCTTCTTCGCGATCAGCTCTTCGACTTCCACCAGAAGTAACGTGTTCGTTTTCAGCAGTTTCGCGGTCTTTTCGGGCGACGGTCGAGCGTCCGGAATTTGGGAGAGGAAGTGCTGACTGTCCTGCTCCAGTGTATAAAGACCGGTCCGTAACTCCTTAACCGATCGCACAAACTGTTTGCGGCTTTCCTTAACTTCGATCGCGTCAAACTTGTCCATGAGGGAGTCGAACCAGTCTACGATTCCCGAGACCTTATCGAGGGGAACGGTCGTATTGACTCCCTGCGTCGTCGGCGGACGCCGCGCTGTGCCATTGCTTTCGGCTATTGCCATTGGCGCGCTGCCAGCGATCATGCCAACGAGGCTCAAGGCGATACCGATCGTGATTATCGGGGAGTTCATTGCCGTCTCCTGCGAATTGCCCAGACGCCAACCTCAAGGGCGATGGTCAGCGCGATCACCGGCGGAAGAAGTCCGATCCGGGACGCACTGATGAGGTTGAGTTGGACCAGTAGGAATGTCGCTCCGATGAGCGCGAGCACTGACGAAATGATGATTGCGGTGAGCCTGACCATCTCATCTCCACTAACGCGGGGGCAATGGCTCGTCACTGGCGCCCGCACTGCCTCCGTATGCCAGCCACGCATTCCTTGCCGGTGTGCAACCGTCACTTTTTCGCTTCAGGGTCCGACGGCTCGGCCTGTGAGTCCGCCCTCTGCTTTTCGAGTTCGGCAACCAGCTTTTCGAGGTCCTGGGTTTTGATGTTCTCGAACGCTGACTTAGGCATCACCTTGATAGTCTGATCGTGGCTCCTGATCACAACCTTGCTCTCACGGCCGAGGAGGCGAGCCCTGAGTGCCTCCAGAAGTGCCTTCGTAATCGGCTTGACCGCAAATGCGAGGGCCGATGTCAGTGTGACTACGGAGAGACTGATGGGATCAAGCATTGACGTTCTCCTTAACCGCCGACAGGACGATTGAAACGAAGAAGACGCCGCATCCGATGAACAAGGAGGCGTACGCCACTGGCCCAGCCTCTGGATGGAAGGTGCAGAACAGCGAGTACATCCACGCGCCCAGGGACAGGCAGAACGCCAGCCAGATGAAGTCGACCAGGCGCTTTTCCCGCTCGGAATATACCTTCGCGTCGAGCTTGCCCAGCGCCGCCACAACATCCGGCGAAAGCTTCATCGGCTTCAGATCGGTGGCCTCCAGGAGAAAACCGATGCCCGCGCCCGCCAGCGTGGGGCCCAGGACGGTTTCGGTGTGGATCGCGCCGATTGTCCGTATCAGAGCCTCGAGCGCATACAAATACAGAGGAAGCCCGTAGACCAGAATCTTTCGAAACATATGCTCTCCGTGACGGCGATTCAGCCGCAGTCGGGGCGCTCTCTACGTATCCCCCGGGCGGAAGGTGTACTTTTCTATCGGTCTCGCGGGCGACGCATCTGCTGTCGATTCGCTTACCTCTAACAATAGTCCTGATTGCTAAGGTCGGTGAAGACAAACTGTTAATTGGCGTGCCCGTGGAGTTTTGTTGCGGGTGAATCATTGTCTTTGCCGGGTCGAACCTATGCCGCCTTGGGTTTTCGTGGCAGGAACTCCAACGACGCAGCGTCCCGGTGCGGCAACGGCCCGGGTAGCGGCGTCGTTATCCCTCTTGAGAGTGCCCTGGTTGCTCTCGGCGTCAGAGGTCGGTCTTCCGGACCGGGACGCGCCGCCAGGATATGCTCGCGACTGCACGGAATGAATACGCATCGCGCACCACGCTCCCGAACCGTCACGTTGAGCGCGCGCTGCATACCGGGATCGCCATGGAGACAATCGAGCTTCACCGCCGCTTTTACGTTTTGGACAAGGACTCCGCTACCGAGCCAATGCTCTTGTGGCCAGGATACGCGGACCATCTGATGACGTGGGCAGACCTCCAGATGCGACGGCGCGTAGTCGTCCTCGCTGAGGCCGGCAGCGGAAAAACAACCGAGCTGAAACGTCAGGCCGAATTGCTCGCGAACGCGGGTCGATTTGCTTTCTACGCAACCCTCCATGATGTGGCGAGCGCGGGGCTGTCCCGCGCGCTCGATGCCGCAAGCCGAGCCCGCCTCGAACAATGGCAAGCAGGGGATGAGAACGCGTGGTTCTTCGTCGACTCCATCGACGAGGCAAAGTTTGAGCGGATTCGGATCGATCAAGCGCTGCGCATGATTGGGGATGGCATCGAGGGACACGAGGCCCGTGCGTACATTGTTCTGTCGGGGCGCGTAACGGAATGGGAATTCACCCGCGATGGAGAGCGTTTGCGGGCTGCACTGCCCATACCGGAGCCCCAGCCTTTGCCGACCCCCGAACTGCGCGAGCTGGTCCGGCGCATTGTGAACCGTAAAGAGCCTCCCGCACCGCCCGCCAAGGAGGAGCCTCTGATCGTCGTCATGGCACCGCTGGATGAATCGCAGATGCGGACTTATTCGACCCGGCAGGGTGTCGGCGACGCCGACGCATTCCTCGGGGCCCTGCGCACGGCCAACCTGCTGGCGATCTCGCGCCGCCCGCTCGATCTGGACTGGTTGGTGCGCTACTGGCTCGCGCAAGGCCGCCTCGGAAGCTACGCCGAAATGATTGCCGAAAGCTTGCGTGAGCGCATCAGGGAGACTGACGTCGAGCGGACCCGTCGCGACCGGCTCAGCGCGGAAAAAGCGATGCAGGGGGTCGAGCGCGTCGGCGCCGCGCTGGTTTTAGGGCGCAAGAAGACCATCATTATCCCCGACAGTGGTGCACCCGTCGCCGCGCAGAGCGAGGCGATCGACATCAACGCCGTGCTGCCGGACTGGCCCGGAGATGAGCGTGTGATGTTACTGGACCGGGCGGCGTTCGACCCGGCTGCGTACGGGCGCGTCCGCCTTCACAACGACAACGATGGCGTGGTTAGCAGCTATCTCACCGCACAGTGGCTTACACGCCTGCGCGGGGCCAACCTTCATCGCCACCAGCTGAGGGAACTGCTCTTTGCCCAAAACTACGGTCTCGATCTCATCCGTCCTTCGATGCAGCAAACCGCGGCGTGGCTGAGCATCTCGGATGCCGATGTCGCTCGTGAGGTCGTTCGCCGTCAGCCCTTCGTTCTGTTATCGGCCGGCGATCCCGCAAGTCTCCCGACGTCGGTTCGCGCGGCCGCGCTCCGCGCGGTCGTCGAACGCATTGGCGGGGGAGAGGAGCGACCGGTGCCGGACACCGACGCGCTGACCCGATTCGCACAGCCGGACCTTGCACCGACCCTGCGCAGCCTCTGGGAAGCGCACAACTCGGACATTGAAATCAGAACGCTGTTGCTGATGCTTATCTGGCTCGGGAAGATTCACGAATGTTCCGATATTGCAGCCGCCGCAGCCTATGGCGCGTGCGACGACGACCGTACGGCGTATCTGGCCGCTCAGGCATTGCTGGCGGCGGGGGACGAGGGTCAATGCGAAGCGTATGCGACGTATATCAAGCGTCACCTTGATACGGTGCCCAACGAAATACTCGTGCCGACGATCGAGGAGCTTTTCCCGAAGTTCATCACGGTCGGCGACCTCGTTGGCATCTTCGAGGCAGGTCGGCTGATTGACGACACGGGCGGCGTTGGGCTCAAGTGGGCATGCGCAGACCTTATGGCCACGCTCACACATCCAGGTGATCTTGAGAGCCTGATCCGCGGATTGTTGTCGCTCGAGGCATGCCGGGCGCCACGCCTCGACGTATTGCCAGGCGAAAGGAACGACACGCTTGAGTTTCTGCTCGCTGCTGCAGCCGAGCGCCTGCTCGCAATCGTGAGTCCCGAGACCGCCCCCGAAGCGGCGATCGACGCGACCCTCTGGTTCTGCGGAAGCCTCGGTATGCCGCTCGGAAGTGGCAACGAGAAGCTCACCGAAGCGGTGCAGCGCCTTCTCCAGAGCGTGCCCCGGCGCCGCGCAGCGTTCTGGCGGGCAGCTCAAACCCTGTCCACAGGCAGGACGTTTGGCGGTCGAGTGATCAGGAGCGTGCTCGACCTCGCGTCAGCGGGCTGGAATCCTGAACTGAGAGCCGAGGATCTGGACTGGCTGCTTGAGGACGGCCCCGCACGCGAGTTGCCGGATCAACAACGGCTCGCTGCCAGCGCCGCACTCAGTCTGTGGGCAGTACTTGGCAAGCCGTCGGAGATTCTCGCGCGCATCCGCCGCGCGGCGCAGGGTTCCGCCGAGATGAGCGCGGAGCTCGACGCGTGCCTGCAACCTGCCGTCGCGTCGGCAGAGTATGAAGCAAGCAGGCAGCGCATTCACGATCTGACCACGCAAAACGAGCGGCGCATCGCCGAAGAGGAGCAGAACTGGGTCACTTTTCTCGAGGGCCTCCGAGCCGACCCGGAGCCTTTGATCAAGCTGCAGCCGCCTGCTCCTGGTAAGGTCAGCGTGGCGTTTGATCGCCTATGGCAACTGCTTCGCGCAGCGAACAGGGGACGCACCCGCAACGTGATTGCGAGCCTCGCGCCCCTTCCCGAACTCGTTGGGGAAAGGGCTGCGGACGCTTTTGCGCTGGCGGCCCGCCGTGTTTGGCGCGAGCACGTGCCGGTGCAGCGAAGCTCGCTGCCGCCCGCAAGCCGCAGTCTACTGAGCGACCGCAACCTGCTGGGCCTCACGGGCGTTTCACTGGAGGCGGCGTCCCGGTCGTCGTGGACAGGCATCCTAAATGCTGCGGAAGCCACTCTTGCGGCACAGTACGCAACGCACGAGATCAACGGGCTGCCCTGGTGGATAGAGGACCTCGCGGGCGCGTGGCCGACGCCCGTGAAGGACGTCCTGATGACCGAGATACGGTGCGATCTGGATACGCCGCAACAGCAGCCACGCAGCAATCTGCTGGAGTACATCAGTCGCGGCCCCTTGAACGTCGCTCGCCTGATAGCCGGACCCGTCTGGCGCGAACTGGAGTCCCGCGCGGATTTCGACCCTGGCCTCCTTCAGCCGGTCCTGTCCGTTGTCCTGCGAGGGATGGATTCAGATATGCGGCCGGAAGCCTATCGGACAGCGATCGAAAGGTTCTACGCCAGCGCCAATCCATTGGTTGCCGCCGCGTACCTCGGCTTCGCCGCCGCGATTAACGCCGAGGACGCGACACAGGCTCTTGTTGAAAAGCTCGATATGCTTGACCGGGCTGCCAGAACCGCGCTCGTCATCCCGGTGCTGCCTCAACTCTTCGGCTCGCGCGTAGCATTTTTCCCAGGCCGCGCCGGCGCTATGGACGCGTCGACCCTGCAGCGGCTCGTGACCATCGCATACGACAACGCACGCCCCGATGATGACCCTGATCGCTCAAGCGGTGCGACTTTTTCGCCCGACCTTCGCGATAGCGCGGCCGATGCCCGAGGCATCGCCTTTAACCGGCTCTACGAGACGCCCGGACGCGCGACATTCGACGCGCTTCACACACTCAAGGTCCACCCGGCCTTCCTGGATCGCGCGGCGCACATCGAGGCGCTTGCACGCGAGCGCGCGGCGATTGACTCGGAGGCGCACGCGTGGGCTGCGGGCGACGCCCTTCGATTCGAGCGGCGCTGCGAGGTGGAGCCAGTAACCGGCGCTGAATTGCAGGCGCTTGCGTTACGGCGTCTCGGTGATATCCAGCACGATCTGCTGCACGCCGACTTCGCGCAGGGGGCTACCTTGTGCGCGCTGCCTGACGAAGCGGCGGTACAGTCCTGGCTTGCCGATCGCCTGCGCCTCGTGCAGGGGTGGTCCTACTCGGTTGAGAGAGAGCCCGAGACAGTCGCCGCGAAAAAGCCTGATATCGTCCTAACCGCCCGCAGCGGCGCAGCGAAGATACCCGTCGAAATCAAGGTCGCTGAAAGTTGGACGCTTGCTCAACTGGAAGCCGCCCTGGAGACTCAATTGTGCGGCCAGTACCTTCGCGCCCGTGACTGCCGAGAAGGGCTGCTTGTGCTTGTTCACCAGAAGCCGCGCCGATATGGCTGGAGCCTGCCCGAGCGCACCAGGATGAATTTCACGCAGGTTGTATTGCACCTGAAGGAGCATGCCCTCCGTATCCGGCGAGCGTCTCCCACGGGTCCACAGCCGGAGATTGCGGTTCTGGATGTCTCGACTTGCTGGCGCGCCCCTGCAAGGGGAAAACCCGGCGGCCGAAGCGTCCAGGCAAAAAAGCGGGATGCTCCGGCAAGGAAGGCGGGGGCGAAAAGTGCGGGGGGGCAAAAGAAGCGTTCGAGCAAGTCAACATAAGCTAGCGACGGTGTGCGCGCGCAAAGCCCGGCGTTATCCCCCCGCCAGAAGGCGCGCTGCCCAGTCTGCTGATTCCGATCAGCACTGTTCGGGTCGCACCACAACGGAAGCGGCCAATGGCGGGCACCCGCGATGCGGGCGCCCGCAAATATGACTAGCAGGCCGTTAGCGCAAGTCTAGGCGGCGCTGTCGCCTGGGTCCGAGGCCCGCGATTGAGCAGGGGCCGTAAGCGCTGCGGCACAGGGAGATTTCCTCAATAGGGCGGACCCGTCCGCCCGGGTCATCCCAACCCAGTTAAACGTCCACCATGCGCGTGAGAATCGGCGCGCGGGTGTCACTTCGAAGTTCTGGTCCGTCGGGTCGCGCCAATAACTGCGCACGCGCGGCCCGCCTTCGCGACTGCTTTCGTCAATAGTAATATCGCGTTTTCCAAGACCTGCCGCCGCACAGGAGAAGCCCAGCGTAACTGGAGAGTTAGCGAACACATCGAGCTTTTTCAATTCGCGTCGAATCGAGCGGCGGGTCATGCCGAAGAAGCATGGCAAAAGTAACGCGCCGGCGGTCGCGGCGAGCACGCCACTGTAAAGGCCAGATTTTTCGAACATCACCCAGCCGAGGGGTGCGAGCACCAGTGAAGCCGCCCAATACCAGCGGGGATGAATGCCGCCGACCGTGTAAAGATGGAAGCGGGAGACATCGTCAACATGACTCCGCAGTTCTGCCACCAGGTTTGGCAGAGTACTGACGCTTGCACAGGTATTCAGGTGGCACAGGAATGTGACGCCAGTCTTGGGGTCAACGCCTGCAAGGGCAGTGCAGGTGTTGACGAATTGGGTGTACAGCCGGTGCTGTCCGGGCAGCCCTATCGCATACTGATTTGTTTTGACGAGGACGATGTTCGAGGTTTGGTTCAGGTCCGACATAGCGAGGCTCGCTGGTAGTTGTGGTGCTCAGTATAGGAACCCGAACGCCATGCCTACTTTAGCTAAAAAAGAGTGCGTGTTTGCAGGAGCTATTTCTGCCTGGCCCGGCACAGGCGCGCACCCTGCGCCAGAGCGTCACGTGCAATTCAAAGCGCGGGGCACACCGTTGCTTGCATCTCAGCTAGCAGCTCAACGATCAGATCTTCATAGTGGATAACGTGACGCGACTGCTTGCGGTCCACGATCGGTGCCGATATCCGGTCACCGAAGAGCATCACGGCCAGCGACTGAGTGTCCTGCTTCGACATCCACAGCAAACCCTGTGCTGCGGGCATGTTCTCCCAGATCCAGAGCGCCCATTTGCGCGTGCGCGGATAGTCGCTCTTGTTCCCTTCGAAAAGCTCGGAGGGCAATATCCCCGGCCCGCGAAGTCCGGTCGCCGTCAAGTTCGCGAGCTTCAGCGCCGGCAGACCGACCTCACTCAGATGCAGGCTCGATCTGCGGTCCCGCTCGAGGTCGTGCAGATACCCGCTGGAAGGAAAGGGCACGTCGTGCAGCACAGTTTCAGCGATTGCACCCCTGTGCGACTGTGCGGCGTAGATGGTCGGAATCACTTCGTTGTTGTCCGGGCGCCTTAAAGGGCTGAACCGGGCGTTGCCCTTGCCGGATGCGTTGTAGGCGTCCGGCGGGTAGTCCCTGGTGATCGGGTCGATTGGATGGACGCGGTACCAGGTCGTCGGCGCAACGCTGGTCAGCGTAAATGGAGTCTTTGGAGGAGGGTGCTTTTTCCTAACCATGCACGGCTCCGACCACATGGTCTCTGGCCGCCTCCACAACTTTCGAGGGGTTGGACGCAAGCGCCACCCGCGGACGCTCGCCATCCAGCATGCTGTTTCGTGACTCGAACCATGAGGCGATCCTGAACGGCCTGTAACCCGCGAAAATCGAGAGCACCTGCGCAACCTCCGGAATGGGGTTGCCGAGTTCGTCAAATATGTACCTCGGGTACAACGTCAGGCCAGCGCGTTCAATGCTGAACACCTTGCCTTCCTTCTTCCATCGACTCGCAACGGCATTCGCGTTCGCCGCGCGGGGGTTCGCGCGCGTACCAACTATCGCCGCGGTCTCCCAGTCGGTACCAGAGAGGACCGCCTGCACCGCTTTCGCCTCCATCTCAGCCCGTGATGGCGACACGAGTTTCACCGGCGAGGCGTCGACGAGCCCCTGGAGGGCGATCTCCTCCTGCTCGCTGATGCGTCGGCGCACAAGGCGCGTGAGTTCCGCCTTGATCTGCGGCGTGATGCTCGGGCCTAAGGTGTCCAAGGCTCGGAGAGTCTCATTCAAGACCGCTCGGGCGGCATCCAGTCTTACGACAATTTGGTCGATTCGCCACACATCTACTGGAGCTGGCGAACCCGTCGTTGACGAATCCCTGGGCCTACGGACGGAGATGCCGCCAGTAGAATCACCATCGTGCAGCTTAGCCATCGCGCCCTTTTTTCGAGTGAGATTTGTGATAACTCAAAGGTATATCACAATCCTCACATCCAGGTTAGCTGCGCAATACCCTTGGGTTCCGGTCAGAGGGCAGCGAGCTCGATCAGGCGATCGCGCGTGAGGCCCTCGCGCGCCATCCGCTCCTTGCAGAGTGAGACCGTTTCCTCAGACCGCCCGCGAACCTCATGCGGCAAGGTTTCATCGTCCCGGCGTTGCTCAGCTTCGATGAGAATCTGATAAAAATCGGCATAGGTCATCAGTACCTCCTGTGTGGAATATAAAGAGGATTCCATAGTATGTAGATAGAGTCCCGAGTTCGGTTGCGAACTCACCGGGCAGGCAGGGAAGATCGCGACGTCATTTGATTGTGCCTGTCGCATCGTATATAGCAAACGCGCTGCGTCTCTGCCCAGCACAACCACATTTCACACCGGGGACGGTGGCGAAGCAGTCATCGACAGACTACCTGAGCAACCTTGGTATGCTATCTCTCCCTGAACTAACCTCTGTGGCCCGCAATAGGGGCTGCGCATTTGTCATGGCCAAATACGACCCCCTCGAAGCGTACTTACGCGGCCTTTCCGGCGATGTTGTCCGGCTCACGTTCGATGAGATCAACGGCATTCTCCAGTCGAAGCTCCCTCGCTCCGCTTACGAGCATCCGCCGTTCTGGAGCAACACTGAGGTTGGGAGCTCCCACGTTTGGGCAGATGCATGGCAGCGCGCGGGCTGGCGGACGGTCCGATACAACCTCGAGCAGCAGTTTGTAGATTTTCGTCGCTTCTCAGACGAGTCGTCTCCGACCCCGGCGCCGCGCACCGGGCCACAAGGCGAATCCGCGCCGAGCGGGTCCGGCGAATCTCGCAACGAGGACAGCGGGGACACCAGCGAGGAAAGGCAGCTTGCCACGATCTGGTCGCGGCGCGGGCAGAGAAAGTTTCGGGAGCGTCTGCTCCGCGCATATGGCTGCGTTTGCGCAGTCAGCGGCTCAACGGTCGAAGCGCTGCTAGAGGCGGCACACATCGTACCGCACGCGCTCGAGACAAACTACGCCATCACCAATGGCCTGCTCCTGCGTGCCGACATCCATACCCTGTTCGACCTGCATCTGATAACAATCGATTCCGACGGGCGCGTCTGCGTCGCCCGCTCGCTCGAATGGACGGAGTACGCGCAGTTCCGCGGCCGCAGGCTCGTCGCGTATCCGCTCGACAAGGAGGAATGCCCTTCAGCGGATCAGCTTAAACGCCATCACAACCTGTTCGTCGCACGTGAAGAGGCGCTCGTTGATCAGTCAGGGGAGGCTCCCGTTGAACGGTGAGGTCGTCCCGACTGACGCGCTCTTCCTTCTCGACCGCAACGTCGTCGCGTTAATCAAGGACGTGGTTGCAGGGCGGGTGCAGACAGACCCGAAAAAGCAGGCCTACCTCGAAGCGCTTCGTGCGCTCGACCTGCCGACGCACAGCATGAGTCCGCTACCTTCCATCATAGAGGGCGAAAAGGGTTTAGAAGACAGCGCGCCAGAAAAGGCGGCCACCCTTCAAAAGGAGGCGCTTGCGGTCAGGCAGTTCTTCACACGCGCTAGCACCGATGCCGATCAACTCCTGAGCTCGAAAGATACGGTTGCATCGCTGTTCACCGGGTTGAGGGAAAGCCAGTGGGACGAAAGGGCGGCCTTCGTGTTGACGGCGGCGCCATTGCTCACCCAGAAGGTCGCAGCCAACAGGCGCCGTAGCGTGGAAGACGAATTGGTGCGGCTCGCGCACCTGAATGGGTTGGGTGCCAACGACGCGATCGTGATGCTGTGTCTCGCTTGCCTCTATGGAAGCGATGCCGCGCGCGGCGTGTTGAAGCCGGCAAAGCCGAATGTCCATAACGTGCTGTCGGACCTCCACGCTCTCACGCGCGTGGGAATGGTGAAGGCGGTCGCAAGGCAACTTCTTCTCCCAGTCCGCGTTCGCCTACTCACACGTGATGAAGCATTGTTCGACGTATTGAAGCACATTCGAATCGTGCGACCGGAGGTTAGAGCCGATAGCAGCGTGGAAATGCAGGTCGCATACAGTCCGGCGCTCTTCCCTGAACTCTCCATTGCCGAAGCCCGTTCAATGATGCAACGGGTTGGGTTTGCTCCATAGCCGATTACTGAAGGCTATGGCCCTAACAGCAGCGTCGTTGCCATTGTTTGTGGTGGCGCCTCGGTGGAGCGCGATTCCCAGGCTCACTGAACCGCGGCATGAGCATGAAACGACGGTCCGCGCTCGATGCGGAGAGCAACGCTGGCACCGCCGTCGGCATGGCGTCGCCGGAGGCGCGCGATGCGCCCTGAATTGCGGCCTTGCGCGCCGTCCCCGTTGCCGGGGGAGGTGGAAGCCGTCGCAGCGGTATGCCCACGGCGCGTTCGCGAGGGCATCTGTGGCCCGGCACAACAAGGTGGCGGCTTGAATTTGACGGGAGGAGAGTTCCCGCACAGAGGCGGGAACTGGCG
Organism: Paraburkholderia sp. J8-2; assembly: GCF_905220195.1. Lineage (NCBI taxonomy): Bacteria > Pseudomonadati > Pseudomonadota > Betaproteobacteria > Burkholderiales > Burkholderiaceae > Paraburkholderia > Paraburkholderia sp. J8-2. Next base: position 211,682 of record NZ_CAJMZA010000006.1, read on the forward strand.
TGCTGAATAGGAGGGGGCGGAGCGTGGCCAGGATCCACGCTGAAACCGCCTAGGCGGGCTGGAGATTGCGCGCGCTTATTGTGCGGCCGTCGCGGGCACGGCGAGCTTCGATTCCTTCACGCCTGCCTGGCCAGTTTCGTCGTCGACGAGCTGAAGTTTATTACGTGCGTACAGCAGGCCCATCTTGACCTCCTGCCACACGTAGTAGTTCTTGCCGGCGACGACGTCGATGTCCAGTGTGGAGTTGTTTTCGGCTTCGGAGATCAGTTGATGATGTCCGGGCGTGACCTCCTCATAGAGGTACGTCTTCGATGCTGTCTTGCCGATTGGCTTGCCGTCGAGCGAGACGTCCATCTTGACGGCGGCTCCGATACTCTCGTTTCGATACACGTAGACGGCGGCCTTTTCTTGCGGCGCGTGGAAGGTCTTCAGCGTGGCATCTTGCGCGGAGTCTCCCATCGGCACTGACGCGCAGCCGCCCATAACGAGAAGCGATGCAAACGACAGCGCGATGAAGGTACGCTTGAACTGCATGGGTGATCCTCATTTTCAAGTTGTAGTGGCAGCAACCGCTTTACATCGGGAACCCGGTTGCTGAAATTCAGCCGCTACCGCAACGGAGGTCATCCGGAGCATAGCGGCGCTCCCTCCTGAATATCGACCAGAAGCGACGAATCCTTTAAAAGGCTGGCTCTTCGGAGTGGCGTGTTGAATATTGTTCAGGGAGAACAGGCGCCAGCGTGTGGAAATCCGTTGTGCTCCACCCCATCCAGAAGGCGACCTGCGGCCTTCTTGCCGACCTTGTGCATGATGGTTACGGGGAATTTGCCTTCGTCGCGGGCGCGTGCCATGTCACCGCCGTTCTCCAACTCTCGGCCATCCGTGTCCAGACAGATGCCACCTCGCACCCAGGTGCTGCCCTTGTTGACCCACGATTGGTAGTTGGGGAACTGTCGGAAGACGGGCAGGCCCGTGCTGGCGTTGAAGGCTGCAGTGCCCCACGCTCCCCACTGCTTGAATAGGTACGCAATCTTGTGCTTCAGCGCAAAGTCGCGCGCTGCACGGTGCCAGTCCGGATGGGAGGGGCGAGCTTCATTGCCTGACTCTCCTCCGCTGATGAGCTGCTGCAGGAACTCCCAGCCAGCCCAGTTCACAGGCCCCAGCGCCGACTCGTAGCTCACGAACGTGTTCCATCCGCGGGCGGCCAGTGTCTCCATGTGCGGTCGGTGAGCGTCAGCCTGCGCCTGGTTCTCGGCCGTGCAGCCGATGAACACGTTGCGCAGTATTGGCCCAGTCAGCAGAGAAGCAAACCGCTCGATTCGCTTGGTAAGCACCATGAACGTGTGCCGCTCGGCCTGCGCCATGACGCCAAACGCAGCAGCAATCTGCGTGTCCGTTACCTTCTCATGAGCGATGTCGCCCATGCTGGTCAGGAACCAACGGCCTGGCTTGCGGGTGCGGAGCGGCAGGTCCAGCACGGACTCGTCGAAGCGGACTTCACCCGTCCACTTGCCGATGTTGCCTGCTCTCGTAGCGAGGCCACGGTATTTATCGTGTCCCATCGCCTCCAGTCGTGCAGCCATGAGCGCTGCGTAGCACTTGGCGCAGGCTGGCGACACTGGGTTGCAGCCAACAACAAGCGTCCAGGTGTGGTCGCACCACTCGATCGTAGTGTTTTCAGCCATGGCGTCTCCTCCTAGCTTGCATACGAAATTCCGTTTTCTCACTTTGCACGGTCAACTCCTCTCCACACGATATCTCTGGATAGCCAAATGCCGAAGGCGATTCACGCTTCTTCTGCGACCTCGATCACCCTGACAGCGTCAGGTTGGCGCGCTGGCGCCTCCCGGTGCCAGAATCTCTTGCATCAGCGCGTAGGTCCGGGGGGCAAGCGGTCCAGCCGCGCACTCCTCGTTGAAAAGGGTTGTGATCTCTCCCCACCTGGCAACAAGACGAGCCCATTCCGGAGAGACCTCCCGCATGACTTCAATCCTGTCGTGCGTACGAGCGGCGTCGAGAAACAGCAAGCAGCGCCGAAGTTCATCGGGGTCGCGCGGGTGCCGTGGCGCTGCAGTGGACGGAAGGCCAAACATGGCCTTGCAGATCGCGTTCGAGGACGCGCCGCGCTCCCCCTTGAGTAGCCAGTTCGAAACTTCCTCGTGCAGGCCGAGATTGGAGGCTTCGCTGGCCTCGGCTCGCCTTTTGGCCGCAATGGGCAGGTTGTCCTGCGATCGCAACGCGGCAATCGCATCCGGCTCGCCGATCACGAACGTTGCACCAAGTAGGTCGCAAAGGTCCATGGACATTACCGCCTTATCGCTGAATCCCTGAGCCAGCATCTCAACGTCGGAAATCGGGACGCCACCGTAGACGATACGGCAGCCACCGATGTATCTGACCGTGAAGCCGATGTCGTCATTGGCTCCGCTCTCGCTGAACGTGAAACCGTCACTCACTGCGCTACCTCGATGGGTTGTTTGATGGGCGCCCTGAAGGCCTGTGGTGTCGCCACAGACATCGAGGACAATCTGGTTTGAGGGTAGGGCCAACGATTCGGATTGCAAATCGATGCCCAGAAACCATTCACTCGGCCAATCAGCGGGCGTCACCCTGCGTCGGCAGGGGCAGGCGCGCGCCGCCCGGGGAACCTAGTCTGGATCGCGCGAGGCAATCTCCGTGACTGCGCGTCCTCGGTTTAGCACCAGGTCGCGCCGGATCTCGCAGCAACGATCCGACACGCTCGCCAGGTTGGGGAACGGCCGCGAGGCAAGCGTATCGGCAAGGATTGAGATGTCGTGCCCGGGTGTGAGCGAGGGCGCTAGCTCCTTGCGCGCACACCGTTGGATCCGTTCGCGATCGGGCGCTGGGAGATGCAGCCGGAAGTCGAAGCGGCGCATAAGTGCTTTGTCGATTGTGCCAGGCAGGTTCGTTGCGCACACCAGTACGCAGTGGGCCGGTGTGCGGTCGATCAGAATGAGCAACTGATTCGTGATTCTCCGCATCTCACCCACGTCCGATGAGTCGCGCGACGCAGCGATCCCGTCCAGTTCATCGAGGAAGAGTACGCAGGGGCCATTGCCGGCGTATTGGAAAAGCTTGGAGAGGTTCTTGCCGCTTTCGCCGAGGTGACTGTCAAGCAACCCGGCATAGTTCGCGCGCAACAACGGAACCCCGAGTTCGCAGGCGAATGCCTCCGCGAGCATGGTCTTTCCGTTGCCAGGTGGCCCATCGAGGAGAACCCTGTGGCGAGGCTTCAGGTGGAACTTGGCAAGTTCATCTGCGTGCCGATGCTCGTCGACGATATCCATCACTGCCTTCTCGATATTCGCAGGCATGACAACATCATCAAACTTCCTCGTTGGCTCCTCCAGGTCCACGACGTCCTTCGGCATCGAAATCGGAGTGGCCTGCAACGTGCGCTGGCGCCGTATTCTGGCCGCGATTGCGGGGTGGCTTGCCTCCAGCGCTGCGCTCATCTGGTCGATCAGTTCGGCCGCCGCGTCGAGGCGACCCCACCTTAGCCTGTCGATAAATGCAGGCAGGAGGGAGAGTGCGGAGGAAGCGGCCTGCTTGCGGGCAGCGCCAACGGCTGGGGCGCGGACCGCTTCGTGCGGGACGGTAGCTGCGCCAGGTTCGGCAATCGAGGGTGTGGCCATCGTGGTCTCACGGGAGGTAGTCTTTGGGCGCGCGGGGGCGTTCTCGCCTTAGCGGGTGGAAGGGTGGGAGTGTTGCCAATCCCACGTTTCAGTACGTGGATCTTCGCAAGGGCTTCAGCGCCCCCTCTGATACTCTGGAAAGCGTACGTACGTTATGGGCGTAGGAGCCGCAACTGGGCGTTCGATTGAATCAGCGGGCATCCAGTGTTCTCCACGTTCGAGTTGATCGAGGATGTCGAAGTACTCGTTCTCGATTGCGATCGGTTGGCGAGCACACGAAGCGTCGGTCGTAGCGTAGAGGCGCCACTCCACAGGCCAGCCGTGGGAGACCTCGATACGGAACCGGCGGACGTCATCGATCGAGACGTCATACGCCAATTCGCCGTCCGCGATGGACTGCACGCGAAGGGCGTAACGCGCACGTGTGATGGCGCGCGATGAGGATGTAACCTTGGACATGGGAACTCCGCAGGAATCTCGTGGGACCAGTGTCCCAGGAAAAGCCGGCAATGCAAGCCGGTAGCGCGTGGGGTGCGCGCTGCCGGGCTGTGCTTTCGGCTAACGGTGGATCAAGTCGCTACAGGGGCGTCACGTCGGGAGCAACGGCTGACGGCTTCGAGCGCGCGAGTGAGGCCCGCGTTGACCCTCGCTGCCGCGACCGTGCAGAGTTCTTCAACAGTCCCTGCGTAGACGAACGGCTCGCGTTCGACGAGGTGTCGGGTGTACTGGAAGGCCCACTGCGGCCCGGAGTTGACCGACACCATCGCCTCGAAGCGATCGTCGCCGTGGTGGCGGGCGTGCATCCGCTTGCGACCGTCGCGGTATTCGCAGGCTGGAGCGAAGAGCCGGAGCTCGACGCTGATCTGAGTGGGATCGCTCGTGCGCTCCTTGTCGGTTTGTCCAGGTTGCGGTGCCTTGCGGATGTGGAGTGAAAATCCGCCCTCGGTCGAACGGATCGGATCGCCGAGATACCAGTTGAAGCGGTCTTTTCCCTGACTCCACCACTCGTGGCCTACGGGAGGAGCGATCGCCTGCCGCAAGAGCGTCTCCGCGCGGGTCAGTTCCGCAACCAGTCGTTCTGCCACGTCCTTCGCGTGCGGCAGATCGCGAAGCGGTGTGCATGCTTTCGCGGCTGGGAGATTGGGGCGATCTTGCTGAGCATTGCAATTCATGAGTTCTCCTTGTTGCTCCGTGTTGGAGCGGCTGATAAAGGAGAATGCGGGGTGCTTTTCGGTGCGTCAGACGGAAAAGCAGTTGGGAAGGTGGCAGGGACTCGCGCGCGGGTTGTTCGTAAATGACGGGTCGATGAAGCTACCACCCGCACAGGGCGGGTGGCAGCAATCATCGGAGTTTCGCAGCGCCGATCAGGCCGATTGCTCCAGTCTGGATCAATCGGGTGACGGCGCGTTTGGCAGCTGCATTGCTGAACGGTCGGGTGAAAAGCAGGTTTTCATAAAGACGGCCGTGTGCAGCGCTCTTTCTGCTTTGCTCCACCGTCACGAAGTCAAAGCGTGCCGAAAACGGCAACACCCATTCCTTTTCGTACGGAATGACAGCCACATGGTCCATGACAAAATACCCGGTGGGCTGCGGAGGCTTCTCGCCTTTGATGAACTCGGATGACACGCGCAGGATCATGCCTTGATGCTCTTCGAGTAGATCGTCGTCGAGCTTCGATGTCCCGTACGCCACTGCGATGAACTTGCGTCCCTTGAACGGCAGTTCGGGAGCAAGCGCCATGCAGTAGTGCGGGCGCGGGCCGGGCTTCGCCGGCGCGCCGACATACGGAAACAGACACTTTACAAGCACGCCATAATCGATATGCGATGAATCCATGGAATCCACGGTTATCGTTCCTCGATGATTGTGGTTGATTGATTGCTAGGAACGCTGGCCGAGAATCCGGCTGATTTCGTTGCGGGTATTTCGCTCCGATTCAGCCAGGTTGTTGAACCAGGTAGTGACTGCGTCCGATCGCGCGGGGGCCGGGACGGTGTCGGATTGCTTGTGGAGTCGAGCCTTCAAACGTCTGCGTAGCGACAGACGTAATGCCGGGAGGCATTGATTGAGGACGGGGATGTTGCGCTTCATGATTCTCCTTGTGTCATTCCGCGAGGCGGAGGGAAAAGGAGATCGCGCGAGGCGCGCTTGGGTAACCGCTGTTACCCAAGCGAAGAGGCAAAGAGCTTACTGACGGGGCGTTGAGCCGAGGTCGGCCGCGAGGCGTTCACGGACCATGCGCTCGGCGGCTGCCGGGTCGTCCTTGAACGTCGCATATACCGCTTCACCAAAGTGCTGACGGATGTCCTCGAGTGCGACAGCCTCTTGCTCAGCGAACAGTTCTGCGAGTTTTGGCAGGGCTTCGGCAGGCACGCTGTCCGGGACATACAAGACGCCGGTGCCGTCTTCGACGGTCACCTTCGTGACCCGCTCGCCGTTTGCGGCAGTGAATTTTTCGATAGACATGGGAATCCTCCTGTGGATGAGTGCACTGTAGCGCGCAGCGAGGACAAAGCAACCCGCCCGGTGCTGATCGCCGGCTTCGGGGGGCACTGGTATCGCTGCTCCGCCAGATGTGCTGCTCGCAGGAATGCGGCGCGAGGAGGAGAGGTGTTACGGCATCTTGCCGATTTAACGGCTGCCCCAAGGATATCACAGTTCAGGGGGATCTCATCGACCCAGCAATCAGGAACAGCAACCGCGCCCAGGTAGTAGTGGATACTTCGCGCGCTTGCCATGGCGCGCGCAAAAAGCGCTACTCAGTTGTTCCCGGGGCTCAAGAATGCGCTGGAAATGACGTTATCACTGTGATACTTCGGGCGTGGAGCTTCGCGACCTTCTTACAGTATCATCACGATACCAAAAGCAGGCGATAGATTGAGGTGTTCAGTGACGCCAGAACAATTCAGGGAAGTCCAGGAAGACCTGGGATGGACGCATGCACAGACAGCGGACGCGCTGGGCATATCGGAAGTCAGTGTGAAGCGCATTGCGACCGGGAATCAGGTCATAACGGACAAGACGGCGCGGATGCTCATTGGCCTTCTTCTCATTCATAGGGAGGGGTTGAAGAAGAAGTATGCGAAGCTCCTTGACAGGTATCATGGTGATACTAAAATTGATCCCTAGTTTCGGCTGACAAGCACGCTTGGGTCGCAACCAATTCTTGTGCGGAATCCCCATCTCGGACCTCGGTGTGCGCCGTTCTCCCGGATGGTGTGGTGAGGCGTGTGTCCAGTGCGCTGTCCTCGTTTGCCTGCTTCGGCGCCCAGGAAGCGCGCAAGGTTCTCGAGGCAATGTTGCTTCGCAAAGCAGCATATCGTCGGGCGGAGCTCGAGGGCTAGGGAAGAGCATCAGACATCGGGGGAATCGGATATGCGCACGGGGTTCATTGCGGTTTTCGCTGCCACGTTGATTGCAGCGGCATCTATGCCCGCTTTTGCGGGTAGTTTTGATGTTCGATCGGCGCGGGTCGGCTGGCAGGTTCATCAGCCGGAGCGGTTCATGGTTTCAGGGGTACTACGAAAGAATGGTGCCGCAGACGTCATCAAACCGATCCAGGCGATTGTCGTTGCTGGAGACAGTGACGCTGCAGTGAAGGACTTTGCCAGGACCGCACAGAAGCAATATCCCGGCTATTCGCTTATTGCGACCCTGGCATCACCCGTTCCTAACGTTGGCACATGCGTGAACTCGATCTGAGTGATGCGTGTTGTTTTTATAGCGGTGCCGGCATCTTCGCGAATGGGGCCAGTTAAGCGTTGTAGTCAAGCAGATCGCTGCAGCGTGAGTGGAGTGAGAGTGCCGTAGGAGTGTTCGGGGGCTCGAGAGGCATTCTCCACGAACCCGGGCTAGAAAATAAACATAGCTAGCAGAAGATCTGGAATAGCAATGTCAGCAACGAAAATCAATCGTATCCATCGCGAGATGGCCCAGCTCCGCGCGGACTTCCAGGCGGATTCGCTTGAGAAGATCACACAGCTCATGACGCTGTGCAAACTCACGCTCGCCGATCTCGAGGCGTACATGCAGAAGGAAGCGCATCGCAAAACTGCGACCACGGGGCGCCCGGTTGCGGTGAAGGGGACGCGCACGGCGATCGTCTCGAAGGCGGCCGCAGGAGCGAAGGTGCCCAAATCTGGAAATTACCGCCGCGGCCCACAACCTGCAAAGTACCGGAATCCCAAAACAGGTGAGACCTGGAGCGGTCTCGCGCGTGCGCCTGCGTGGATCGCGGACGTGAAGGATCGCTCCAAATTCCTCATTGAGCAGCGGTAAGGATTCAAGGAAGCTGAGATTGCTTACCTCCGAGGATCTCTCGCAAGTGCTGATCGCGTGCGCCCAGTCGCTTGCAACGCTGACTCTGACGCTGACGGCCCACAAAACAGAGTGGGCGAAGCGACTCCGTAGCCCCCAGGTAGGCGATCTCGTAGTGGAAACCACCGCTCACAGGAGCCCGGCCTTACACCGCGTTGGCAGGCTCACAGCTGTCGCTGATGAGCCTTGCTACACCGCGGATCAGTGGAACGAAGGCAAGGAAGGCAGGCCCATGCCGACCGCGGTATTGTTTACGATTGAACTTCTCAATGGAGACATGATGCGGTGGACGGACTGCGTTTTCGTGAGCCTTCCACGCGAGGTTTGCCCAATGGACTTGCTGCAGGGCATCGCCCTGAAGCCTCTTTGATTGGGAGGGAGATTGGCAATGCACGATAACGATGGCACCCCAGACGGTTTGAGCGAACAAGACGCGAACGACTGCATCGAACTCGTCGAGGATATCAGTGGCGTGCGCTTGACGCACAAGCAGCTGCTTGATGTGCTCAATGCGGATCTGATTGCGGAGATCTCCGAGTGGGGCCTCGAAGACAGTGAGGTCAGTGGGCGCGTAGCTACCGCATTCTCGGAGCATATTCTGGAGCGGCCGTGGCCTCAGGGTATGGATCAAGTGGATTCTGACTCCTTTCTGGCCGACCTTCGAGCGGGAGCGCGCAAACAGGGCTTCTATCTTGTCGAAAGGAGCGGCAACAGGGTTCAATCCACTCAATCGGCAAGCGGCGAGGCACCTGGTGCGGCGTCACAGGCGCACAACCTGATCCTCGTAGGGGAGTCGCGTCCGTCCTTGCTTGAGCGGTTGACACCTCGCGAGCGCGGCGAACTCTTCGCATGGAGCCGCGACCAAAGGCCCTCGTCGCCCGGCGGCACGGTCGACCTGATGGCATGGCCCGGGTGGGTCGGCGCGCTGTACCGTATTGAAGCCGACTCGACCGCCGCATGGGGAGCCGCGCTCGACATAATCGATCGCATCAAGGCGCAAGGTGCGAAATAAGGCGTTTAAAGCACGACGGGGAGTGGACGCCCAGTGCGTGCGCACCGGAGCAAGTCATCCTCGCACGAACTTCGAACGAGAGAGCTCGAACGGTGAGCGGGGGGAGGCTCGTCGCTGTACAAGCGCGGCGACCAGGAGCAGTGATTTCCTGAGCTCAGTCGAGGAGCGTGCCGAAGGTCGGCAACAGCACAACAAGAAGGAAACATAATGCGTTTGTCCGCCAGTCGCCGTGGTATCCGGCGCGCACAAGAGTGGCTGCTTCTCTCCATTGTCGTCTTTGCAGCCTACTGCTTGATCAGTAATATCAGATTTCTCTCGAGGGCCGACGGCTCGTTCCTTATGTACAGAGCTGCGGAGGTGAGGCTGGTCTCTGATGACTACGCTCGGAAGCATCTCGACAGGATCGTTTGGTTTGCGCGAAACTCCGATGGCTCATGGGAGTACCGTGTTGCACTCTCCTTTCTGGGTTACGCATACATCCCGTGGGTAAATTCAACGACGACCCAAGTGGACCTCGGGACGGTCTGCGATTGGGTTGATCCGCACGGGAACCACGGCTGCAAACACTCGTAGGGCCGGCGCCAGTTGGCCCCCGCTTCTGCCCCGCGTTCAGATGCGGGTAATCATCGCCAGATAAGAGGGAATGGTGTATTCGGAAGACATCAAGAACGCTTGGGGCAAAATCAGGATTCCGGATCTGGAGCGTGTCGCGACGGCGATGCTCCTGGCCGATGTGAAGTGTCACGCTAGAGCGGCAGATAATGGTGACACCGTGATCATTCGCGTCGGCTTCGCGTGCGATGCGCCGGCAGAGACCGCGCGGTATTCTGGCGACGTGCCAGAGATCATCCCGTATATGTTGAGCCATTCAACGTTGTTCGAGGATCTTGTCTCCAACAAGCGTTTCAGCGTATTTCCGCCACTTGACTGTGCGCGCGACACGGAGTTTGTCGCTCGCGTGGAATATTCGGTCCCTTCGCTTAGCGCGTTCCTGGCGGGCGGGAACCGCAAGCAGTTCATGAAGCGTCTCGCGGTTCACGAGGTCGCGAACGTGTTCGCGGATGCCCTGCAGTTCTACAACCGTGGCCTTACGTCGCGGCTGCTTGCGAAATTCCCCGACCCGAGGCGATATCTCGACGCCCTGGTTCGAAGGAAGACCGGGTTTGGCGATGTTGCACGCGTCTATCACCGGCCGCAGAAGCCCGTGCTACGCAATCGGCGGTATTTCGATCGCTAGTAACCAGGAGGATTTAACAAGTAAGCCCGATTGGGTCAGCGCACTGGCGCGGGTGTGGTAGGCGTGACATTGGCGGGCCGTCGTTCATATTGCTTGGTTGTCGGCAACTATCGCAGTGGTTACTGCCGGAACTCCGCGGCGTCGATCCATCCATCGCTCGCGAGCACAAGCGTTCTTGCGCTCTTGATTTGCGGTGCTAGCGCGTCGGCAAGTCCGCTATAGGCGTTCTGAACATCCTGGCGCTTGGCCCAGTCGGGCACGTCGACCGGACTCGCGGTAAAAATAACGCGCGAGGTAGTCTGACCGTTCACAGTTTCGGGTTGGGTGAAACTGGCCACTTCGTCGACCTTATAGTGGCCGACGCACATTGCCGTGCTATCCGCACTTTCGATTGCCTTTTGCCCCGCGTCGGTCAGCGAGTAGATCCGGGCGGGCGCGGCTTCGCTATTCTTCCCGGGCGCCACCGACAAAACGCCGGCCTTCACTAGCGGATCGAGCTGGCGAGTCATGATCGCATTGTTCTGGTCGACCACGGATTGGCTGTCCCAGCCTTTCTTCACGAACAGGGTCACGGTCATGGGGTAGCTTTGGCGATCGGCAGCACTCACGAACGGCTTGATGGTAATGCAGCTCCCCGGCCCAGCGAGATGCTTTTCGAGCGCATTTGCGAAGGTGGCGTTACTCGCGTCCTTCTGGGAATTGCATGCAGCGAGCATCAGGGTGACCAGAGTTACAGGAATGATTTTCGGTGTCATGGGGCGAATCGGCAACGGGGTAAGGTGGCCCTGGTTCGGGATGAGGCTGCTGACATCAGGCACAACGGCCGATCCATACGAATCTTGAGCCCTGCGGCTCGAAGAATTGCGCCTGCCGTTGCGTGTTGGAATTTGCAGCTTTGCCTAACCGATTTTACAGGCGCACAGACGGATGTCGAACGGCGCTCGGTCGCCTAGCCGGGTTGACCAGACCCGGCGGGCTTCGGATTCCCCATCAAGCGATCAATGCCAGCGCGCACGTTCCCGAGCACAGCGAACAGCGCTCCCATCATTTCGGCGTCCGACTCTGGCGCGCTGACGCCAAGCCGATTGACGATCGAGCGCAACCGAGCCGCGGCGCCGGGGTCGAACGAACTCCTGCCCGCGTCGTGTCTCGGCGTCGCCTTTCCTTCGAGCGTCCAGTCGTCGGAGAGGGCCGAAGCCCATAGCGGCGCGCCGCCGGGGCGGTGTTCGCGGGCACAGGGGTTTTTCGCACCGCAAGCCTGCTGGCACGCAGCTCCGTCAATGCAATGCCCCGATTCGCGCAGGCAATGATGGAGCCACGCGATATGGCGGCCCGCGACCGACTTCGAGAAGGGGGTGGCTGGTACGCCGGTTTGGGCGAGCTCCTTGCGTGCCTGGGCAACGAGGTCGGGCTCCACCTGCGCAGAGGGGAACAGCCGTGCGATCTCGAGGTAGGAGTGCAGGAGGCTGAACAGGAGCAGGCCGGCGTTCTCTTCCGTCGGGATCGGATGGGAAATTTCGATGCGAAGGTCTGGGGAAGTCATAAGAGCCTCATTTGAGCGAAATCCTGGATTCCGCAGCTAGTAAGAGTGCGACGCGGCAATCGCTGGTGTCGCGGGCGCGGGGCGTGCGCCTCATGGCATGAGAATCCCGAGATTGCACGCCCGCCACAAGACGAGATCGACTGCGCCCACCTTGTCGTGGGTGGCTTCCGCAAGTCGCCGGCAAAGCGCCATAACAGCGTGGAAGTTTTGTTCTGGGTTTGCGCCCTCGGGCACGCCGACCAGCCTTGCGAGGTGGCGATCCGGCTTTGCGCAGGCTATGCCCAGATTTTTTGCGAAGTGATAACGCAAGATTCCGCCGCCAACGTAGGGAATCTTCGTCATCGCCAGCCATTCGATCACGGCCTCAGCGTTCGCTTCGCGAGCGACAAGTTCCCGGAACCCGGCGAAGTAGCGGCTACGGTTGGCCCATATTGTGTCGATGGCACGTCCCTTACCGCTGCGTGGGAAGACATCCGTCGCGGATCGCCCAGCAGCGAGTGCGTCAAGAACCTTCTGTTCGGTTACCCGAGCCGCCTGTGCACGGAATCCGCTGCAGCAGATGACCCAAATCGCCTGGTACGCAAACGCATCGGCGGCCTCAGGCGGCGTGACGGTGTGGGCCCATTCCCACTCATGCCTATAACCGAGATGGGACAGACGGTCCCGAATTGCTGTGTAACGATGGCCGTCGAGCGGCAATCGGGAGGCAAGTGAGTCGAGTTGGCGATCGATCTGACGCCAAACGTCGGAATCGGTCGCCTCAGGGTCCGGAAAGACTTCGTGAGCAATGCCCTGGGAACTGCAGACGGTCGATACCGTATCTCCTAGCGCGACCACATGGTTGCGGCCGGCGGTCCAAACCAGGTCTCGGGGCTCGCTCTGGCCGTCGAGATCCGACACCGCGCCCGCGAAATAGTGCGGAATGGCGCGTGCCCTAATGCTCTCCCAGAACCTTTCAGCGTGGGGCCCAGAGAGCAGGGTGGAGTCAGCGGTGCTAACAAAAAGGATCATCGAGCTCCGCAGGAGGTTCTCGGCGGGGACGGTCAGACGTGCGCGACGAGTCATGGTGTTGGGGCTGTGAGGACCTGCAGACGCTCGAGCTCGTCCAGAAGATGACGATGCGGTTCGAAGAAGCTGAGTGCGCCTTTGCAAGCGATGAATGGTAGAGGCCGCGCATTGGCGATCTGGAATCCGTACATGCCATCCACGTGCCATGGTGATCGCCGGCACCCCGGCGCTACGCACTGCGTTAGCGTGCCAATTCCAACTACGCCGCCGCGCTCAAGCGCCTCGCGTCCTGGAAGCGTGATGCCGAGGCGGGCGGGCGGACCAACATCCAGAAAGCGTGTTGCGTTGTCGTAGTCGCTCCGGGTCATCGTGTGGCTCGCATGGATCAGCACGCGGCCGCGGTATCTGGTCGACCATGACCGGTTCTCGATGTCCTTGAACTCGCCGTTTGAGGTCGCCAGCGCGCGCGCGCCGGCGGCAAGGTCAGGCCGGACGATCAGCCATGCCCACGGCTGTCTGATCGAGAGCACCTTGAGGGGCTCGGGAAGCGATCCGGCGCGGAGAGTGAGGGATTCGCTCATTTGCGGGCGGCCCTGTGGCGGGCGGGACGACGTCTGGTGGCGGTTGCGCGCAGTCGCTCCACGCCCTCACGTGTTACCGTCATTGGAGTGATGGGCGCCACAGGCGTCAGGCTGTCGAGCCACGATTCGCGGCCGAGCGCGCGCAGTACGCTCACGAAGGTCTGCAGGCTGCTACCACCGCCAGCCTCCAGGCTGCGCAGCGCGCTGCGGCTGACGCCGGGGCGCTCCGCGAGTGTCGTCTGGTCGATGTTTTCGATCAGGCGAAGTGTTCGGATGTTCGCGCCGATGCCCATCTCGGCGGGCGAGGGAGTGCGGGTTGCTGTGTTCGCCATAATGGTTGGATTTCCGTCTTTCGACCCGGGGAAATCGGGTATCGATGGTTGCCTTATCGACCATTGTCCCCCCGGTTTTCATCCAGGCAAGCCACCCCCGGCACCGGCCGGATCCACGCGCGTACCGAGCAGGGCATCGCAGCGTGCGTCCATGATTTCTGCGAGCAGGCGCGCGTCCTTTGCCGCGTCCACGGGATCGCGTCTATGTAACTCGTCGATGGCGCGCCTGAGCCAGAACGAGGTCGAAATATCGGCTTTCACAGCTGCGATCTGTTCTTCCCAACTCATCAGCAGGCCTCCAGAAGTAGGGCGTGGGGCTTGTGGCAAGCCGCTACGCCAGGACATGCAACGGTCCACGGACACATATGTCCGCTCGGCAACCTCAGCTTCCTCGCAGGGATTGATTCGGTTATCCAACGGACTTTTCCATGGTGGGGCGTTGCGTCTGTAGCGTGCGGTGTGGTGGACGCCGCAAGGATCTCCGATCCAGACTACCAGCACATCCGCGCCGCAAGCCTCGGAAAAGCTCGGCCATTTCTGGGGCGATCGCAGTGCACGTCGGTTTCGCAACGCGCCGGTTGACCACGCCGCCTTCCATGGCGCTCCGACGACGCCTGGACAAGCCGCACTTGCCGCGAATTCTATGCAGGTCGTAAGTAGCGCAATTGGCAAGCGCAGAGGTTCAATTAAAACAAAGACTTAGCTCGAAGCTGACTGTCAGCCACTGACGCTTGCTGCTTGCGCATCGCGCTCGCGGCTGCCTTTGAAAGAAGGCGTTTTTACCACTGCATTCGGTGTAAATGGGTGTCCCCAATTCAGGATAATGACCTCACCGATTGTTCCGGTGGGGGCGAGCCGGCACCTCTCACGGGGCATGTTCAAATTGGACTGAGCGGTTCGAGAACAAGAGTCCCTACATCGGTAAGGAAGGACTGCGAAGTAGATAGCGAACTCCACGTGGCCCGGTGGATTATTGAGGACATTCGGAAAGCAATGAGGCCGCGCGCGAGCCGGATAAAGTGGGAGTAGGCGAGGATGTTGAGCCAGCTTGAACATGTGGGCCTGTACGCGCTCATCTGCGGAATTGTAGTGGGGGGCGTGCTTGGAGCGTGTGCGCCTGCTAAGCGTATCCGCTATTACCCCTTCGGCGGTACCGCCGCGGTTTTGGCGGTCGTTCTCGTGGGAGAGTTGACCCTCTGGTGGGCGGCTGTGCTGGCGGCCACTGCGGGCCAGCTTCTCGGAATCATTGCGACTAACGCGATGAAGCGAGAGCGCTCTCCCAGGCACATACGGACCGCTTTGAGTGCTGTGCTCCTCGTGTACGCGTTTGTCTCAATGGTCTGGACCAACCACCAGATCGGCGTCGCAGTGGCCGCAATGAAGAAGAGCGACGAGGCGAACTGGACGAGGATCGCGACAAGCGGAAAGGCCGGTGAATTCGTCAACGAACACTACCGCGATTGCATCGCGATCCGGCACATCAACATTTTCGCGTTTCGCTTCTATAGCACGGTTACCCAGGGGGGGGACCCAACGGTGTGTGCGGCCGCCGCGGTCGAGCGTGCGCGCCAGGTTGGGGGCGACGCGTTTGCGAAGGAGGTGTCTGGTTTGATCGAGAAACTGCCTGAACTGATGGCTCTCTCGCCAGAGGCCGAAAAGACGATGAATCGGGTTGCAAGCGACGAGGTTAAAAAATGAGCAAAAAGATGTGGTGTGGTCTGGCGACCTTCATCGCCCTCGTTCTGGTGGCTTTCCTGGGACATGCAAAGGGTGCGAGCGACGAGCGCGCTCTTGAGCGTACCGCTCGGGATGCGCAAAAGCAGGTCACGGCCTTAGCTTCAGTCCCGGTGGCACCCGGGCCACAAATTGACGCCGACGTGCGTACAACGCTCCAGGAAATGCTGATCCAGATCGTGCCCGCCGGATACAGCGCGCTCGATATAGGAGTGAAGGGAGATTTCGCTGTCCCGGGTGCTCCCGGCGAATGTAACGCAACTATTGGAAATACGCGCGTCGACGCCGTCGTCCAGGGGGAGTACGTATTCCTCAAGGCGCACCGGCAAGGCGCCAATTGGACAATCGACAACACAGATGTCAACCTCGATACCCCGCCGAGGCGGGTACGGGCAGCCATTGAAACATGCGCGAACGCAATCGCGAACAAAGGCGCATACGAGGCAAAGCAACGCGCTGAGTGGGTCAGTGCGAGGGCGCAGAATGGTGCAGCCGCCGCGGTCCCTGGGACGGTAAGCGGGGGAGAGCAAACCGGGACTTTTGGTTCGATATCGGCGGGCACTTACGAGCCACTCGTATCGTTGCCGGGGGTAAAGCCGGGCGTCCGCAAGGTGCTCGAACGGATGCTGACGCAGATCGTTCCGTCCCAGTACAGCACACTGAGCATGGGCGATAGCGTGGGCACGGCATTCATGCTGGGCTCGTGCAAGGCGATGCATAGTGGCGCCGAGGTTAGAACCTTCGTGCCGCATCAGATTATCCAGCTGGCGGCACACAGGCAAGGTGTGAGCTGGGTCGTATCCAGTACGAATGTCGATACCGACGATGCGCCTGGGTATGTCCGCGCCGAGATTCAGAGATGTGTTGGTCAAGTCATCAGCAAGGAAGCGTTCTTGCAGCGCAATCATGTGTCGTGGGCACAGCTTGCAAGCACGGCACAGTAGGGGGCGTGATGAAGAACGGGACGAGAGAAGCGCTCCAGATTACCGGAATTTCTGTTGCCTTCGTTGGCGCCATACTCTGCGCCGGCGTCGTGGTGGGGATCGACGACTACCGCAGCCATCAGGTTGCTTCGGAGGAAGCAGCGGGGAGATATCTGTCGACCACACTCAATGGCTCTGAGGGTGCAAGCGGAACGGGCATCGGGATGAGCCTGACTGGAAAGGTGGTGATGGGTGTCGTCTCCACCGACTCAAGCCTGCATTCGCTTGTTCATACCAGCCTTCGTACCGTGATGGTCGCTGGGGCATTCACCGCACCCCTTGGCGACGCGTTGCTGCTAATCACGATGCAAGACGGCACGCGTCTTCTTTGCCCGTCCACAAAAAAGGACTGCCGCAAGATGGTCGATCTCGAGGACTAGAGGGTGAAACATCAGCGTACACCTCAGCAGATCGCATTAGGGGCAGTGCTCGACGAAGGCACGATGATCAAGCAGGAGATCGCGCGTCTAGAGCGCGGTGAGGCACGATTGCCCGACGGTAGTGTGCCGAGCGATGAGGAGCGGATTGCACTGATAGCGCGCCTGCTGGTACTCCTTGAGGAGAACAGATCCGCGTACCGGTGGTTGGCGAGCCTGCCGGAAATCAAAGGGGGAAAAGATGAGTGACGGTCTTCCGCAACTGGATGCTCCGATGTCCGCGAGCGAGCTTGCCATGCGCCGTCAGATAGAGGACGTGAGCAACCGTAATCGGCTCATTTTGCAGATCGTCGGCTTGTGTCTACTCCCCACCGTCGGTGTCTGTCTGATGATCGCGGGATGGAAGCCGTCATCGGATCAGTGTCTCGCAGGCGGCTCAATCACTCTGGTTCTTGGGTTCTTTCTCGGTATCGGGATGACGCTCGAGTTCGAAGCCCCGCGCGATGACTACAAGGCGCTCGCCGAGCACCAGTGCACGGAAATGCTCGCCCTGTGCCATCAGGTCGAAGGTGGAATGGCATGGCGCGATACGGTGATTGCGCAAGCGCGTGAATTCACGGCTTTTGACATGGCAGTTCTACGTGCGTGCAAGGAAAGGCAAGACGAGTGGCAATCTCGGGCAGGAGATCGGGCGGCCTGTCGCAAGTTGTATGGGATCGAGGAAATTTCAGCGACTTGCGCCGAGAAGTTGGCGGGCTAAGCTTGCCGCGCACGTCATTTGGCGAGCAGCTCGAGATATCGTAGGTATAGAGATGGCAAGGCTTCCACGACTTTATGTTCCCGGACAACCGCAACACGTAATCTTGACTGGGTATGCAGGCGCCCCCGCGTTCCGCGACGAGCAGGATTACAAACTGTACGTCGAATGCCTAAGAGAGGCCGCGCGCGAGCATGGTGCGCTGATTCACGGGTGGGCGTTGATGCCCGATGCCGTGCATCTGATAGCGACGCCCTCGACCGAGGAGAGTCTTCCGCTCACATTGCAAGCGATCGGACGCCGCTACGTGGCGGCGTTCAATCGGAGGTACGCGCGAAACGGTACGCTTTGGGTGGGACGTTACCGCTCGACCGTGTTCGAGGCTGATAGCTTTTTCTTTCTCGCCTTGCGTACGGTTGAATGCGCGCCTGTTGCGCGCGGCCACGCCGCGGAGCCGGGCGATTGGCGCTGGTCGAGCTACAGGCATCACGCAGGCATCGAGGCCAGCGCACTTGTCACCGACCATGCTCACATCTGGGCGCTGGGAAATACGCCATTTGAGCGCCAGCGGGCATGGAAAGAGTTGCTTGAGACACCAGTCGACGAATTGGGCCGCGAGGCGCTGATCGAGGCAACCGTCAAGGGCTGGTTGCTTGGCAGCGACGAGTTCCGCGCGAGAATTTCAGGTGAAGCGAGCCGACGCGTTGCGCCGCTCAAGCGCGGGCGGCCGAAGGCGCAACGAAACGTTCCGAAGATTGAGCCTGCGGGTACGGCCAGATGAGATACACACCAGAGGAAAACAAAATGAAGAAGATTGCCGTAATGCTTGCGCTGGCGAGCGTGGTGTCGATGGCGTCTGCGACCGAAGACGGGGTCGCACCTGCAGCAAAGCAATCTGTCGCGCCCGAACTGCCAATTGCGATTTCGGTAACGACGCGGGACGCTCGCGGCGAAGTGTCTCCCGTTGGGCAGCAGGTGACCCACGGCGAGCCTGTGAAGTTTAGCGAGGAACTTGGCTACCTCCTATCCACAAACGCAAGCCCTTCGGATGTGTATAACGGCTCCTGGACGATGACGGTCAGCAACGTTCGCGACAGCATGGCCGACAGCGTTGCCTTTGATGTGACAATGTCCGGCAAGGTTCCCGGTACCTGGGAAGGGAGCACCGTGATCCACGGGTTGACCGAGTCGGGATCACGTGTCGGCGTAGTGCACTGGCTCGACGGCAAGGATTACCTCATCACGTTTCGCCGAGTAGCGGGATAGCGCGGGGCGTAGTGAGCCTCGTACCCAACGCTACGCGGGTGCTGTCGACCAGGGGGGCGCTGACTTCGGGTTGGCGCGTCGCCCTCGTGCTTGTCATTTCAAGCTGGCTTTATATTTAGTAGGATAACGAAATATGAAAAATAATCGCATGGTAAATGCTATCGCGGTAGCGAATGGCCTGAAGGCGCAGATCGCTGGCGCGCTATTCGCGGTGTGCGCGATGCATGGTGTCGCAGCATACGCGGCCGGTGACGCGGCGCACGTCGCCTACAGGGTCACGCTTAAGCAGAATGGTAATGTAGTCTCGAGCAGCGACGCCGTATGGGCACTTGGTGAGCCGTTCCAGTTCTCATCCGGATCACCCCGTCCGGCTGCGGTTTCAACCCAGTCCGTCGAGAGCGGGCCCCAAACCGACTGCAGCTGGACGGGCGAGAGCCGTCACGCGAAGTGGGAACAGCGCATCACGGTGCCCACGGGCGGGCTCGCTGTGATGATTTATCCGGTGGGGCGCGAGGATGGCGCGGTGGCGACCTTGATCGATGCGACAGTGGTTCAGGATAAATCCGAACCGGCTGCTGTTACATTCCAGGGTTGCACCTTCCATCCGGGAGTGTTTCCTGCTGCTACGGTAGTAGGAGTCAAGACGATGCGGGTCGGGGAGAGCGAGGCGCTTGCCCTTCCGAACGGGCAGGAGCTTGACGTCGAACTGCGGAAAGAGTGGCAATGACGCGATGCTCGCAGTGTTAGGCCTGGGCGGCGCCTGTGGGCTCGCTCGTTGCCAACGAAGTGTCCGGGACGTTGGCGGTAAAGAGCGCTGCTACCATTGCGGGGGGAAGCGGTGGCAACGTCGTGGTAGATAGATCAACCACAGGCGGTCGCAGGGCCGCTGTGTTGGGCCGTCCCGCGCCGTCGCGATCGCCGCCGTCATGGGGTTCTTCGGTCTGCGTGAGCGGCCGGCGACTGCCTGGCTGACTTGAACTGGTCGCGCGTCACAGGGTCATCCGAATGTGTGCCGAATGGGCGTGCACGAGGGCGATCGAGATATCTCCCCGAGCTGCTCCCGGCCGAATTCCAGGGGGATCTCGGCGCGCTTCTGTACGAACGCTTAGGGCGCAGCGCCGATGCACGAAGTCTCGTCGTCGGGTAGACAGCGGCCAGACCGGGATTGGCAGTCTTCAGGAGAGAATGCCCTAATCGTCCACACTGATCGAATCATCGTCCTCGCTAGAAGAGTAATCATCGGCGCTAATAAGGCCTGTCGGAACAGCAATGTTCACATGCTTATACAGATTAAACGATGTGATAAGTCTCCGGTGCAACATCTCGAGGTTGACGTCCTCGAAATCGAAACCCAGATCGACAAGATATTGGTGTCTTTTCTGCTCGGCCTCAGTCATTTCAGATTTTTTTCTATATTTCTCGCCAAGGCTGCGGATATCTTCAAGTGCCTGCCATTTCTGTTCGCTTAGAGTGATGGTGTCGCCCGCCAGTTTTCTCCGAAACGTCAAGTATTTTAACTCGGTCTCGTTCAGAACGATCTCCTGATCATCCTCATCACTAAAGATTTTTTTCGACGCGGTATTGTCAAGAAATATGGCAGTCATATTCCTTAGTTCATGAATATAGCCAAGTTTGGTTTGTTCCCTTCTTGGGTTCGCCTTCTTGAAAATGACCCATTCCTTGATATAAAAGCCAGAGCTCATCAAGGCAAGGATGCTCAATCGATTTGTCAGGGACCCGACGCCTTTCGTGCCACCACTACCGTAATATAGCTGCAATATCTTTAATCTGATTGAGACGTGAGGGTTTGCCTTTTTGAACTTAATTAATTTTGCCGTACATTCTATGCAAGGCGATTTATTGATTTTCAGCGTGATAAAAAGCTGTTGACCCCTTCCTGCGGCCGCCAGATCAGCGCTATCTCGAAGCACAGTTAATTCCTGAAACTCCTCCCACGCAGACATGAAGCAATCTTCGGCGTGCGTCCCAGTTACCGTTTCGTCGCCAATCTTGTATGATTTTTCTAGCTGACCGTTCTGAAATAGGCCAAATGGAATGCCGCGGTATTTGACAACGCATACAACCGAATTTTCGGTGTCCATCGTTAAAGGATTTAATGTTCCACCGTCAGTCACGGAACTCAGCAGATAGTTCCCCATGATGAGAACGCCATTGTTATTCTTTGCGGCGTCGACCATATCGTCCGCGAAGGGTGTGAGATGTTTCCCAAGTTTCATTCTGACCTCGAACTCGAAAAGACGTGCGTTTGGTTGTTTTTCAGTGTCGCATTGGGGCGTGCGCTACGGCATATAAATGCCTCTCGTTCATCAACGTTCTCAGGATCCCAATTCCAGAAAATTACGCTGATGTTTTGCTAAAATCGAGCGTCTATGCGGATTGCATCGTCGGTGTTCGGTGCTCCGGGCTATTTAAGTGCGCGGCAACGATAGCCTTTCAGTGTCCGCCCTGCGTTCACCGCAAAACTTCTCTCGTAGCATCGCTCTCAATGAGAATTCGATTCTTATTTCAATTGATCGAACTACCTTAGCGGTGCTTCGGGATATTCGCCTCGGGCCCCCGAATGAAAGGGGCATTCGAGATCGAGGTAACATCGTTCGCCCGGCGATGTGCTCTCGGCGAGTTCACAGCATGTCACTTTCGCGTGGCGTTCGAAGGTTGGTTGCGTACGCCATGATCCGGAGATCGCGCAAGGTGGGCACTTCCGCGACGAGCCGCCGGCCGCCCTCCCGCGGATAGGTGAAGCGGACTCTTTTTGTCTTTCATCAGGGGCATGAACTGGGTCAGCCGGGCATCCTTGCCTGTGGGTTGCTCCTGTAACGGCAGGCGGTCGACCGCGACAAGCACCTTGCGAGTGATACTCGAGTTCGTTGGCTCTCCGCTTTAAATCGATCTTTTGGGACGGTTCGCGTCGCCGGTTGCGGTCCGCGAAGGTCGTTATATAACCTCGGCGTTTTCAGGGTGGCGGTCGGGTCTGACCGACGCGGACCCTATCCTGGAGCGGGGGGCGAAGAGACAAAAAGGGCCGCCAGAGGCGGCCCCATCTCGGTCACGTTGACAGTATCAGGCCGGACAGGATTGCTCATCCCTCAACGGCGTCGAGGTTGTCCTCGACGATAACTGCTGATCCTTCTTCAACCTTAGCCGGGTAGATCGTCACGGAGCCCTGGAGCAACGTCGATTCGACCAGGATTTTGAAGCGGTCTTCGGGATCGAAATAGATGTGCAAAGCCTCGTATTGAAAGTCACCGTCGCCGAGATTACGGGTACCGTCCTCTTCGAGGCCGAACTGCGCTCCCTGGATGCTCAGTCGCTCCCCTGCACATTCAACGAGGATGGATCCTTGGATTTTTAGCGTCATCGGGTTCACCTGATCGTTGACGGCAACCGGCCGTCATTCGGGGCGCGCGAGCGCCTGGTGTCGTTTATGTGTTTACGTGCGTGCGTCAGAGTGCGCATAAGCCTGGCGGATGATGTGTTCGTGCTCGTCGGTCATGCGCATGGCTTCGAGCACGTCGTCCAGTTTCACGCCAAAGCGACTGCCGAGCGCGCCGGCAGTCGCCGCGGCGGCAGCATGGCTCGCGCGCTTGACTGCCTCGCTGAAGCTGCGCCCCACGATGAAGCCGAGCTGGTACTCATGAACTCGCGAGCAGAACTCGAGTGCTGAAGGGTCTTCTTCTGCCTCCGCGCCGTGTTCGAAGCCCAGGTCAAAGGGTGTCTGCCTGCCGCAGATGAGTTGGACGCCCATGATCAAGCCCCTTCGAGAGGTGACGCCGGCGAGGCGCCTGCCGTCAGCATGATGGTCGGTCGGCGCATCAGCGCCCAGGTGCCATTGAAGGCGCGCAGTCCCAGGGTTGCGCGGTGCGTCAAGAGGAACTGTTCGAGCGCTTGCACGGCGACAACCCCGTCCTGGCTCCCGGGCCGCGGCCGCGAATCCTTGTTCAGCTCGCTCGCAGTAAAGGTGGTACTACCGCTGTCGTAGCGAGCGCGGAGGGTGTCGACCAGGTGTCGCGCATGCGGACCGCCATCGGGGCAGCGGTGCGGTGCGTTTGCGCTCGCTGGTGCGAAGACATCCATGCAGGCCGGGCACACCGCCGCGCGCTGCAGCGTTGTCACAGGTGCCCCGATCACTTCCGCCAATGGGCGTTGGCCACGGGTGAACGGCTCCGCTTCACGGTACGACGTGGAGGGGATGCCACTCATGCGCCACTGCGACCCCTCTCGGTAGTGCAGGATTGGCGAGAACACGCTGTAGTTCGGCAGCTGCCGGCGCCCGGCGCTGACGTAGGGCTGAAGCAGGCAGAAGCCGAGGCCGATTTCGGCGGAAAAGGGCTTGTTATCACGCATGTGCACCCAGTCGACGAAGGCGGACTCGAATTCGCGCAGTTCGCGTGGCGGGCGTTGCCACAGATAGGTCGCGTCACGCGCGACGACCTCCGCGATGGTGCCGTGCCCGCCTGGTCCCAAGGCGCGCTCGGGGCCCATCTGTGCAAGATGCGCGTCGAGACTCGACATGGCTTCGGGCAACAGGCCCGCCCCGATCGCGACCGACGCGTGCACCGGCGGGAAATCTGGGTCTCGCAGCGCCTTGAGGATGCGCTCGCGGGTGGTCGCCAGTCGCTGGTCGAAGACGACGGCCTGCATGTCGATGCTCAGCCCGGACTCGCGGACCACGTCATTGGTGATAGCGGCGAGTTGCTGGGCTTTCCAGTCATCGACCTTCGCAATGCCCTTGATGCGCTCAATCGTCCACTTCAGATGCATATGCGCCGGCGTCTCGCGAGTCAACTTTGGTGCAGGGGCGATAATGAACGGCGTGGCGTACTCGAACGCGAGTTGTGCCGTCCAGAAACCATAAGTGGAAACGATGAGGTCAGGCCCAGTGGAAGGGCCTACGCGAACGCCTTCGCGTGCGAACGCGGCGATCAGCGCCTTGCTGACCGGCTTGAGTAACAACGAGGGTTGCATGATCACTCCATGCAGCCGGGCGCGTCCTGGGAAAGCTGTTGCCGTTCACGCGACGCCCCGAGCTGACTGGAAAGTTGTCATGCCAAAAGAAGGTGGGCTACACGACGACGTTCAGAATCCGCAGTTAACCGGCAACGGTGTCGGTCGGGAAAAACGTCGCGGAGCAAGAATAGCGCGGCCCGCGCCAACGTGTCAATGCACTCGCGGCGTGCATCAAGAGTGGGCAGATCACGGCAAGCCCCCGAGGGGTGGCCTGGTTCCGGCGAAGCCGCATGGCCGGTGTGCCCTCTATCTCTTCGCCTAATTCTCCAGAGGTCGCTTTCACTCCGGGCGATCGCCGCACGAGCTGCCGCCACCGGCGCCAGCGGACGTATATCGCTGTCGCCCTAAAACTTTTCCTCCAGAAGCCGTACAGCTTCGGTGGTGCTGCGCGCGCCGAAGGCGAGGGCGCACCCTGCCGGGTTCACGTTGGCATGTCAGTAAAGGAGCTGAAGGTGGGGCAAACATCAAAATCGGGGTCGCCGATGAACCTCGGCGTATTCGCGTTCTGGATTCTCGTCGGCTTGGCCGCTGGCGTGATGGTCGGTTTCCCGGCACCTTTATGCATGTCGATTTGCGCGGTCGGGACAGCCATAACGGTAGTGGTCTACACAAAGGCACCCGCGCCGCTGCTGAGCGTGGTGGCGATCAACCTTTGGCTCGTGGTCCGGTATGTCATCCTGGCGCGCGCGGAGATCGTGGAACTGGTATTGCGTGACCCGGACGTGAGGATTTTTCTGCCGGTCTTCTCAACATGGTCGTTGGTCGTGCTTGTATGCGTTTCGCTCCTTGGTTCGTTCGCGAACTACAAGGTCTGGCGCGGCGCCGAGCACTCGGGTGAATAGAAGATTCGTCGAGCCCGGTGAGCGTCCCCGCTCAACGGCGCATAGCTGATAGACAACGTTTCCAGAGACAGAGGCAGGTCATGATGCAACCGGTGGAATTCCCAGATCTCCATTTTCTCATCGAAGGCGGGAAGGCGCTCGAGCTGTGCAGGTCGTTCGTCGCCGAGCGCCATCGTGCGTTCGATGCGTGCCAGTCGCTGGCGCGGGAACTCGGCGTTATGCAGTTCACAACGGACCTGCTCGACGGCACGATCTCACGGGTGAGGTTTCAGAAGGCGCCGCATCCCGACTTCGGTCGCGCCGACCGCAACGGCATGTGCGCACCACGCAAAGGTACGGAGTGGGAAACGCGTTTCAGGGCGCAGTTGGGGCATCCAAACGAGGCGCTGCTGATCCAGGAGGCGCTCGGCGTGCCCTGCGCAATCAGCTATCACAACGAGACAGGATCCGGGAGCGCGCACGTCGGCAACATGCTGTGCGAATGTGGCTTCCTTTACCCGAATGAAAAGGGTCCGTACGCGATGTGGATACCGGACGTCGAGTCGCAGGTCGCGCGGTACCTCGCTGCCGGATTTGCTGTCGACGAACCTGCAATGTCGTTTAAGGCAGAGTTCGAAGGGTGCTGCAGGATCATGAGCGCCGGGTGGGAATTGCTCGTCGCGCAATACAACCACGACGCAGCTTTACGTGCGGCCTGAGTGACGACAGGAATTTGACCATGAGTCCAACATCCGAAGCATCCGATCAAGTACTTCCTTTAAATCGCACGAAGACTTCAAGCGCTATCACAGAACCGCGGGCAACTACGCCCTTAGTCAGATAGGAAACGATGATGAAGCTGATCGGCCATATTTTTGTGTTTATCCTGTATATGGGAGCGCCTTTGATAATCGGTGGCTATCTGGTTATGGATGCTTTGGAGGCAAGGCCAGAGTCCGTGGCATCGTTGGGACCGCTGGCTGGCCCCCTGTTGCTCGCGATGCTGGTGAACGCAGGCGCGCTTTTCTTCTGGCGACTCCACTATGTGAATTCGAACGGAAGGGACCGTCGTAGTTACGGCAAGTAATCTGCTAGGGAAAAAAAGATGACATGGTTCAACGAAATTCCTTCGCTTCGGCCGGTGGACGCTGCCGACGCGAAGATGATCGAAGAATTCCTTGACGATATGCGCGATAACGTCGTGCCACAGATCGAAGAGGAAGTCTTCCAGCGCGAACGACGCTGGTCAGAAGCGGTCAGAAAGTACGCTGGGTAAAAGAGCCGATTTGCATTCGTTGGCGGCAACGAAACTGTTGACACCCGAAAATGAACAACACCACACCAATCCTTTTCGCGCCGATCTTCACCTGCGTGGTTCTCGCGTTTGCCTGGATGGTCGCGCAGAAGATCCAGCACGCGACGGTTCAATACGCAATCGGCGTCATTCGAAAGGTATTGATCGTATTCCTGATCGCGCCTGCGTTGGTCTTTTTCCTGTGGCTTGGTGCCGATTGTGGATTTAGCGGGAAGGCGGCGGCGTCCGGGTGGTATCTCTCGATGCACCCAGAACTCGTAAACAAGAATCTGAAGTTGCCGACCGTAAAGGACAGCCGCGGACAGATCATCGTGTCCGAACCGAAAGACGCGGACGAACTGATCGAGCGAATCGGTGGTGGAATCACCATGACATACTTGCTCGGGGTCTTCGCAGGCGTCGCATACGTGTTCCTGCAATGGATGATCCTGGGGGAAGGCAAGCCAGCCATCGTGGCGAAGGCTGGCAACGGTGAGCAGAACACATAGGAAAACGAGACAACGCTGCCCGTGAAGGGAGTTCGCGCGGATTCCCACGCCCGAACAGCCCTACGAGGCGCATTCATTTGCGTACTCCAGGAGGAGGGCTACTTCCGCGGCCCTGCCATGGTATCGAGGGGAAGACATCACCGGGGCTTCGGGCTCGGTTCAGCGCGCCATGTGATCCCTCAGCGCTTCGCAGGTGCCGCTTCGGGTACTTCGTAGATGCGCTCTTCTTTCGCGTCGCTGGGTCCACCCAGCACTGCCATTGGCATGATCCAGCGCACCCGCCGAAGGCTGTAGCCGGTGCCATACGCCTGGTTGCGCCAGTGGCCGCGCCGCCAGGTTCCTTCACGAGGCGCACTTGCTGATCGCGCGCCGAACATGTCCCCAACCCTTAGCACCCGTCGATAGCCCATGGCATTGAGCTTGGAGCGGGCGCGTGCCACTTCCTTGGACGTGCCTGCGTCCGCTTTGCCGATCCACTTCTCGGGCGTCCCCGGCTGCCACCGCTCCTCGACATCGCCCTGGTACGCCGTGATGAAGCACAGCGCGTTGACGATAAGGCTGACCGCGCGGCGGTAGGCATCCCGATTTTGCTCGAGGTGTGTGAAGAGTGCGGCGATCTCATCAGCGTCGTCCTTCGACAGGCCGCCGGCGAGCGTCTTTGTCATCGATGCGTGCTCTAGATCCTTGTAGTCGTCATCGAGCGAGGCGTCGATTGCTTCGCCGAGCGGTCGCTCCCAGTATTCGTACATGAGGCGCGTGTCGAAAAACTCCTCATGTCGGTCCCACCACGGGGTATCGGCAGGCTGGGGCGCGGTAAGCACAAAGCGCAAGCTTTGACCAGGGAAGTGAATCAGCCACGCACCAGTCACCAGCACGCCGCTATGCAGGCGGATATCATGCCGCGCGCCGAAAGCCACGTACATGACGTCGAAGGGTAGGTGCAGGTCACTTGGGCGGATTTCACCGGGGTCAGACCGATCGAGCGCTTCCGTCAGGGCGTCGTTCAGGTCGTAAATGATGCTTCCGCGGCGCAGCCACTCCCCAAAAGCGAGCGCGCCTTGAGCCTCGCGGGTCCTACGCCCTATTTTTGCGGCAGGGGCGCCAGGGGTTCTCGAGAGCGCATCGCTATATGCGCGGAAGAACAGTTGGCTCCCCGTTGCCGACAGGTCGTTTGCGGTCACGGCGCGGGAGAAGACCTCCGCCCAGGGGCGGGTGCGGCGGAAGAACTGCGGATAGTATTCGCGGGCGGACATTTCGAAAAGGGCGGAGAGGTTCAGCGACCCGGCGCAACAAGGCGGCAGGCGCGGTCAATACCCCGTAGTTTACCAGGGCGAGCGAGGGTGCAAGCTGAGGAAGCGCCACCCGAGCGTGAGAGACGGACCTCGAACTCGGCCAAATACCGGAACGATCTCCTCTCGTGCGAAGACACTGGCGACACTGGCTGTGCAAGCATTTTCAGCATCGAGCTGGCGCGCAAGGCGAGCGGCGCGCTGGCAGCGTCCATTTCAAAGGCCCGCCCAGCGATATGCCGCAATGCGCAGCACGCCTTCTGAGATAACGGCACTGGCGTCAGCCAGCTTCAGGCCGAAGCGCTCGTGGATGTCGCGCGCAAGCCCGCGCATGGCCCCTTCTGGCATGATTCCGGTTTCTCGCTGGACCTTGTAGTCACGCAGGACACGTCGAAGATCGTCGTCGGAAATGCTGCTCAGGAATTGCTCTACCTTGTTTGCCATACAAAATGCTCCACAGAAGCGTGTGATTGTCGGTCTAGATTGTCTGCACTGCAAACTAAACTGCAGACGTGCAGCTCAGGTTGGAGCGACTTTCCCCACGGCGCACGAAACCTGGCTGCCAGGAGCCCCTTGGGGCGCTCGTGGCGTCCGGTGTCTCCAATCGAAAGACGCTCGGCCCACGCCCGGTCTTTTGCGTTGTCGCGAACGCACAGCCTGTGAAAGGAGAGGGTTTCGTAGAGCGCGCGATCGTGCGCATGGTGGCGCTCCTCCGTGTGCCCGCGCAAGACGCTTCGTGCTGGGGGGCCGGCGTGCGGGAAGCTGTGCCGCGCTAACCACGTCACACCGTGATCGCGAAACGCCCTGCAACCGGCGCGCCGACAGTCATCGAGCGCAAGGTCGATGGTGCCACTCATCTCAACTCTCTCCGTGAAGGTTGGCCACAGATGGCACGATGAGAGTAGGGTAGATGGGGCCCGGTCTAACGCAAGGGCACCTTGCGCGCTACGCGATCAACGCGGGAAATGACGGGGCGGCGGTTCATTCCCAGACGTGCGCATTTTCGATTGCACGAATCATGGCGTCGCGGCTGGGTTCGCGAGCGACAAGACGGTAGACGCTCGGGTAGATCCTCGCGAAAAGGGGGGAGCTGTGCAATGTGAGCGACAGCGCCGGGCTGAGCGGAGTGGCAGCCCCCGACGCCACAACCTGGTCCAGGAGGTCGCGGCGGCGCGCGACATTCCCCTGGGCGACCATTGCCTCGAAGAGAACAACCTCGTGTTCCCAGAGATCCTCTTTGTACGACAGATTTGCCGCGGCTCGTCGGCGGCATCGATTTCCGCCGCTACCCTCCCATTCAAGGAAGGTGAGCCGCTTGAGCAACCGCTCAATGACCGTAACGGGCGGGTCTACATCAAGCAGCTGGCCTAGTTCGTGGCGGGATTGCCGAAAGGCACGAACCCGGGCAATGCCCGCGATGAGCGTCTCGATGGGGATGGCGTGGTCAGCAGTCGCCATGATGCGCCGCGCTGCGGAGACGACCGGGTTGAGACCTGCATTTTCGAGACCAAACCAGAACCATTGCGCGCCCCGCAGGTCGGCGTCCTCCAGCCACTCGAACCCGTTTATCTCAGCAAGAACCTCCGGTATGGCCGCCACTTCCGGACCGCTCCACTGCTGTTCAATCGCATTCAGGCGAAGAAGCCCGATATGGGCGGCGCCGCACGCGCGAATCATTCCGTTTGCGAGTGCCCGCAGGGCGCTATGCTTCCCCGCAGTAGGAGCAGGTGCGTCGGGTGCATGGGCGACGAACTCGAAGCCAGTGAGTGTCTTCACTTTCGACACGGAGAGAATCTCGATGCCGAAAGCATCTTGCGCGAAGCCGATGGCCCCGTACACCGAGATCCCTTCCCCAAGCAATGGTCTGAGAAGTTCCCCCAGTCGATCTACAGAACACGGCAAGTAGGGCACGGCGGCTTTGGCCAGTTCCCGAAAAACGCGCGCGTCGGCCTTCTTCGCAAACCGCTCAGGGGTGATCGGGCGCAGGATCTGGGAAATTCGACCTTCCGACAAGGACAGGTCGCGGGCGATCCCAAGGAGAGTCATCGGCTCCGCCACATTGACACCGTAGCGGAGCGAGTAGATCGTCCGGCACCGTTCGCGCGCCTTATCCGTCAAACCTGTCGTTGAATCGAGCGCGCGTTCTGCGGTCGTGTCGATGATCCAACGGATTGTGCTCGTGGGAGCGGTATTTTCGGTCCCGAACGCGCGGCCCACGTCGTCCGACGTGCTTCCGAGGCTACCGGGCACCACTTTCAGCGCGAGCTCCCAGGCGCGGAGTTGATCCGGCGAGAAACCCTC
Organism: Paraburkholderia sp. J8-2; assembly: GCF_905220195.1. NCBI lineage: Bacteria > Pseudomonadati > Pseudomonadota > Betaproteobacteria > Burkholderiales > Burkholderiaceae > Paraburkholderia > Paraburkholderia sp. J8-2. The sequence continues at coordinate 241,727 of NZ_CAJMZA010000006.1, forward strand.
GTCCGGAGTCCGGGTTTCCCACACGCGCAGTGCGGAGGTACTAAGCCCGAGGCGCACCGCGATCCTTACCCGGCTCTCACCAATCTCTTCACGGCGCTCAAATGCGCGCTGGCCGATGGTTTGTTCGGCCGGCATAGGCGGGGGCGAGAGGAGGGTGCCACGCCGAAGACCGAGCACGCGCTCCCAACTGCGTTGTTCTTCGCGTGAAAGATAAAGAGGGAAACCGGTTTTTTCCCATCTGATAACGGTTCCTGTGGACACACCTACAGCGCTGGCAACCTGGTGTATCGGCAATCGCTTCTGCTCACGACACAAGCGCGCATAGCGGCCCGCCTCACGATAACGATGGTCAGCGGATATAGGCGATATTGGCATCGAGGCGTATTTCTTTAACAGTGCCGCAAGTCCGGCGAAAAGCTTCAGCGGCGCGCCTCGAGGACTCGGCGCACCCGCCAGGAATCGGGCCTTCCAGGATGGGGAGTTACGGCGGTTAGACAGACGTGTGCGAGTCTATCAGCGGCGTGAGCCAGCGAACGCGATGAATAGCGAGGGAAATCCGGCTTTCCTCGACTAAAGAGTCGGGCCGGACGATGGCCGTCACATGCCCGAGCCTGGGCCGAAACCCCATTGGTTGCCGCCGATGTCCGGGGTGCCAATGCCGCCAATCGTAGGCAGGCCCGAGCCGGGATTTATCGCCACCGCCTCTTGTGGCGCGCCCGTGACGTGGTCGTTGCCCTGGTAGCCGGCGGGCACCTTCGGATCGCTCGCGGGGCCGTCTTTTTCGGCCACCTGGGGGACAAGTGCCCGGGCCTGACGTTTGAGCCACACGATATCTTCGTTGCACTCGATGCGCAGCGCCCCCTCGCGGATCTCGAGGCGTCCCTGATCATCTACGGGGGCCTGCGTGAGCCGGCGCCCGCGTCCGTCCTTGATACCCGAGATCCCTTCCTTCTCGATAAGCATGAGCAGGCGTGCCGCGTCCTCTAGTGCGTAGTCGATATACGCTTGAGGTCCGCCGACGAGGCAGGTGATGTTGATGTAGCGTCTGAAAATGTGAAAGCCCTCCCGCCGCACGCGCATTTCGAGCATCGCGTGCGCGCCCCAACCAGGGCCGTTCACTTTCTCAGCGAACTTCATCCCGAGCTTTCGCGCCGACAGGTCGATCGTCAGCACACCGTTCCGGCGCGAGAGCTTTCCCACAGACATGAGCCAGTCGTAGAAACGCCTCTGGCTGTCGGGGTGACCCAGGTAACATGACGGGCTGTGGTTGCGCGGACCGAGGGTCGTCTGGTCGAGCCATCTGGTCAGCGTACTTGCTGGGCCTGAGTTCAGTCGTGGTTCGTTTGTTCCTTCCATGTCCTCCCCTCCTGGATGTTCCGGTTCTCAGCGTCGGATTGCGCTCGGCGCATCGAAAACTGAGCCAGCTTTGCCGGCGTTACGACAGAAACTCGAAACTCGTACACACAAATCACACGGTTCCGAGCGCATGGTTGTAATGCGGGTAGAGGCAGTGCCCCACGAACCGCGTGTCGTTCGGCAGCGCGGAGCGCTTGACCGTGGCTGCCCCGCCAAATGCATTGCGCGCGATCGGTTCTCCGCGTTCGGTATAGAGATGGCAGCCATATCCCGCCACACGCACTGACCGGTCGTAGTTGTCGGTCCCAAGCAGGAGGAGGTCGCCGCCAGTTGAGGTCTGCACGACAGTCGCGAATGTCGTGAGATCCATGAATCTTGCATCCAACTCACTGGACTCGATTCGATGAAGGGCGAGCGTTTCGCGCAGCGTTGGCGCAAAAATCAGTAGGGCAGCAAGTGCGATCAGTGCCATGGCGGCAAAGCGGGCGCGCTGCCGGAGCATCAGGCGCGGCGGCATCCTCAAACCGGCGCTCGCGAGCAGTGAGAGACACAGCGTTGGTGCGAGCGCGAACGCGGCGATCGCGTAAAGCAGCCACGTGCCGACGGTTCGGTGCTCCACCCCGATGCTTCCGTTCCCAACAATGGGTTCGTCAAATCGGGTCTGCGTCCGGGACCCATCGGGGGCGGTGATCTGATACGTCTGGTGCAGGAGGCTGGGACTCACGCTGACGTCCGAGTATTCGCAGCCAGACGCAAATGAGATTCCATTGAGCCCCATGGATGGCGCGCATTGGTGATAGTCGTCGACGCCGACCCATGCGTGTTGCCGCTCGATCGTAAAGCGAACCGACCACAAAGCCAACAGCAGGATGCAGAAGCGAAACGCGACGGTAATTAGGTAGGTGGCGGTATCGTGCCAGCTATGCGCGCGCGTTTCACTCGACGCCTGAGGGTTGACGCTGAACATCAAAAAGTGACTCCGTACGCAAGAAGTTGACGCCTGGCTGTTCACGACGAACTGTGGGCGCCGGGGTGTTGGTATTGTCGCAAGCGCGAACAGTGGTGCAAGGCGCGACAGGACGTAGGATCACCGCGCCCGGATGACTGTGCTCGCGTCGGACTCGAACGCGTGTCCTTTGTTAAACGGCAGAAAGCCCAAAGGTTGTAGTGCAGCGGCCAGCTTTTTTTGCAACGCTTGGCGCGCTGGCGTTGGAGGTGCTGCAGCTTTGCCCCCGGGCAGGGGGCCGTTGCCATCCGCGCATGAAGGCCGCCTGCGCCACAGAAGCGCGCGCTTCAGGTCAATATCCAAGCAGCGCGCGCGCCGCACGCAGGGTCGCCGGTATCACCTCGCGCTCGATGCTCGTCAGTCCTCCCGCGAATACCACGGTGCTTGTCACCGTAAGAGTGCCGTCGCCGTTGAAAACGGTCGGCGCGCGCGTGTCGTGGCTATCGATCCAGCGGATCAGGCGCGCGATCCGCCCAGCGGTCTCGTAAGCCGCGGCGCCGCTGAAGTCTTCAGCCTCGACCGCCTCACTTCGGCAGCGATCACAAAACGCGACACCCACCACAATCGCGTGGGTGAAGTCATAACCGAGTCGTTCATGGGCCTCGGCTTCGGACATTGAATCGATCAGAAGCTCTTGTTCAGTCGCCATTGCGCGCTGCGGCCCCTTCGGCCGCCGCGGCGCCGATATCAACGGATCTTTGGATCAGGCGGCGGTCGGAGAGCGTCGTTGCTCGCTCTTCGGGGCCAGCAGTCTTGTGCGCGTCGACGTTGCCAGGCGCACCGCCCAGCGTGGCCGCGCGCGCGATGAGCGCCCGGCGCGTCGGGCCGCCATTCATTGCATCAAGTGTCATCCCGATCACCTGTGCACCGGCGCCCGCGAGCACCGCCAGCATCTCCGCCCTCAGTTGCGCCGCATTCGGCTTGCGCACCCTCGGCTTCGCCGTTGATATACGCTCGTCGAGCGTCCCTCTTTGCCTTGCTTGTCCCATTCCCGGCCCTCTTCAAGAGTACTGGCAGCGCGATCACGTGCCCAGGATGTTGAGTTGCGCCATCGCGTCCACGCTAACGGATCTCGACGGCAGGTCCCCCAGGATAGCGCATCCGCTCGCGATCGCAAAAGCACGACGTGTCCTGCGCTCCCCCTCACGGGCGAATATGTAACAGTTTTGCCGGCTTTGCGCTTGCGCTGCCATTTCCACATATGGGCAGGTTCGCCCGACATTGGAGATGACGATGAATCAATTCCTGCTGCGGCCGATCAAGCCGCTCAACAGGGTTACCGATGAACTCCTCGAACACATCCGCGCTATATGCGGCGTGCGCGTCATGCGTGTGCAGACTTACGTCGTTGCTGTGCAATTCGAGGGGGCTGCTGGCGAATTGATCTCGGTGCTGGCGGGCTCCGCATGGGAAACTCTCCACGTCGGGCCAACCCGCATCTACCGGATTCAGTCCGCAGCGAAGCGGGCGGAAGTCCAAGACACTGACGGTGCGCAGCTCGAGGGTGTACTCATGCACTTCGCGTGTGAGTGCGATCTTCCGACCCGCGCCCACCTTCACCGCTATATCGAGGCGTTCCCTCAGTTTGGAGAGGATCTCATCGAGTTCGCAGTAGGACTACTTCTGGATCGCCTCGATCCCGATCACGACGACTTAGGCTCGTGCAACTGAGAGCACCGGCACCGGGACGCCTCGACTATTTCGAGGCGTCCCGGCGGAGATAAACAATACAGGGCATCCCGTCGAATCCAACGATCGACATGTCGAACCGCCGCGCCGATCGACCCGACGCACCATGTACGAGTCGTCGAGCAGCCTCCACAGGACTCCTTGACCAGGACCACGCCTGTCTTGCCGATTCCGTCACCCTGGCGACTCCTGGACAGGTACGAAAAAATTGTGCCGGCCGCCCTAAAACTTCACATTCAAATGCCGTACGGGTTCCCGACATGCTCATTCGCGGGGCCTTGCGCCTGTCATAGGCGATGGGTCCCGGAACACTATTTGGTCTTCGACATGAATTTTTCGCTAACGGTCCTGAAATCCTGCGTCAGTGGTCTAGCCCTGGCCGCGGTCGCGTTTTCATCGCATGCGGCCGTGCCGGTCGAGGCCCGCGCGCATTTCCCCACATGCCAGGCCGAGTTCATGTCCGGCGGCGCGGACGAGTTCCGGCCGGAGCGCGTCGAGTGGTCGAAGGATCACGTGACGCTGGTCTTGCCCGAGATGACCGAAGTCCCCAAGATGCTCGCGCTGGACCGCGAGGGCAATTTCGAGATGCTCAACCCGCGCATCAGGCACACGGGCGACGGTGTGGCCTACACGGTGACGTCACCGCAGAGGACTATTGCCTTGCGACTTGGGCGGCTCCAGACAATCGTTCTGATCCGTCAGCGAGCCTGCGTCGACAACAATCTGATGACCTGAACGCGCCGCGGCTCCCATGTCATTCGATCGCTTCCATACGTTCGATCCCGAACCCGAGGCACGCGAGAGTTACCGCATCCGCCCGGACGAGCCAGCCCAGCGAGCGGACAGGGCAGGGAATCTCACGCACTTTTGGGTGCCGGCGGACATGGAAGTGCGGGTGCACCGCTACAGCCTTTGCGACGGCCTTTTCTATCTTTGCGGTGGCGGGGATGGCTCGCGCCTGCACGGCATAGAACCCAGTCTTGTCGACGAAGACCTGCCGATCGGTGATGACGACGACTATCGAAAAAGTTCGCTGGATTACAACCCCACCTATGCTGGCGCGCGGCCAGACGATCGCGCAGCGTATCTGCACTGGCTAGCGCGCGGACGTAGGGACCCGAAAGCGAACATGGGCTTCCTGTACCTCTTCTACTACGGCCTTGAGCGGCGCGTGGCCATTGAAGCTCGCCGCTGGGACGATGCGAAGACCTCGCTGCCGGCGATCAGGGAGGAGCTCAGTGAACTGGCGCACGTCTACCGGAACGCGCGGTTTGTCAAACGGGCTAAGAGCCTCATCGCGTATTGCCATCTCGTCGAGGGCACACGGCTTTATGCGGGTGCGCCGCCCGAAGCCGGGGCATCTACGGACTTTCCGGACATTCATCGTATCGCATTGTCTCAGGCGTTGCAGGATGGTCAGGTTCCCCCAGCGCGGTGGATGTTGTCGTGGTTCTTGTCGGATCCGAGGCTCGGTGGCCAGGATTTGGTGCGCGGAGCGTATGCGGAGTTCGCGCAGGCCTTCGAGGTACAGGCAAGCGGGCCATTCGCGGTTCGCCTCGGTGCGGTCAAACAGTTCAGCGACGCCCCGTTGTGGCGCTATCAGGGGCTCTCTTCAGCGTTGCTTCGCCTGCAACCACCAAGCGGGTCAGCAAGCGAAGGTGAAGGGGCGCTTTTCACGCTTGTCTCGGAGATGGGGCGCGCGGCGGCGCGGGAGGTGAATACGTACGCTAGGTACGTCGCGAACAACCCGCACGCGAAAACGAAGGACTGGCCGCGGCTGCTCCTGCCATATGCCCTGTGGCCAGAGGGCGTGCGACAGCGAATGGAGGCGCTGATCGCAGCGCTGCCGACGAATCAGGACCTCAGTGATGCGCAGAGTCTTGCCACGTTGCTAGCACCGATAGACGTCAACGCGGCGCTGGAGGCATTGTCTGCCAAGAATTTGTCGGCGCACTTCGCGAACACACTGCAGTTAGGCTTCGAGCCAGATGTGCGCACCGGGTCTCCAGCGCCGAAGGCAGACACCCCCCTCGTGTTCTTCCGTCTCAACGGAGGGACGACGCCTGCCGCGCCTGTCCCGAATGTCGGACAGGTGACACGGGTCGGGTTTATAGCGGATCTGCTGCGCGCCGGGCTCGCGGGAAATGACGACGTGTTTTCGGTAGCTGATTCGGCAATCCTTGATTGGCCCGATCTGGAGCCTGGAAACTACCTCCGCCTCAAGGCGCTCCTGGTTGCGCTGAGCGCGCCCACGCTCGCCCCAGCCAAACCGGCCGGAAGCATGAAGCGACGCCTCGAAAAACTGGGTGATACGGACCGTACCGTGCTGGCCAGGACCTTGGTGGATGTTGCGTACGCGGGTGGTGCGATGCCTTCGCGTGAGGTCATGGCGTTGCTCGAGCACTACTGCGACGCACTCGGCATGCTCAAGCAGGAACTGTTCAAGCTTCTGACGGAGCGGTCGGCGTGCGTTTCGAAGGTGAGTGAATTCGGGACTACTTACGTTGGCATGCCGATTCTGCAGGGTAACACGCAGGTAGCGACGAGCAGCCTTGACATGAGGCGTGTTGCCCAGCTGCGCGAGGAAACGGCTACGGTCGGGCGGGTGCTCGGCGAGATCTTTGAGGGAACCGGAGAGGATGTGCCCGCATCCCGCGAGCACCAGATTCGCGACCTCACGCCTCCCATGACGGGCGACAGTTTCCTCGGCGAGTTGCCTGACTGCCCGCTGCCTCTAGAGGGGGCGTATGCCTCGTTGTGTATGCGTCTGCTTGAGAGGCCCCAATGGACGCGTGCGGAAGTTGCAGAGGCGTGTGCGCAGGTCGGTCTGTTAGTGGATGGTGCGCTCGAGAGGATAAACGAGGCGGCGTTCGACGCGTTCGATGAGCCGCTCATCGAGGGAGAGGACCCGCTCGAAGTAAATCTGGGTCTCGCGCAAGGCCCGGCATAAACCGGGGCATGGATTGAACAGGAATGGTAATGGCGTTGGTGATTGAAGGGCGGGGCAAGGACGATCCGCTTTATGACGAGGCTGTTGGGATTGTGCGTGCAAACCAGAACGCATCGCTCGTTCTGTTGCAGCGGGAGTTACTGATCGGTTATGCCCGCTCCGCCGTCTTGCTGGATGCAATGGTGGGTACGGTCCTCGTCGCAGCCGGGAACGAGGCATCGATCCCACGGAACCTGATTCCGTGCGACCCGGCGACTTGATAGAGAAGTGCCGCGTTGCGCGAGCGCGCAGCACGTGGTCAGCGACAGACTTAAAAAAACGTGGAGGTCGGAAATGGAGAAGGTTCAAGCACATGCATCCTGGATCAACAGGAACGATTGGGTCTTGCCGCTGTTTGGCAGCGCCACCTTGATGTTCGCAATGTTAGTGCACTCAACGCTTCTGAACGGGACAGGCATCGTCTTACCCGGATGGCTCCTCATCGCCGGAAACGCGGGCGCCTGTTTCGGCTTGTTCTGGGGCGCGCTGAAGGCTCGCCTCTCGAGCACGGTTTCAGCACAAATTCTTTGTTCTCTCGCCCTGATCGCGGGAATTGTCGTTGCGATCTGGCAGGTCATCGAAATATTGCGCCGCTGACGCGCGGCGCCTTCATGGCGATCACACATTCATGGGTATTCGAAAGATCAAGCGGCGCACCGTGCGTTTGCTCAATCGTATGGAGATCTTCCACACGTACTCGCTCTCTACCGGAGGGTACGCGGGAAAGTGGCGCGTTTGGCGTGAGGCCCGGCTCGCGCGTCGTCGTGAAGGGGGCGCGGACCTTCGATGACCATGCAGCAGCGACCTCCACCCGTAATGCGTTCACATCCTGACGGCCACGCTCCTGGCGCCAGCACAGGCTCAGTACCCGCTCTCATCATCACCCAGCCACACGAGCGGCCGGAGACCATGCGTGTGAGCACCAGCGCCCTCTTGCAACTGCTCTTTGCCTTGACCGGCCCACAGTACCTCATACGGGAATTGCAGGCCACCCGTGGACCGCTCTTCGATAATCCGATCGACAAGCTGATCAACGAGTTCAATGTACAGATCGCGGAACGGCGCGACGGCTCGGCGGTAAACGCAAGGGGCCGGGCTGCGGGTTCTCCGGATGGCGAAGCGAGTGCTGAATGAAAGTCGCGGTCGAGGGCGGCGCGTGTTGTCGCGAAGATGCGGAGATGCTGAAAGGGAAAGAGGAAATGGAGAGCGTAGCGAAGCTGGCCGAAGGGGCGGCGACGACTGCCGCAGGCCTAGCGTTGAACGACCTCGCCGCCAGGTCCGCGCTTTTGCGTATCGTGTTGCGGCGGACCGCGCTCGGGGAGAAATGCGAGCTTCTGGCGAATCTGGTCGGTGCACTTGGCGATGACATGCGACAACTGGCAAAGGAGTGTAGGGCATCGGGCATAGATGCCCGGTCGAGCGCGCTTTGGTCGTTGCTTGAGCACCAGGATCAGTACGAGGCGGTGTTCGAACGCAATCGCCGGGTCGAGGTGCAACAGCTCACACCGATGGTCATCTATCAATGCTTGTCACGTCGAAATCAACTGTTTCACGCCGGATGGACCGTCATCGTTGGGGGCTCGAGGGAAGTCACCGGCGGCTACGGCGAACCCGCGTGGGAGTCTCGAATCTGGTTACAGCCTCCGACGGGCGTTCTTCGAGAATACAGCGGGATTGGTCGGGAAATGGCGCGTGCGCTATACCGCGAGATGAAGGGCTTTAGTTTCCAGGGCGTGGACACCCTGGGGCACGATACTCCGCATCCGGCGGAGCGCATCTCGTTCAACGACATGATCGCCCGCTTCGAGGAAGAGGGAACCCTGCCGCTCATCGCATCTACTGAACACGGACCATCGTGGGATGCCTTCACGAATTTGTCTGTCGAGGATCCGGATGCGTGCCGTGCCCTGTTCGATGAGAAGGGACGCTATCGCGATACCTCAACGGGCTTTTGGGCGTCGTTGGACTGCGAGAGGTATGACGACGCGGCCGGAGAGTGGTATCGCGCCTACGCCATCGCAGATGCCACCGAGGCGTCCTGTATCGGCTGTGGTTGCCGCGATTCCTCTCCGTGTTGGCTCAACGTCGACGGGAAGTGCGATACCTGCCAATGGGTCCGAGTGGACCATGCAGCGGGGCGTGGCGTATGTAGCGAGTGTCGCGAGCTTGAGAGTTCCTGGGATGCGGGCGACCGGGTGCCCCGGATTGCTGCATTCGATGAGCAGGGCCGAATGGTCGAACTGGGTACGAATGAATCAAAAAACAGCGCGAGAGATGACGAATGAAAAAATATATTCAACTGATGAGCCGCCTCTCTATCGGCAGCGTGGCGTTCAGCGTGAGTTACTGGCTGTGCGCGATTCTTGTTGGAATGAGATTCACCGTTCCAGGGCTTTGCCTCGGGCTGGGAGGATTCTGGCTGGGACTCGCGCTCTGTGAACGGTTTGTGCGGCCTCGGCTCTCAGAGATGCGACGACGGTGGCCAGGATTCGCACGGCTGCTGGACGAAGCGAGGGATCTTGGGGGCGGACTGATTCCTCTCGCGTGGCTTATTGCGGCCTGCATCGTCATGGGCCACGAGGCTCCAGCGCTCTCCTCGTTGTCGCCGGAACTGCAAAGGGTGATCGCGGACGTTGAGCGCGTCGGCGATATGGCGTTGCTCTTGTGGATGCTGTATGCGGTCGTGGGTATGTTCGCCCGCGGGGAAGCCGGAGTATGGAGCTTCGCGATTTCGGCCGCCGAAAAGGTCGCAGCGCTCACATTGCTTCCCGTGGCGTTCCGCTTTTTCGGCGGGGACATCGATGCGCTGCTCGCGTGGGTAAGAACCAATCCGGAGGCCGCCATTGAAATGGCTGCGGCGGTTGTGGCCGTCTATCTTGCGTTCCGCGCGACGCCGTCGCGACTGGTTGTGTTCGCGAGAGGGTCCACCTCGCTGGTGGTGAGAGGGTATGCGGCTGCGGGGTCCCGCAGGCCACGCAGCGAGCGCGAGCAGCTCCAGACGGCAGCGCACGAAGCCGGGCACGCGTTGATGCTTGCGGCGTTGGAACCGCGCCCGACGGAGCTCCGTGTGTTTATCCTCAGATCGAGCGGACCCCGTGATCCGATTCTTGGCTCCGTCCAGAGCAATCTGAGCTCTCAGACGGGTACCGAGACTTTTCTGCGGTGGTCGATGTACATGAGCCTCGCTGGCGCAGTGGCAGAGCATTCTGTGACCGGAGTGCGAACGCCGGGTTCAGAAGAGGACATGGCGAAATGGCAGCGCAAGGCGCGGCAATACCTGGCTTCGGGCTTCGGTGACGTTTTCGTGGCGACTCCGGAAAGCGACGCCGACGTGAAATTGAACGGGTTCGCGCTCAATCGTCTGTTGGAGACCCAGCGTTCGGACCTGGCTGCGTTCTTTGAGAAAAACGGCGAACTGCTTCTCGAACTGACGGAAGCAATCAAGAGCCGCAAGGAACTGCACACGGACGATCTGACGCCGTATCTTGACCGTGTTCTTTGGGTCGGGCCGGTCGGCCTCGTCCAGCTAGAAAGTGAAGCGTGCGAGCGCGGTTGAAACACTGGGCAGCGCCTGGCGCCGGCCTATCTGGTCGTCGCCAAAAGAGACACGAACTTCCGGGTAACACTCCCCCCGCTAGAGGTAGGAACATATGCAGGAACGCAAAATCCGTCCCCGCGATCGCGACGCGGTTCTCCAGGCGTTGCGCGCGGGCGTCGTCCCCGGCACCGGACAGTACCTGATCCAGGTTGGCCGCGCGCGTGAGGTGCAGGCGCTTATCGCGGACGCCGAGCGCATTGTCAGGGGCGGTACGGCGTTTCGCGTCGTGGTCGGCGAATACGGATCAGGCAAGACCTTCTTCCTGCGACTCGTGCGTGCGCTCGCCCACGAAATGTCGCTGGTTACGGCCTATGCCGACCTTAACCCCGATCGGCGGATCTACGCGACCGGCGGCCAGGCAAGGTCGCTGTTCGCGGAGCTAATGAAGAACCTCGCCACGCGCAGCAAGCCTGAGGGCGGCGCACTTGCGGCGGTGCTTGAGAGGTTCATAGCATCGGCAATTGAGGATGCACGCAAAAGTGGCGAAGCGCCTGAGACGCTCATCATGCGCAAATGCGCGCACCTGACCGAGATGGTGAACGGCTACGACTTTGCGACGGTGCTCGCCGCCTACTGGCGCGGACACAATGAGGGCAACGAGACGCTCAAACTGGATGCGATCCGTTGGTTTCGAGGTGAGTTCACGACGCGAACGGACGCGCGGCAGGCGCTTGGTGTGCGCACGATCGTCGATGACGCGACGGTCTACGACCAGATCAAGCTTATGGCGGCATTCGTGCGACTTGCCGGCTACGACGGGATGCTGGTCGCTCTGGATGAGGTCGTCAACCTGTATAAGCTCGCCAACCCTGCTGCACGCAACGCCAACTACGAGCAGATCCTGCGCATCCTGAACGATGTGCTTCAGGGTACCGTCGAGGGGCTCGGATTCATCATGGGCTGCACGCCGGACTCGCTCTTCGATACGCGCCGCGGTATTTACAGCTACGCTGCGTTGCAGTCGCGTCTCGCCGAGAATACCTTTGCCAAGGGTGGACTCATCGACTACCAGCACCCGGTTTTGCATCTCTCCGCGCTCACGCGTGAGGACCTCTACATGCTGCTGGAGAACATCCGGAGGGTTTATGCACTGGGGGATCCAAGCAAGTACCTGCTGCCCGACGACGGCATTCAGGCGTTTATGCATCACTGCGAAAAGCGTGTGGGTGAGTCTTACTTTCGCACGCCTCGTACGACTATCACGGCGTTCATCAATCTCCTCTCAGTCCTTGAGCAGTACCCCGAAACCCCGTGGACGGCAATGATCGAGAAGCTCGTAGTCGAGAAGGATGAGGGGGGCGCGGCCGAACTGGAGATCATCGGCGAGACAACGGAGGGCGAAGGCTTTGCGGGATTCCAGCTCTGAATCGACGAGCTTCGACCTGCTTCACCCGATGATTCAGCGCTGGATCTGGGCGGCAGGATGGACCGAGTTGCGGGACGCACAGGAGCGCGCCATCCCGCCAATCATGGCTGCGCAAAACGATGTGATCGTCGCGGCGGCCACTGCGGCTGGTAAAACGGAAGCCGCCTTTCTACCAATTCTGAGTCGTATGCTGGCGTGTGAGGCTCGCGGCGAAGGCGCGGGGCGCATCGCCTTGTGCGTGTCACCCCTGAAGGCCCTCATCAACGATCAGTGGGACCGGCTCTCGCGCCTGTGCGAATCGCTGGATATCCCCGTCATCCCGTGGCATGGGGACGTCGCTGCGCACCGCAAGCAACAGTTTGCTAGAAAGCGGGCGGGGGTCGTACTCATTACGCCGGAGTCGCTCGAGGCAATGCTTTATAACCGGGGCTCGGGTGTGTCGGCGCTCTTCGAGCGGCTCGACTACGTGGGGATCGACGAGCTGCACGCCTTCATAGGAAGTGAGCGCGGCAAGCAGTTGCAAAGCCTCCTCGCACGCCTGGAAACCGCGTTGCGCCGCCGAGTGCCACGTGTGGGGCTCTCCGCGACGCTTGGGGACGTGCGCATTGCGGCGGAGTTCCTGAGGCCGGGTGAGGGCGCAAAGGCAACGATCGTTGAGAGTCGCGACGCCTCGGCCACGCTGAAAATCCTCGTTAAGGGCTACCTCGACGGGCCGCCGAGGCTTTCCGACGAGCAGGTACAGGCCATGGCAGATGCGGGGCGCCAGGTGACGCTCGAGGACATTACGCCCACAGGCATGCTGTCGATCGCGCGCGATCTGTACAGGAACCTCTGCGGCTCAAACCACTTGATCTTCCCGAACAGCCGCCAAAAGGTCGAACAGTACACGACGCTGCTGCGCATGATGTGCGAGCGGGATGGGCGGGCCCCAGAGTTCTGGCCGCACCACGGCAACCTCTCGCGTGATCTGCGCGAGGAGACCGAGCGCGCGCTCAAGCAGACGGAACGACCAGCCAGTGCGGTGGCTACCTCGACGCTCGAGCTCGGGGTCGATCTCGGCCCGGTGGTGTCGGTCGCGCAGATTGGGCCAGCACCTGCAGTGGCGAATCTCCGGCAAAGGCTCGGGCGCACCGGGCGGCGCAAGGGAACCTCATCCATCTTGCGAGGCTACGCATTGGAGCAGGTCCTGGACCCGCGCGCGCCGGTCTCGGAGGGGCTCAGGGAGGCGCTCGTGCAGTTCGTCGCACAGATTGAGCTGTTGCTTCAACGGTGGGTAGAGCCGCCGCGCGCGGGCGGCTTGCATCTCTCGACGCTCATCCAGCAGATTCTTTCGGTCATCGGCCAGTATGGCGGCGTTATGGCCTCGCAGGTGTGGCAGCTACTGTGCGTGAAAGGACCATTCCGCGCGGTGTCGCAGGAGGATTTTGGGGGACTGCTGCGCGTGCTCGGCAAGCACCAAATCCTTGCGCAGGACAGCGGAGGCACGCTGGTTCATGGTCCGAAGGGCGAGGCCATCACCGGCCACTATTCGTTCTACGCCGCGTTCTCCAGCCCCGAGGAATATCGGCTGATGGCGCATCAAAAGGTACTCGGTTCCCTGCCTGTCACCGCGCCGCTCGCGCCGGGGGATTTCCTGCTCTTCGCCGGCCGCCGCTGGAAGATCGAGGAGGTCGACGCAAATCAGCGTATCGTGCATGTGCTGGCGGGCGCAGGCGGGAAAGCTCCGTCGTTTGGGGGTAGCCCGGGACTCGTGCATACACGCGTGCGCCAGGAAATGTATAAGGTACTCTCGGGTGCAGAGCCGCTTGCATACCTCGACGACGCGGCGAACAAACTGCTCATGGACGCCCGCCGCATCTTCCGACGCCTGGAACTGGGCCGAACGCGATATGTCGACGATGCGGGCACCCTTCGCGTCTTCATCTGGCAGGGCGATGAGGTGCAGAACACGATCGCGCTGTTGCTACGCTTCTTCGACGTCGCCGTGGTGAACGAAGGAATCTGCCTGTCGTTTGAGGATTGCACGCCACAGACGCTGCTCGGGACGATCAGGGACATCCTCTCTCGCGCGCCCCTGCCGCCTGAGGTTCTGCTTGCCGGCGCCCAGAATCTTGCGGTCGAGAAGTGGGATGCGCTATTGCCGTCACCACTCCTGCAGAGGAACTATGCCTCGCTCTTTCTGGACATCGAAGGCGCGTACGCGTTCATGCGGGAGACCTTGGCGCAGCCATAGTGGGCGCGCCGGGCCACGCGTGGCGAAGGTGCTGGGTGGCCGAAGAGGAGATTCGCGGCGCTACGTTTGGTCGGATCTCACAGTGCGCGAGAAGGGCGGAGTCCCGGCCCGCCTCGAGAGGCGCGCCCGGGTCCCACTATCGAAGACCGAACTTGCGCAGCCGACACAGCGCCCGGATTGTGATATTCTGCGTCGAGCCGTTAGATCGGCATGAGCTTCAAAGTCCTCGCACGCATCTCACTCCTGCAATTTCTGCCGTGCTTCGCGGTGCCATTTCAGGCGCGCCTTGCCGGGTTTAAGCCCTCATGCGGCCGCCCTCGCCCCCGCACCGCCGCAATCCATCGCAAGCAACTCTCCGCTGACGCCACGCCGCGCGCCCCTTCGCCGTTCCGATTGCTAATCCGAAGAAATACGCTATACGACTGGCGCACTGCGCAATTCCCGGAAGCTCCCGTTTCCGCGAATTTGGATTCCCTTAGCCATTCATGGCAAACAGGGTTCAACATTAAACGCAAGAGGCGGTAAAAATGCTCAAGAAATTCTTCAATAGCAAGTCCACGACGCGGTTCGTGGCAATGGTGGCGTGGCTTCTGAACGCGCTGGCTCGTGTTCCGACGACGCTGATGGCAATGGCGAAGAATACCTCCGCCGAGGTCAGGTTTGTCGTAGTCACGGTCGTACCCACGGTGGTCAGTTATATGGTCCTCCTCCGGAGTGGTCACGCGTTCGCGCCTGGTCCCTTCGAGGAGGCTGGTGGCTTCTGGGCAACGCTCAATGCGCTGGCCGGAACCAACTCCACGTACGCCACGATTGCAGTGGCTGCGCTCGTTCTCGTGCGCAGGTTGCGCGAGATGGTGCGGGACGTACTCGTCGACCACTACAAGGAGATTTTCGTTCTCGAAATCCTTGTTGAGGCGATTACGGGCCGGCTCGGAACGGCACTGCACGAGGCGATGTCCTTCGTGAACGAGAAAATCGCTCTGCTGCATAGCCTTGGCGCGCAGACGCACGACGCACTGCTCTTCATGTCGTGGGCTTCCGCCAGTGCAGTAGGCTGGTATTTCGCAACGCGGTTGTATTTCCCGGAACGGTTTGAGGCCGTGAAGGAGCAACCCGCCGCGGCCTGAGCGCGCGGTATCAAGTGCAATCGAGCCCGCCGTCCCTTAGGGGACGTGCGGGCTCCATCTCGCCACGCTTCGCTGGATGCCGTCCAGCCGAGCGAAAGCTCACTCCTTTTTCTATGTCCTTCTGGACAAACAGGAGTAGCCATGAACGGGAACGTCTTGACTCAAAGCCGCGACGCGGTCGAAGTAATTCGCTTTGCCACACCGAAATTTCTTGAAGGCGCGCCACCGGGAAAGGCAAATGAGGTCGCGCGCTCACCGGAAATCGACGCCTTGCTGGATCGCTCCGTGCCGGTTTCGATCGGAATATCGGGTGGTAAGGACTCCGATGCATGTGCGATCGCAGTGGCCCGGCACCTGGATCAAATCGGTCACACCGGCCCACGCCTTCTTGTGCATTCGGACCTCGGCCGCATCGAGTGGAAAGACAGCTTGCCGAGTTGCGAGCGTCTCGCCCAACGTCTCGGGTGGGAACTGCTCGTGGTGCGACGTCAGGCAGGCGACATGCTGGATCGCTGGGAGGGACGCTGGAAGAACAATGTCGCTCGATACGAGGATCTCTCCTGTGTCAGATTGATTCTTCCGTGGAGCACGCCATCGATGCGCTTCTGTACCAGCGAATTGAAGTCAAAAATCATATCCAGTGCGTTACGCAAGCGCTTCCCGACAGGGGAGATTCTTAACGTGACGGGCATCCGACGGCAAGAAAGCAAACAGCGCAGCAAGATGCCGATCTGGGCGCCGAACTCCGACCTGACCCGTAAGGGCGGGGTCGGAATCACGTGGAACGCGATTATTGACTGGCCGGTTCAGGACGTTGCGTATGCGATCGAGGATGCTGGGCTCAGGCTGCACGAGGCCTACACGAGGTACGGTATGTCCCGCGTGAGTTGCTGCTTCTGCATCATGTCGTCGGAGGCGGATCTCATCGCCTCGGCGCTGTGCGAGGACAACCACGAACCGTATATCCGCATGGTCGAACTGGAGGCGCGGTCATCCTTCGCTTTTCAGGGGAACAGGTGGCTGGCCGATGTGGCCCCTGGCATATTGCCGCCGTCTCTGCGAAGCA
Organism: Paraburkholderia sp. J8-2; assembly: GCF_905220195.1. Classification (NCBI taxonomy): domain Bacteria; kingdom Pseudomonadati; phylum Pseudomonadota; class Betaproteobacteria; order Burkholderiales; family Burkholderiaceae; genus Paraburkholderia; species Paraburkholderia sp. J8-2. The sequence continues at coordinate 258,157 of NZ_CAJMZA010000006.1, forward strand.
AGGTCGAGGAAGCCAAAGCGATCGCCGTGCAACGCCAGGTCATCGAGGCAGAGATTCCAAAGCATTTGCTCTATGAGTCTGGGTGGCCGACGTGTCTTCCCACGCGGGAGGAGGCCGAGTTGCTTGCTCGTGTGCGTCGGCAGGTCTCCGCGCTTCTCGGGCTCGCGGCCCAGTGCGTAGACGCCGAGAGCGTGCTTGATCGGTATGCCGCCCTGCTTGATCTGAAAAAGGCCAAGGGTAGGGAGAGTGTTGTGGAACAGTCGTACCCGCAACAGTCCGAACTTTGCTTTGGCTGAAGTGACTTCTCCAGGTGGGCTTTGCCCGCCTGGAGAACACTGCGAAGGCAGTGCAACCGAAACCCGCAAGCTCCCCGCTTGCGGGTTCCTGAACATTGTCGACTACTTTCAAACGGCCGCTCGTTGGCATGACTTGTTGAGATTCGATCAAGAGAGACCTTTAACCCAGCACGGGACGCGATCCCCGATGGGGACGCTTCTTTGCAACCTTGTGGAGAAGCAGATGAAAGACGCTCAACTCAGCAACCCGACCCACACAATCCGCCCGGGCAAGGCTCGCAGCGGCACGGAGCACCGCTATGTGCTGAATGGCGCCACGCTCCTGGATCGTCTCATTGACGGTCGGTGGGTGACGGTCAAGGTCAGCTAGCGCCTTGCCTGATCAAACGCAATACACGTCAGCCGCAACGGGTCCCTTTGGGGCATCCGTTGCGTGCGGACGTCTCCTTACGACAGCCGCGCAAGCTGCGAGGACTCGAAAGCTATTCGGCTTCCGCGTCACTGAGAACAGGCAGCGCCAATTTTTGACGCCATTCGTTGGCACGTCTTGTTGACACTCGATCAACTGGCATTTTCACCCGAGACCGGGACTGCTTCCGTCTAGGGGGCACTTCTCGTCGCTACAGGAGAAAGGAAGTGAACTCAACGATCAAGAAGTTGCATTCCGCGAACGCGCCCGCAGTAGATCCCACCGCCCGACGCACAACAGAAGGCGGCTTGCTGCACGTTCACTTCGCGGTTCGACCGCAGTCGTCGCGAGCAGAAGGGAGCTAGACATGCGCCAGGTGCAAGGTATGACACTCTTCTTCGGTGCAGAGGACGCATTGAGCAACTGGCATCAATGCCAGTTCGCGTTTCGAGGTGTTGAATTCACGTGCGTCGAACAGTTCATGATGTACGCGAAAGCAATGCTGTTCGATGATCGCTCGACTGCCAGCGAAATTCTCGCGGCGCGCGCCCCACGCGAGCAGAAGAGGCTCGGACGCACAGTGATGCATTTTGATGAGTCGCTATGGGTCGCAAAGCGTGAGTCCATCGTCACGGTTGGGTGCCGGGAGAAGTTCCGGCAGAATCCGGGGCTTGCTGCGCAGCTTATAGCGACCGGTAACACGACACTCGTTGAAGCGAGCCCCTATGACAGCATTTGGGGCGTCGGTTTGGCATGGAACGATCCGCGAATTCTCGACCAGCGGTGCTGGCGTGGCACCAACCTGCTTGGGAAGGCGCTGACGAAGGTCAGGCACCTGTTGATCGTGGAGGGTGGGGAACCGGGGGTCCTGCATGGCCCATCCAGGCAATAGCAATTTACCGTATTACCCCTTCACGCCGCTCTCTTCGGAGGCGGCGTTTTTTTTGCTGTCCCGACCGGCGCAGCATCGCTCGCATCGTGAGCAGCGCAGCAGTTGCAGAATCGGCGGGGAAGCCATGAGAAACGCGGTGCGCGGCGCCTCACGGACAAACCCCAGAAGAACACCGGCTCTGCGTACGCGGCGCTTGTGGCGTCTTTCTGGGCGATAGCGTATCGGCGATGGCTCTGAAACATTTTTCCCCGACCGCCCCCTAAAACTTCCCGGCGAAATGCCGTACGGGCTTTTCGAGAGAATTTTGAAGGGTTCGAAGTTCGGTCAAACCGTATCTTCCACCTTGCGTAGGCTGGGCATTTCCCAGCTTGCGGCCGCACAGGCTCAAGTTCCTGTTCGGCCCACACCGTATATGAGAGCGGCGAATATGCAACTTCACGAGATAGGAAATCGGGACCCGCGCTGGAGCGATGAAGATAACGAGCGCATCGAGAGCAAAGTAGACGAAGCGATGGCGATCGTGCCGCGCGTGCGGGCCGTCGACGAGGACGGCGCGCCGATGTCGCCGGAGCAGCGGCGCCTGATTCTGCTTACGACGTTTCGCGAAATCGTTAAGGCGACGAGTCTCGATAACCTGATGTGCGCGCCAGCGGCGATGCTCGAGCAGTTCGCGGTTCTCGCGCTGGCCCGCAACGACAGCGTCATGGGCGAGCTCGTTCAGATTATCCGGGTATTCATGATTGCCTATTCAGACCCGTCCACCAACGAGGAAGCCTGCGGGTTGCTGCGCCAACTGGACGTTCTGGCCCGCAAGGCACTTGCCGCTCAACAACAACCGGAGCGCTTCCGCTGGGCGGCATTGCCAGGATCAGACTACGCGCATTCGCGCATGACTCACTAAGTCTTGAAATGCGCCGTCCAAGACTGGCGTTCGTAAAAGAGGGCTCGAAAGGGCCTGCCCGAGTGTGTTGTTCCCGTAAAGAGGAAATCCCTGAGATGAATCTGAATCCGTCGAAACTGTTTCTCCGTGCCCTTGCGGGCGCGACGTTGCTTACTTCGATGTCGCTTGTCCATGCGGCGGCGCCCGACACCGGCGTCGCTGAGGGCTCCCACGCCCCGGGCCTGCCTCCGGCGCTATCTACCATTCACGGCGCGTACACGTCCGGAACTCCTGTCTCGATTCACATCGTTCTCAACGAGGGCGGTAAGGACGTGCAGGATGTGATGCTCCAGACGCTCGATGGTCTCGACGTAGTTCACGACACGAGCGATCGCATCCCGTACGTCAGTGGCCGCTGTGGGGGGCACTGTCCGCCCCACGGGGAGCTTGATATTGACACAGTCGATGCTGGCGTTGCTCTGCGTGCGACGCCGCGCCTCATGGACAACGGCAAGGTGGCCTTGAGTTACCGCTTCGATAAGGCAGTGCTGAGCGCCATGCGAAAGGCGCCGTCGAGCGCAGGGCCGGTCGATCTTCCGGAAGTCGAGCGGATTTCGGTTGGCGGCTCGGTGGTGGTGAGCCCCGATGTGCCGACAGTGCTGTCAAGCGGCCAGGACAGCCACGGCGCTTGGTTCGTCAAGGCGACTGTGACGGTGAACGACACGCGCGGCGCTTCTGCGGCGGCCACGAAGTCGTAACTGGTTCGAGTGCCGGGAAGCGGCACGTCGCTTTACCGGCGGCGTGCTGCGCGCACACGGCCGCGGACGCTAAAAGCAATACAGGTCAGCACTGACTCTGCGCGTGACTCGCGCATCTCGTGTATCTCGTCGTCTTCCCGCCGGGTCGAGGCATCTTTCCCAAACGCTTACCGCAACGGAACTGTGGAATTCGTGCATCGCGCTCTAGCATGGAAGAAGAGGGGGCACGTATGATGTGGGCTCGTAGTAGTTGCATTCCACGCAAAAGGGACATGTCCACCAACAACTCCACGCACCTCTGCCCAACAAGCGGAGACGAAGTCCATAACCAGGTGCTCCGGGCGCTCGTCCTGGATCGGAATGGGCAATTGCGGTACCGGAGGGCCCCGGCGGACGAGGCACGGCTCTGATGTCAATTCTCCAATCCGTGGCTCTGGCTGGCGGCGGCGCGATGCTCGGCGCCGGGCTTACAGCGTGGCACACTCGCCGCGTCCTCAGAAGGGTCCGCATCAACGACCCTCTTTCGCCGAGCACTGACGACTCCCCTGAAGTCGCAGAGCAGATCTCCCGGCTCCGGCACAGCGTCGAGCAACACGTGCGGATCCATCTTCGTCGGCGTGACCGTGCACCAGGTGCGGCCGGACGGCTAAATCCGCCGCTCATTGGCGTACACGCGCTGCGTTGGCTCTATCTGCAGGACGGCGTGATCTACTTTAGACGCGGCAAGGCCATTGTTCCGTCGGGGCAGGAGGTGGAGCTTGGAGCCGCGGCCTCGATGGTGCTGCGCAATCCAGCCGTTACAAACGCGGATAACCGCGCGCCGGCTGAGGACCCGAGGCACGTACGAGCCGCAGCGGAACTGGCCGCGCAGGTCATCGACGCTGCACGCCGACCGTTGCGTTAGCGCCGAGCTTAGGTGGGTGCGTTCGCAACGATTCCGGAACGACCTGCCAAGCCCTAAACAATTCCCGCTATGAGCCGTATTACCTGCTGGGTGTTCCAGTCGGTGGCACCCGGATGCAAAGAACGGACGCGATCGTTGCTCACTATTTGAAATACGCGAATCCGTTATTCACTGGAGAGAGTCAAGAGAATGGCAAGACGTGCTGGTGTCTACGTTGATGCAAGCAATATCGATTTGAATGGCGGGTATGGCCTGCGGTATGACGTGCTTCGAGATCTCGCGTGCCGCGGCGGCGGGGAGCCACAAAGACTGAACGTGTATCTCGCCTACGACGAACGGCGTGCCGAGAGGGACCCCGAATATGCACAAAAGAGTTCGCGCTTTCACGCGGCGGTCCGGGATCAGGGCTTTCGGGTAACAATAAAGCCGGTCAAACACTACATTGACGGTGAGGGAAACGAGAGATCGAGGTCTAACGCCGACCTCGATATGGCAGTCGATGCTTTGACAGAGTCGGATCGTCTGGACAGTGTGATGCTCGTAACAGGAGATGGCGACTTCAATAAGGTCGTGCGGGCGCTTCAGAGCCGTGGCTGCCGGGTTGAGATTCTCGCCTTCGACAATGTGTCGCGTGAGTTGAAGGACGAAGCGGACGTCTTTATAAACGGATACCTGATTCCCGGGCTCGCAGTTGGCCGCGACGCGGCGGGTTCAAAGAAGGCGTGGGGGGAGTTTGGCAGCCGCGTGCGCGGGATCTGCTACAACATCAGGCCGGACGAGAATTTCGGGTTCTTCTCGTACTGGCAAGCTATGCCCGAAGGCAACATCCTCACTACAACAGGCATGAAACCCGCGTACTTCAAGACCTCCTCGATTCCGGAGAGCGTCGCTTTGTCTCGACTACCCTCGAGACAAATCATCTTTGAGTTTGAACTCGTGGTACCGACGAAACCTGACGCCGCGCCCGAGGCGCGTGAGATCGAGGTCGTGAGCGTGCAATAAGTAGTGTGCCCGAATACGTGCAGCTCTCGAGGCAAGCCGTGACTGATCGCCGTAACCACCGAATCATCGCCGGCGGCACTCAGGACCGCGACGGGCACACGGTGCAGATTGCGAAGGAGCATTTCGAACAACGAGCGCGGAGAATTCCCTTGAACGTCCAGCAACCGTCGAAGTTCATTCAGCAGGTATCTATCCAGCCTCGACTGGCCCCAATAGCGCTTGGCGCGAAGTTGTCGTTCATTCCAGGTCTCGCGGGACAGCCGTGCGCTGCCGCCACAAACAACGCATCGTCCAAAGCCTCTGAGCGTGGCGATTGTGGTGTGGACGCTGATCGGGGGTCTGTTTTGCCGAGTGCGTTGGGCGCTTCAAATGCGGATGAGAGCAGTGATTCGCCCACGTGCGAAGATGCTGTGCCTGCCGCGGCCCGTGAGATGGACCCATGGGATCCAGATCTCCCAGAATATGCGCGGGAGTTTTACGACGAAGAGGCGATCGTCCCGGCGACCGCGCGCCTTGTGATGTTCAGGCTTCCCGGTAACGAACGAGAGTTCGCGGTGCGCGTTGTCGAGCGTATGGCGTGTCGCGCGACGTGGTACGAGATCGAACTGCGTCACGAGCCCGGGCAGTGGAGGAACTGGGGCAATGCGCCGAAAGCGGAACTGGCGTTGCGCACGGTCCGCGAATGCTCGTGGTCGATGGATGACGAGGAAGAACAGTTCGCCCGCTGATACGCATACAGGCTTGCGAATCTGCGCGCCCGACCGCGGCGCATAGGTGTCCCTAGCGATATGGGTCCATCGCGTTGCCAACCGTGGCGTCGCGGGTTTGCCTTCTGTTGGGGGGGCGTGATGTCCTGGCCCGGGATAAAGGCTCTTGCATCGGATCAGGACGCCGGTGGATACGATCAAGGCGCGAGGGCGTGGGACGTATCGTCGGTCTTCCCCACGTAGGCGCTAACGAAGAACGGACCGCGGGGCGCGCTGGCTGCTCCACGCCCCGTCACGGCGAGGTTTGCTCCGTCAATCGGGCTGGACCATCGCAGTCACCTTTTTCATCGATTCGGGTGCTGACGTGGGGGTGCCGACTTCAATGCCGAATTTCGGGTCGATCGTGCAGGATGATTTATCGCCACCGTACTTCTTCGCGCAGCCTGCAATGGCCAACTCAGTTGCCGCTTCCTTCGTAGAGGCGCCCGCGAACGTGCCGGTCCCGTTGGTACCCACCACGCGTACGAAATAGCGGTGCCCCTCGCCGGGCGAGTCGATCACTTTGCAGGACGACGCACTCGTCTTGCTGTTCTTGCGACAGTCGGCAAGGCCGGCAGCATCGGCTTCTTCGGGCGTACTTCCTTGTCCGAAGGCGAAGTACTCGGGAGACTTCGCCATAACTGTCCAGGTCGCCCCTTCGTCCCAGACAGCTGCGACAATCCGGCAATGCGTCGTCAATCGTGAGCACCCAGCAAGAGCAACGCTAGCAGCTGTCATCGGATCGGCTTTGGCGGCACTAGTCCCGGCCGAATCACCTCGAGCAAAAACGATTGCAGTCTTGTCCACGGGCTTGCCAACGAGATGGCACTCGCTTCGGCCAGCATCTGCGCAGAGCTTGAGCGCCTCAAACTGCGCTTCCTTCGGGCTCGCGATGTTGTAAGCGATGTAAGGCTTGTTGATGCTATCGGTCGCGGTCGCTTCCCACGCGTGTGCGTGAACGCCCGCCAACATTGCGGTTGCCGCGAAGAACCCCTTTACAAGATTGGCTTTCAATTTAGAACCTCTTCTAGTTGATTTGCAGGGTGGAAATACGCCGACCTTCCACCACGCTGTGTTAACGGCACAGCGCGTGCCGTCGTTTAGGGTACGGGTGATGCAGAACTATCTGCTCTCGGGCTAAAGGAAGCCAGCTGGCGATCAAACGATGCGGAATCGCGACCAGCTGGGCTCATTTTCTACCCACTACGAGGCAGGTCAAACTTGCGGTTCAGTTCAGTCCGAGTAGATGACCCCGTTGTTGTCGGTAAAGATCACCGCGCGGTTCGCATTCGCCTGGCATCCCCCAGAAATGTATTGAGCGACACCACCGCTCGAGTTCTGGAGCTTGGGCAAGGCGACATTCGTCCAGTTAAGCGAGTCATTGGAGAAGAAAATTCCGTCGCCGATAAAACCCCACAGGAAGAATCGATTGGCACAGGTAAAGCCGAAGTTCTGCGGCTCGAAGGTTGCGAAGCCGCCGCTTGCCCATTGGCTCCCGTCAGCGGATGCGATGATGTTGGTCGTGCTGATCTCCTGATTCGTTGAGGTTTCGATGCTCTGCGCGTTCATGACCAGGGCGGTACTGCTCGCAAGCGGGAGGCCGACGTAGCGCACGTTCCCATTGGCAGTTGTCGGCTGCTTCGACGTCCAGCTCTGCAGATCGTCGGAGTAGTAGAGTGAATCGCCGGTTGTCGCCCAATACGGATGTTTTGCGGCGAAGGGCGCCAGAAAGTTGATGCTCGGCGCTGTCGAGGCTGCCCAGTGGGCGAGGTCGGGTGAACTCATCCTGGCGGTCTGGCTAACCTGCGTTCCGGAGGGATAGTATTGGACCCACCAGTTTCCATACGCATACGAGATCTGCCCGCCCTGGAGACTCGTAATCGGGAGCATGGTGACGGTCCATGACATGTCGTTCGCGTTTGCGTACGCAACAAACGAGGACCACAACGTCTCGCTCGTTACCGTTGACCCAGCGGCATTCACCTCGTCCGGTGCGGTTGCACCATCCAGATAGCTGGTGCCGACGGGAATCGCCTGGCCGTACACTGCGAGCGTTCCCTTGCCGTCACTCGCAATACTTTCTGGGTACATCACAAACCCAGACCCGGCGGCAGCAGGAAGTTGACTCGTGCCGGCCTGCCAGGTCTTGCCATCGACCGAACTGATATACGCGAAGGTACCCGCGAGGGCATTCGCGGTCGCTTTATCGAAGCTCCCGTCAAACCCCGCCATGGCAAACAGGGCGCTGCCAGTCCAGACGATCCTTCTGTCGACATTGACGAAGGGCGTAACCTGCTGCGCGCCCTTGACGTTGACGGCCAGATTGACGGTGCCCTGATTCCAGGTTACCCCAGCTCCCTGGGTGAGTGTGTTCGTCACGGTCGGCACGGTCACGGCCGGTGGAGCAGATGCCGAAGTTGCCGGCGCCGTAGCGCTCGGGGTGGAACTGCCGTTGGCGCTCGAACCTCCACCGCAAGCGGCGAGGGCGAGTGACAAAGCGGCTATGGCAAATGTCTTGTTCTTCATTGTCTTTTCCCATTGTTAAGAGTGTGCGCCCCGGTATGCGGCAGCAGCCTGCGCTATTCAGTCGTGTATTACTGAAAGGCGACGTGGATGTGAGGTACTACGCTCCAACATCGTCCCTCCGTCCCGTCGTGTTCTCCTGGCACTAGAAAAGCTCCGAGGTCTCGACCGTCTCATAGGTCTTGACCTCTCTTGCCCCCAGAAAGAGACAAGCGATACCGGCCTCCACTGCTGCATCGACCATGCGCATGCTGCATAGGCAGAGTAGGTCGATGAGCATCGGGCGCGAGAACGCGCGGTCGCTGGTGAACCACACGGCGAACACCTTTGCGCCGTCTCGAGGGTCCGCGAGTGCCGAGAACGCTTCAGTCCGATAGGCGCGAGAGCCGTCCGGATTGCGTGCTGAAGGTCGGTCCCGATACTCTGTGAGGATCCGTTTGTAGGCAGCTCGATACACGTCGAATGCCTTGTGAAACAGGGCGGGCTCGACGCTTTCGCCGGCTTTCATTCCGGCGAGTTGAAAGAGGAATGCGACATCAACCTTCACAAGTTTTTCTTTCATTACGTAGGAATGCTTATTAACAAGGTGTGGGACGGACACAGGGCATTCTGCACTTTGGGTCACATGTGAAAAAGCCGCACTATCCAGCGCAGCGACAACGCCTCCTTAAACACGCCCGGGCTCGCACTCCAAAGCCCAAAGAGGCAATAGCCAGTGAGGTGCGCGTGACTAAAGACGCATGCGAGGGTGAAGTACTTTCTGGGGCAAGCGATCCGGAACAACGCGCTGATCGCGAAAGCCAGGAGGAGCGCGGCAACAACAGGCACGATCAGTGTGGGCCAGATAGTCCTGTTGAAACGGTTGCCGTCGAGACTGCCGAATCGGGCAAGGCTGAGTCCGATGCTTGCGAAGGCGGCGAGGTACCCGATACCCATCGCTACGATCACGCATCGCTTCGGAAATCTCGCGAAGTGTGTAGACGCGTGTCCAGCGAGGATTTGCATCATGATGAACGGAGGAACCAGGAGAGGTGCGAGTACGAGTATTTCCATATCGGGAACTCCTGCGAGAGTCGAAAGCCGGCCGCGCCATGCTCGTGGGAGGCCATGCACGTCAAAATGTGGGGCGCTCCAGTTCGAAGCGAATTACGCTTCGAACTGGATTCGTGGTGTGTCAAGCACGAGGCGCCGAGCGGCGAAAGCCGGTAGAAGCCCAAATTTGCGCTTCAGCGTCGGTGAGCGCGTCCCGAGCGGGAACCCAACGCAGGCCGGCAGCCGTGGTGAGCGCAACAGAAAGTTGGCCGGCCTCGAATGCGATGCCAACGTAGAGACCGAGCGCCCCGTGGAAAGACCTTGCGGCCCAGAGCACCGTGCGTTTCAGGGGGAGGGTATTGCGGCGGGCCGTGCGACCCTTGGGGGAGATCTGCTTCATCGTTTCCTCAGCGCAAGCGCAAATGAACTCAAAACGGCAGACGCAATTCGGGCGTCTGATCCAGGTATGAATTCGCGACTTTGGCGAAGAGGTGTGCAGGTGGCGGGTATTTCAACCAACCAGCACGAAGCAATCCTATCTGTTTGCGGTCGCCGAGTAAATAGGGTTCTGAACTTTTCACTTGGTTTGCTCCGCAACGTTCAGCACGTTGAAAACAGACAGCACTCCTGATGCCCCGATAGACCTGCGATGTTTCACCAGCACGTGTCACCTAATACACTGCACGCAAATACAAGGATCGTGTACATGTGGAGGTAAGCAAAGGCAAACGCGGCCGCGAATGTGAACGCGACGCCAGTTTTCTTGACCACGACGACCGAACACAGAACGAGCAAGGAGGGAGCGACGAGCACCAGCCAGATTGCCGCATTGTTCCAATGGCGCAACATCAGAGGTGGGAGCCAATATAGCCATATCCCGGCGATTGTGCAGGCGTAGCCAAAGAGCAGACCCAGTAATGCAGTGATCATCGAGCCTTTCGCTCGACGGATCACGCTGAGGAGAAAGATCGACCCGAGCAGGACGAGCGGAGGCGCGAGAACGAGGAGCAAGGGCATCTGTTATTCGCTCTGGAAGTTGGTTAGCGAGATCAAGCGATTGTTTGTTTCTGGCTGCACCGGCGAGATACTGAAGCTTTGCCCTTCGGCTTGATCGAGCAGGCACCTCGCTCGACAGTCACCGACAACGCTCTCTGAGCCGCAGCAGCCGTTGGAAGGGCGGGTGAGTCGTCATGGGGGGAAGTATCGCGAGCGCGAGCTGCGCCGTCCTTTACTTTCGGACGAGTGAGGTTTGGTAGGGACGAACGCGAATAGAGTGCGACGAATGCTGGACGGTTGAACATCGATGTTTCGCGCGATCGTCTCCGGGATCGGCACGCGCTGCAGTCTTGCGGGTTGAGGCGTCACCGCAATTGAAGATCGCGTCCCAAACACCTCATTCGCGGCGCGTTTCGTCCGGTGCTACGAGCGGTCGTCCTGCAATTGGTGCGATTCGTCGTGTCGACGTTGTTGTGGCGCGTACGGGCCATTACAGTCCGCATGTGGTCATTGCTGAAATCCCCCCCATGAACCGGACGTTCCGCTCCTGTATGGCTTCTATAGCCTGCTCTGTTGTATTGACATCGCCGGCTGCGCTGGCTCATACGGTCGGTGTCGCGGCGCTTTCGGACCGCTTCTCGCAGGACTATGCGAGGGACATGGACTCCGCGATCGAGGGTATCGCCGTCCCGGAGGGGTCACCGCAATATTCCCGTGCTTTGGGTATCGTTGGGAAGCTCAGCGCGGCGCTCGGTCAACCGAGGTGGCGCGTGATTGTCTTCCAGAAGGCGAAGATGCCACGGGGTTTGGACGTGCCGGCCTTCGCCCTGCCCGATCGCCAGATCGCGGTGTCCGACTGGGATGTATCAGTGTGGAGTGACGATACACTCGCGTTCGTGCTCGCGCACGAGATGGGCCACGTTGAACTCGGTCACCAGAGTCAGGTCTGGCAAACGATCATGGAGCGGACGGGCCTGCATCCGGGTACATGGGCCGAGCTATCGAAGTACGCGGGCGCCGCGAAGTCGCTGTTACGCGCGCAGGAATATGAGGCCGATCGATTTGGCTTTGCGCTTGCGCAACAGGGCGGATTTGATGCGGCGCAGGGCGCACGTGCGCTGTTCCGTAATCTCGGGCGCGACGATATGCACCCAAGTCCCCTGTCCAGGGAGGCAGCACTTGGCATCTGGCCGTAGGCGCACCGCCCGAGGCCGCCGTGAAAGTAACGCTTTAGCTCTGCGGGTATCGAGCTCCTCGCCTAGTTCCGGCTGCTTGCCCCGCTGGTGTTAGGCGGGGAGACGCGAGGAGGGCGATGAACGCGTTTGCAGCAACGCGGGACTGCGGCGGCGAGCGTCACGTCGCGTTCGGCCAGGTCAGGAACATACCCGTTGTCGGGCACTTGCTCCCCTTCGCAGATTTTTACCAAGTGGAGCCAGGTGCGCTGCGGGCGGTCCACGCTACGTAACGCGCCAGGAGCCGGGGCCGGGACTCTACACCGGCCCCCGGTCTTGGGACGATGGGCGGGACCTGCCCCCGGAAGGGGGGGCGGGCATCGCCGTCGTCACTGGCCAATCGCGGTTTCGAACCAGTGCGCCAGAGTAGGCCAATAGTGGACCAGAAGTGCGGTTCCCACGACAGCACTTCGAAAGTAGAAACGCCGATGTTTGCCCAGGATCGGCGATCGGTTCTGTCTCTGCGCAGGCCGGGTCAGGACGGGGGCTGGCTGGGGTTGTGCCACCGCTTCGGTTACGCCCTGGCAGATTACGACCTCCTGTAGCACTTCGAGCCCTTCGTTGGCGCGATGCTTGAAGCTATCGAACTGATCCGACGGCATTACGATGCCCTGCTGGGTCAGCTTGCTTCGCACTGTAGCAATGTAGCGCAGGCGGTCGCGCAGGGCGTCGGGGAACATCGCCTCGACGCTCGCCAACTTTTCATGCAGGCACTCGCCAGTCGCGCCCAGGCCAACCAGAAGGGCTTCATACTTTCGGGCAATCTCGGCAGCAACGGCCGCCTGACTGACGCCAGCGCTGTAGGTGGTTTCCAAATCCGTCCTCCGTCATGTCAGTAATGGGGCGACGGCCCCGTCCAATCGCGGATCGCCCGTGGATGCAGTGGGCAGGCCGCCTCTCAATTTCCCCATCTGTGACCGCTCGTGTCGACGCCGCCAATCCCATCGATCATCGGGCATCCGGTCGACGGGTTGATCTGCTGCGGCTCGTACGGGCTTTGCACTGGCCAGTCCATCTTGCGTCCCTGGTCGTCGTGTGGATGAGCGTACCCACCCGATCCGGCTTCTTCAAAGGTTCTCACGTAGCCTACTAGGCCGGCGGCCATCCCGGCGAACAACCCCATCCCCGGCCGCACCCAATCGGCAAGCGCGTGCGCCAGGTAGGCGACGCTGATCCAATAGGACGCAACCGACACAAAGCGTGCGCAGAAGTCCTGCTTAAGCGCATCGATCATTTTTGTTCTCTCCTTCTCGTCTTGGGAATTTTGCGGGACTGTTCCGGCAGAACCGGCGCCGGTGGTGGACCGTAGCCAGGTTGCTTGCGAGGAATCAGTATCAGACAAACGGATCGAAACGTCCGCATGAAGCCGACGAACGCCGGATAGGAGGGATGAATGCGGGATTGGAGCGACGAACGCTGGCGCATGCGCGCCAGTACGCCAAATGCGGAGGGTCGTCGGCGGTAAAGTAACCCACGAGATGACCGCAGAGGTGCCCATTTTTGAAGAGATTCCCGACGGCCGCCTGGGACTATCGCCCACCCCACCACGCAGGGTCGCGCCTCGGTGGAACATAACCCCGTTGTTTGAATCCCGTTCCACCCCGAGTTCAGACAGGGAGGTCCCTACTCGAGGAGGTGCTAGTGTAATTTCACTAGCAGCCACGATGGCGAGGGCCGAGTTCGTGGAAATCAGCGGGCGCGCGGCCGCGAGTGATGAGACGCCCGTCCGACTACGACAGTACGAGCGGACGTCTCATCGTTGAGGGGAGCGGCCTTGCAGGACGGCTGATCGCACTGGTTGAGCCCCCTCAGGGGCACAACAGCGTCCTTTGCCCCGATGCACAGGGCACTAGCGTACTTTCCTCATGAGTAGGTTCACGCGATAGCCTGTACCCTGGACAAAGCCCCGGTCGTCAGCCAGTTGGACTGGTTGCTGATCGGTTTGGTCAACTTCGTAGCCCGCACCCTGCAACTGCCTGATTGACACCTGATCCCACTCTGGGAGGCCACTGCAACTGTAAGTGACAGAATCAATGTTTGCTCCGGCACGCATGATGTGGGATCCGGATGTGCAACTGATGGTGTGGTTGACGGGCTCGTGGATGAACCTCGCTTCGGCTTGCCGTTGCTGAGCATCCATCCGCTGCTCGAAAATACGCGCCTTTTCCTGCTGATCTCGCTCCTCCTCTTGACGGCGTGCGACGTTCGCCTGACGCGCGGCCTCGTCAATCGCCTTGGACCGATCAGCGCTGGCTTTCGTCATCTCCTTCGTGAGAAAGTGGATCTCATGCATTGATGGATCCCGTCGGAGAAACGCGACCAGATCAACCGGGATATTTCGCCGCTCCGTCGGAATCACGGTCGCATCAGGCTTCAGCATGGGGGTGATGTCTACCGAGCGAATCGGCAGCACGTAGTCGGCACTAATCGGGTTCCCCGCATACTTGTACTCAAAATTCAACTGATCGACCTGAATCTCCTGCCCATCGGTTGTGGTGGCGACCACTTTCTTGCACTCCGAATCGAGACATCGAACCGATGAGAAGGCATCTCCCTCGAAGTACCGTCGCTCTGGCTTACCGAAGAGGGGGTGATCGCTTGGGATAATTGAGAAGCCCCGCGTGACCGCAGAAAGCACCATGATATCTAGGTACGCCCGGCTGACAACGTAGTCATCGTCATATTGGTTCTCTGGGGTCAGTGCGCCGACGTGAAAGACGAAAGCTCCGTCAGTGATCACGTTCTGACTCAGAATCAGGGCAGACGCCGGCGTCGTCACCAACGAGAGGAGAACGGGCGCCAGTACGGTCACGAGACGCCTTTTCTGAGAATTCCCGAATTTTTTCATATTGTGTGGTGTGGCTATTGATCAATATTGTTCAAGTCCAGCGATTCATTCGTGACCCGATGCACGGCACGTGTGGGCCATACCGACCTCCAGCGCGATCCATCCAGGCGGCAAAGGGCCCGGTACCCAACTGCCGTATCGCGCCCATCATCACGAGGCAGTCACTGCCATCAGGGAGTGACCGCGGCGGCGATCTGGTCTCCTTGCGCTTGCTGTTCAGCGGGTAATTCCAGTCGGGCGAGGACTCCGCCCGAGGGTCGGTTAGTGATGTACAGCTTCGCTGATTCGCCGAAATGAAGGCGGATCTGTTCCCGCACGTTGGGTAAGCCGAGCCCCGTTCCACGGGTGTCTGGGTTTCGCCGGAGCCCCACGCCGTTGTCCAAGACTTCGATCGATATGTCGCCGAATAGAGGCTCTCTTTTGACGCGCACGTCGACCCACACGGCACCGCTCTTAGGCTCCACGCCGTGCTTGATCGCGTTCTCCACGAGGGTAGGAATGATAAAGGGCGCGATTTTTACGTCGCGCAGGTCTTGTGAAATCTTTACATCCGT
Organism: Paraburkholderia sp. J8-2; assembly: GCF_905220195.1. Lineage (NCBI taxonomy): Bacteria > Pseudomonadati > Pseudomonadota > Betaproteobacteria > Burkholderiales > Burkholderiaceae > Paraburkholderia > Paraburkholderia sp. J8-2. The sequence goes on from NZ_CAJMZA010000006.1 coordinate 273,229, forward strand.
CGACAGTCGGCCGCCCATACGCACCTTCATGATGTTCAGGTAGGCTTCGACCGCGTCACACTCTTCGCCCAGGGTCGATAAGTCGGTCTCGGAGGCCCCAGTGTGCGAACGTAGGTACGTTACGAGGTTCTGCGCCATCTCCTTCGCGACTTCTGGATCCTTCCCGATGAGATAACCGAGTTGGGCGAGGGTGTTCCAGAGAAAGTGTGGGGCGAGCTGCGCGCGCAGGGCTGACGCCCGTGATTGCGCGACTGCCTTTTCCCTTTCGGCGATTGCGTGCGCTTTAATCTCTGCTTCGAGCTTTGCCAGAATGATCTGAACGCGCCGCTCGGTCACCCGGTTGCCGCGGCGATTTATCACGAACAAGGCAAGCAGGAAGAGAACAACGACAGTAAGAGCGACGATCGGATTGAAGCCAGGCCTCGCGTACCGGAAGAAAAGTGGCACGAAAGTCGCGAAGACGAGACCCATGATGGCTGCGGAGACCACAACTTCCGCTAACCAAAGTCCAATCGAAAGAAGTGACCCGCCTGCCTGCCGTCTGGTGAGTACCAACCCAGTAATGCCCAGGGTCGCGACGAGCGAAAACGTAGTTGCACTGCCCGTTCCCTCGTTGAACGCCACAAACTGAATGTCCATCAGGATTGCTGCTGCGATGAAGATACCCGCTTGCACCGCAGAGCCGAATACTCGCCTCACCGTAGCACGAAAATTCATGATCAGTCGGCCTTGAAAAGATGCTGGTGCGATTCTGTAACCATGATTCGATCAACATGACCCCGCAGTTCAAGGCGCATTTTTCTGTCCACACGGTGGATCGCATGAACATGCCGGCGGTTGACGATCGCATCCCGGCTGACTTGCACGAACCAGCGCTCGTCAAGCTCGGATAACAGCCCCTTCAACGTTTTGGCTATCGAAGCGCGCACAGTGTCCGTGACGACCAGCGTTGCTTTGCTGTCCGACTGGAAGTAGCGTACGTCGTCGACATCAATCTGCATTACTCTCTTCTCGGAGCCAGACTTCGCACTCGATAACTCGACGTGGAGGTGCTGCGTGTACCTTTTAGTCGGCGGCGCTGCGTTCGGTCGAGTGATCTCAAGTGCACTCTGCAGGCGAGCGACCGCGTCGCGGAGCTTTCCGATCTCAACAGGCTTGAGCAGGTAGTGTGCGGCGTTGAGTTCGATTGCTTCGATGCCGTGGTCATAGCCAGTGACGAACACAACCTGTGTCGGGACGGTGAGTGAGCGTGCAACCTCCAGACCTGTCAACTCGGGCATGCGAATGTCGAGGAACGCTACATCGGGGCGCAGCTTCTGGATACTTCGCAACGCTGCCACACCGTCGCCCTCCTCGGCGACAACTTCCAGGTCGGGCCACAGCAAAGCAAGTTGCTCGCGCAACATTTCGCGCATAATGGGTTCGTCGTCGGCAATGATCGCAGTCGGCATATGAAGTCTCTCTCTTCGAGGGTGAGTTCTTTGGGGACGTTATCAGCGCTTTGCTTACGCCGGTGAGGGGTCCAGTGTTTCAATTTTCCTGCCCGCAGTCGCACATGCAAATGGACCGAGAACCGTCACCCATGAAGCCCGGACCGGACTATGGCGCATTGGAACGGTTCGCGCACGCACTATCCGACGAACGCCGATATAGACCGACGAGTCGGGCAAAATTCGACACAGGAGTTCGAGGAGTGCCGAAGGATGGCCGTTCGGCTCGACGAGCAGCAGTATCGAAAAAGGTGCGTGCCCGGACCGCGCCTTCGGGGTCCCGGGGCCCCAAACGGGTGAAGATTTCGGGCGGGCACCGCGGAAAGATCGAGCCTACGTATGGTCAACGGCCGCAGCGTCCAATTCTTTAGCGGAAGCAGGGCGCCTGTGGCGTAGCGGAGAAGAGGGAATCGTTGCACCAACGACGATCATCGCCACGGGTAGAATGGCAACCAATCAAAGGCGTGGTTCGCGCCATCACTAAAGGGGATTGTCGTGCGGGGAATGCGTAGTCCGGTGATGCAAATCGCCGTCGGGATATGTCTGTCGATGGGCGTGACGGCGGGGATCGAGGGGCGCTCATGGAGCGCGTTTTTTGGGCCAGCGAGCATTGGGCTCTTTCTCGCCGTGCTGGCGCTGTCTATCGGTGCCATGGGATCGAAGCACTCCGGGCTGAGGGTAACCGGCCTTTTCGTCTCGCTGGCCTGTCTGGTGGTGTTCGCAGGTGCGATCCTGAACGTCGGGGAGCGCCTGTACCTGGTCAACGGAAAGACGTATCCGCATTTTCTGGCGAGGAATATTGGCGCGGCGAGTCACGCTACGCTCGATCGTCTCCAACTGGCCGATTGCAAGGGCACCGGGATGGAAATCTACGGCAAGGCGGACCATGAATGGGTCATCCGTTGCGGATTCTCGTGGTTCGGCGGGCACACCTACCTGAGCAGCACAGATCCTTTCGGCGGCATGCTTGGGAGCCAGCGATGAACCTTCGACGCTTCTTCACCAACTACCTGTTGATTCCGCTCGGCATGCCTGCGATCGCCGCCGCTATGGCCACGTATCACGTGATGAGCGAAGTCGAGCCGGCTGCCTATGCGACCCTCAGCATGGCATGGCCGCATCTCCACGAGGGCGCGCGGCATGACATCGCAAAAGCCGTAGCGGCGAACCACGGCAAGATCAGCAACTGGACGTACCGCGCGCTTTTCGATAGGGCGCTCGACGATACTGGCGGTCTGGAGATGCCCGGCTCGAACGGCTCCCTGAAAGCCGAGAGGGACAAGCTTCAGAGCTTGATCGACTCTGACCGGGCGAATGGCTAACCAGGTAGCGCGACGCGCGGTTCAGCGCGCGGACCGGACGGGGGGCGCCTGCTGGTCCTCGCGGCTAAGGCTTGAACGGTAGACCACCCAAACTACCACGGCATAGGCCAGCATCGCGGGTCCGAGCCAGTAGTTTTCAGGCATGAGTCCGCGGCGCACGGTGCCGTTCTCGATCGGAAAGCCTGCAGCCCACAGGCCCCACGTGAGCACGACATCGGCCGCGAATCCCCCGGCCACGGCGAAGAGGTAGCGGCTCGCCCGTGTCCAGATTCCGTTGCCCGAGCGTGTGATCGCGAGTAGCAGGAACGCGAGCGCAGCGCCAACAAACATCATCGCGAGTGCGTTGACGCTTCCGCGTATGCTTCCGCCGCGCCATGAAGGCGCGATCACGAGGAGGCCGACGGCTTCGATTACAAAGATGGCCGCCAGGGCGGTCCAGATGCGGCGATGGAGGTTTTTTCTGGCGTGCATCGTTCAGGTGTCTGGTTTTTTGGTGGTTGACTCTCAAGCCATTTCTACTTGAGTTCCTCAGGCGGAACCACGAGGCAAAAAGTGAGAATCGTGTAGTAGCCGTGCGAGATCATGATTGCAAGCGCCGTGACGATACGAATCGCTACCCAGGCCGAAATCGTGACCTCCTGCGGCGCGGGTAGCCAGTCATACTGCATGAGCGTTGCGAGCCCGCAGAGCGCCACGCCGGCGCCGAAGAACCAAGGTCGCAACGCTATTCGTAGAACGCCTTCAGCGACGCCACGGCGGGCTGGGAGATTTTTTCGAAGCACACTCCAGGACAGGCTGCTCATCACAAGTAGATGAAGCACCGTTACGCAGCCAAGGAGGATGACTGTTGTTTCCACTGAAAGACCACTATCTCCAGCAGTGACAAGGGCCCACAGGGCCAACGCCATCGAGCTCCACAGCGAGATCTTGCGTACGTTGAGTCTCATTGTGCCTCTCAGCAGTTGCCACTGATCGGCGCATAGCGCAACGCTTCCCCTTCCGCAGCGGGGACAGGCTCGAGCCGCGACCAGCGATCTTCATTCATCTTCCCGCCGCCGACGATGTCGCGATACCGGAAGTAAAGGCACCTGTCATGAAACGACTCGGCGATGATCACGTGGCCCCCGTGCTGCCAGAGTGTGCCTCGCACAAATCGGGCGGTGGGATCGACTGAACTGGTGGCGTTGAGGATGATGTCCATCGGGTATCGGATGGGGTGGGCGTGTCGCTAGTATGGAGTAGTCCCCTGACAGTGCAAACGCCGCCGCTGGGAGGCGCGTGGCTGCCAGTGTGAGTCTGTTCGAAACGCGGGCTGTCCACGTGCGAGCGGAGCGACATTCTACCTCGCGGCGCAAGGCCCGCCGGGCGTCGACGGTCAGCCATGGGCAGCGCCGGTGCTCACAAACAGCTTTCAGTTGAGCCACTACGCACAAGAGACCAGTGCCGCGCGTGCTCACCGCTTGCGCTGAATCACCCCCTTTGATACATTGCAGGTGGCCGTTAGATCGGCATAAAGTCCTTCATCCGTCAATCCAGCGCATCGCGCACCAGATCCCGCCTTCGCGGTCGCCCCGATGAGAACGGTAATCTCACCCGGGCGCACTTCGCATCAGCGCCTTCTCCTTATTCAACGCCTCAGGGCATAACAAGGGAGAAGTTTCATGAATGGTAATTCGCTGCCTATCGCTCAGCGCAATGCATTGCTCATCCACGAGAAGGATGGCCAGGTCGTCGAAACCGCTATGCCGGAGGCCGAGGGCCGAGCTTTGTTCGAACAACTCAATGCAGACGGCCAGGGCGCATCGCTGATCGTGCTAGACGCATTTTTTGACGTCGTGACTGACCGCCAGATCCTCAAGAGCCTGCCGGCCCGGATCCACGAGGCCAAAGTGAATCTCCAACGTACGCTCGACTGGAGAAAGGTGATGGATCGCAACGGCGTGCCAGGCGACAACACGGTGCGCGCGAGCGTTATCCGCACGATCCGGGAAATCATGGATCAGGCCCAACCGAAGATCGCGGCGGGGGATCCGCACATGGCCTTCTCGCTTCATTGAAGGGAGAACTCGGGGAGGGCGCTCTGTTACAGAGCTGCCCCCCGTTGCCAATCAGTCCGGGCCGCGGCACGACTCCGAGGCGCGCGCACGCCCACGCGGGATATATGCCCTCGACACAGCGGACACGCATGGTAATCTCCGAGCCACCGTTGAAACCGGCCCGACAATGAACGAAAAATCTCTCCGCCTGCATCGCCCCACCGCAAAGTCCCTTGGCCTGGTGTTCCTGATGGCGGCCGCCGTGACTCTACTCTTGACCGCAGTGCGTGCGATATCGGCCCGTGCAACCGGCATGCCGTTTTACTGGATGCCCGGGTCAATGGCGCTGACATTCGCAGCCCTGTTCTGGGGTGGACTGTGCACCGCATGCGGCGTCGTCCTGACAAGAGGCTGGCGGGAGATGGCGGTGCTCACGGGTGGCGCCGCAATGATCCTTGCAGCTGGCACCTATATTCATAGCTTGCTCGGCTGATTCAAGCCGACCTGAAAGACCCCATCAACATACGCTTCCCATATCCTGCACAGTCTGCACTGCGCAGGGCACCGTGCCCGCTCCTATCTATTCGCCCATGAGGCAGGGAGCAACATCATGAAAAGCAATGACGCGTCGCCGAGCTTGGACTTCACGTCGCCGGAAGCGGTCGCGCGGTATGTCGAGGCGCACTTCGGCACCGACAAGGCGTTCGGTATCGGCTACGTCAACGCAGAGACCCAGGAGCGTATCTCGCTTGAGCAGGGGACGGAGATGTACCAGGCATTGCGGGAGAAGTGCCCGGACCTGATATCCGTGTTTCCCGACGGCTCCTCCGCGACTATCTGCACGAACTACGCGCTTCATATTCGCGCGCGACTCCCTCAGCAAACGCATATTGTCGGGTTCCAGAACTCCCAGAATCCGACATCGCGTTGCGCCAGGGAAGAGTTTCACCCGGAGGGGCACGATTTCGCGATCCTAGCCGGGCGTTATCTCGTCGATCCATGGGTGCGGCTCGTGTCAATGACAAGCGAGCGGATCTTTTATGACTTGAGTAACCCGGAGGATGCGGCGGAGGTCCTCGACATTTACGGCCCACAAAGTTGCTGGAAGGAGCTCTACGGTCCCCAGAGTCCGCCGATACGATCCGTCGATATCGGTTAGGCCCGGCGGGCCGCCAAACCGGACGCTTTGGTGATAAGGGCCCCGATAGTAGCGACACCCACATAAAATCGCGCACCACTTCGCGATGCCAAATTTGAGTGCTCTGTGCGCGCAGGCTATCGACTCTGTCGGCACACGACCCACAAAAACTTAGTAGTTGAGCGACCGCCCTTCGTGGGCGTTTCGCTTTATTTTGAACGCGACTACGTAGGGCACTGTCCTCCGGAGTCAGGCGACTCCCTCCTTTTTAATTCGCCACCCACTGGCACAAGGAGGAATTCATGAAATACGCAACGTTTCCACTTTTCGAGGAAAAGGTAGCTTCGATTCCGGTCGAAGACCAGATTCAATGCGCGGTTCGCACTGTCAAGCGCCTGATGATCGGGTCGTGGCAAATTTTAGTCGCGACTTCCGGGAAGGACTCCGGATTAGTTTGCGCGATCGTTCTCCACGCGGCTCATGATATCACCCATGAGATCAACAATCCGAGGAGTTTGCGGTACCGCAGAGCGCGGGGCCAGGGTCTTTGTGGGGCGCTTGTGGCGCGGCGAAACCTGAAGCGCTCGCTTGTTCTGCGCGCGGCCCTCGGCAAGCAGCAACGCCCCGAGGTGATCTTTACCTCGTCGGACACGCGAATCGAGAACAGCGAAATCTCGGCACACGTTCGCAAGGAGTTTGAGCGCATCGAAGCATTCGCCAAGAAGAGCGGCTTTACAGCGACAACGCATCTTGTCGAACCATCATTGCTGAGCACGTGGCAGGTGAGCATTTTATCGGGGCGCGCGATTCCGAGTTACGCCGGAATGAAAGGAGATTGTTCGGTATCCTTAAAGATAACTCCACAACGTTCATTCCGACGCCGTCTTTTTGATGAATTGAAGGCGCACGGACGCGGCAAGGCAGCGACCATGTTAGGGACGAGATTTGGGGAGAGTAAGCGACGCGGTATCTTGATGAAGTCCCGCGGTGATCGCGCTGATCGCCCGGTCTTGAACAAGGATGGCGAATATGTGCTTTCGCCGATTGCGTTCATGACCACGGACGACGTATGGGAAAGTCTTGCACTCTATGCTTCCGGTATGTGGCCTTCGTATTCGGATTTCTCCGACACGATGCGCATCTATGCCGATGCCGGGGGAACGTCATGCGCCGTCGTGGCTGATGCGATTTTCGAGGGGAGTCAGTCGAAGTCCGGAGGGTGTGGTCAGAGATTCGGATGTGTTCTATGTCAGCAGTCCGAAGATAAATCGTTGGCGAATATGGTTGCGTACGACAAGCAGTATGAATACGCTTCCGGTTTGCTAAAGCTCAATCAATTCATCCGGAACATTCGCTACGACTGGAAGCGTCGGAACTGGGTGGGGCGCACGATTCGTGCGGGGTATGTGGCCATAGGTCCTGATACTTTCCATCCGGCTACGCTGCGCGAGCTCTCTCGCTACATGCTGCAACTGGACTACGACGAACGTCGGCGCGCAACCAGAGCCGGCGAACAGCCTAAGTTCCAGCTGTTGCCGCTTGACATCCTTGTCGCGCTCGATGCCACGATGTCCTTGTACGGTGTCGCGAGACCCTTCTCGCTCTGGGCCGATATCCGCGATATCGAGCAACGCGGGATACGATACGACGTACCCGAGATCCCGCCCGCGCCCGTTCAGCCGGTGCCGGAGACCCGCTTTCTCTTTGTTGGAACGGAGTGGGACGACAGCGCGGTGAGCGACGCCTTCACGGGTCTTCGCGATCCGTACTGGGAAGCGCTCACGGAGATCGGGTGTCAGCCTGAACTAGTCGAAGTGGCGCCTGGCAAGATGGCGTGGAAGCTGAATACGGAGCAGTCGTTCAGCGTCGACATGGAAAGTGCATGTCTGATGATCGACTTCGAGATGGAGCGCATGCTCCAGTATCACGATGGCTATCTTGCGCCAGGGGCTGTTACATGGGCATATCAGTGGTATCTGCAGTACGGGGTAATCACGGTAGCGCATGGGCACCAGCGCAAGCACGACGAAGTCTGCCGGCGTACCTCGTTCAAGGATCGGCTCGGGCTTACGCTCGATTACGATCATGAATCAGTCATCGGGAAATCGGTCCGGTACAAGGACCTACCGGAGGACGCTCGGCGTGAATGGGCAAACAAGGCGAGGACGGATGCGAGTCAGGCTGACTTCTGGGACGATGCACCTCAGATTGATGTCGATCTCGACCTGTTCTCCAGACTCGCCGCGTAATGAGCGATGCATAGTCGGGTCCCGTCGACACCCCGCAAGCGGGTGCACGACGGGCCTCGATTTGATTCAGGAAAATCGCCCGCCCATCCCAAGTCGGGGATGCGGCGGGCGTTTCTTTTTGCAGTCAGTTGCCTACGATGTCCCGTTGATCCCATGCGAGGATCTGAATCCTTGCGCCGAAGCGCGGGGCGCGATAAGCACGTCGCTCTTGCAAGGGCGGTCATTGGCTTACTCGTCGGTCGCATATACTGCGCATCCTGTGGAGCTTCTCGTAATCGAACTCGTGAAATGACTCAGAGACCCCGGTTGCCACAAGTATGTGGCTAACGTATGGCACGTATTTGTGCACGTTCTCGGGGGTAATGCCGCTCGCGATCGCCAGCGGAGCGTCGCCCAGTGCCTCGCGCATTCGCGCCACCTTTTCGACTTCTGCAGCCGCACCGGTCGCTACCCCGCTGGTAGTCGCGACGAATCCGAATTTGTCAGCCATGCGCGCGGCGGTCTCGGGGTTCGGCTCGGGTCGCTGATGCTTGAACGCAACGCCCGAAAAGAAACGGTGCGATGGTGCCTCTAACAGCGCCGCGTGAATCATCGCGGCACACGTCCACGGGGCATTGGAACTGTGCGTGAGCTGCAGGTCGGTCCAGGTCATGTCAAGGCCGTTGGCGACGTTGGCATGGAGAGCCTTGGCCGGATCCTCACCAAGGTAGTTGATGCCGACAAGTTTTTCCGGCCACCGCGACTTCATGCGAAGCGCCACCGGAGTCAGCAGATCATTCAGTCCTTCCATATGAATCAGGAAGACTCCGTCGCACCCCGCGTCAAACGCGCGTGCTGCGTTGCGCATTGCCTGCGCCTCGCTATCGAAGTGGATGACCGGGATAATGGTTTTGTTCATTGACGTTCTCGATGTTTAGGGCGGTTTACTTTCAGTTTTGAGCTGCGCCGCCAGTGTCTCGCGCGCGGTTCGAAACGCAAGTCCAGTACGGGGCGCGCGCGGACAGGCATTTGTCTTCGCACGAACAGCGTCGACTGGCCACCAGGGGAGCCGCGCAACTCTTGATCCGGCCTGGTCTTCGGCTGACCAGCTGATCCAGGCGCGACGCCAACCAAAAGCGCGTAGCTGGGTCGGCAGCCTATGGAGACTCGGAGCAGTCGCTCCAGAAGCGGAACTCGAAAAGACTGCGGGAAAAGAGGGGAGTCGGATACTCGGACATGCAGCGGCATGTCGGAATGTTGGCTGTGATCGGCCGCCAGGGCTTCGGTCCTGCTTCTATCAGGAAAATCCGCCCTCGTCGCGACGAGAGCGGATCGGTTACTTGGCTGCGGCGCGAGTCAGGCATCGCATAGGGTTTCGGAGGCCAGTACACGAGAGTGATCCCGGCCGGGCAACAAACGCGTCGTCGACACATTGATGGTGCTCGCGCGTGGAAGCCAACCGGTGCCGAACACAATCCAGACGTGCTCGAGCGAAATTTCCCGGGCGCATAGCAGCGCCAGCAGCAGTTCGTTTACTACGTCCCACTCGACGTCGTGCGCAAAACCCATCTCCGCACCAAAACGCATTCGCAGCACCGGCTGCCGGCCCGCATCCAGCATGCCGAATTGGCAGTAGCGCGGGCGGCGCCCCGGAATGCATTGAAGCACCACCGTCTCGTCCAGCCAGTCGTACGCATTGCCCATGTGGACGCTCTCGCGGCTGAAGTAGCCCTTGAGGATCGCAGTGATTTGCGCGTGGTACGCCTCGAAGGAAATCGAGAACCCAATCTTCCGTTCGAATCGATCACGTGCCTGACTCAAGCGCGCGACATAGCACTCGTGGTTCGCATCTCGCAGGTTCCTGGCACTGCGCTGCTCCGCGGCCAGGTCGACGAGCTCCGGGTCCTCCGATAGCACGACGTCGGGCACGTAGCGACCGGCGTCCAGCGCGTCGACCGCAGCTTGTCGGCGGCTTTGCTCGTGTCCGTCAAACGTGTGGCGCGGGTAATGATCTCCGGTCAGGAATTGCCGAAGCTCCCCCGCGCACCAGTGGTGGAGCGCGACGGGGTAGCGTCGGCCAGCTATCAGGGGATGGCACCCGATCTGAAGGTTGCGTTGCTCATTCATGGTTTTCTCCGTGTAAGTGCGCGTGGAGCGCAAAAGGAAGCGGAGAGTTTCGACTCCGCCGTGCAGGTGCACGGCGGAATGGCGGTGGCGAGGGAAAAAAGGGGGTGTTGCGGTCCGAGCCTCCCCGAGGAGGTCGGACCGGCAACAGTTGCGTTACGGGACGGGCGTAATATCAGACTGCTTGAAGGTCAAGCTCGTCCTCAGTTTCGACAAAGTCCGACTCATTACACCCACGGGGTTCCGACTCGGCAGCGGCAAGCAAATCGGCCTGGGCGGCGGTCGTTCCCTTCCGATCGTAAACCTCAAGTCCGCGTTCGATGATGTACCGTTTGGCCCCGACTTGCACGATAAGGCCCCGCATGTCTCCTCGTTGAAGTTCTCCGTAGTTCCAGAGCTCGAGGAGGTCACAGTAGCTGTAGTGTGGTCCGGCCCAATCCTCTGGCGCACCAAGTCGCCAGGCATCGCCGATCCTGAGAGCCCCCCGGTAAAGCGCGCCGCCGCGTGCGTACAGCCGGCCGTCGACGACAAATGGGCGCATACAGGTGGTTGTTTTCCCGGCCGGGTCCGAACTGAGGCGCGACGCTTCCGGGCCCCAGGAGGCCCAGGGGATTTCGAGACTTTCCATGTCATCCCGATGGCTCGGAAAAAGCTCCGGTGCCACCGTCGTATGGAACCTCAAGCTTTCCGTACCGTGCGCTAACCACGAATAGGAAACGATGGAACCAACACCGTCGAGATGCATCGCATAGCACGTCTGAGAGAAGAGCTTGTGCATCTTGATCTGCAAGCCATCACAGTCTGTGGATTCACTTCCATGCCGCTCACAGAATTGCCTGAACGAATCGATGGCCGTCGGTTCTGCTTTGAAGCTGAGGCTTCGTACCCCGCTCAGAAGAACGCCGATTGGCGCATCCTCGTCGGCAGCGTCAATCTCAGCCAACACTGCGAGCGCTCGCGTTACGGCGGCCGAGTATAGGCCGAGTGCTTCGTCCGGAACCGTATTGAGGTTGCGTCCAGCAACGTGCATCTGGGCCCTGTAGGCATCCAGGTCGAAATTGGCGTGATTCCATGTACCGGGCGGCGCCGTGAAGACCGTGGTTGCCGTGGGCGTGCGATCTTCGCTCGCGAAGTCGAAGCCAATCTGATCGTTCATGCGAACCTCCCGGTCGTAAGACGGGAGGCGAGCGATTGCGCACGTCGGTATTGTTGCGGATTCATTGATCTCTCCTTTTTCCCCGTGTTGGGATTTGTCAAGGCGGAGAGGTGGACTTCCGGGCAGCGCGTGAACGCTGGCCGGAAGCCAGAGGATTCCGGGAACATGGCCGTCTTTTTCGACGGGACTTGCGCCGCCCGCCCGGACACAGATGTGTCGAGGCAGGCGACGGAGCTGGTGGACGGGCTCAGGTTACTCCTGAACCACCATGTCCGAGCGGCGGATTGCTTCGTGGAACCACGGGCGGTACGGCTCGCCGACTTCTGCCATCGAATCGAAGCAGCAGGACCATTCGCCGTCTATGGGCCCATAGTGGTAGATCAGATCGGCGATGAGTAAATGCGCCGTATCCGTGTTTGCACGGGTGCCTAGCACGTACATGGTCCCGTCTTTGATTTCGTGATCGAGGATCGCAGTCAGCTTCGCGTCGGTCGCGATTTCGTGGAGACGGAGAACGTCAGTGACGCCGTCGCCAAGATTCAGGCACCGGTTGCGAGTGCTGTGGATTACGAGGGGGGCTTGCAGATTCATGATTCTCTCCTGTGCGTGAAAACGCGGGGCAAAAAGGAGAGAGCCGGGGCTCTGGGAAAGCGTTGCGCCTTTCCAGATGCGCGAGTGAAAACTTGAAGATTATGCCGCCGAGCGACCGAGAGGCAGTCTATCACGATCGGGGGGAGGCGATACGCACATTTGCCAACGGAATGCGTTCACCCCGCGTGCGAGTATGAAAAGCAGGGGGCCGCGCCATAGAGACGCGGCGCCCCCAGAACGTCAATCAGCGGTGTTGTCCACTGTGACCCATGTGTGGTACTGCGCGGACCAGAAGCGTTGCGGTGCGGGGGCCACCGCATGCGATGGCGTCGAAGAATAGGCAGTTCGGATCGCCGGCGTTGCCTCCGGGGACGCAGCCCGCTGAGCGGACTCGCGTTGGCTCAATTGCCGCGCGTATTCCTGCGCGTCCGCCTCGAACTGCTGAGGGGTGACGACAGGGGCATCGTCGTCCGCATTGCTATCGTCGGGTATCTGATCGCTGCCTGCGATCGTTGTCGCTGAAGGGTGCTGGGCTTCACTCCTGGCAGCGGGCTGTGCCGAGGTTGCCGCGCAAAACTCTGCGACCAGCTGCGCTCGCGTCGGTGCTCGCGCACGCGGTGCCGCCTGCATCGAAGCCTCCGCAGCCTTCGCAGGCGGGCGTGCAACAGCGGTTGCGGGGGCAACCGGCCCATCTGGCAATGGGAGCGCTGAGATCGGAATCTGCTGGACCGTTTCGACATCTCCGGCGTCACTATAACTTTCCTTCAGGTCGACCATCGTGCGGGGAGGAGCCACGTTCGGCGCAGGTCCGGCCGCGGATGCTCCGGGGCCGCCGCCACCAGACCGGGCTTGAGCACCGTCGGCGTGGGCGGCCTGATAGCCCGCTGCATAGGCTTGCCTGAGGGCCGCGAGCTCCGCGGGAGTCATCGTGCGAGAACTATCGTCAGCGAGGACGAAGGCGGGGAATGTGCCACATGCCGCCATCAGTAATGCGGCAGTGAGGGGGCGCAATCGTAGGTTCATGGTATTGCGCGGACACCCGGCTGTTCGGTCGGGTTGGGATAGCACGCCAGCAAATTGCTGGCCGGGCCCGCGTCTCCTTCGACGAAGCTATCCGTGTATTGGAGGAATGGCCGGGTACTTTGCATCCGTCCGGCCTCGTGCTCGACCGATGGGCTAGCGCCACCGGCGATAGCCACCGCCCCACCAGGCGCGTGCGCCGTAAAACCCCACCTGCACTACGGGGTACGGGGCCACGGGGACGGCGGGCGGTGCGTAAGCCGCCACCGGCTGATACATGGGCGGCGGCGAGGCATACACCGGGACGTACTGAACAATCGGTTGAGGCATGGGCGCGGGGGGCGGTGCCGCATATACGGGGGCGGCGTACACTGGCTGGGGATACCCGCCTTGCGCGTACTGCGCGGGCAGCGGGCCGTCCTCATACGATGGAGCGGCCGGTGGCAAATACTGTGGCGCCGGCCGCTCAGGAGCCTCAGGAGGTGCGGCTCTCGCAGACCGCGCGGTGAGGTTCGCCATGTCCTCTTCGTGTTGCTTCCTCATGACGCCCTTGAGTATCCGGTCGTCCGTGTTGCCCCGACGGATCCAGCCATTGCGGTACGCGCGGGCAGCGTCGCTCATTCTCGCGTTCGGATCTTCCTTCGCGCCGTCGGCGTTCACGAGATAGTCGTCGGGCCTGATACCACGTCGGACTGGCGCGCCATTGTCATATGCCTCTGGCGGCCCGTCTGCGTACGATGCGGGGCCATAGAGCAACATGGCGATACCGAATCCTGTCAGGCATCGATTAATTTGGTTCTGCATGGGTTCCCCATTGCTTGCAGATTGGGTGGGTGGATAAGTGCACAATGAAACCGGCTGCGCGCCGTGGGGGCGCGCGTGCAGGGGGCGATTGGAATAGCGCGTGCGGCATCACAACACCGTGAGAGAAGGGCACGTGACCAGGATAATTCTGGTCGTTGCAAACGCAAACGGCGCGTTGAAGCCGCCCCCTAGGCGGTGACGTCGCCGCAGCGTTTGGCGTGACCTGCCCCCCTCCAACGGTGTCGAGGGCCACCGCTGCTAACTGCGGTGCGGTGAATCGGTTAAGAGCTAGGGTGTAGTAGGGCCGACCGACCCGCTGGCGACTACCTCACGGCGTGCACGCCAGATCGCAACGGCCTCGCGGCGCCCGACCTCGATCGCGCCCAGGCGAACGGCTTCAGCGCGGCGCGAGGGCGTGAGGTCATAGTGCGGCGCCGAACGGGCCACCTGAAACCACTCGCGCCGCATGCCGATACGTTCTGCAAACCGGTGCAACTCCTCTATGTCATGGCCGTCTGTAAAAAGGTGACAACTGCGTACCCTGCGGCCGCGGATGATGAAGCCCCAGTCTTCGAGTCGATCAACGTAGATGGTCACGCGAGCACCCCTGGTGATGTGTTGTCTGGTGGAGGGACTTCGGGCCAGGTATTGTCGACATGGCGCATCGCGGCCGCAGGCGTACGAAAGCGCCGACGGCGGATTTCAAGATCTACTGTGGGATAGCCAAACCAGGGCGGCGCGGCGTACCAGTACGATGCGCTCGGCGCGCCGGCCTTGTTGTGTGGCCGGAAGACCGCCGCGTCATCACGCCGGAAGTATCGGTTCGGATCGAAAAGGCACCACATGTCCGATGATGCCTTTACGCAGCGAGACGCTGTGCTTTCGGCGTACCGTGGCGTGAGCGCCAGGCGCTCTTGTCGGCGCGCGCGACCACAAGCTCGGGCAGATTCGCTCGTATGAATGCCGCAGCCCAGACCGGACTCACACTGTTACCGCAGAACTGGATCTGCTTCGTAAGCGAAAACTCCCGACCGTCGTGCCCGCGGTCTATGACGTAGTCATCGGGGAAGCTTTGGCAGCGGAACAACTCACGAGGCGTCAGCAGCCTGAGCTTGATATCGACGATTGCATAATGCGCCCCGTTGATCTTTACGATCACACCTGAAATATCATCCGGGTCCCCCTCGGGCAGAACGCAGTGCTCGCGCAGGAGCGCCACGACACGGCGCGCGCCTTCGCGCTCCTGGGCCGAAAGAGACTGTTCGGAGGCGAGGTACGTTGTCACAAGCCCGTGATGCTGACCTCCCGCACTGATAGTGTGCAGGCAATCCTCGACACTGCGCGCATCACAGTTGCCCCGGAGATGCACGAGATGCAGCGCGATCAGTTGCTGTTGCGAGCCTTTTTGGGTGATAGAGGAAACCGGCTGACGAAGGTCGCGTCCTGGTACGCTCCGAAGCGCGAAGTACCCAGCGTTCATTTGGGCCATGTAACCCACGTCAAGCGAAGCTGCCGGCACGAGAACGCTGGTGCCGGTAGCATCCGGCAAGATGCTGGTCGTTTGGCATCCTGATTCGTAGCGTGAACTTCGTGGGAGAATGAATGGCAACGCCGACGAGAGGACAAATCGTTCGACGCCAACGGCGATGCGCCGGTACGTGGCAGGGGCGAGCGGCCGCTCACGCCCAAAGATGCTGCGCCCTTCGATTGAGAAGTCGAGCGCCGTCCAGGCGGGGCGAAGCGCCTGCTGACCGGCGGCGGGCATAACCGCATGCGAATCCTCGGGCCACACTATCGGTTGGCCGTCGCACCGCGCGAACATCCATAAGCGCTGACGAAACGTGGCTGCGCCCTTGAAGCAGGCACGATCGACACGCCACTCTACGACGTATCCCATTGATTCAAGTATCGCGACAAAGCGTTTCCACGTCTGGCCGACGCGCTTCGGGTCGGGCACGAGGAACTGCTCTCGCAGCGGCACATGTTCGCCTTTCGCTGCGACGCTGCCGTCGATCTTGACAATGCGGCGGGTGACCGGATCACGCTTGGCGATGAGCCTGCCCCAGCGTAAAATCTGGGGCACGTTCTCGAGCGAAATCACTCGCGGGCGAACCGTGCCCGCCCAACGAACACCGACCCAGGACAGCGCGCGAACCTTTCGATCTCGCGGTTGGCCGCCCTTCGCTTGCGAATGGTCACGGCAATCGGGCGATAAATGTAGGAGTCCTACACGACGTTCACGGGTCGCCACTCGAGGACAGATCTCGCGCACGTCCGCGATGATGTGCTCGGTTTGGGGGTGGTTCATCGCGTGCAGGCTCAACGCGTCCTCGTTGTGATTGAGCGCGATGTCAGGATGGCGATGTAACGCCATTTCGATGCCTTCGGAGACGCCGCCCGCACCCGCGAAAAGGTCAACGACCAGGTCCCAGCCCAGGTCCAGCAGGAACTGGCTTCGTTTGGTGTAGGAATCGATATCAAAAATGCTTTCGCGCTTCAAGGCTCGCTCCCGGGATGCAGTTGGGGACCGACATGTCTGTATGTCGTCACGAACCGAGTATCGCCTGAGGGATTTGCAACGCAAATGCGAGTGACGAGCCGCGTCCATCCGGGAGATCTCGCGTGCGGAGAATTTGCCCTAAACCCTAAAACCCTGCCAAAACCTGCCGTAGAGATGCTGACGGGCCAGTGCCCCAACAACCATCCTCGTCCTCCTGATTGTCCGCGCTCCGGAGCCACCAATGCCGCGTTCGTCCAGATTACCTAAAGCCGGTTCGCCCCTTCACGACTTACACCGCATGCTCTTCACGCAGGATCGTGGCGTGCTGGAGCAAATTTCGGCCCAGCGTGCGCTGCTGGTGCTACTCGCAAACGAGGCGTCGGAGATTTTGATTCGCAACCCGTGGATTGTGTCGTGGCTCGACAGCGCGGACGCCTATCTCTGCGCGCTGGCGAACCGCGCTATCGCGAGCGCAGGAGTTGCTGTTTGCCCGGCTTCCGTCTCCGCGGTTCCAGCCTGGCCGATGCCAGATCTGCCGCTACCGCTGGTCGAACTGGTGGGGATGTTTCGGGTGTTTCAGGTTGGTGGAGGACAGGACCATCACCTTGTTGTTCCTGCTCGCAAAATACGATGGGCCGCTCGCGTCTTTTGCAGCGTCACGCGGAAGCGGCGAAGCGCGCAGGACTGGAATCACCTCTGCTATCTTGTTGAAAACCACGAGTGTGGACTTTGGAAGAGGATCGACGAGAACCGTGAGTTGATGGGCGCGCTCGTCGAGAAAGCGCCGGATCTGCTGAGGGCGCACCCTGAGATCGGCGAAACGCTAGCGGCGCTGGACTGTTTTCTGTCCGCGCTGGAGGCGATCGTCCCCTCCGCGCCGCGACGAGCGGCTGCACGCGCACTGCGCGTGTGGCCGCTGGGCGCAACAAAGCATGAGGCCGGCGCGCCATGCTAAGCACTGGTCACGCTCGCGCCGCGCGGTCGTCGCTGCAGGGATCCGCTGCCGGCGCCGCCGCGGCAACCGACCGACTGAATGTCGCCCTGATAGTGCTGTGCTGTCTGTGTGCGCATCTCTTTCCCTACCAGACGCTAGTTGGCTCCTATGCGATTCTTGGGCCGGCGCATTACCTCACGGAGATATCCTGGCTGCATGATCGTCGGTACTTCGCGCGTCGCCGGGGTGTGTTACCCACCATGGCACTGCTCGCTCTGATTCTCGGTCTGACAACAGTGGGCGTGGTCGGGCATCAGCCGTGGTATGGGGCGGCCGTGGTGCTGCTCGCTCTGGTGGTCGCAGCTGCTCTTGCCATTTCAATGACGGCGGCGGCCACGCTGCTCTTCGGCGGGGTTGCCATGCTCGCGCTGCCCGGCGTGCAGTCGCATGCGGCCGCGGTACTGCTCGCGATGCTCGTGCCTACCTTTATCCACGTCTTCTTCCTGACCGCTGCTTTCATGCTCCATGGCGCCCGGCGCAGAAAAAGCGCGGCGGGCATCACTTCGGTGATTGTGCTCTTCGCGGCAGGCGCGAGCTTCCTGCTCCCTTTCGTGCCCGTCGCGGCCGACCCGGCGGGCGCGGGCATCGCAGGCTTTGAGGCTTTTCGTCCGGTCGTCGAACTGCTGAACGTCTCGGGGACGTCAGTCGCCAGGATTACCGGCTTGGTGGGTTTTGCCTATCTCTTTCACTACGTAGAATGGGGCGCAAAGGTCGCAGTTATCGGATGGGCCCGGGTGCCGGTCGCACGGATGGCCGCGATGGCGCTCGTATGGGTGGCCGTGATGGCGTGCTATGCGGCGGATTTTAGAGCGGGCTTTCTCTTGAGCCTGTATCTAAGCCAGCTTCACGTCCTGCTGGAGTTTCCGCTCAATCTGAAGACCATCAGTGGGTTGGCGGCTTGGACCGGTGCTGGATCTAACGCTGACCGTCCTACTGCGCACAGCAGCGCCGCAAGCGAGAACTAGGCCTGGGCATCCTGGCAACCCGAAAGCTAGAAGCCAACGACGAATCGAGCCCAACATCGAGAACCCTCTCGTCGTGCCCCGTGGTTACGACACGCGATCGCATGTTGGATCGGGGGAGAGGGTGGACCAGTACATCCACGCGATTCCCAGTGCGATCACAAGCGCGTCAATCCCCTCAGACACACCGTAGGCGCCGCCACCCGTGAACGCCCAGGTGCCCAAGACCGTCGCCAGTGTTGCGGCGACGAGGACTCGCGCCCACTGTCCGGGACTGTGTGTCCGCAAAAGCCGCACGAGCCCTCCCTCTCTGGGTTTGCTCGCATGGAATTCCGATCGCAAACGCCCGAGTGAGAGCAAACAGGTGATCGTGAAGCCCAGGTTCACGAGTGCATACGCAAAAGTAACGTGACCGAGCGCGGCGAGGAGCAGCGCGAGAATCGAAAGAATGATCGCGACCGCATAGCCTTTCCGCTGATGGGTTCTGGAGTAGATGCGCAGCCAGACCAGCGTCTGGACCCCGATCATAATAAGGACGAAGGGCTGTGCCATAGATATCTCGAGAAGGATCCTGGACCAGCGTACCATCTCGCGTGCGGCCGCTCCAGGTGACCGTAACGTTCAGGACCGCGCCTGGCTGTAAAGGCGCGCCGGCAATGCTATCCACAGCAGGCCTCCGATAACGATAGTGCCGCTGAACAGCGCGGTCGCGCGGGCGGTCAGCGAATCGGCAGCGACGCCATATACCCCGGTCCACACGCAGTAAATGCCGAACGCGAGACAGGCAAAAAGCTTGATGCGGTGAAGCTTCGAGATCCGTGAGCAGCTGGCGGGCGGAGCCCAGACGCCGTTTCTGGCGCCACGGCGGATCTGGACGATTGCGAGTAGAACCACCAGCGTCACAGACAGATTGGCAAGGAAGTAGGCCACGTTGGTGCGAGACCAGATCGTGGCCACAACCGAGGACAGTGCGAGCCAGGTAGCGGCGCCATAGCCAAGGCGCAGTTCGCCCCGGCGGTAGTTCGAGTAGAAGCTCAGGGCGAGGATCGAAAAGATGGTGATAGACAGATAGTGGGTCATGGAAGTGCTCCCGTGTTGTCACGACGCCAGAGGGACATCGTTGACTCCAAGGGTCGCACGGCTGACAGCGAGTGCAAGCGCGCTCACATGACGGCCGTCACCTCGTCGAGCGCGAGCTCGAGCGCGCCGCCACCGATGAAGCTCGCGAGGAACGCGCTCACGTCAGCACTGCAGCGCTCACGTGCACTGGCGTCTCCTTCCATCCAGAATGTCAGTTCCGCGCAGCACAGCGGACCGCCCGAATCGATGCAGAGCCGCAACCGACGTTGATCGCGCGCATTAATAAGGTCGCGGATCGCTCGAGGCAGATAGGCAGCCAGGTCGTAAGAGATCGTCGGGTCCTTGATCGCCTCGTCGAGGTAGACGCACAGGTTGACGTGCGGTGGAACGTTGCGATCGCCTTCAGAGCGGGAGAGCGTCAGGTACCCCCACTCGATGCGGAAAAGCGTACGCGGAGCCCCAATGCGCGCCTCGATCGGCGCGAGCGCGTTCGTGCCAACGAAAGGGCGCTCGTCCTCGAGCTCGGCTTCGAGAACGGAGTCCGGGAGCCGCCCTTGCGGCATGACAGCAAGCGCCTCACACGAGAGGCCATTGCGAATGACGTCTGCGACTTCGGAAAGTGCGTGGATCAGCGTAGGCATGGCAGTCTCCTCTCCAAGGGGATGGCGATCGGGCACGGGTGTGCTCGGCAGGGTTGGGACCCTGCGGAACAGCGCAATACGCGCGAGTCGCGCTGCCGCCGGCTTGGTGGCCACGCGTCGGAATTTCGATTAACGATCCTCTCCCGGGAGGAGGGTTTTCACGAGAGACGATGGGTGTGTGTTATTGCGCGCCTGGCGCAGCAGGGGGCCTTCCGACCTCGTGTTCGTGATGCCGGTTCTGCCCGAGCACGCGAGGGCGTGCGGAGCAGCGGAATGTTTGCATGGTGAATGCCGAGGCCGTGCGCTGCCGTGTCCAAACGTCGGGGCAAGAGCCGACCTGCTGGCCGCCCCGAAGGGCAGGCCGGCAGTGAGCAGGTCAGGTCGCATACAAACGGGTGGACTACTCCGTGTCGTCCATGAGTTCCACGAGCGCGGATTCACGTGCGCACTTCACATAGTCGAGTACCAGCGCGGTCGCCTGTGAATGGGCAATGGCCGCTTTCGCGTCGTCCTCATACGAGAAGGTCTGCACGATGTCGCCGCGGTTCGCGCGCTGGCGCGTCGTCGAACCGGACACGGTTACCGTCTTTCCGGAATCACTCACGCTTTCGATGCGCCCGATGTCGCGATCGAGCGGCATCGAGTTGCGTCCGTCGAAGACAGCGTAGCGCCCAACCTCAATAACAGGGGCGCGTGTTCGGGGCACCGGCGTGAGATAAACGGAGCCGAGCCCCGTCTTGTCGCGCAATACGGCGATGCGCCCGACTTCACGCTCGATTGGCGACAAGAGCGACCGATAGCCGACATCATCCTGTATCGGTGTCTCCACGGCGCGCGGCACCTCATAGGCACGGAAGACAATGCCATTGACTTCGAGGCGGATGAGATCACCATCGACCGGGATCTCCTTTGCGCCAAACGGGTAAGCAAGATCCCGTGCGCGCTGAGCGGCGAGCTTCGCGTTACCCAGCTCAAGCTGGTAAGCGAGTAAGCCCTGCGCGACCATCTGGACGCGAAAAACTCCAACATTACCTTTCATGTGTACCCCTCAAACAGTGCCCAGTGGGCGTTGGAATGACGAGCTCACGCGATGCGCGTGATGGACGGCGCCGGGCCGCGCATCACGATCGGGGTGGAGGTAGCGCCGGGCGCTGAAGGCTCCGGAACACCCCGTCAGAGACGGAGTGCCCGGATACCGATCAGCGCTCGATACGCGGTGGTTGCATAGCGTTAATGGACGAGAGCGTTCACACGGGGGACAGGCTATGCCCGTTCCCGCCGTGCGAATGCCCTGTTCGGTGGTTCGATCAAACAACGTTTTCTGCGATCACCTGGTTCAGAAAGCCGACAAGGTCTCCACCATTGACGTCCTCGCTGAGTCCTGCGAGCCCCGGAAAGCGAAGGACAAGACGATCGAGAAGCGAGGCGCGGGCCCCGTTTTCGATAGCGTGCTCCTGCGACGCAAGGAGTTGGTCGCGACCCTCGTCGTACACATCCGAATCGACGTGCTCGGTGATTGCCTCGGACCCGAAGTGAATAAGCTTTTGGCCCGGTGAGAGCATCTTCCACATCCAAGTGATCTGCTGCTCGAGCATCTCCACGCGCTTGTCCAGGCTGCCCTGACTTGCGCGATCGATGACGTTGAGCAGGAAGTTCTCCGGCAGATCGAGGAGGCCGTACTCGGCAATGAATTCTTGCGTGACGCCTTTATCGACGATTCCGACCGTGAGAGCCTCGCCCTCGGTTTTGAAGCCGTCTCGCTTGCTGGGGCAGTTTTCTCGGCGGTCCCAGTAGCACCAGTCCCCTTCTGGACGCTGGCAGACTACAAGGCTTGGGGTCCAGATATCGCCGGACTGCAGTCCGTTGCCGGCGATATCCCTAAGCTCCTCGATCGAAAGAGCCGAGAGATTTCGGAGCAAAAGAAGTGTTTCGCGGTTATCCATGATGACGTCCTTTGATGTCATGCCCGGTGGGCAGTTGAAAAGCAAAGGGCGCTGCGACGCGCTCTGGCAACAGGCGATGCCGGAACGGATGCTTAATGGACGACGTGGGGAAATTCGGAACCTTGGGGCCAGGATTGGGGCTCAAGGTGAAGACAATCAGGAGATCGTGCCGATTTAACGACTGGCACAAGTATAAATGCATTCAAGGCGGGCGCGCGGAAGAATTTTCGAACGCGCCCCCCCGCACACTCAGTTGTTGACCGGTTCAGGCGAACGCGACGCGCATCTGCGGCATTGAGCGCTCGCTGATTGAGACGCCGACCAGCACGCCGCGAGCGAGCAGTTTTTCACTGTGGTAGTGGAGCGCCACGGGCGTGCCGGGGGGATAGTCGGTCGCGACACTCGCTGGCATCGCGACCAGCGTTTTGTGACCCACGCCGCGCTGCGACGACGAAAAGCCCACGAGCATCGCACGCCCAATGCATGGGATTGACCCGGAGAACCCCGCCGGAAGGTCTGCCGGATTCAGCGGGAGCGGCAAGTTGCTAAAGACATATCGTGGAGCCGAGTGACCGTATGGTCCAAGGTCGAGGCGGAAGGGCTCTCCACGACGAAAAAAGCGGATATCCATAAAAGCTCCTCTACAGTCATGAGAATGAACACGGGGGAGCGCGGAACGCGCTCGGGCGAGTGGAGCACTCGCCTGAGCGGGACCCGGATGGGTCCTGTCAGGGCCAAGCGGCAATGGTCCGTCCAGCACCACACCCCGAAGGGTATGGCGCCGGAGCGGGCCATTTAGCGTCAGCCGAGTTTCGGATGAACCGGCAGACGCAGTGTGTCACGCGCGTAGGCGAGACCTCCCTGGCTGACCGACAGACCGAGAATGGTCCGTTTTTCCGGGTTGAACAGGCACCAGTGGAACTTCCCGTGGCGGTGCTCAAGGAGCATGGTGAAGCCATCAGCCACCGCATCGTCGATGAATTGACGCATGGTTTTGACGCCGTCGGGCGTCTTGACCTTCACCCTTTCAGCCACCTCCGCGGCATGCTTAGCCTCACGCTCGCGCATGGTGGCTTCCTTTGCTCCCTGCAGCTTACCCTCGTGCTGCGCTTGCAGCTCAGGGCTATAGCCACAGTATGCGTAGATCGCCGCACGGCGCTTCTGCTGGTTCAGCCCCTTGAGCTTCACGCCGTACCGCTTCGCGAAGAACAACTTCGACGTCTCGTTGCTGTCCGCCTGGTCAAGGGCTCGCAGCAGGAACTCGACGTCGCGCTTTTCGATGGCGGTCGCCATTTGGATCGCCCACGTTGGCGAGTATGTCTCCCGGCTGCGCTTCGCGATTTCCATCCCGGAGAGATATGCCCGCTCACTGAGGTTCCCATTGCTGCGCTCGAGGTCCAGCCGCTTGACGGTGTTCTCGAACTGGGCATCGGCGAGCATCGCGTGCAACTCACGTGTTGCCTCCGAAAGCGCCGACAGATCGGGCGGGGTCGCCGTCATCGTCTCCGGAAGGCCCGGCGTCTTGAGGAGGCCAGCTTCAGTGAGCGCGTTATCTGCGTCCACAGACGTGGCCTTTCGA
The DNA here is from genome assembly GCF_905220195.1 of Paraburkholderia sp. J8-2. NCBI lineage: Bacteria > Pseudomonadati > Pseudomonadota > Betaproteobacteria > Burkholderiales > Burkholderiaceae > Paraburkholderia > Paraburkholderia sp. J8-2. The sequence goes on from NZ_CAJMZA010000006.1 coordinate 296,837, forward strand.
TCAAGCCGCGTAAGCACCTCGACATACGGCTTGAGGGCATCGAACGTGACAGGCAGCTTCTCACCGGTCTGCTTCTCGATCTCCCGCCGTGCGTGCGACAGAAACCGGAACTGGTCCGGCGTAAGCGCGCCACGCAGTTCGGGGACCGCAAGCACGACGTCGAACCCGCTCAGGTCCGTTGCCTTGCTCTTTCGCTGTCCGTCGCCATCGCGATACCACGCGATCACGTACTCCGGGACCGGCTTGCCTTGCATGAGCGCATAGGCCACGTGTACGTCATGCCGCGCGTTCGTGTCGCCGTTGCCGTAGACCGGCCCGTTGTGACCGTGCCCAAAGCGCCGGAAAAACTCCTCTGTGCAGAGCGACATGAAGTCGACTTCGACGTCCGTTCTTCCCGGAAAGCACGGGTAGAGGTTGTAGGCCGCTCTTCCGACAGACACGACAGCCATCCAGTCGTAGTACGACATCTCGTGCGGAGCGCGCTGCACGCCATCGATCCGCATGATTTCGCGGTCGATCTCGTCGATCATCGAGAGGAACGCCTGCTTCTCGCTTCCCGAAGTCCAGATGCCGAACACACGACCGCTCGGGCGGCGCTGCTCGACCACATTCAAGGCTTCACCATCGCAGGTCGCGTTGATTCTTTCGAGGGTCTCGGGCCGCGGCAGCACCCCAGGATCCATTTCGTGGCGATTGAGGTGGTAAAGGACGTGACCAAGCGTGGCCAGTTCCACTTGCATGCCGTCAATCGTGAGGCTGTAGCGTTGCGAAATGATGTGTTGCTGATTCATGGTGACTCCCATGCCCTGAGGGCGGTTGATGAAGGAGTCGAGCGTGTTGCTCGCGTGGCGCGCAGCGCCAGGTGAGCCTTGTCGGAAGCACCTCCCCGAAAGGGAGGCGCCAAGGGTTGCGGATCAAGACGGGGTTTCGATCTCAGGCGAGCGTGAGACTCGCGTCAGCTTCCGGATGCGTGACAACTGCGCCGCATGGCAGCACGTCGAGAAAGCCCTCGAAGCGCTTCCACAGCGACGGCCGGCGCTCGATGTTGCGCGCCAGCTCCTCGCGCGTCATCCCATCGCGCACGAGATCCATGAAGGCCTCATTGCCGTCCGCAATCTGACGATGCGCGCGGTAGAACATTTCCTTCTGGTCCGGCACTTTCGTCTGGTGCGACTCGAGATAGCCTGTTTCCTGATTCATGGTTGACTCCATTCCGTGCCCTGAGGGCGGTTGAGAAGAGAGTCGGACGCAACGTCCGGGAGGGTGTAGCCCTGCGAGACGCTCCGGCCACGCACACTGCCTTGCGGCAGTGTGCGGTCCGGATGGTTGCGGGAGCGCGATGGCCGCGAGCGTCAGAAAGACAAGCGGAACTGGTCTCCTGCTTTGGGGCGCATGCGCTCGGTTGCCTTCGACATCCATTCGTTCATCTTGCCGATTCGATGGCCCATCGTGTTCGACATGCCGCTACGCAGCGCCTGCCGCCGGGCGCCGTAGTCCCAACCCATGGAGTCGAAACTCGCGACGAAGTCATACATCCGGACGCGATCCAGCGCCGCGCCCTTGACTCCGAACAGATGCAGTTTCGTCCCTTTCGGCAACCGTCCTTCCAGTTGCTCAAGGATCGCGAAAAGCCCGTGCTCAGGATGATGAAGGTCCCGTCGGCACACGGAGCCCAGACCCATTAGCGCTGGCGGCGCTACCCACGGCTGCCAACGTTCCCAGACCTGCAGGGTCAGCTCGAGGCTCGCGAGATAGTCCGAGATCGACCACCCCTGTACGATAGGCACCGGGATTCGCACGAGGTCCGTGATCGTCTGCGTATTGCATCCGCCTTTCGCAAGCTGGTCCTGCCACTCGTAAAGGACGCGCATACAGCCTTCGAGAAGCGTTCCGGTCGCATCGATTCGCCAGTCGATTTCGTCCTGTCCCGAGACGGCTTGCGGTTCGCAGCACATATCGGGGGCGCTGTACCATGCCGGACGCATCAGGTTCGCGAAGGTCAGATATTGTTCGTATGACCAGGGGAACACACCACACATCCCGGACTGCAACCCCTTCGACTTGAACAGCATCATCGCCACAAACCCGGCTGAGTCTACCGCCACGTTTGCATCAATCAGCGGCGTGTGCTCTGGGATGTTGAAGCACTGCTTTTTCGGGTCCCAGTAAGCGTTGGCCGAAACCATTACCGGATACTGCTTGAGGGTAGCGTTCAGGGCGAGCGCGCCGCTGCGCTGAGGAACGCCCACACGCATGATCGGTTCGTCACCCAGGTGAGCGTTAATCTGGTTTTCAGGTAGAACACCACGGGGCCCCAGATGGCGCTCCATGAGCTTCTCGAATTCGCTTTTCATGAGTCTCTCCTTTGCCTTTAAGGCGATCGAATCGGAGAGAGCCCTGTTGGGCTGTGGTGTCGGCTCTCGACAGCACAGGAAGGTGGGCGTGCGCTTACGATGCAAGCGGCGCGTCAGCAGCCTCGCCGCCGAACTCGCGCTGGATGTGATTCCGGGGATGTCCGGGGACGCGCAAGGCCCCAGGGCGATGCGCGTTCCCGACGATTACTGAATGCGTGTAGACGTAAGTGAAGGGTAGTGGTGAACTTCTCCATCATCGCCGACTTCGATGTAGCGATTGTCGAGAGCTTTCGCCGCCAGGGTCAGCACATGGAATGCATCTGCTGGATCCGCGCCTTTATCCCAGTATCCAACGCCTTCACCGTTTCGCGTGCACCAGAGGTCAGCGCCCGCTAGAAACGCGCTATAGCCAGGGTGCGCATAGGCGCGATTGAGAAGATCACCGTGCGCTTCGATAAATGCGAGGCACTCCGAGCGCATCGTCGTTTCCGTTTCGGCGTTCACGGGGAAGGTGCGCAGGTCCGAACTCTCGTGACCTTCCCGCGTATCGTCCCCGAGCGCGAGCGCCGTCTCGATGTAGCCAAGGATGAACTCTTCGGCGAGACGCGTCGGCGGCGTGTTGATGACTACGCTTTCGGGGTAGATCCCGATAACGTGCGCAGCCGCTTTCTCGCGAGTGGGCGCGTCGAAGAAGAACTCCGCCTCGCCATCCTCAGAGACCGCGCGCCAGAGATGCTGACCGCTGTTGCGCATGCCCCAGTATGCGCCTCCTTCGTCGTATCCCTGGATGTCCAGAGGGCAGACGTGGACGATGAAACGAAGCGTGGCGTTACGTATCGCGTGCGTTGCTTTTCGACCCATCGGGGCGCCAAACATCGAGTCTACCGTGGAAAGGCGCATCGTATTACCGCTGGTGGGTTGCTGGTACATGGTTCAACTCCTTTGCCCTGTTGGACTTGAAAAAAGGAGCGAGCCTGATAGCTCAGACAAGGCAAGGCTTTGCCTGAGCGAATCTCTCAGGGGAACAGGCCCGCCGCCGGAGAATCCTTGGCGGCCGGGGTGTCCCGTGTTGCGTTAATGGTATTGGGAGCCAGTGCGCGCTCAATCCTGCGCCAACTCCTCGCCCTCGGCACCGAGAATACGATCGAACTCGGTACGAGCGACGTCGAGAAGGTCCGCGTCGGTCTTGCCTTCCGTCTTTCCTCGCACGATCTCTGCGCGCAGGCGCCGGAGGTCAGTACCGACCATGTTAGGGTCGACTATAGCGAGGCTGGTCTCACGGACGATATCGCGAATCACTTTGTCCATGTGGACCATTTGTCCACCCTCGCAGCGCCCCCATACAGTCAGGCCGAGGAAGTCGTGCTCGACGACTTCACCTTTTTCCTCGAGCCGTGCGGCCAGATAGTCGCTGACCACCAGTTGCTCGTTGACTTCCGTGCGTTCAGGGTCGATGCCGTGCTCGTCGGCGAACTCCTCGATCTCTTCGTTCGACTTCAGGTATTCGAAGAAGAGGGCAGCCAGTTCCTTCTGCGGCGCTGCCGTATCGAACTCGAGCGCGTCGGCCGAAAGAAGCGCGTGGAGTTCGTCGACGTCGATGTCCGTTTCCAGGTGGGCAAGAACAGCGACACCGAAATCGCGATGTTCGACGAGACCACGCACCTCATCGGCGTCGAGGTCGAAGGCCTTTCGTGCGTTCGCATTCGTGTGGAGTACCGCTACGATCGCGCTTACGTTGCGGTAGACGTGCTCCGAAACGAAGTTCTGGGCGCGCTTCTGCAGGGCGGTTTCCGGATTCTTGCTTTGCTTGTTCATGGTTCACTCCGTGCCTCGATTCGAGGCTGTTTGTAAAAGGAGTGGCATGGGGAGATGCCCCATCGAGACAGGCGCCCGGATGGGAGGGGGAGGGGCTGGCTGACCGGCACAAGCCGTCAGCACTGCCCCTGTTTCAATGAAGATGCCAGACGAGCAGACCAACGAGCGCGATGCCCGCAATGACCCAGTTCGCGATGGTGTCTTTTTGCTGTTTCAACCTTTGCTCCGGATCGACGCCCCCTTTACGAGCGCGCAGGTCGATTCGTGCCTGAAGTTCGCCGTCCACGAAATGGAAGGTCTCGAGGAATCCTTCCTTGTCGTGACCGCTCATCAGGAAGTCGTCTTCATGAGACGCCTTGTTGCGGATCGTCGCGATTTTCCGTATGGCGCGGATGACATCGGCGTCGAAGTCACCGTGGGCGGAGTTCGCCAGTTGATGTAGCCCCGTGCCGAGGTACCCAAGCTGACGCAACTGCTTTTCGATGTGCCGTGCGGGAGGAACTACAAAACCTATGGTCCGTGCCGCTTCGGTGAAGTTGTGAGTCATGAGTATTCCTTGTTACCTGTGGAGGCAATAACAAAGAAACGGGCGAAAGGCCCTGGTGAGCCGAGTCTCAGCAGGGTGTTCCGTACGGTGGGAGTCTCTGGACTTCACAGACCCCTCGGGGCATCGCGCGTCGATAATGACGGTGCCGGGTTGAGCCTCGCAATGGCCTAGTGGAAGAGCGCCGATGCGCGACTGCCAGAATTTTCTGGAGCACTCAGGACGATCCCAAAAAACGGGGGAGGGGAGCTTCGTTCGGCCGGCACCATCAGGGAAGCGTCGAACACGACGTTCCGAAGTGCCGTGGCAGGCATGCTACTGATAGGGAATATCCCGGATATTCTGTGGATGCGCAGGATCTGCGTACCGCGTCGTGCCGATTTAACGGCTGCTCGAAGATTATCATGGTTCGCGTTCGCGCGGGAGCATTTTGGTAAGCAATCTCCACGCAATCACTCCGAGAACGCCCCGCGCGAGGCGCGGCCACCGCTCAATCAATGGCGTGGCCGGAAGAAGGCCGAAACGGCAGGCTCCTCATTCTTCAAATTGGTTGGCGCTTGCAGGAAGAACTCGCGAGCGACGCCCGCGCGCTCCGCAGCCTTGATCCAGTCTGGCGGCTCTCCGCGACCGGTCCATTCGTTGCCTTTTGCGTCTCGATAGGTCGGTGTTGACATCGCCGCAGACAGCGCCTCGGTCGTGATCCCGAATTCCTCCATCTTGCGTCGGATCCAGACGATAAGGCGCTCGCGCGCTTCTTCGGTATAGCGCTGGGCCATATGATTCAGACTAAGGTTTGATATGCACGGTAGCTTAACGCGCGAATCCGGCCTTGCAAACGGAAGCGGCTATGATGTTGCGATTCTGCCAATCAGTCCCGTGTGGACCCCGATGTGACGGCGCGGAAAGCTCAGCCACCTGCCCTCTGATACACCATCCATAGCCGATGGTCTGCCTGCTCCCGGACGGAAGCAGGCAGGTCGGGTTTCCGGTCACGACTGTGGCGCTGGACGCTCAGGCGGCCACATCAGACATCGCGCCGCCCGGAGTCAGGGCGCGTTCAGACATACGACCGGCAAGGACACCCTCATGAGCTTTCGCGCAAGGCTTGCCGCTTCATTCGATCCCACGACAATGGGAAAGCTTTGGCGCGCCATGCCGATACCGCTTCTCAGGAAGGTCATCGCCACGCGAAGGTCATTCAACACCCCCGTTCCCTGTCGTCCGACCTCGGTCGAGGATAGAGCGAACAGATCCCGGACAAGCACCTCGGTTTGGTGCAGTGCGCCCAAGCAGGCGTTCTTGTCACTCTCCGCGGTGAGTCCTTCCAAAGCGGCGATTGCTGACGCGATCATTGCCCTTTCGGCATCTGAATGCCCATCCTCTCCATCCCGCACTCGCAGGTACGCGATAGCATTGCCGGCTGCGGCGAGCGCCTGCGTGACGATCATCGGCGCAATGACTTTCTCGTCGCTGCTCAGCAGAATGCCGTCGAGCAAGCGGTTAGCGAAGTAGCGGACGCGCTCCGGCGAGAACCCGAATGCAACTGAGTATTCGGTACCGCGCGCGTGGAGGTCATTCACCATTCCGGATGCCATCGCTGGTTTATCGGTTCCGATGCGCATCAGAAAGCCGTCTACGTTGCTGATCCAGTCCGTCAGACCATGGTAGCCCGGGTGTGCGGCGTCGGCAATCATCCTGCACTCGCGCATGACCTGTACATACGTGGCGTCCGCGTTCAATTCATTGTCGTTCATGGGAAACTCCTTTTTGCCAATTGGCCATGGATGAAGGAGTGAGCAAGACGCTCTGCCAGATGTCGAATCTGGCGCAACGCGCTTTAGATCCAACGACCCCGCGTGAGCGGGGCCGTTGAAAGTTGCTGGACAAAAAAGCGGCGGAAGGCACAAGACCGTCTACAGCAACGTCGCCTCGACTTGTTTGACGTCGACGCTGCAGATGCCGAGCACCTTTAGCCAGTCGTGCTCCACCGCAGCCACCGCATAGCGCGCGGTTTCCGGTTGCTTGTCATCGAATTTCACCGCGTCAATCGGTGTGCCGGTTTCCGTTCGGACTGTGAAGGAATTCGGCGTTTTCTCGCAGACGACTGACTCGGCCAGACACGATTCGATCGACCACGAGTGACGCTTCGGAAGCTTCTCGAACATCTCGACGATCAGCGGAACTTCCTCCCACGAAAAGATCGAATCGAGGGCCAGCGCGATCGCGTCGCACATCTTCCAACACACTTCGCGCCGAGCGAAAAGTTTCACCGTCGTAAGTGAGCGGGGCGCGCCGTCTTTAGGCACGATATTCACCTCGATGATCGGACTTTCATTCCCAGTGCGAACGTAGCACGCAAAATGGTGTATCGCTGCGGCTCCGGGCAGTTCGGTGTCTGCGCGATACCCATCCGCGAGACGGGCGAACTGGTTGTCGGACCACCATTCGACGCCATCCTCGGGAAACAGTACCTGGATGTACTTTGCGAGCCAGTTCACGAGCTTGCCTGCAGGTTGACCCGCAAACGTGCCGCGTCGAACAGCCTGGAAAAATGGATTTCTGCTCATGAATTTCTCCTTTTTGCCCTTGCTTGGGCCTTGATGAAAGGAGAGGGCACTCAGATGAGGCGCCCGGCGGAGCTTCTGCTCGGCGAGGCGAATGGGATGCGCGAATACGCTGACGGTGCTTTCATGCCGATCTAACGGCTGAACGCAGGATAGCATGCTTCCTCCGGCGCCTTGCAAGCTGCCGTCGGCCCCGTTCGAAGATGGGAGACGCCCACCATCACTCTGAACGACGAGTGAGCGGTGGGCGTAGGTTACGATTTGATGGATGCGGAGCGCTTATCTGGCTACACCAGCGTGCCAAACAGATCAGGCTCCCCGGATTTCAGCATGACGGTCACGCCTTGCTGGATGCGGCTTAGATACGCGGCCATATCTGCCTTCCTTGCACGGAGCTCTTCCCCGAGAACGCGAGCAAACTCGACCCAGCACTGTTTCGCCGTCCCGTTGCCCAGCGCGGTATGCGCGTGAGTATTCAAGGTCAGCGAATTAACGATCCGCGGGTCATGGCCCTTCAGCATCGCGTGCTCATCCGGTGTCGGCAACCGCGACTTTTCTGTGTGCACCGGATGCCTGAATCGCGCGTCCTCGACGCGCTGCTTCCAGCAGCCAGCCGACAGCGACGGAGTCGACGTTGCATCGTCATCGACAACCCGCATGTGCCACCCGTTTGCGATCTTATGGTCGGATGCCAGGTGCGCCCCCTTTTCATACTCGGCCGGGTCGATAAGCTCCTCGGGCAGCCGGACATCGCCAACAGTCCGCCTGGACGGCCCCGTTTTGCGCATGGCCTTGAAGCTGATGTCGATGCCAGTCGGGTACGCTAGGAGCGCCATACGAACACGCCGCTCAATGTCACCATAGTCGTTGGAGTTCAGCCCGCCGTAGGTTCCCTCGTCGTCGAAATCGCCAACCAGCGTCGTCTGATATCCCTGCTCATGAAGCACCCGGCGAAGGACCGTGAACGACACAGTGTCCACCCATGCGAGGACGTTCTCGACGAGCACGAGCGGCGGAAACTCCAGTTGCTGGATCGCCATGACCGCATTCAGTACCTGGTGGCCAGCGACCGGGTGCATTTCCGGCAGATCCCGAGTCTGCACATTCAACCGCGACGCGGCTTTACATGGTAGGCCGAGCGTGACCATCGTCGTTCCAGGTACGCGCATGCCGGAGGCCACGAACTGCTCGATGCCGCCTGCGAAGGACGTTGTCCTGCGTGTGCTGGCGGGATTGTCCGCGAGCAAACAATCAAGAGCGTTCTCCCACGAGTCATTCGCGAGCACCGTGGCGCTTTCGAATCCGGCCTTCGCAAAGCCCTCGTGCAGCGCGGCATCCAGCGTTCCCACACCTGCATACAAAGCGACCGACTGGATCTGCCCGGACTGCACGGCCTCGAGCAGGCGCTCGAGGCGATCACAATTGCGTGTCACGCTGGGCAAATGCACAAATACGAGGCGCCCGGGCAAATATAGCGCGAGGACACTTTCCTCTCCACAGAGGTTTTCGTGGACCTGCAGGGAGCGCAGGTCGATGCGGCTGCCTGTCTCCACACTTCCGTCTCGCTTCACGAAGCGCTTGGGCGAAACGACGTTGCCACCTGCATCGTCCAGAACCACTTCGATGATGCCTGGCGCGTAACGGGCCGTGAAGCGCGCACCCGGGGTCAAGCCAGAAGCGTGCAGCTTGCGCGTGTTCTCAACGTTCAGGCGGCTGCGAAGAGTCTGCCCGCCGATGCTGTAGTTTTGAAGTGTCACAACGGCAGCGTGCAGCGCTGACCGGATGAGTTTGTTCAGGCGCTCCGTGTAACCGGGCGCGCGTGGCTGCACGGCCTGGAGTTCCTCTGTATGTTTGCGGTTCATGCGTTTCTCCTTTGTGGCCCAAAAAGTGGGCGGCGGTTGAAAAGGAGAGAGCAGAGTGCTCCGGGAGGGCGTCCCATCCGGAACAATGCAGATGCATCGCGCGATCGGTGCGAACGATCGCATGCACGCAACGAGCGCGATCCCTGTCGGAATCGCGCCCATTGGCGTCAATGCAGTTTCATGCGACCGCTGGCGAGCTTCGCGTGCGCGCGAGCTGCACGGCTGTGCTTCGTTTGGTTGTGGGCGAGAACGCGAAGCTGGTCCTTGCGGATATCGGAGTACTCCTCGCGGGCAATACCGGAGATTTTGTAGTCCATGAATCCGTAGGGGCGCGCGAAGGTCTCGACGGACGCCAGATTCACGATCAGATCCCAGGCAAGCCGGCAGCGTTCAGCCATGTCCTCGTGGATGCTCGCCATGGACTGATGCTCCTCACGCGTGAGCCCCGGAAGTACGTTTCGAAGGATGCGCGCCGCGTCCGAGTCTGACACGGCCCGCAGCACGGACGGTTTGCCGTTGTACCGAGGAAATGGAACCTGGGTCTCATAGAGCGACATGAGTGCGCTCCAGCTTTTTTCCGTCTCAACGTGCGCCTCTGCTGCCGCTTTCTCTTTCATGATCATCTCCTTTTGCCCCGAGGGCCTGAATTAACCGGGAGATGGTTCGCGCTCGAGAAGGGAGTTAGCCTGCTGAAGCACGCATGAGGGCATGAGGATCTGGCTGATAGAGGGGGAAGTCTCAACGCTGCACGACCTACGTGTATTCGTTACGCGATGGGGAGGGTCGTTGGAAACGCTCGTCTGGAGCGCAGCGGCTTCCACTGCCAGACACGCAGGAGAATAATGGCCGGCTGGCGGCGCGAGGATGGTGTGATGCCGATCGAACGGCTGCAGCAACTATATCATGACGAGCATACAGCCCATCCCGCCGCAGCCCCCTCGAGGGAGTTGCGGCGGATGTCCTGGCCGGGTGAACGGCTACTTGCTTGCGTGCGCCGCAGACCCCGCATCGTCCGCCTTCACCTCGGCGACCGACGGCTTGCACAAGGCTGCAGCAATTTCAGCGTAACGCGCGCGCGCCATTTCCCGACGAGCACGTTGGAGGAGCTGCTCGGCGGAGCCCTTCGCAGCCGAGGCGTCGAACGTCAGGCTTTCGTATTCGCTCCAGTCGCGCCGAATCACGAACGTCAGATCCGCGTCTCGGGTATGCAGTGCAATGACGTTTTGCGGCAAACGTGTGATGGACGGCTCATCGTCGCACGCGTTCGGCGTGTGGGGTGCTTTTCCTGCTGGGCGTCGGCACACGGGGTTCCCCCCTTCGTACCACTTTTCCCACGCGGCACGATCCGCAAGGGCAGATACCTCGTCCCTCGTTGCGCCTGACGGCACATCCAGGTCGAAGTCGACGTCGCCCGCGAACCGTTGGGCCGAGCTCCGATGCTCCGGCGTCGCGAACCAGCTTACGCCGCCCACGTCCCCCTCACGGGCGATACAGTAAATAGTCTTCCTGTCGGTCTTCGGGTTGTTGTTCGACTTTGCGGCGCGCCAGTCACTTTGGTACTGGTCACGCACACCCTCAGCCGCCTCCAGGACTACGGAATACGCCTCCAGGAAGGCCGTCTTTACTGCGTGGGGCTGCTGCTCGATCAACTGACGCATACGCGCGTTGGCCACGTTGAAGTCGCTGTCCGCGCGCAACCGGGCGACAACCGGTGCGACTTGCTTGGCCGGAAGTTCACCGTGATTCTGGACGTTGCGGTTCATGTTTCTCCTTTTTTACCCGGAAAGTAGGGTGGTTGGTAAAGGAGAGAGCGGACTGCTCTGGAGGGGCGCCCCCCTCGAGAGCATCGGGAATATTGGGCGGCGCCGTGCGACGTTGTGTAGTGTCGTCGCTCGGCTGCATCGAATACCGTAGATCTGCGGGAAACGAGGCGGAGAGTTTACTGGGTGGGCAACGTGAGATGCCGATCTAACGGCTGGAATCGAATATAGCACGTAGCACATCGAGCGGCCTGGTTTGCCCGGGGAAAATTGTGTGTACAATTAGAGCCAGCCGTTAGATCGGCACAACGTTTTTCCGACCCGCTCACTGCGCGCTGCAAAGCGACTCAATCCGTCCCGCTGAGACCCTCCTCAGCCGGGCGAGGGGCCTTCCCCCCGCGTCCTCTCCTTTTTTCAAGCTCATCGCGAGCAAAAGGAGAGCATCATGAAAGGCGATATCCTGGTAATCCTCGTGCTGTTTGGCTGCGTTATCGGCGGCTGCACAGCCCCGCACGGAGTGCTTGCGCGAACCGTTGAGTCAGCGGCAACCGCGAGGTCCCGCAGCGCGTGCGGCCGCGTCGAGCAGCTTCCCGTCCACCGGGCAAGCGGCGCGGTAAGCTTGACCGTAACCTCCTGGCACGATGATGGCCACGTCCTCTTCCCGAAGAGCGCGGTGAGCTGCGCCCCGGGTGGAGGGAGCCACGCATCTGGCGCGCTGACTGCGGACGTGACCCACACCACCGACCACGCGTAATCAGAAACCGTCGCAGGACCGGCATCCCGAGTGGATGCCGGTTCCACTACATACAATCGCACGACCTCGTCCCCGCACACCTGTGATCGCAACAGCCGCTTACAGGAACTGTGCTATTCTGCTTACAGCCGTTAGATCGGCATGACCAGTTTCTCTTGGCGCGCCCGCGCTGAAAAAGACGCAATCCGTCTCGCTAAGGCAAAGTCTCAGCCGGACGCACCGACAGCGTCCTCTCCTTTTTTCTGACCCTCCGGGTCATCAAGGAGAGATAGATGAAAAGCAAATTCCTCGTAGCAGCCTTGTTGTTGGGCCTCCTTTCTGGCTGCGTCGTCGTTCCTGAGCAATACGGTTATGCGGCTCCGCCCGCATCGCCTCTCTTCGTACCAGGTGGTTATGCCGCCGTTAGCGCGCCGCCCGTGGCCCAGCTTGGCCTTGTGATCTCCAACTCATCGCGCCCGCATCCACGGCCGGCCGCATGGCACGAAGGCCCTCACGTCGGCCAGCCAGTCCATGACGCAGTCCGCAGGACGCACACCCACGGTTGAGTCCTATTTCAGATTGCAGCACGCAATGAAGCTCGTAACATACGGCTTCGCATAAATCGAAACCGCAGCGAATCCGGCACCCCCTCGTGGGTGTCGGCACCGCTGCATCCCAGATCCCTTCCCGTCAAGACCTCAGTCTTCACGGGGCGTCGATGCGCCTCATTCACCCACCCATTTCCGGCCCGCAGGCCAGGGAGAATGACCATGCTGAACGACTTCAATACCTGCAACGACATCGAACGTCGTCTTTGGGTTGTTACGCTGCAACGGCAGATCGAACCGCGTGTTCTCGTTTTTCACCAGTGCGACATGCCATGCGCACACGACGTGTACACGCGTCTTGTTGAGGTCGGGCAATTCGACGCGCTGCCTGGCTTTACGACTTTCGAGTTGAGTACGAGCCTTGAGCGCTCGCCCGGCAGCGTGAACGCGCTGGACGCCTGGGCGAGGCAGGTGCTCGCCGAGGGGGTGTCCGTAGGCCCGCTGGTCGATGTTGCCCCGGCGGAGTTTTCCCTTACTCCGTGGAAACGCGTGCGCTATGACGAGCGCGAGCAGTTCTTCGACGATGGTGGGTGCCTACAGGGGGAAGTCCACTATGGCAAGGACGGCGCTCCGACACGTTGGTTGGTGGACGAAACCTTGTTGAGCGTGGCTGCTGCACACTAGCTCCGCGGGTCCCCTCGAGGCGCGGCCTGGTTCGCGCCCCGCCTCTACGCTGCGTCTAAGCCGCTTCTTGCGCGGCCTGCCCCTGTGCCTGTTCCTGCCGACGCGCCAGGCGCCAGCGCTCATCGAGCGGGTTGACTCGCCGCTCGTAGTGCTGGAAGAGAAAAGGGAAGCGACTCTCAAGCAGGGGACATTCCCTGAGGCGTAGATCGATTGCAGCGAGCTCTGCGTCAAAGCCGACGTCACTCGAGCGCAGGTAGCCGTCGGAACCGGCCATATTCCCCATCAACCTGTGCAGGTTGTCCCAGCGCGAGTGTCCGTTCGATTCCCCCGGAACGAACCAGCTCCCGAGTTCCAGCGATTCGTCGCTCAGCACATCACCTACAAAGAGCCCACCGGCCGCAGGCACGGCCGCCTGAATGCACCCGAGATCCAGGAAAGTATCGCGAAGTTGGGTCGCCGCGTTTAGCGCGGTGTAGATCGACGGCATGGCCGCACGGAACGAATCGAATCGCGCACGCTGGATTAGCCGCGCGATGGCGTGCGGACTCATCGAGACCAGTGTTCTGAAGCAGCCTCTCTTCGGACAGGCCAGTGCGAGCGTGAACTCCATAACGCTCACGCCTTCGCTTTCATTGCCCGCAATTGCGACGCAATGTAGAAAGGGAGTACCACTCGACTCGGAAAGCCCAGCAGACACGCGCATACGGGTAAGTTCGGGAATGATGACCCTATCGGCATGGCGGCGAAGGTCGCGCGCGCTGGGGCGGCGATACAGCAGAGGCATGAGCAGCTTGCTGACGACTGCGCTCGCGCGCATGAGGATAGCTTTTGGGTCGTCAAGGTGGAACTCCACGCCAGCCTTCGACATGGCATGAGCAACGCGCACATCGAGCATGCGATATCTCCTGGGGTACCTTAAGCCTAAAGCTACGCGAACGCGGCGCGTATCCGCTGTGGAATACGGCACGCGGAAGCGGGTCATTTTCGGAAAGCGTTGTCGGCAGACGAGCGCGTCTGCCGACAACGTGGAAGTGGGGACTCCCGACTCGCCCAGACGGGCGAGCGGGAGTAGCCGGTTGTGGATGATGAGGATCAAGCCGGAGCAGCCGCGTGGGCCATAGGCAGTTTGCGAAGCAACTGGGTTGTTAACGAAAAGTAACCGTTTTCCAAGGGAGCTGCGTGCTCCCGAACCCACTGCAGCGCAAGTGGGTCTGCGAGCGCCGCCTCCACTGCCGCCAGTTGTTCCTCGCTGCCCGAGACGATACTCAGATTGTGATTAATCGGCAGGCACCCCGCAGGGACTCGAATCGCTCTTGGTGCCTTGGCGATGCGGGGAACCAGAAGCGACTCGCGCGAGAGGTCCATGTTGTGCCACGACTCTGGGGGCATCCAGAACTTCCCGTTGAGACCGCGCTTCGCCATTCGATGCATCTGGCTTTCGAGGTGTTGCATGATTTCTGCTGGCGGCTCCTCATCCGGGAGAGTGCGAATGGCCCAGCGCGTCGGTGTGCCCAGGTTGCCATTCTGAAAATCGTCCGTATCCACTGCGGGCACCAGGTACTCCGACGGAAGCCCACTTGCGACTCGCGCGTCAACCACGAAAATGCCCTTCGTACCCAGCCAAGGAGCGAGACGCACTTTTGCAAAATCTCCCAGTGTCGGAATTCCTGAATACACCGACGCGTCTACACCTGGATAGTGAGGGGCGCTTGTCAGCTTGACACCCTGTTTGAGATCGGTCGAGAACGTCACGAGCACCGGATGGATGCGCGGTAGAGAGTCACGCCTGCGAGTTTTTGGACGATAGAACGAGGATTCGACGCTCAGTCGCTCGTGATGCGTGAGCGAGAGGAAGCGACCGAGCGCTTCGCGCAGCCCGGCGGCCTGATCATTTATCAGCCACCGATCGCTGGTCACCAGCCCAATCTGTCCGCCCGGGATTACGACGCGCGCAATCCGCTCAAGAAAACTGTGGAGCATGTCTGCGATCGCATACCCCGGGACGTGACGGCGATGCGCCTGGCGGATGATGTCGGGAACGTTGGCATATCGCAAGTACGGCGGGTTCCCCGCGCAAATCGTCCAGGTCGGTGTCTTTGGGCCCGCCGTAATGAAGTCGCCGTGCTTGACCATTTCACCTGCTATACGTGCGGCCGCACCGGCTGTGTGCCCATGAGCGGTGAGAATTCCCGCGACGCGCACCCGTGCTTCGATGACCGCCCCCTCAAACAACTCCCATCCCTCGATGCGCCCAACCGGGTTGAATCCCGGGGGCTGACCTGCAAGCAAACGCTCAAGCGCGCGGCCGAGAAACATCCCATCTCCGCAGCTCGGATCGACGAACGATGCATCGGCAGCGGGCCACCCGAGCCGATCGAGGATCGTGTCGACAACAGGAGAAGCCGTATATATCGCCGTCGATGCCCAGATCTGCATTACGGCGTCGAGGTACGCAGTGTCTGCCTCGTCGAGAAAGCCGAGCGAGCCTTGTCCCGCGAAAGATTGCTGTTTCATGGTTTACTCCTTGTCCTGCCCAAAGGGCGATTGGTGAAGGAGCGGGCGGGGTGCCCTGCGAGACGCGACCGTCTGGCAGGGTGATCAGTGGCGACCAGTCGCCGGCTACCCCGTGAAAGGGGCGTGCCGGCGATGGCCTGGTTACGAAGGGAAGGGTCTCAGTTATCCGTAGATCCCTGACTGTGCTCATACTGCCAATCATCGTGCTGATGATGAGCAGACCCGCAAGAGTGCGAATGATGTTCCGAGCCCTCTGGGTAGCAGTCGCAATTGCACGGCAGCGGCTGACTGCACACCGGGCATGACTCGTCGTCGACGTGCAAACGACGTGGCGATTCGAACGCGTCCTCCGCGGACAGTCCGAGTTCGGTGCGCATTGCTACAAACCCGATCAGCACCAGAAGAACGGCGAGAAACGGCAACAGATTGCTAGTACTCGACATTGATAATCTCCCAGCCTGCCACTCCATATCTCTCGTCGAGCATGTCCGGTGTAAACCGGCTGTTCCTTTCCCTGCACTCGCCATCGAACTCGGCCTTGTGCAGATGCCCACAGCAACCACATTCGATGATCTTGACCGGAGGCTGCCCGACATTACCCGGTGCGTTGCATTTCACGTTTGACTCCTCTTGCCCATCGGGCTAACAAAGAAGTCGCGACGCAAGGTGCGTCATGCGGGACTCAACGGCCCTGCGTGACGAGACCAGTGCTCAATGGCCACAGGCTTCATCCCGCTTTAAGGAGACCAACCCGCGTGCTGCGGGTCGATCATTTATGGGATGCTAGTCTTGTGGGCTGGACAGGTCGAGCGAGGCCTTCAGGACGTCCTGTACGAAGCACCCAAACTGCGGATGTTGCGTGAGCGATTTCGGAACCGCCACTGGGATGGAGGTGTTGTACGTTGCGCACGAACGTCTCCACTTTTGCGCGGCTTTCTGCGTCGCGAAGCTATGGACGTAGATCTCCTTCGAACTCCCGCCTTCCTGGACAGCGACGTATTCCGGCTTGCCTTCACTAAGCGCTTCACGTCCGGCCGAGATCAGTCCCGCAAGATCGGCGGGCTCAGCATCAAGATAGCCATGTCGCTGCAAGATCGTCGAGAGCACCACCGCCAACTCGAGACCATACGCTGTAACGCCGACAAGATTCGTCTTCGTTTGGTCGATCAACTCCTTGATTGCTGCGGCTTGCGATTGTTGCTCCTTCATTGTTAGCTCCCGTGCCCATCTGGGCTGTTGAAAAGCGACGGGGCACTCATGCGTGCTCGGAACAGCCTGTGCTGTCCCGAACGCCGGCAGCGAGCTGCCGGGGATTACGGGGGGGGGACTGTGCTGATCGCGTCTATCCGGGAGCACACAAAGCGAATGCGGCGCACTCCGGAACAGTCTCGTCGACGCACGCCGCGAGCGTGAAGATTCCTGCCGTTGCTAATGCTGGCAGCAGGAACACTGCCCGGTTTCTGTCAGTTCGTCAGGCCGCTTCTCGACGCGGCTCCGCGGCGGACTCGAGCCGCGCCATCATGCGGCGAAGCTCAACCCCAAGTTCGCCATTGTGGGAGTTGCGGGCGGCGACACGACCCGGCGTGAACTTACCGGACCACGCATAGCCGTCAGTCCGCGCCTGAGCGCGAATCGTCCGCTTCGAGTTCGGAAGCCCATGCTTCTCAAGCAGTTCGCCATATCGCTCCTCGACGGCCAGCAGGAAAGCGACGTCGGCGATTGCAAGGTCGAGTTTCCTTTCCGAGTGCCTGCGGGCTGCGCGATGATAGCGGCTGAAGAGGCCCGAACCCGCAGTAACCAGGCTTCCGAGCACCGCAATGATGGCTTCCCGAACCTCGGGGTTCGCGAGGTAAATGAGTAAGTGAGTCATGGTTCTCCTGTTTTTGCCCGATGGGCCAATGAAAAACAGAAGGGCAGTAGCCCTGCGACGCGGAGCGCGGCAAGGCAATGATCTTTCGCGGATGCGAGCCCCGACTTGCGACGCACCAGCCCGCCGGAAGCCCGGCGAAGCTGGTGGTCGTACGCATACGGTTTATGAACCGTACGCGATCTCATGCATAAGGGCCGACGGGCTCGATCGAATCGGGTGCGTGACAACGGGAAGGCTTGCGCAACGACGCAACACGTGCAGGACTTCACGGATACGAGGCTCTTCCTGGTCGTAGGCACCCGCGATTCGGTCGGCGAACGCGCCCAGGCTGAGTCGCTCGTTACGTTTTACCAGAAAGCCAAACACCGCGAACGCGTGATTCGCAGTGTCTTTCGATACGTCGGCCGGCACCGTGAAGATAGCTCGCACGGCGTTGAGATGATCGACCTCGACGAATGCTTCAGACGAGTGAAGGGCTTGCATGTATTTCTCCTTTCACTCAGCGTGCGAGACCGAGACGAACAGAAGTCTCGATAAAGCCATACAGGTAGAGGGCGCATGCAAGAATCTTCCGGTGCGGCCCACTCGACACGTTTTCCTCTACCCAGGTCTCGGCTTCGACGATCGCGTTCTCCTGATCGTCACGCTCTTCAAAGGACGAGTTTGCTGCCTTCGCACCGAGATGCGACTTCAGGTCGTCGACGATGTCCCACCAGAGATCCTCTTCGAAAGCTTCACGCGCAGGCTGTGACATTCGAAGCTTCCGGGCCAGCGCCTCGTCGAGTTCTGTGAGGTACTCGCTGCGGAGAATTTCTCTGTACTGCGCTTCGAATCCACCCAACCATTCAGGGGTGCTCGTCATCGCAGACGGCATCACGTGAGCGCAGGACACGGACGGGATGATTTGTTGCAGATTGCTGTTCATGATTCTCCTTCCTTGCGCAAGTGCGCACCAAAAAAAGGAGAGAGCAGCTACGCTCAGGGAAGTCCTTGACTCGCCAGAACGGATGGATTTGACGTGGTGAGGTTACGGTGTCGCTGTCGTGCCGATTGAACGGCTGGGAATTATGGTAGCACGCTTGGAGCGCTGAAATGCCACCGTACTCAGCGTGAAACCAATGTTTCGGATCGTGTGAGAATGCGAGAGCTCACACCCTTTTCACCAAGAGCCGAGAGTATCTGAACGTCGTTGAAGCGAAAGCGACACAGAAGGAAGCTCGAGCGCGCAAGTTGGTCGACCTGCACCTCGCTCAAATTCCCCATGACGGCAGCCATCTCGGAGGTCATGCCGAACTGTTCGACAGCTGCGTCTATGTCTTCGCGAAGCAAGTTCTGGATCAGGAGCAGGAACCGAAGATTGACCTCATATATTGCGCTCAGATCCGATTGTGCAGTCAGCATGGACGACTCTCGGTTAGGTGTGTTCAGCGTGGCTGACGACACATTCAACAGGGAAGCGAAAAGAAATGGAGGTACACGATCCGCTCGCGGCGAAGGTGACCAGCCAAAGAAGTTTAGGGATACCAGGATTTTCTTGAGGGTCAAAAAAAGGAAAAATTCGGGGGTTTTACGCCGCTTGCTCGTTGCGATAGCGTCTCTTTTCGGGATCCTGGGGGGGCGCAGCGAGCTACTCGCGATGTGTCTTGTGGCGCGGAGTGCGCGACAACGTGTCTGCAGTTGCGCGGCCCCTAAGGGCGCGCGCATGCTGCATTGCTGGTGCTACGGCTACGCACTTAATACCGGCGCTTGTGGTAGGTTGGCCTGCCTTTCTCGTACACGCGGAAGTCCGAGCCCGGGCGGGTGATCTCGCGGCAGCCAGCCTGATTCCAGTGGACAGGATTGATGTCGAGTTTGCAGAACCCGTTCGCATCAGGTCCACTGCTGATGACGCCTCGAACCGTGACCTTGTTCGGGCCGACGTCGCTGACGTAAGCGTGGTCACCCTTAGCGGCAGTAGGGTTTGCGACTGAAGGTATCGGCTTGCGATGCATACGGCGGTTTAACGCAGTGCGGTCGGTGATCGGCCGCGCAGCGGTGCTGTAGCATGGGTTGTTCCAGGTTGCCATTGAACGCTCCTCACTTTTTGCCTGATTTCAGGCGCTGAAAAAGGAGCGGGCGAGAAGCCCGGGTGAGCGTGGCTCAGCGGGGCGAAAGACAGGAGGGCGGCCTCCTAGTTGAAAAACTGATGCCGATCGAACGGCTGATGCGACTATAGCAGAGATCAGACTGGCTGCAACTTCGACAACATAAGTTGTGCAGCCTCACGCTCGGCGGCCCGCCTGTTTGGACCAATGCCCGTGGTCCTTGCGCTTCGCGAGCGGACTACACATTCGCTTTCGTAGAGCCGCCCAGCGCCTTCGCCAATTACCCGCACGATCGCGTAGTCCGGCACCGGGAGACGGATGCCTTGCAGGTATTCCTGAAGGCGGGACTTCGGGTCCTTGCCGAAGAGGCGAATATCGATGGTGTTAAGGATCGGCAGGTAGATGCGATAGATCACGTCTCGCGCGGCAATGAAGCCCCCGTCGAGATAGATCGCGCCGAGTACGGCTTCGAATGCGTCCGCAAGAATCGAAGTGCGCGAGCGCCCGCCACTTGCCCTCTCGCCGTCGCCGAGTCGCAGATAGTCGCCGATCTTCAGCGCCAGGGCGATTTCATGGAGCGTCTGCTCACGGACCAGGTTTGAGCGCACACGCGAGAGCCCACCTTCGGATAGGAGCGGGAAGCGCTCATAGAGCAGCGTTGCGACGCTGCTGCTAAGGATCGAGTCTCCAAGGAACTCGAGGCGCTCGTTGTGCTCCTCGCTATGGCTCTGGTGCGTGAATGCACGACGCAGGAGCGAGCGATCGCTGAACGTGTACTGAAGGAGGGTTTCGAGTGGGGTAGGCTCCATGTCGCGAGTATAGGCGGCCATGTATCCAGTCAGGCGACGAATGATGGGGATCGGCAGGGCGCATTCAGCGCACGCCGCGATCCCTCACACTGAGTCGGGGTAGCGGCGCGCGAGCGGCCCGTTGGGATCGTCGTTGCCGAGGGCGCGCGTAGCGTCGTGAGGCGCCTGGGCGCGGTCATGGGAATGGTACGCCCGGCAGGACGCGGCTCGCTCGCACGCGGACGCAGCATTGTGCGGCGCAGACTCGTGGCGATTTGTTGCTTCGAACCCGTGAAACCCGGTTGGAGTGAGGAGATGGGTGAGGGACATGAGCATGCCGGGCGAGAAGAGCACTCGCCAGAGGCATGACATCACAACCGAGACCAAGACGTAGCGGAAGAGCCCGCGAAACAGAAACATGACTATCTCCAGTTGGCTGTCCCACGCTCGGGACATCAAATACAGGATGCCCCGAGCGGACTGGAACGCAAAGCGCGCGCCGACGCGCGCTGCAAATCCTTACCCCGCGCGTTGACGCTCGAGCGTGCGGGCTTGGCGATCGTACTGAGCGTCCTCGCGGGCCCGTTTCGCGGCCATGTGATGAGCGACGGCGCAACCGGCGGCGGCGCCGAGGAGCGCGTGATGACCGGCGTAGTGGCCAGCGACCGCGCCGACGAGCGCGCCCTTGAGGCAAGCGCCGGCGTGTGCGGGAACGGCGGCGAAAGAGACGATCGCCGCCGCTGCAGCGATAGAAAGCGTTTTGCGCATGGGTTTCCTCAAGTTGGTGGGTCCGGAAGGTGACGTTGTGTATGCAACGAACCAACGATACAACCGACAAGATTGAATGCAAGTCGACCTGCAGAGCCGCGCATGCCCTCTCGCAGACGCACGTTCAAAAGCGCTATGAGCTAGAGCGATCAACACGACAAGACGAGCAACCTCTCGCCCTCGCAAATGCCCGAAATCGCGGCACGGCGATGCAAGCCTTGATGGGCAAGCGTTTCGCCTCACTTGTCCACAACATTATTCAGTTTTCCTGTGGACAAGCCGAAGCATCGATGGGACACGCGCGTTCAACCAAAGCCTGAAATTCCGCCGCTTCGAGCCGGCATTCGACGTGGCGAGCGGGTAAATTGCCATTAGGCGGTGCACGGCGCTACGCAGCGACGGCAGAGGTTGCAGTGCCGGTCGCCCGCCCGAGGCAACTCGTGAATCGTCGTTCTTCGACCATGCGTGCGATACGCGTGGCGTCGAGCGCCCAAGACCAGCGCGACTCATCTCTCACCGACTTCTCCGATGCGTGCCTGGCGGGATCTGCCGGCATTCCAGATGAGACAGAGATCGGCAAAAAACAGAAGAGCGCCGAGAATCACCTTGCAATCAGACCGTCAGCGACTGACAAGGCCGGCGACACTAAGTGCATGATTCTTAAAGGAGGGATCGCTTGCGGATTCCACTATTTACGCCCTAGGGAGAGTTCGCGGCAAGTTCACCCCGCGACCGGATTTGAATGAGCGGCACCAGCAGGCGTCTTTCTGGCGTGGGGTAGCGGGAATCCTGCCCGACAATCCTGCCACAGACATTCGCCCGCTAGCGCACTATGCCCAATCGCTCCCGCCTCACCGTCTTGCCAGTGCGCGCGCTCGCGACAATCGCCGTTTTTATCGGCGTCGCGCTTCCCGGAATGTCAGCAGCGGCCGATGGCACACCAGGTGGCTCATGCACGCCCCCCGGGACGGCGGCCCGGTACGGAGAAAACGGCGTGCTCATGTGCAGCGTGAACGGCATCTGGGTCGTTGCCATGAAGTCATCTGAGTCGGGTGACGACAGCGGAGCCGCTGCGATGGCGACTGACCACCTGGCCGCAGCCATGCAGGTAGTGATGGATCAGGTGACTGGTTTCGTGCACAGCATGTTGTCAGGCAACTGAAAGAATTGGCTTTTGGGCTTCTCGATTAACTTCTCGATCGAATTAATCGGATATGTGAAACGTTTGCGCATTTTTAATTCGACTGAAATCGGATGGAATTTCGAATGCCAAACGTTTGCGCATTAATCCAACCCCGATAACTGCACAGCTACCCAGACGAACGAATTCGTTTTTAAATTCGGGTGATTCCGAAATGCAAAGGAGGCGACAAACGATGATGTATAGCGCACACAAGTACGAAGTGGAGGGTGGCGCTGGCGAGTCCGCGCGCATGGTCGACGAGATGCGGATTTATTTCCGCGGCCAGCAGGGCGGGGCGCGTGCGATGCTTTTCGCCGGTCACGCAACGCTTCTCGGGATGGTGTTCCTGCTTGGTCTGGTGCTGCTTCAGCTCGGACTGCTGCTCCTGGAGGCGATCCTCGCCGG
The DNA here is from genome assembly GCF_905220195.1 of Paraburkholderia sp. J8-2. Classification (NCBI taxonomy): domain Bacteria; kingdom Pseudomonadati; phylum Pseudomonadota; class Betaproteobacteria; order Burkholderiales; family Burkholderiaceae; genus Paraburkholderia; species Paraburkholderia sp. J8-2. The sequence continues at coordinate 319,313 of NZ_CAJMZA010000006.1, forward strand.
GCTGATCTCGCCATTGGCTGTCGCGCAGGTCATCCAGCTCGAGGCACGCGGAGGGTTTGTGTTGTACGCGCAGCAAACGCTCGCGAACGATGTGGTGTTCTTTGCCATCGTGGCGGGTGCCGCAGCCGTCGGCGCTGAGATCTACTGGACCGTGCGCCGCGCCCGTCGGATCAATCCGCCCAGAATCGACCGCTAGATCGCGGCGCGGGCGCTCACTCGAGCGTCAACCAGAATACGCCGCGGGCCTTCTCGCCGCGTGCGTACAGATCGAGCTCACGGCGCAGCCACTCGGCGTGGCGGGCTCCGGTCGCGATCGAAAAGGCCCGGCCGGTAGAGCCCAGGTGCGAGAGAATCGAGCGCAACGCGTGTGGCTCGAAGCTGCGAGGCCCGACGAATTTCAACGGGTGCGTGCCCTCGAGGTCCTTAGCGGCCGGCTCGTAGGCCTTCTCACCCGTCTTCACCCCGTCCGGTCCCAAGGCCTTGCCAGGCAGGAAGGACAGCACCCAGTTTGTCCCCGCATCGGGCGCGCCCGTCACGATGACAATGCGCCCCATCTTCATGGCTTGACGAGCGACCACTCCCCAGAAGATCAGGTTGACACACGCCCATAGTCCAAAGCGCCCCTTGCCGCGGCCACGGCCTTTACGGGTCACATCGTCTGCGCGCAGTGGGAGATTGCTCCAATTCATGCTTATTGCATCCTTTTAATCAATGCGTGGTGCCGCTCGAATCATGCGCATTGCATCAATTTCAAAAAGCGAGCCCGCTGAATCCGTGTACATGCGTGAGAACGCGCCATGCGATGAAGATGCCGATGCCCGACAACACGTACCTGAGCACTCTGCGCCAAGGCCTCTCGCGGTAGTAGTGATAGTGGCGAACAACCTTTCTGGATGAGCGTGTGCGGGGCATACAGGCATTCCGGTGATGTGTTGCAAAGAGGCCACACGGTAATTGTGTGTAATCAACGAAATTATGACCGGCGCCGTGAGTGAGATTCGCCAAAAACGCCTGTTATTTGGCCGCCTTTTAGCTTTGCAGTTGGGTAAAGGAAGTGGCAATATTCATGCGCACGGATCAGAAACGTTTCAGAAGTGAATCAAATAGAGGTGCAACTCGCAAACGTTTCGAGATAGTATTACCAAAACTTATCTAACAACTATTGCTGCACGGTCATTGGCAGCAACGGGGTAGTTGTCATATTTGGGCGATGGTCAGATGCAATTGCGCCACATGTGCTCCGCCAGCGTGCGCAGCACAGATCCGGGGTGATCTGAAGTCCGGGGCAGTTGCAAGCAGCACAGATATGCGGGCCTGAAAAAACATGAAAGAAGGCAAGATATGAGGCGTGTTGGGGATCTGACGGCGGATGAACTGCTGGACCAAGTGAATGCTGACATCGAACGAGTCGCCCGACGCTGTCTCGGGTGGGGTCAGGGAGCAAGCCCGTCGAAAGGCAGATGGGAAGAGCTCTGCCAGGAGGGGCGCATAGCCCTGTTTCAGTTGTGGGACCGCAAGTCGGACATGCCGCTAGACGATTTTCTCCGATTCTGCTGGCCCAGAATCCGCGGGGCCATGCTGGATTCGCTTCGCGAGCAGGATCACCTTTCGCGTGACAGCCGCGTAACCGCAAAGCGCATCGACCAGGCCGCCAAAGAAATCTCGAGCACTGGAGACCGCCCGACTCCAGGGCGGATCGCCGAAAAGCTCGACATGACGCCTTCGGCCGTGCATGACATGATCGCCATGGTCCATGCCGAAAGCTGGGTTCATCTCGACGACGAATCGAGCTTCCACGATCTCGATACCCTCGCTGCCCTCTCCGATACCGTTGATACGCTCGGCGCGCTGCTTGCCCAGGAGCGTGCCGACGACCTCATCCGCGCGATCGAAGAATTGCCGGAGCGCGAACGGGAAATCGTGACGCTTCGGTACTTTCACGACACGCCGATGACTGAAATCAGCAAGCGCATGAAGATCAGTAACGGACGTGCCAGCCAGATTCATAGCCAGGCGCTGAAGCGCCTGCGCGAATCACTCGACCCAACGGTGCGCACCACCTCAGGCGCCGCCCGGGCAATCTCTTAACACCCTGTCAGGGGAAGTAGTAGCTGCGGCCGGCGTAAATCGCGGGCCACAGCGAATGCTGCAAGCTGAGGCGCAGGCGCGAAACTTATTTCGACGCCTTCCCTTTGCCCTTTTCCTTGGATGCGTTCACCGCGTCCTTGAGCGCCTTGCCCGCGCTGAACTTTGCGGTCACCGCTGCCGGAATCTTGAGTGCCTCGCCCGTTGCCGGGTTGCGACCTGCGCGCTCAGCACGTTTGCCCGTCGAGAAGGTGCCGAAGCCAACCAGCTGGACCGTATCACCGCCAGCCATAGCCTTCGAGATGATCTCCATGGTTGCGTCGAGATGCTCGGCCGCAGCCGTCTTCGTCGAGCCCGTCCTTGCGGCAATCGCGTCGACCAATTCAGTCTTGTTCATCTAACTCTCCAGGTTGTCGAGCCGGTTGCCCGGCAGTTTGCGTTTGATGCAACCACCCGTTCGGGGTTTGCGGGATGGCGCGCAACGTAGAACGCTGCCCCACAGATCGCATCGAGTCATGCGCCACGAAGAAAAGTCGGAACACCAGGATGTACCTATTGCGCGGTCACGGGTAGCGGAACACCTGCCTTCTCGCACGCCTGTCGAGGGGTAATTTGCACGTTGTCGAGCGGATGCTGTCCGGCGAGAACAGTTGCGTAGATGTAGCCCGAGTACAGTGCAGGATTTTGCGCCGTACGCTCTAGCGCAGCCACGTCCTCGGCTGGATTGGCCACCCCCGCAAGCTCCAGCTGTGTGCGAAAGCAGAGTTCGCGGATCGCGGCTTGCACGGTCGCCGATTGATCATACTGCTGCGTGCGCGCTGCTTCCTCCCACAGCGTCGCCGCCGCGCGAATATAGACACCCGCGGCGGTCGCGAGCGGCGTGCCCTCACCGTAGCGCTCGGCGATATAGCGCGTGACGCGATCGACGTCGTCCTGCGTGTACGCCGGCGCTGCACTGGCGTGCAAGGCCGTGAGCGCGAGAAGAGCTGGCAAGAGGTATCTCATCGTCGTACTGTACCCGTGGCCCGGCGCAATGGAAATCATGCACGGCGCTGACTGGCAGCGCTCGTGATGGACGTCATCAACCGTTGGAACTGGAAGTCGGCGTGAGCTGCTTTCGGGCTTCGTGGCAACACATCGTGAAGGCCCGTGGCAAGATCTGGAGACCAGCGCATGGTCCCGAGTGCGTGCACGACGTCATCGAGCGACGCCGCGTCGAGCGTTGTGATCTGGCAAAGAGCCGCATGAAGTGGTTGCTCCGGCAAGCGAGGCACACGCGCCCATAGCTCGACCTGCGCCGTGTGATGCCCACGCGCATGAGCCAGGTGCGCAGAGCGCGCTGCGAGACGCATCGACCACTTTTGCAGCCTCTCGTCGAGCGCAGGCGCATGCGTGTCGGCCGTGATGGGCCCGACACGGGGACCGGTCAGCACCTCCTGGAGCTTGCGCAGGAAGAAGAGAGGCGGAAACACCGCCGGCGTCAGCATCGCGAGACCGACCACGCCGCGAGACGCATCGCGCCCAGGCAGGCGGCCAGCAACGACCTCGAAGCGCAGATCGGGCTCGCGAAGAATGTCGCGCGAGAAGGTTGCATCGAAGGGAACTGCGGTCATGCGATGGCGCCTGCAGGTTCTGCTGCGGTGTGAATCATGATCGGCGCACTGAATACAAGCGGCCGGTTGTTCGCGAGGGCGACTGCCTCGTACTGCAAGCGCTTCTGCTGCGCATCAGACGGGCCCACAAACGCGGGTATCCGGGTCTCCGGATGAACTACAAGCCAGCAGGTCGGCAGAAGTTTGAGCATTCGCTCGAGATAGCGGCGTGCGCTCGCGGTCGTCATGTGACGGCTGATCGAGAACCACACGGATCCGGTAAGCGACTCGCTCTTGCATGCAGCGAGCACCGCGACGCGTGCGCGCTCAAGCAGGTCACTGCATTCAGGAAAGGACTTCGAGAGTTCCCAGCGGGCAATGCCGATGAGCGTCGTGACACACATGGCTCGCGCCTCGCGCCAGATTCGTTGCGGCATGTCAGGGGCGCTCGTCATGCACAGGGACGACAGGGGACCGCGCGCGGCGGTCTCGTCAGGAAGGGCAGATATTGCGCGGGGCTGTTCGCTTCTCACGCGCCCGGTTGTGATCATGGACGGGCAGAAGTCGACGTGCGCGAGGTACTCACAGGCGCGGCTCAAAATTGCCATTGCTGCGTCCCGTACATCGCCGGGCGCCTGCGCCATCTCCCTTGTCTCCAGCGCGCTAAGGTTGGCTCGGGGAAGACGCCCGGCTTCGAAGCATTCGTGCAGCGTTGCGTATTCGTTCATTCAGAGATCGATTCGCGGGTTGTAATGCCGCGCTGTCACTTAGCACGGCTGCGTTTCGATCTCCGTACGGCGCTTCGTTGCCGCAATTTAGGGCGGCAAACGCGAATGGCTCAAATTTCCCGTCTTTCGTGGGTTCGTTGCGTTCGGGTGCGTCGGCAACTGAGGATCCCTGTCGTCGCGATGGTACTGAGCAACGCGAAAGGAATCGTGAGGGACGTGGATGAGTTGACCGTTACGCAGGATGGCAGCCACCTCTCCAGAACTGTCGACGTAACAGGGATAAATCATCCCGACCCACGCGATCGGATATTCATAGGCTGGCACGGGCAAGGGGGCAGGTGGGACGCAGGTGCGATGCATGTGAATTCGCGCTGGAACGCGCGTGCCCCACGGATAGCCTCGTGACCGGTTCTGCAGGGCAGGGCTGTCGCCCGGGTGCTTGCTAAACACGCTGATTCGTCTCCTCGTTGTGCGGGGTGGAATGGTCTTCGGCAAGCATATGGCGCCCGATGCCGATCGCAAGAATGGCGACAGCGAGCGCGGCGGCGGCCGCTAGCGTGAGCCTGCCGGTGCTCCATCCGGCAAACCAGGCGCCGAGGGCCGTGCGCATCCCCGCCTCGCGCAGATACAGCACGAGCGAGAGCACAAACGACGTCACAACGGGCACTGCACAAAGGGCAATTCCAGCCAGTCTGAAAGCGCGCACTCCTGCGCGCGCGATGCGCGCCTTCGCACACTCAGGCATCGATACCTCCTACATCGGCAAGCGCCGGACTCATGTTAAACCCGCTAAACCCGCGGAAGAGTTCAGCCGACGTGCGCACGTACTCCAGCATCCATTCGATCGTGAGCCACCGCCGCCCCGCCCGCTCTGCAGCAAGCCCCGTCTTGGACGACCCTCCCCATATATCGACCACGAGTTCCTGCGGCTTCGAAAGGTAATCTATAAAAAAGGCAGGCAGTGAGGTCGGGAACATTGCGCCATGCGCGGGCAATCCCAGTTCCTTTGCGTGCCGGCGCAGCGCGCGGGTATCCGAACAATTGTGCCCGGCCTCGAAGACGTTGCGCGGAATGCGCCCCTGCGTCGGATTTCCAAACGAGCCGTGACGTAGACGATACGCGCCATCACCGTAGACCGCTTCACGCTGCTCACCACCGCGGGCGATCAACGCAAGCTGTCTCTCGGTATGTGGCTGCAGCACGCGCCGATTGTCCGCACGACTTTTCCACGCGATAGGGTCGTTGCTGAGCACATACAGGGGTTCCCAGCCACTGTTCAGGTGGCAGCGCTCCTTCGATGCATACTGGACCGGCGACGGCGGCTTTGAGCGGTTCGCCCAGACCATCTCGTCCATTTTGAAAATTCCGAGCCGCTCGCGCAACGCAATGATCACCCGCTCCCGGGAAATGGAGCGCGCCGGGCTGCCGCGTTCGAATACATCATTGGACATGTTCAGCACAATCGAGCCACCCGGCGCCAGATGCCGCACAACGGGCTCGAGGGATCGCACCATGAACTCTACGTACTCGGCGTCGGTCGGTCCACCGTACGCACGTGCCCGGGCAATCGGGTAGGGCGATGAGCTGAGCATCAGGACGATCGGCTCCTCCAGTCCGTGCAGCGCGTCGAAATTCGAACCCCAGATGCAGGCCCCCAGTTCGGTGGAGAATCCGACAAGCCGCACGCCCATGCCTGCACGGCTTAACCCTTTGCCTGCTGCCTCGGTCAACCGCCACACGCCACGTTCACCGGCCACGCGTTCGATCACACCCATGTGCTTGAGCGTTTGCTGGCCGAAGCGGATTTTCCGCTTCCAGAGGGAATGGCGCTGTCCGCTCGCGCCGACAGGTTCCCGCCGGTCGAACTCGGAACGATCGACCCCGAGTCGCTCCGCAATCGCGCTATACACCTGACGGTTGTCGAGTTCGGGCAATGCGCTTGCGTGTACGCTCGGGCGATAGATCGCCGTGAGTTCAGCGAAAAGGTCGAGCTGGGCAACGCGGCTGGCGCTGCCGCCCCCAACGCAGGACGAGGTATCGGCGTGTTTCAAGCTTTGCTCCGGAGGGTGGCCGTTGCGGGTTGCGCTCCGGCCGGTAGGCGATGAGGCAACTATAAGGGTGGTGCCACGCAACGCAAGTCGACGTACAGGTGGGCGCATTCCGGCATTCGCGGATTTGCGTTTCGCTTTTGGCGTTGTGCTATATTTCGAACCAGCCGTTCGATCGGCATCATGTCCCCCAGCGCCGCTCGCCGGCAATCAAAAGTCTCCTGCATCGTTCTGTTCGGGCATCCGCCAGAGCTTTTGCACCGCTGCCTTATCCGGGGCTTCCAGCCCAGCAAATCAAATCTCACCATCTTGCACCCTGTCGCGCGTCGTCGTGATGTGCGCCGTGTTACGCGCCAATGCTTTCGCGGGCCTGCCGCCCCCGAAAGCGCCCGGCGGACGCTTTCACGCCCAGACTCCGCCTTCGTTTTTTAACCGCCAATCAGGCACACGACGGGAGCATGAACGATGAAAAGCAAACTGGAGCACGCGGCCCTTCACGCCAAAGGGCTCGCCGTTGCGGTGATGCACCTGCTGGTCCATGGCCACACGGTTGAAGACCCGGAAGGCGATCTGCTTTGGTCGATCGGCGTCGACATCTCGCCCGAGACGCGCATCGAAGTCAGACTCATGCCCGACCACCGCTATGGCGTGCGCGCTGTCAGCGCAGCCACGATCCGCTGGGGAGAGCCATTCGAGGTCCTCGACACGGCTGTCCTGCACGTACTGCACTGGCGTGAGCAGCTTCAGCACCTCGAGCGAGCGCATCAGGTCGAAGGCGCCAACGAGGCGAACGCGCTGGCGATCTTAGTCGGCTGATCTCGCAAAAAACAGCAACACAAAATGCAGGCAGTCCCCACTCGGGGCCTGCTCGCCACGACACGTGTCGTGGCGAGCAGTAGTGCAGAAGGCTCGATCCTTTTTAACTGCCCTCAAGGCACGAAAGGATCATCATGAATATGCAATTCAAATCCCAGGAATCCTCCGCCGTCCCGCCTTCGGGTCGCGTGGTGTTCTCCCAGAAGATGCATCCGATCTACGACGCAGTGGCAGAAGTTCGTCTGATGCCGGACCTGCGTTACCAGATCTTTCATCATCACGGCGACGATTCGTTCGCATGGGTCGATGAGACCGCACAGCCCACCTGCGACCTGGAAGCCGCCATCGATCAGGTGCACGCGTATCAGCGCGTCTTTGTCGACAGCAAGTCGGCTCCGGTTGGAGTCGTGATCAAAAAGCGACAACCCTCCCGCCTGTATGCAGCGGGCTGAAAGCGAGACGTGAAAGTCGGCCCCTCTGGGGTCGACTTTCATATTCCCGCCCCACGAAACGTGCGTCGATTCACGAAGTCTTCACAGGTGCACCTGTCTTAACATCGAATTTGATTCGTTATCCGTATTATCGTCCTTGCTCGAACACCAAGCGATCTGACAGATGTAACCTGTCATCAAGATTTCACTCCCTTCCCGTAGGGTAAGAAAATCGAAACCATCGCTTTGGTCATGCCTGTTTTTTCGACACTTGCTCGCTCCATTCTTGCGGGCACCGCAGGATTAATTTTTGCCAGCACGGCCAACGCGACACCCATCCGATGCTCGCAAGGCTATGAAGACACCACGTGTGCCGCACCGATCGCGCACGCAGCCATACCGGCGCCCACCTGCTCAACCGCGGTGGGATGGACGACCGACGTCCCAGCGCAATGGCTCGGCTCGCACTGGAGCAGCCCGACATGCACCTACATTGCGGCTCCCACGTGTAGCACTGCCCCCGGTTGGACGACTTCCGCGGCCCCGATCTGGAATGGCTCGTCGTGGAGCAGTCCACAATGTACCTACACTGCCGCACCGACGTGCCCCTCTGATCAGACGACGCAGACCGCAGCGACCTGGAACGGCTCGTCGTGGGTTGGACTTGTCTGCCAGACCAACGCTTCAACAAGCCCAGTGGCTTCAATTGCTGTGGCGGATGCGTTTTGCGCCACAATGACCGATCCTGTCTATCCCGCCTCCATCAATCAGCCTGGTGGATGGACCTGGCTGTGGACGATTCAGGTGCTGGTCGTGAACGATCCCTCTACGGGCCCGCACTACTACTACATCATGTGGCAGGGCCCTACGCCGGGTACAGGATTGGAGGGAACCATGAATCCCCCTGCAAACTGGCAATCGATGACGGCCGCACAACTCGAGAACGCGTTATATGGCCTTGAGTGGCCGGGCATCTCGGGAGGCGCTGTGCTGAATCATCCAGCTGGAGGAAATATCGCGGTTGTCGACCCGAGTGAAGCGGACTGCAACTGGGAGTGATGGGTGGAATCTGGCGCGGCTACGGCCTTGTTCGTGTCGCCGCGCCAGGGGTCATCCTGGCGACCCTGCGCGCGAGGGTTTCTTGGGGGCACCTTTCGCGACCACAATAGGGCACCAGCTTGCCAGCGAACTGGTCGACTAAAGTGTGACCAAGAATTCGACCATCGGTAGTGGATCGGGGGCCCAGTGCTGAATCCCCTGCAAAAAAATCGGTCGGCCGCTGTACATCTCGCTATAATTAACTCACGCCTGCTTGCAGGCATTACTTGCCAAATCGCCGAAAGGCGTCTTTTGGGCAGCGCGCCCTCCGAAACTCTCGAGCCTTGCCGGGTCCTCCGCGCATGGTCTCTCACCAGTAATAGACCTGTTCCTCTGGCCTGCGCCGTGGGTAACTCACGCCACAGTCCGGTATGTGATTCGGGCGACAGGATTTCCAGCCGTTTCGGCAAATTCTCATCTTGAACCCGCGCGGGGCATGCTCCGTAAGGGCTGCTCCGTTGTTTTTTTGACAAGGAGCAGTGAAATGGATACTCAGCAACTGAACAGCGAAGTGGAAGCTGGTGTGAGCGTTTCCGTCGTCGCGCGTAAGGACAAGGGCGTCGCCTCGTTCGACTGGTTCTACTCCCCGTCGGCGGCCGAAGTTGCCTTTCAGGAATCGAAGCTGGACTGCGAGACCCGTCACCCGAATGGAACCATGGTGGTCCTGTGCGAGGTGCTCGTGTCGTCACTCGAGACGGCCACGGGCGAGATCGAGTCGCGTGTCGAGGAGCTTTTCCTCGCACCGAACGTCTTCCCGGCGCCGGACTCGCGCTTGAAATACGTGCCCGGCACGATTCATTAATCGCAACACAAACTCACTGCCGCCCGTCCGGGTGGCTGTGGCGATGGAGCCCCTTCGGGGGCTTCATCGCATTTCTACCCCGCATCTACGCCCCGGCGGTCCCGCCGCGGCGTGCATACCGGTCGGCCCCTGCAAGCCTCCATGTGCGCTCCTTTTTTTCAGTCGCCCGTTCCGGGTAAGGAGTATTCGTCATGAAAAGCAACCAGGCCGACACCGCTCTGCAGGCTCTCGAAGCACGTATCAAGGCCGACTTCCATCGTCATCTGGGCCGCACCGTCACGGTTCGGCGCGTCACGATGCTGGAAGGTAGCCACGCTCGTTGCAGACAGCTGAGCGTACCGGCAACGGTGCGCATCGTGCAGACTGGGGACGAGCAGTTGCTACGCTATTCCACGCGTGACCGGATCACACCGGAGTGGCGCGCCGAGCTCGTTGGGGACCACGCAGAGATTCCGGCGAACGCGCACCTGTCCGTGTTTGGGACCTCACGTCAGGCGGACGGTGAATCGTTCCTTAGCGACATCGAGGACCTAGGTGTGACAGCGCGCCTGACGGGGCGTCTCATTCTCCTGTCGTTCAAGGGTCTCTCGAAGCTGTGGCCGCACCGGAGCGTGGCATGACCAGTCGATCGACGAGGACGAAGACGCAGCGCCTGCTGCATTCGTTCGGCGCGGTCGAGCTGCTTGCCGAGCATCGCAATTGTGGTAGCGAAGGGCCGGCGTTGCGTGACTTCGGCGTCGCACCTTCGATCGCCACTGCGTTGATTCGCTGGGGCGAGCACCACGGGCTTGTGTGCACCTTCGAGAACGCCCACGGACATTCGAACAACACCTACTCGTGGGAGCCTGCTTTCCTGAAGGCAGCTGTCGCGAAGCACCTGGAAATTTTCGGTGAGGCAGGGCGGGGGGATTTTCCGCAGGCGCTGCTGGATTTCACCGAACGGAATGACCAGTAGCCATCATCCTCAACAGGGCGCGGCAGCTCTCGCACCCGTCCCAAGCCCCTTCAGGGGGCTTTCCGTAGAGTCGCTCTCCGGAAAGGCCCTTGGAATCCTGGTTCCATCTGGCTCGACGCCGTAATGCTCCCGCTTTCACAACAGCCCTGTCTGGGCAAGGAGCGCAAAGATGACTTTCGCAATACATGTGATTCACGAGAGCTTCGGGGATGACTTCGGCTTCAAGGTGTTTCGGCGGACCTTTCGCGCCGCAAGCAAGCGCTGGCAAGTCGATGTGCAGGTTGACAAGCGCACGGCAAGCGCACCTAACCGAAATGAGGCAACGATTTCTCTCTGGGATGGTCACCAGTGGCAGACCGTGTACAAGATGGCGGCAGGCGAGATGATTCGTAGCTACAAGGATCTGGTCACCCGTGCGGAAAAGGACGAACTGGAGGCGGCTCATCTAGGCGATCTCACCGCGAAGCTGCTGGACATCGGGCTCGCGATGCTCGACCGCTCGCCTGAAGACCAACTCCTCGAGTTCCTTGCGGGAGCGCACATGTGTGGTGCAACGCCGCCGGGTCACAATCAGCGCCCGGGGATCTCCGAGGCCGTCGAAGTGCACACGGCCGATGGCCGGGCAGTCGTGCTTCAGGCGCCGTTCGGTATCAACTCAGGGTATCTGCATGGGTGCACCCCATGTGCACCGGAAACCTGGCGTGCGATCCCGATCGACAAGATCACCGGCATCGCCTATTCGGAGGCGTGACGCGATGACCAAGCTCAATCAAGGCCGCCCCGTCAATTCCCGGTTTGACTCGGGAACGATCGACCGCTTACTTGCCTGCGGACACGCAAATGACCTTTCGTCCTACGCGCGAAGCATCGGCTACCAGGGTGTGCGGCGCGTGATCCTGATGGACAGCAAGGTGATCACGCATCGGTCGATGGACTGGGTCGCGTTCTGCGCGATGTGCCGGCGCGCCGCGCGCCGCACATCACGGATCAACCTGAAGCAGCCGCACGCGGCATAATCAACTGCAACCAGCGCAAGCGGGACATCTCCACCGGGGGTCCCGCGCGCGCTTCCAACACTATTTTCGAGCGCATCGCGGTGCGCTCCAACATGGTTGCCGGGCACCCCGTTTTGCGTGCCAGCACGGATGGATATTGAGCCTACCGAGGTTTCTGCATGGAGATACACCGTCTCAGACACAAGGATGTCGTCGCCCGCTTTGCGTCTATCCGTGAAAGCGTGCGGGCAGGGCGACTTGTCACCGAAAACGCCTTGCGCTTGACGGGCTACGCGCCCACAGAAGTCGAGGCCGCGGTGCGCTTGACGAAGGTGGTCCTGCTGAAGGCCCGCGACCGCGAAAATGCCTACGCGGCGTTTTTTTCCCCCACACGCGACGCGTTCTTTGTCGCGGTGATCACGGTGGAACCCACAGCGTTCGAGGACGGACTGCCGGTCATAGCGGAGATTCTTTCGCTTGAGGACTACGAGGCGCTCGGTGGTGAACTCGAGCTGCGCGATCGACGGCGCGCAGCCGCGCTCGTGCTGGACCCGGTCGCCCTTCGCTCGTGGGAGACGCGCCATCTGGGTCAGGAGTTCGTGAGGCCCCAACCTCGCGTGGTCGTTTGCTACACGGCGGCGGGCGGCGCGGTGAAGCGCTGGTACCTGAAACGCGCACCGGTATGCGGGGACTTTATCGACGCGTACGGCCTTGAGAATTCCTTAGGGCATCCAGGGTTTCTGCCATGGTTTAGCGCCCAACTGACACGCGCCGGGATAGATCCCGCGCAGGTGGTGAGTCTCGAGATCATCGAAGCGGTTCGCATGCGTCTGCGCGTTGCAGCCGAGGATCACGCCTGCCCGAATTGTCAGCTCATGCAGGAGGCGACCGACTCCGAGGAAGAAGAAGGAACCGCGATCGGAAGGTTCTTCAGCAGGCTGATTGGCCGCGCCGCGTGAGAGCGCTGGCTGGAGGCCAGGTTCTAACGGCCGACGGCAACGAACCCGGCCATTCACCCAACATCATTTGCCAAGGGCGCCTATCGCCGACGCATCAAAAAGGCGACCACGACGCAAATGCCAACCCCGATAAGAATAACCTCCGGAAGGCTCATACCGTGGAAGAGCCGATGCTCGCCCTGATAGACTGCTCCGCGAACAGCCGCGCCGGCGACCTGATCGGCCAGGTTGAAGGAGTGATGGGTGTTGTGGTGATACATGCGCTACTCCGTCTTGTTGATCGTTGAGCCGCCCCCGAAGCGGGAGCGTGTACACCGATGATCTCCTGCTCCGAAGCGAGTGCAAATCAGCATAGCGGCGCGGCAAGACGGGTGCATGAGGAATCCGTCGGCCAGTTGCCCGTCATTCATCTTGAAAAGAACCCGTTTCACGCTCTTATTCATCCTGGTGCCCAGATCGCCTCGCCGGTAGAGTTCTGATCAGGCCGGCACACCGCACGCACGCTGATGCCGCGCCTTCGTCGACAACAGGAGAGGGTGATATGCGGTGGTTCTGGCGCAACTTTGGGATGATCGGGGTAACAGGGGCGCTGATGGTCTTTGCGCTGCTCGCCAAGGGCGCGATCGGGCTCGTGCGTGGCCCTGAGCTTTATGGCCTCAGCCCGACAGGATATGCCCCGCTGGTCGCCGCAGCATCCCAGTCCTCGCACCCAGGTCCTGTGCAGGTGGTCGACTACTACTACTATGGGTGTCCCCATTGCACTGCGTTTGAGCCGACGCTTGAGAAGTGGATTGCCAACGAAGGCGACGCCATCCAGGTGCGGCGCATTCCCGTCACCGGCGGCCGGCCCGACCTAGAGCAGGAAGCGGCGATCTTTTATGCACTTGACAGGATGGGTGCAGTGAACCGCCTGCAGAACGCAGTATTTCAGTCCATCTCCGGCTTGCACAATGCGCTCGATAGCGACGAGAAGCTTCGCGCGTGGGCACGTGCGAACGGACTCGATGCCGATACCTTCCTGGCGGCTGTGCACAGCCCGGACACCATGACCCGTGTGCGTGCGGGCCAGGCCGAATTCTCCAGCCACAAGCTTGTCGCCGTACCAACCATTGTCATCGGAAACCAGTGGGTCGTGTCACCGGACACCGTGGGCAGTCAGGAAGGTATGCCGCGCGTCATGAGCGATCTCGTACGCAAACTCAACGGCTGAAGCGCTTTTATCGAGATGTCCCGCCTCGCGTCGGGGCCACCAGGATTTCGAGTCCGTAACTGGCCGCCATTGATGCGAGCGGGTCTTCGCTGCGAGGATCGAACGCAAACGTGCGCAAATCACCCATTCGCAGCGCACTATCTACGAGCGCGCGATGTATCACCATCTGCATTGACAGGCCAGTCTTCCTGACCATGACTTGCAGCAAGTCTCGAGTCATGCCGTGAATCTCAACGTCTCTACCGAAGCCTTGGCCAACACGTAGTCGTAGAGCGGCGGCATTGACGTCTGCAGACGAGAGCCTAAAGCCCAGCGATTCTGCGGCCTCTCGTACTTCTTTGCGGGTGTTCTTCTTTCCAGCGCACACCCGTCCGATCGCAACGATCACGTCATCGGATAGGGGAGTAAAGTCCACTTCGCGGAAATGGCGCTCTATACCGAGTTTCTGACGAATCGAGATGTGCGGGCAAACCTTGCTGATTGCCTGGCGGACCTCCTCGCGTGTCGCGTAGCGCTTGTCGATCTCCTCGGCAACGAGCTGAAGCTCATTCGGTGGAGGCGTAGCCGGCGTCGAGCGCAACTTCCGCAGTACCACCTCGAAGTCGGCCGGTCTCAAGTTCACGCGCAGGTGTTGCAACTCCGCTTGCAGGTCGTCGGAATTGACAAACGAGTATGTCTCGAACTTCGGGACCAGCCGTTTCAGCAAGTCCTCGATTTCTGGATTCATTGAAGGGCCACTCTTCCCGACCGTGACGCGCATCAACGCTTGAGTCATGCCGTGAACCTCAACGCCTCTACCCAAACCCTGGTCAATGCGCAATCGTAGAGCGGCGGCCTTGACGTTTGCATGCGAGAGCCGAAAGCCCAGCGATTCTGCGGCCTCCTGCACATCCTCGCGGGTGGTCTTCTTTCCAGCGCACACCCGTCCGATCGCAGCGATCAAGTCATCGGATAGCGGAGTAAAGGGCGGTTTGCGGAAATGGCGCTGCATGCCGAGCCCGTGGCGAGTCGAGATCTGCGGGCAAACCTTGCTGATGGCCTGGCGGACCTCCTCGCGCGTCGCGTATCGCTTGTTGAGTTCTTCGGCAACGAGCTGAAGCTCTTTCGGTGGAGGCGTAACGGGCGTCGAGCGCAGCTTGTGCAGTACCACCTCGAAGTCGGCCGGTCTCAAACTCACGCGCAGGTGTTGCAGCTCCGCTTGCAGATCGGCGGAAGTGACAATCGGGTATGCCTCGAACTTCGGGACCACCCGTTTCAGCAAGTCCTCGATTTCTGGATTAAGAGACGTCGATGTTGGCATCGTGCTAACGGTACAGGTTTATTCGAGATCAGTCGCCGGGCGCGTTGCTGTTGCTGCGCACCCGGCGCACGCGTGGATGATACCAGGTCCGCCGGGCTATACCTTGCCAGGCGTGAGAAGCACTGCGCGCGCAGCCGCCTCTACGTCCGACTCACGGATATCCGTCGTCTCTTCACGAAGACGGCGAACGGCCGCCGCGTCCACGGTTTTCTGGATGACCGCATCTGCGTCTGCGATCGAGCGCCCCAGCAGACGCTCGCACAGCATTGCGTGGATGGAGCCCGGCAATTCCCAGCTTTCGCTCAGGCGATCAACCGCCTTCTGGATGTAGCCAGCCATATCTTCATTCTCCGGCACGTCGAAAACGATCTTCTCCTCGAATCGGCCGCCGCGCACAGCGGCTGAGTCGACCCGATCGAAGTAGTTCGTCGCGGCGATGAACATCACATCGCGCACGCGGCCGCCAGCGCCATCCATCGTCGTGAGGATCTTCTCGGTCAGCATCCCATAGTGCGAAAATTCGCGATTGCGCAGGATACCGTCTGCTTCGTCAATGAAGATGATCGCCGGACGAATATCGCACGCGGTGCGGTACAGCTTGTCCCAGGCCGCCGGGTTCGCGACAATCTCTGCACCCGTGATCTTGAGGAACGCTGCGCCGGAGTCCTTCGCGAGTGACATGGCCGACTGCGTTTTGCCTGTGCCCGGAGGACCAAGAAACAGCACGCCAGCCGGCAGGCGCCCGCCAATCTTTTCCAGGTTGTAGACGTTCGACATCTTGAACGCGAGATCCCGGATCGCATTGCGAGATTCCGCCGGCATCAGAATCTCGTCGATCGACTTGACGTTCTCGGGCAGTGCCCCCTTTCGTCCTTGCAGCAGGCGTAGCGCGCGCACGGCAATGTCAAATGTCACCTTGCCGGAAAACTCGCCGTCGCGGCGCAGGTCACCCACCGCGTCGCCGATTGCGGAAAGACGGCTCGCGCTGAACCCTTCCCAGCGCTCGGCGAGCATCTCGATCGCTGCGGCATCGGCGAACTCGAAGCCGATTGCTTCGCCGATCGAGCGGCGCAGGATCGCCTGCCGAGCTTCGAAGTCGGGCGGCGGAACCTCGACCTTAAAGTCGAAGCGACCTTCACGCACACTCGCGCCGTCGAGATCATCGAGGAGGTTGGTGGCCGCGATCAATACAATCTTCGTGCCGCGCAGGTTGACGATCTCTGTCAGCATAACGTTCGTCAGGTCGCGATCCTGATTGCTGCCATTACCCATCCCGTTAGCCGGGCCGCCGCGGTTCTTCACGAACGAGTCGAACTCGTCGATGAAGAAGACCCCGAACCCTAGCTTACGCGCCTCCGAAAACACCGCCTTCACCTTCTGGACCGCCTCACCAACCCACATCGAGTTGACATCGCCGTACGCGATCGAGAAGAAGGGCACCTGCATTTCCCCCGCCAGCGCCTCAGCGAACATTGTCTTGCCGTTACCCGGATCGCCGAACACCAGGATGCCGTTGCGCGGTTTCCCACGCCCCGCAATGATGTCCTGCGAGGCTGCGAGCAGACGCTTTTTTGTCTCCGACATCCCGGTCATGTCAGCGAAACGGTACCGCGGAGCCCGCTTGTTCTCGCCGAAGTCATAGTGCACCGTGGTTTGTGGAGCGGCCGGCTGGCTCGGCTTCGGCGCTTGCACGGCGCTCACGGAGGGCTGCGGAGCCGGCGCGGCGCCCTGCGCCGAACCCACGGTCGCTCCAGCCGAGCCCGCTGACTTCGTATCAGAGGGCTTTACACCACCAACCCCGAGGTACCGGTAGCTGGCGGGGTGGAAGTAGAGGGCGACCCCCGAGATCGCCCAGACGGCGAACAGCAGAGCCGTGTCCTCTGAAAAGGAGGTCGCGCAGCGCAGCAACCCGGCGCTGAGCATCACAAAGGCGATGCACAGACGCGGCCAGCTGCGAAAGTCCGGGAAGACGATCAGCGCAGCCGCAAGCACTGTGCCCCAGCTGGCTGCGTGCGGATCGAAATGGCCCGCGGCCTTGAACATCAGGTTGGCCCAGACCAGCAGCACAATGCCGCGAAAGATCGTCATGAAGCCAATCATCGAGAGGGGATTCATCCCTTCCTCCTTGTTACCCATTTTTGGTTCCCCGCCGGAGAAGCTGGCGGCGGATTTCGGTCTACAGGGCTATTGTCACGTGCATTTTAACGAAAGCAAATCGCCCATCCGGATCCCCCGTTCGGCCCTGCTATATCCCTATCCAACCGGAGCCCGGGCTTGGGCGCCAGCGCAATCATGGACTCGAGCCGATGCAAATTCCTGAACGCCACATCGATTGTCCGGCGCGGCGCGCCTGCGGCGACAATTGCATGGACAACGAAGGCTGGCCAACATCGGAAATCTCGTTATAATGCTCCCACGCCTGCTTGCAGGCACGATTCTTCACCTCGCCAAACACGGCACCTGCGCGCACCGCGCACTCAGCAATTCCCAAAGCCCGACTGCGCGTCAGGCGAATTCATCTATCATCTGCGGTCCCTGTATCTACCGCTGCGCCGTGGGCTTCTCACGCCTCAGCCCGGAATCGATCCGGCTAACAGGGTTTCTCCGCCAATCTGGCAACGTTCACTTAACCCTTGCGGGGCATGTCTCCGCTAGGGACTGCTTCGCCGTTTCGAGACGGAGCAGATCATGCAGATTCCTGTCCCTGATACAGGCAATCGCTCCTACGAGCGACTTCTCAAGGCAATCGAGCTGGAGGAAGTAGTGGGGCCGGCGCAGTTCACGAAACATGTGGCGCCACGATCCCGCTTCTCCGATCCAGTTCAGGCTCCCGGCCGGAAGTTCGAACGGGGGCAACTGCAGCAACGCGATTTCCAGAAGATTCGAACCCTGTTCGAGCATCCGGATTTCATCGCACGCATTATCAGCAAAACGCAGCAATTCGAGCACGATGAAGCACGTGTCTTCCAGTTTCACAACCGGACGGGTACGAGCAACGTCGTGTATGGCACTGTCATCACCGATAGTCGCCTGAACCTCATCGAATTCTGCATCAGCGGTCCCCGGCTCGAGCAGCGCCGCACGGTTCTTTTGCCGTTGCTGCGTGCCCTGTGCCCGGCCGAATCGCTGATCCCACGCCTGCACTGACGCAGCCGTGCGGCCATCAAACGCAACATAGCCGGTCCATCCCGGGCCGGATTTTCCAGGAAATCTGATTATGGCAAAGACCATGGGAATCCCGTTTCGCGCGCTGTGCATCGTGCAAACCGCCTGCGGTACGCAGGAGGCGCGACTATATGTGCGAAAGAAGGACAGCGAGCCGCCCGAGTACTTCTGGAAGGGGCGCTACCTTCAGCAATACTCCCTCGACCCGTTCGCCGAGGACACTGTCGAAGCCAAATCCGACGAGCAGGCCGTACAGCGCTTCCAGAAGATGCTGCTGCGCACGGCGGTGTTTCCCCGCAAGGAGTCGCCATCGGACGTGGTGTCGCTTTCGCTGGTGCAGCGGTTGCCGCTTCCAGCGGGCGCGCGCGGATCGACGCCGTTTCCGTGGCGGCCCGTCGAGACCGCCGCCCCAAAGGCTGAAGCACTTGCCGCCTGAGGGAGGCTGTGCCGGCAAGCAGTTCGCCGGCACGGCATACCTCACCATCAAATCGAAACCAAGGCAGCCACCGCATGCGGTGGGCTGCCTTTTTTTTCACCGGAGTACGGAGAAAACGCAATGCATCAACTCACCATCAATGACCTCGGTCGCGCCGAGATGGCCTGGGCTGGCATGCAGCCCTGGCACGGCTTGGGTCAGAAAGTGCGGTCCGGTGCGTCCCTTGAGGAATGGCAACACCTCGCGGGGCTGAACTGGGAAGTGCTACGCCGGCCGGTCCGCTTTGAAACGGAACCGGAAAGCTCCGCATCGTCCCTGCGCAAGCTCGACGGGCACTTCGTGCTCATGCGTAGCGATACGCACGCGGGACTATCGGTTGTCTCCAAGCGCTACCGCGTGGTACAGCCGAAGCAGGTGCTGGAGTTTTTCCGCAGCCTTGTGAAGGGCGCCGGCTTCGAGATCGAAACCGCGGGCTCACTCTCTGGAGGGAAAACCGTGTGGGTACTGGCCAACACGGGACTTGCGAATGACATCGTGAACGGCGACCGGCTCCTCGCATATCTGTTGCTGGCGACGTCCTATGACGGGTCGATGGCAACGACGGCTACCTTCACTAGCACGCGCGTGGTCTGCAACAACACGCTGCGTATCGCGCTCTCGCGCGACGCCAGCAGCCAGGTCCGTATCCGTCACGACGAGGAGTTTGACCCGGATGTCGTGAAGTCGGACCTCGGTCTCATGGCGGACGAGTCCTGGACTCGCTTTGTCTCCCGCATGAAGTCGCTATCTGCGGTGCAGATGAGCGGCGTCGAAGCTGGCGCAGCGCTCGCCGGCGTTCTTTCTGCCCGTCAGCCGAAAGGTAGCGACGTCGATGTGACCGAGTCGAAGGGGTACCGCAAAATCCTCGAGCTATTCGGGGGAAGTGGTCGTGGGTCCAACCTCGCCGGCGTACGTAATACGGCGTGGGGCCTCGTCAACGCGGTCACTCAGTTCGTCGACTTCGAGCGAACCGCCCAAAGTCCTGAGAAGCGCCTGATCGGTGCCTGGTTCGGTGACGGGGCGCGCCTTAAGGACGAGATCGTGTCCGAGCTGCTCACGCTCGTGTAACAGCAACCTGAATGCAGTCACTGCCGCTCTGGTCCCGATCAAGGGGATAGGCGGTGGTGACGGCGTTCGCGATTTTTGGCGAAGGTCTCGCCGGGCACCGGTCCGGCCGGGCACTTGTCTGCTCGCTCCTTTTGCAACCGACCCAATCACGGGTACCAAAGGAGAAAAAAATGAATATGCGAACCAATGAAGCTGGGGAAGTGCCTGCCTGGACGGTCGAGGACAGTAAGGTCGCAGACGAGCAGGGCTGGGGGCTGTTCAACATCGACGATTCCGGATATGGAGAGATCCAGCGCGATATGGAAGCCAACCGATTCGAGTATGACGAGGACGCAATCGACTTCGTTCAGCGTCAAGCCGATGCCGGCGATGTTGTTGCCACCAAGGCGTTGAAGATCCACCACAGGCCCACTCCCTGCGATGCAGAGGACGAGGACCCGGGACCTCGAGCGCCCTCTAGCCCCGCTTCGTCCACCGGGCACAGCGAGGCCCCTAGCGCAATCGCCCAGACCGTTTTGAAAGCTGCGCAACGCATGCAGGCAGCTAACGTCGTGATTGAGGTCGATATGGTAGGACCGACGATCAAGATCGACGCACGCGCCGTTCCGTACATCACGCAAGGGGGAGCCTTCACGGTATGCGGCGAGCGGGCCGGTGGCCTCATAAGCGAGGCCCAGTCCTACGCCGACCTTGCCGAGACGGTGACGCTTACCGACGCGATGGCGTTCGTGGTCGACGGCTATCTGGATGAGTTCATCGAACCGCCCGAAACAGTGAAGGATGCCATCAATACGAGCTTCTGGCGTGATCTGCACCCTGAAATCGCGGGCATCGAGCCCGACTCGGTTGTAGGTGAAGCAGTAGTGGCGCTTCTCCACGATATCGAGTCAGTCTGCACGCGGGTTTATGCGGAAGATGGCGGCGCTGTCGAATCAGAGATCGCTGAGTCGATGAAGGCACTTGCGTATAGGCAGTGCCTTGTGTGGTACTTCGGCTGACCGATGCACACGTAGGTGCATTCGCGAACGAGCGATCCGGGTGGCAAACGCTTTAGTGCGGACAAGCAAATCGGTTCCTTCGGGAACCGGGCGCGTGCCCCACACAAACCTAGCTCACGCGTTCGGCGTCGCGCTCGCTCACACCTATTTATTCCCTTCCGGGCAGCAAAGGAGAAACCATTGATCTCGCAACCTAATAAAGGTGGCACCCACCCGCAGACGACGTCTGATGCCGGGCATGCTCGTACAGGCCTCCCCGCGGAGCCGAGGTTTCGAATCAGGAACTTTGGCAACTGTACCGAGTGTGCTGATTTTGCGGCACTGGAGGTCGCGATCCAGCGATACCGCGGAAAATCCGTGTCGATCATCGACAACCGCCGCGGCGGTGCGGTGCTCTATGTCGATGTCTCTGCAAGCGGAGATCTGAGCGAGTCCTACGGACAGCGACTGACAATCGATCTGCCCGCCCGACTCGGACCGACGCTTTAATCGCCGGAATCAAATCCCTCAACCATCAACACACCTGCCGGGCCGCCCGCTTCTGGGGCGCCCGACGGGCCCCTTTTCACACTCGTAAGGGCAGTGTAGCGGAGCCAGTGCCAGTTCCATGCCGCGACCGGAGAACCTCGGGTCCAACCCCGCCACGGTAGTCAGACCCGGAAGACTGTTGCTATCGGTACAGGTGCGCTAGAATAACTTGAGCCGTTCAATCGGCACGAGATCTGATCACCTGGGCCCCCGCGCCTCAGCCTCCCGGCAGAAGCCAGGAGCGCTTCGAGTCCCTCCCCGACACACAATACGCTGCGATGAGAGAATCTCATCCGAGCGTTGGCCGTGGCTAGCATCATGCCGCGCATTGCGCGCGCTCTCCTTTGTCAACCGCCCAAATAGGGCACCAAGGAGAACTTATGAACAGAAAAGCCGAAACGAAGGTAACCGCCGCAAGCGCGAGCACTGTGCACCTTCCGGAGATCACCTGGGAATACAACGGCATCGCGACGGAAGTTGCCAAGGTGTACGGAGTGGCGATCGGCCACGTGGCGCTGCGTGGGCGCCCGGATGGCAAAAACGCCTATGAGGTGGTGCTGTACCATTCGGCGGGCGAGAAAAACTCCTGGTCTGGCAAACCGACGCCTGCGGCGATTGCCCATGTCGGACCCGGACAGGACAAGGCGCGCTTCCAGCGGATGGTCAAAAACGCGCTGACGCGCAACACGCCTTCTGACGTCTTGACGGTGGCCAGGAATCGGCCGGAATCCCCTGTGTCCGATGCCAAACGCATGCAACAGATTCACGACGAACTGGCAACGATCGAGAGCGAGGGCGCAGCGATGACGCAACGCGAGGCCACCCCGAGCGAGATTGCCGACCTAAACGTGCGGCGCGCGAAGCTCCGAACAGAGCGTGGCTGTATTGTCCATCGTCGCACGCGCTCACGTTCAGCGGCTGCAACGCCGGTTCATTCCGGTAATGTCGCGGAGGCGCCGCTCGAGGTGGTTCAATGACTACCCCGTACACGGCCGACGATACCATCATCGCTTCTGCCGAAAACTTCTGTGTTCGCGAGCTGCGGGCCGGACGGGAGCCGGTATTCAGCGTTCTCGAAGTTGGCCTCTACGCTACCTGGCGGCAGCGCTGTCTCTTCGACGCGGCGATGCTGGCGTATCTGAGCCGCGACATGGCCGCAGAATTTCGCGCGCTAACAGAGAAGAATGTCGAGCGGTTCCTAAGCGGAAACCACATCGAGCACGTTTGCCCCAGCTTGGCGAACTGACTTCGGTCGAATCACACTATCAACCTGCAATGCATGCTCGCCACGCCAACCTTCGGGAGGCTGGCGAGCTCCCCGCCAAGCGTTGAGAATGACTACCCGTCACTCCGAGCGCGAGCCGCTCCCTCCTTTACTAACGGCCCACCACCACTGGGGCACAAAAGGAGAACGATGAAATCGCAAGATGATGGGCACACGCACGTTCCTGCACGCAACGCGTCGATAAGTCCCCAAACCGACACCCACTGTAACCCCGGGAACCCGAACGCTTCGATGAGCTTTGCTCACCAGAGCGCTAGCGCTCGCTCCTTTCAAACTACCGCTTTGCGGTACAAAGGAGGAAACGATGAAACGGAAGAATGAAGCGAGCCTGCTGAAAGCTACCCAGGTGTCATCTCAGCACGGGTTTGACGATTACGACATAGAAGGTGTTCCCACAGTGCAGCGCGTGACAGTCGGACACGGCATTCGCAAAGGCAACAGTTTCAATGTCTATTGCGACGACGGCCGGAAGGTTGGCGGTGTCTGGCAGGGTTCACTGGACAAGTCGTTGCGCCATCTCGCGACTCGCCTCGAAAGCGAGTCCGCGACCGAGCGCAACGCCCCCTTGTTCTCACGCTATTCGGGGCGGACACCACTTGGCGAAACCAGCATCGATCATATTCCGCTCGATGAGCAGGCAGCCTACTGGAGACGTACGGGTCATGCTGAGCCGGGTGAGTACACGGACGAGAAGGCGGATGAACTATATTCCGCATGGTGGGCGGAACAGCAACGCTATCTCTCTGAAGGGTTAGATTGCGGTAACGAGGCTGACGCCACGCGCACTCCTGGAACGCAAAGCGAGATGCTGGAAGCGCAAACGGCACTCGTGACGCAATCTGATATCTACTTCCACGCCCTATCACGTAGCTTGGCCACCACGACGAAATCCTGCTCGCCGGATGGCTATTGGTCGGTGGAAGTTATTCGCGACCTCCGTGACCGTCGGTACGGCCGCGCTCTCGTGCGATGGAAGGAGTGCGCCGACTTGACGTTCGAAGTGGAAGTGGCGATTTTCCGACACGCAGAAGGCATGGAACCCCTCACGCGCCTTGCTGCGGATGCGATCGGCAAGTATCCAAGTCTGGTGGAAGCGTTTCAGGGGATATGCGCGAGAATGGACGCAATGCTCGCCACGCTCGACGCCGCTGCCGCCCAGCCCCTGCTGAACGAATTTTCTCCGCCGCTGACCGACAGGGAGTTTGTAGTTCGCTTGTATGGGCTGAAAATGGTCCCCGCTCGATACGAGTATGTATGGGAGCTTGAGGGTGTTACCAGCTTCCCCGCTTACGTCGACATCGAAACCGGTCTGGTATTTATTTCCCACGACTGGTCGGCTGCAGAGCGGGCTCACGGTTGGCTGCTGCGCGAGGAAGTCGTGCTCTCGTATCCGGCGGCTGCGAACCAACGCTCCGACCACCAAATCTCGATGCCAGCGCGTCGGGGGCAGGTACCTCACGACGCGTTAGACGCCTTTTTTAAAGCTGTGGCAAGCACGTGTTGTCGCGAGCGCGAACCAATTTGTCTGCCGGCAGAGAAGGAAGGCATGAAGCTAGTAAAGGCTCGCGATCTGCTCGGTATCGAACTCGACTGGGCCGTAGCCATGTCCATCTTCAGGCATGTCGGAAGCGCAAACGTCGCTGTTCGCAACTACAACGGCACAGGCGAGCCGTTTTCCCCGTCCACGAATGGAGACCAGGCAATCGACATTATCCATCGCAGCCTGATAAGCGTCGGCCCGAAGCGCGGGCCAATAGTGGGTGAGTGGTCTGCCTTCATTTGCCACGGCGAAAGAGCTGGCGAGGCGAGCGGACCGACGCCGCATGTCGCAGCATTGCGATGCTTTGTGGCAAGCGAGTTGGGTTCGGTGGTTGCAGTGCCAACAAGTTTCACCAAGGAAGTGCTCAAGGCTCGGAAGCAACGCATCCGTCCGTCGTAGCATATTCATTCAATGGCAACTGACGTCCATCGTGCTCCCGAGACTCGGGAGTGCGGCGGCGCTCCGTATCTGCGCCTCGCCTTTTCCGCGCCATTTCCCGCCCGTCGTGCGCTCCCTGCTTTTTCGGGGGGTGTCGACGGGCGTTTTTATTGGTGGCGCGCATCCTGTGGCTCTCGATGTATCGAAAACTCCACCTCCATGTCCGAGAATAGCTCGCATCGGGTGAACGCTATTCAGCAAATTCTCATGCTAGTATCACAGGCAACGGCCCATCTCGGTCGTGCCGCTGGTGATGGCAAAGGCAGTGCCGCGAGACGCAATACCCTCAACTTCCGTTAGACGCACACAACCCCGCGTAGCGCATAACGGTGAACCAGCCACTGCTGTCTCATCCGCGCTACGGAAGGAGTTGATATGCGTATTCCGTTGCTCCATGCCGACTTCCAGCATGGTTCGTACACGAAGGTCGCCAAAGCACTGAGAAAGATCTGGCCGCTCGGTGACCAATCCCTGATGCAGGCTCAGAATGCCCTCGCTGTTCTGTTGGGCTACAACGGCCTGCATGACGCGCAGAGCGAGGCGACAGCGGCATTTTCGGTCCCGGACGGCTCACTGAGCATGGAAAAGCTCTCGAATGCCGTAGCGTGGCGCATGTTCGTCCGCTACGGAATTGATCTTCTTTCGGCTCGAACCCTTGTCCTCAAGCTTCATCTCGTCGAACTAGCGGTGTTCGATATCAGCCTGGAGGCGAAGATGAGGCGCGTCGCCGATGACGCGGCGTCGAAAGGGCTATTTCTGGACGAGATGTGGAGCTACATGAATTACCGGGAGCCGTGGCCGGAGCAGACACCGCGCCTGCTCAGAACAGGTGTCCCACCTTATCAGTGGGCAATCTATCGCGATAAAAGCGTTTTCCTCTGGCCGAAGCTCGTCGCGCAAATCGCAATGCTGCCCGACGACTTTGCGCAGGATCTGCGGCAAGCAGGGAAGCTGGGTGACGCATCAGACGCTGTCGACGCCTTCATCATGGGCGAGCTAATGCCCGCTGCGTGCGAACCACTCACCGATGCGCTTTCCAGTGGTGCCCTGATCGCAGCGACCGGTGGCAGTCAACAATGGCAAGTGAAGTGGATCGCCACTGAGCGCGCCGAGATCCTGGGCACCTGCATCGTTGCGGAAAAACTCGGGGGTATCGTCGCTCAGGTATTCGATCCTGATGGGAGCGCAGCCTATACTGCCTTGGCTGCGCTGCTGTGCGGCGACGCAGTACCGGTAGCGCCGATTGGTGAGGAAGAAACGCAGATTACCGGCCCCCTCTGGTTGATCGATGGTCACCGACTTCAGCAACTGAAGCAAGCTCCGAGTCTCGAGCCAGGGGACACCCTTTGGGAGCACGAACGCTTGCCCGGCACCGTCAGTCTGTATCGCGGCCGGGAAGGTAGCCGACTGGTAGGCGTGGCAGGATTCCGGGAGCGTGGTCAGAGTTACCTCGCTACGACCACGTTCGATCCGCTGCAACACTCCCGCATGCTCGAAGATGAAAAGATATTTGAAACCTTCGACTGGGATGGAGAGTGGTCCGTGGAGGTGGCATTCGAGAAGGGCATTCCTGCGTCTGGCAACCACTGGCATCACGGTGTTTCGCACATGTTTTCCTCGCGTAAAACCGAGGTCGAAGCCGCGATGCGGTCCCCGTCCTCTGTGGATACGCTAACGCAAGCTGTACTTGCCCTGAGCGATCCCGCGAGTCTCGACGCATTCGCCGAGCCCGCCATCACCGAGATGTTGCCACTACGGTACGAGGGCGATATTGAAGACAACGAGGATCTCGTCAGGGAGCGTCGAGACACGCTTCGCCTGATCGAACATGTTGGGCGCGCCGTTAAGGCCAGTATGCCTAGCCTGCACGCCTACTCCGCCGCATCACTCGGATATATGGCACTCGTCGCCAAGGGCGAGTATCCAGGAAGCCGCTACCAGGGGATGGTCGACGCCCCGACGCCGACGGACTGGCACGCTCAGAGTTGCTTGCTTGCAGCAATGCTGATCTACAAGACCGTTTCCGAGCGCGAGGTGTCGTCTTCCGCCCTAGCGTGCGCGATTGCGCCGGTGCTTGGGTTAAGTAGCTATGACCGCGGCTGGTCAAAGGACAAGATCGGCGTTTGGTATCAAAGCGCATACGCAGTCGAGCGACGCCTGAAAGAGGAGGGAATGGATTTAAGGAAAGTGGAAGAATGGCGCGCGAACGAAAGCGCCGTTGAACGCGTCCGCGCTAAGGGTGAATTCGTTCGAGCGGGTGACCCCATCCCGATGGAAAAGCCGAAGACATTGGCCGAAGAGATGTCCACGGTATTCTCGCGATCGAGAAGCGCGGGTTCCAGGGCGATCCGCGCCGAACAGAGTTTATCCAGCTTCAAGGTGGCCCTCGAATAGTACAAAATGTCCCTCGCCCGACCACTCCGCGTTGTCGGGCGGGACAGTTGATATGCCCACCGACGCGCGCCGCTTCCGTTTCCCACACCATCGACGCGCGCATCGCCCGCCCGGCTTAGTCTCGCAGCCCTTCCAGGTATTCGCCACGTCGAAGATTTCAGTGTTGCCGGGCGGCCAGCGAGACGTCCGGCGCCCGTAGCAGCACGATGAAGCCACGGGCACGTATTCCGACGCTCAACTCAAGTGATACTCAGCGAAGCTTCTGCCGTGCGGTAACCAAGCTCGCCAGTGCCTTGTCGAATTTACCTCCCCATTCCCACCCCGCTAGCGCGTCAGCTGTCGCTTGCTGCAGCTTCATCCGCGCGACCTCATCGCCAGCATCCTTATTCATGACGATACTCTGAGCAGAGAATTCACCGGTGCCAAGACCGGTCTTCGCATCCACCACGCGCAAAGTCGCCAAGCCAATAGATGAGCCCCCCTCTACGACGGCCCATCCATCAAACTGGATTTCCGCATTCGAGCGCTGGAGCTTTTGGCACATCGCCTCATATTGCGGCAGCTCGACGAGCTGGTCGATCACATGCGTCATCTGTTCGGAAGCAGCGTATTCAATCGACATATAGTCCATGTGGCACTTTGCAAACGCCGGCAAGGAAGCCACGCAAAGCAGTACGGCAAGCAGCGACTTTCTCAAATCAACACCTCATTATCTTGGATTGTGAAATCAACGAAGCACATCCGCAGGCCCTGGACGCTTCGTTACCCCGTGCAACACACTAGCGGTGATCGTTCATGCAGCAACTCGCCGCACGCGCATTTGCTAACTCACATCTTAAGGTGCAAACATCGCCGATCAAACGGTCGAGCCTTGGAGACGGTGAAAATATTGGCAGCCACCAGGTTTCACTCGTCACCCTCATCTCGAATCACGACCGCCCCGTTTGGGAGCCGCGAGCGCCATCGTAGATCGCAACCACCAAGTCGGCCATTGAAACGCAACATGGCACTGACTGGTCGTGACGATCATGGAGAGATTGTTGTGGCGCAGAGCCGGGGAGATTGTGCACGCACCGTTTCCCCTCAGACGAGAGTCGGATGAGTCTTCTTAAGGACGCACCTTCCGCGTCGCGGCAAATATGGAGCCTCAGCAAACATGCGCCTGGAAACACCGGGGGGAATCGATGCTACTTCCGCAGCGCGCGCCACTTCAGGGCTCAAGCGCGAGAGTACGACGCAAGGAGGACTGCCCGTCAAGAGTCGGTGCACCGAGCCGTGGAGAGCGCTACCGCCGGACCACTGGACCAAATCGTGAGGGTGGAAAAGAGCAGCAGGCTGGTGATTGAAGAATGACGCCCGCGTGCCGTTAACACCCTTGGGAGAGGGCGTTTGACACGGTGCTATGATTAGGCACAGGTGCCTAATTTGCCGGCGCCCAAATTTCCTTCAGAACGGACCAGTATGACCAACCAGGAAAGATACAAGGCGCTCCTCGAACAAGCCGAAATCACACAGGTCGAGAGCGCTGCCTTGATCGCCGCTCAGACTCAGCGGCCCTGTTCGGCACGCACCGTCCGAGCGTGGCTCACCGATGCTGACAAGCCCAGTGCGCGCGCCTGCCCGGACTGGGCGATCGAGGCGTTAGAGAAGCGCCTGAAAAAGCTCAAGAAAATCGTTGCTTGAATAGGCACATGTGCCTATTATTGAGTCGAAGCCACCCGCATCCAACACATGATGAGCGACGACGTCCACTGCCTATTTCTGCTGTGCCGCGCGCTTGCTCGCGATGACGCGGAGTTGGTAGATCACCGCGCTGTCCACGAGGTCCGACCCAGTCAACTCGGCGGTCGGATCATCGCCGACAATTTCGCGGTTCGCTAAGGGAGATTCGACATGAGCACGCACGAAAACGCTGAACTACTGCTCGCATGGCTTCGTGACCGTCCCAGCGCGGCGGTCTGCGACGTAGAGGCCTCCGGTCTAATGAAATCCCGCACTGCTTCGGACGCCGTCCAGTACGCCCTTCGCAATGGAGCGCTAGAGCGTGTGATTCGCCCAGGTGCCGCCGCAAAAGACCGAGTTCAGTATCGAGCGACGGGCGTTGCGTTACCCACTCCGCGTGCGCAATCAGTGCCAAGCTTCGACGGATTGCTGAAGGCTTGGGGAATCGTGCTCGAGCCGCCTCAACTCCAGGTCGTTGAGACGAGGAGATATCAAATCGCGGACCACTAGTAAAAATAGCTGGGCGAGGTGACAGAAGGAGGCCCATCGCGGCTAGCGGCAATATCGCTCGTAGCGAGCGTACCTACTGCACTTGCACCGAACGCCAATACAACACACTAACGAATGGAATTGGCTTGTCCAGCTAAAGCGCCAAGGAAATCTCAATGCTCGCTGCCGCGATATGCGTTACACCTATGATCGCTCTAGCGATCCTGCTATTTCTCGTACCCGATGGTTATTTTCATAGCTATCAGGCGAGCCTCAAGCGCAGATTCGGGTTTTTTAGCCTCGGGGTCTTGTGCGCCGTGGTGGCGATCGGTCTGGCGAAGAATTTCCTCGATCCGACAGGGCCGCTGGTCTGGCGAGCGCTAATCGGACTGGCCGCCGTCGTACTACCGGCTGCAGCACTCGTAGACAATTTCGTGTTCTGGCTCCGGACATACCGCCGTCGCCCACGGTGAAAGAGGATATGAAATCGAGTATCTCGTCCACGTTGCACTGAGAGCTCGGCCGTTTGAAGTGTTGTCCGATTGCATCAATAGTTAGAGGGATGCCGCGATGCGCGTCGAATTCGACCAGAAGGGGACATGGGCCGCTCTTCGAGCGGCGGAGGGATGGTGTCGCGAGCACGACATCTCAATAGGACAGTCGTGTGCGATGGCGCCATCTGGTCTGCTATTTGGTAAATTCGACTGGATTGCCAAATGGCGAAATCTCACCGATGACGAACGCGAGGCGCTACACGGGACAATGAGTGGTGACTTCCGTGAAGGCCCGGTCGTGATCTTCCTCAAGGATGAGGCAGTCGCTGCGCACATGGTCTGCGAGAGGGCTAAGGAGACCGCATCCGCAGCAAGGGAAGGCGGTGATCGTCACTCAACATAACAATGAAGATTCGCCCCGCGGGCGCAAGAACTGGCCAGGGAATCGAAGATCCACGACCGCGGTCGAGGGTAGGGGCGATTCTTCGGGAATTTGCTCGAAAGGCGCACGGCGCAGCCCCGGAATCTGGAGTAGCGCGTGGTGAATGCGCGCCTTCACCGAAGCTGTACAAATATTCGAAACAAGGTCGACGGGGAATTCGAAATGAGAAAGGTAACCTTGCTGCTCACCTTGGCGTGTGTCATGAACGTCGCGATGGCCGACGAGCCCCTCGTGATCAAGGACACCCGACAATACATGCCATACACGATTTCGATAAGCGACGACGGCTCGTGCCTTCTTGCAAAAGATCCCGATCACCCGAATGAGGGAGAATGCCACGAGGCGCGAGGCAAGGCTACTGTTGGGGGAGAGTACGTGATACGCATCGGAAACACCTGCCGAAGCGAGACCTACGATTTGGTCAAGGAATCCTCGTTCACAATCGAAGGGCGACTCATCCCATCGATCAGCACGAAGGCCCGCATGTTCAAGTGCGACGCAAAGGGTAACGCGGTATAGGTCGCGGTGGTAACACGGTGGCAGGAATGAAAAGGATAGACCATGAAAACCCCGAATGAACCGCCTGAGTTCCCGCAATCATGGGGCCACCGATCCAAACAGCCGGTCGTTAGCGAAGCTGTGGCTAGCGCCCATGTTACTACTGACGTGAAAGCAATCCTCGACGGGAAGTTCAAGTCCGGCGAGGGCGTTGTCACGATCGGCCGCGACACGCCCGACGAGGCGATCCTCGCGGCAATCAGGTACGCGAGCTCGTTCGGTAAGCCGTTCACGGTCTTGCCCTCTGTCGAGGTCCCGGCAGCCGGCATTCGCCTTCCCTGATTTATCCCAGCGCTACACTCATGTTCCCATTTAACCCAGTACTCGTGATCGCGTCGAGCCTCGAACGCATAGCGAACACACAATGACGAAGCCAACGCCCGGTGGCCGGTTTGCCGGCCACCGGGGCCCGTGAGTACCTCGCTCACGGATCAGCCACGGGCACCCCCGTCAACCACCGTTAACAACCGAAGGGAGGTTTATGAGCAACAACAATCTGACTCATGCTGTTCAATTTCTGCAATCGCGCCTCGAGATGCTCCTGTTGCGGCAAAGTCTTAGCGAGGTTGAGTTCTCCATTGGCCGGGGATTGAAGAACGAGAACGAACCTACACCGGAGTGGATGCCTCAACAAAGCGGGATCATCAAGCCGACGCTGGAAGAGCTTGTCGTGGATGGATTGACCGATCTTGCCACGGAACAGTATCAGCGCACCTGCTCCGAACTGGACCAAATTCGCGATGACCTCAACAACATGCTCGGACATTCGATCGATCTGATCGCCCGTCTCGCGCGCGAGGGCACCGTCTATCCGATGCGATTCCAATTGCGTCTCCTTTCACATGACGGTCAAGAGGTGCATCTCAACACGCTCGTCAATTCGCGCTAGACCTCGGAAGGGGCCTCGCAGACGCTACAGCTCTGGCGCGATTCGAACCTCCGATATCGGGCCAGCGCGGAGCCTTTCCGTCTCGATGTTGCCCCTCCATTGCCGGCGCATTGGAGCAGGGAATCGGACGGTTCAGTTTATTTGCAAAGCGAAGGATTGAACTGACCGAGGTAGATTCCAACGTCGGCCATGTGGACCTCGAACGCGAGCATGCGAACATCCATGAAGACCTGCATTGAGTTACGACTTGAAAACGCCAGGGCCCTTGCCTGCGACGGGCCTGCCGAGTTCGCGAGAAGGCTAGATATGACGGGGCAGCAAGCCAACCAGCTGATCGGCCCCAACCCTAAACGCAGTATCGGGCATGAAAAGGCTCGCGAGATCGAGCGCGCCTACGGCAAGGAAGTCGGCTGGCTCGATCATGAGCATTCGAAGCGACTAGAGCCTCAAGCGCCAATAGGTTGGGAAACGTTGAATGAGATAGAGCGGGCAAGGGTTGAAGGCTTTATCAGTGGCATCACGGCTTCCCGATCCTGAACGAAAGATCGGGTGCACATCCGAGGCAAGCACCAACAGCAGAAAATGAGCACTTACGCAAATGCTAAAGCGCTGATCGCGTGGATTCAGCAACGCCCCAGCGTTTCGGTCCGGGAGATTGTGGCGTCAGGAATGATGGAGTCGCATACAGCATCGAATGCCGTGCAGTACGCGCTACGCAACGGCGCGCTGGAGCGCGTCGGGCGTTCGAGCCCCGGCGCGAAGGAGCGGGTTCGGTATCGGGCAACGGGTGAGACGTTACCAACGCCACGCACGCGTTCAATGCCCAGCTTCGATGGGCTTCTCACAGCGTGGGGCATCGCGCTCGCGCCGCCGTGCTTGCAGTCGACTGCCTCCTGCAGGCATCTGATGCACGATTTTTGAAGGCGCAAGTAGATGGAAAAATTACGTCTACCCCAAGGCGCTGCAACACTCTACGTCTACCGATTTGAAGATGAAAGGCTTATCGAACGGCCGCCGCTCGAGCCAGAACTCCTGTGGAAGCACATACGCGACGCCGCACGAGGGGCAAACGCGAAGCTCCAGATCAACCGCGTGGACCGCGGCTTCCGGACGATGAAAGTACGCATGAGCAGTTCCAATATAGAGTTTCAGTTTCGGCTTCGATGCTTGGAGTTACCTCCTGGGTAAGCTGTCACCTCGCGACTCTGTGCGACAAAGAGTCCTACGTTGCGTCCGTTTCGGATTGTTTGTCGGCGCGCTTCGCTGATGATAGTAAGCACGTGCCGAGCATGCTTCATCCGGCCCAGCCTCCGGGCCGCGCACCTGGCGTTGCAGGGAGTGCGTCGTGAAGGTGCGGCGTTCATACATTGACCGGTGGCGTATGCACGCGAAGTGCCTGTAGTAGCCGTCGCAGACCGTGCTACTCGGAGAGTCCGATTGAATCGTGACGCGCTCACCAGACAAACGGGCTCGCCGTGCGACGTATCGACCGCCAGCGGAGGTGCACTGCGAAGGCAACCATCAACGCACAGTAAGTGAACGCAAGGATCGTCCAGTAGGAGCGGGGACTGAGGCCCCGTGTCCCTGCCTCAACCGGATAGCCGAGGTGGAAAACGAGCCAGGCAAGCGAAGTCGTAAGCACCATAAGAACTGCGATAGAGCGATTCCAGATCAAGCGCGACATCTCTACTGATTTCCCCCCAGCGAGCCGCTGGTTAGTCAAGACTACGGTGCATACGAGCATGACCGTGCCGGCCAGGGTAGCGAGTTCATCGGATACAAGGTTCATCTTGGTTCGACCTCCTTGTGGTGCAACCAAAGGGACGCCCGCTCAGCACTTCGGCGCGGCTAGTCGATCGCGGCGGCGCATGCGTCTGCCGGTGCTGCGGCGACACTACCGACAACGGGCACGACCTTCAGACCAGCAGAGACTACGCGACATGGCAGAGCCGCTGCGCCGCATCCTGACAGAGAGACCGCAAGCAAGAACGTGACAAGTAGACGGGAACAGGATGAAGGCATATTGCGACCCTGGTAGTGGAGAGCGGGGACTCGAGTAGACTGCCCTTCGGGATTACGATCACGAGGCGGTGGCTACACACCTGATCACTGTGCCTCACACGATGCCGAAGTCAGGGCACCCAAATCGCTAGAGAAACCCGAGTTCATCCGAGCACGATTGTGAGAGGTCGACGAAACGACCGGCCCTGGAGTCTCAATTATCCGCGTGCGCTTCCCGGTTGGTCCGATAAAGAACGGGGGCGATTCGCCGTCAATTCGAGGGGGCGTTTAGCGCGCGGGTATGGCCAGTCGAGCAGAATTCCGCCAGCATCGCGCGAGACCTTGCGTTGCCTGCCAGCGGGGGTAGCGGGCTCGGTGGCCGCAAGAGGAAGGGCGGCTTATCACTCACGCGCCAGTCGGAGTCTCCCGGTTGAGAGTACATGGAAGGGCCCTATTCAGGCCTCGCGCGTGAGAACGATCCACAAGAGTGACCGGAGAGTTCTCACCGCCATTCCGGCCCGCTTTGGGCAAAGGCGAGGCCGACGCGAGTACAGAACGCCATACTGCTAAGCGGTGGTTGCCGCAGGGTCAGGTGGCCCGGACAGGGACATTGTGGCAACATGTTCCTCACCCGAGATTCCGCTAGCTTCTACGCTAGGCTTTTCGTTATCAGTGGGCATGGTGGCGCGCGTTTGCCAGGCGCTCATCATCACGTCGACGCGCGTGGGACAAACTAAGGGTACTGAAAGAGACGATAAGAATGGAGCAGGCTACTTCCTCCGACCTTTGGCAATGCCTTGACGAACTCGAGCGCTTGTCGGCGCCCCTGCCACGCGACAGTACAGGGTTCAAAGTCCTTACCGCAATAGTTCAGCAGTTGCAGGTCCTCAACGAGACATTGAAGGCTGGAGACGCTCGCGAAATCGTGTTCGTGTGCTCCGAACAACTTTCATCAATCGAACGCGCGCAGGACGAATTTGCGCGCACTGGCGGCCGAGCCGTAGCGGACCGCGCGCTTCGGGTTATACGAGCGCTTCAGAAGGCGGCGCACGCGTCCATTGCCCTTCAGGAGCCTCAACATCACGTTGGCAAGCTCATCCACAGGTAGCCCAAAAAGGACCATTGTGCAGGATTTCGTACGGATCGGACCAGACGCTGTGTTCGCGAGTATGGTTCTCAGGCCGTCGTGGGGCCGGCAGGACCAGCGCGAGCCCGACCTGTCGCGCCGCAACCGGAGCGCGCAGGTGATCGCGGGCGCGGGTGAGAACGGTGGGCCACGCGAAGATGGTGAACGAACTAACGTGCAGATGTCGCTACTGTAGGGGAGAGGTACACGCTCGACGGGCGAGCGTGTTAGGCATTCAGTTCTTCGGGGCTTCCTGCCGCGCGCCGCTCTGACCCAGAATAGCCCCCACCTCGGCATCGCTCAAACGGAGGGCGGAGTATTCGTGCACAAGGCTCTTGCCGCGACTGGTCTGCCCGATCACGATAGTGTGACCCAGGTTCCCGGGACCGCGGGGCTTCAAGTCAAACACTCGGCCATCCCCGAGGCGCGAGAGGAACGATTGCGTTGCGCCTTGCTTGTTCTCACTGCTCATGACAGTTACTCCGTGGTTGAGGTTCTTTCTCATCAGATGATCGACGTCCGCCAACGGTCTCTTCCGTTCGCCGTAGCGCGACTGATCCGTTACTGCTGCCACGATCGCACGTTTTCCGCCATGCGCGCCGCACAGTGGGCGTCGTCCAGGTTCAACCGCGCGCAGAAAACCGCTCGCTGTCGTGAATGCTCGGAATGCTGGACGCCGAAAACCGAAATCGCTGCTACGCCTACCAAGACGGCGAGCGCCAGAAGCGGGAGCCGATGGCCAGGCAGGCTTGCTCTGCGGGTGACTTCCATAAACTCTCCTTGCTTTGCTTGCCAGCATCCGGCTGGCGTACGGAACGCTTGCGCGTCGTATGTCGTCCCCTGAGAACCTGAACGTAGCGACTTCTGACTATCACCCGCCATGCTCGCGAAGAGCCTTCCTTGCGGCGGGCGCTGAGCTTGGCGACGATCCGTGCGACGCTCGCGTATTCCTTTTCGAATACATTTGCTCATCGCGTCTGCGCCTGCTCCCGTTTATGCGACGTTGAATGCTTCGTCGGCCGCTGTCGTGCTGGTCAGTTCGGGAGAGCACCTAGAGCGCTCTGGCTTCGGCGTTAGAGACGCAGGTTAGTGCGTGCCTATCTCGCAGGGCGCGACACAGATCCGGAAGCGCCTCGTCCCGTGCAGAACGCCCACCAGGCGTCCAGCTACGGAGGGAGTCCTGCGCACGCTGCAGCAGCCTCTGTTCGCGAACGGGGCGAGGCGTCAGGAGGTAGACAAACCGCCAGCGCTCACGATCGTCCAGGAGCGACAGATGATCTGCATGCCCTGGGAAACCGTCGATCACCACGCGCTCCAGGGTCCGCGCGAAATCAAGGAGTTCGCGCGCCGCGGCGTCGTCCATCGGTTGACCGGGTACATGGCGCGCCAGTCGCAAAAGGAGGCGCCCCGGAATATCGGATGGGCGCTGACGCTTGCGTGCAAGGCGCGCGATCAGCCCGACGCTCAGATGCACGTATCCGTGCGCCGTCAATGCCTTGCCCCACGTACTTTTCCCGCATCCGTGCGGGCCCAGCAGAAACAGATGGGTGCCGTGTTGGGCGAGGGACGCTGGCGACAAGTCAGATTCCGTCATGCGCTTTCTACAGCAGGGAGAGGGCCGAAGGCGAATGCTGTCCTCGGCTTCGCGGTCGGCAGCGTCTCATGCGAAACGTAAAAATTCTTGCGGTCGTTCTCGAACCGCTTCAGCAGATCCTCCATTTCCTGAAGGCGCTGCTGGAGGTCGGATACGACATCGACCGGACCAGAGGGCTGCGGATTTGGGCCGGGCAAACAACTCGGTATGGCCTTGCGCAACATCTTGATTGCATCGCGCAGACTGTCCGAAACGTCGCCCAGGTTCTCGTAGGATGCTTGCCACTGTCGGCTCATGAATGGGCCCCTTTGCCGGGTTGCTGGGCACCGGCACAGACGTTGCTGGCAGAGCCCCGTATGAGGTCTACGACGCAGCGCACCTTGGCCAGGGCCTGCGCAGAGTGGGATTCTCTTGCCATTTCGATATACGGGCCAGGGTGCATCCAGCCATTGACTGCCCAGAAGACAAGCACGCCAACAGCCGTTGCGCGGCGAGTCCATGGTGATGAGAGCACCCCGGAAGACATGGTCGCTGTGCGTTAGTCTGCCTGCTCCAGCGTGCCGCTGAATTTCGAGCCGCGCAGTTGCTCGTAGGCGCCGCAGAGGTACTCGCCCTTGAGCGCGCCGACGTTGACGAGGAGGTCGGACACGACGGCCTTGCCAGTGTGCTTGCCCAGGACGATGAGCACCTTGCACTCGATGTCGATGTCGATCGATGCGCCCGCGTCGATGACCACCGTGCCTTCCGATTTCGCCTTCGAACCGGGGCTCTTCAGCGTCCCCTGGAAGAGCGCGCCATTGCGCAGCTTCATGGTGCCTTCCAGCTCGAAGTCGGCATTGAGGAATGAGCGGATGTTGTGTTGCGCGTGGTCGAGATAGAAGACGTTGTCGTCGTCCGTGCGGAACAGCTTGAGAAAATTGTTGAGCGCCTGACCGAGCAGCGGCATCACCGTGCGGGTGCCACGACCTTCCACTTCGGACGCAGCCTTTTCCGCACCGTTCCTGACGAACTGCGAGATGTTTGCGACGTTGGTGCTGCTGCTCGATTGGGCGAACGAGTCGTCCTGCGTATTCTGATTGGCCAGCATTTGAGGCTCCTTAGGTTTCAGTAGGCGACATAGCTGCCGCGCGAGGTCGAAAAACCGCCACCCTGTCCGTGTACAGAGGTAAGCGTCGATCCGTCGGGCAGCGTCTGTCCGACTGGAATCTGTTCCATGCGGCCGTGATCGAGCACGACCAGCGAGTCATCCGTTTTCGTAATGACATTGAATTTCGGGCGCACGTCCGATTCACCTGACGAAGACGTCGAACCCGCGCCCGCTTGATCGGCAGAATCGCCGCCGAGTGTATGAACGCTCACCGATGAGCCTGCAGTCGCGACCGGCATCAGTTGGACATCAACCGTTGCGTGGCTGTCCTGAACCGGAGGAGGAGGCGACGGATCTTGTGACGCCACGTTCGCCGGCAGGCGGGTCGGTGCCAGCGCATGTGCCGAAGCAGGCCCCGGATGCACTACCGGCCTGGCGGGCGCCTCGGGCTTGCGAGAAGGCGCGGCGTGACGCACCTCCGCGGACGCATGACCCTGGTTCGGCGTTGCCCGGTTCTCCGGCGTCTCGACTGCAGCGGGGCTTGGTGCAGCCATGGAAACCGGCTGTTCTTCCGCGACCGTCGGTTCTATCGTCGCCTCGCGCGCGGAACCCTGTCCGAGCAATGTGACCGAGTCCTGTGCATCATCGTCATAGTCCGGGCTCGCGAAGAGAGGTCCCGACTGCATATGGATCGAAGGCGTCGCCGCGCGCCCCGAAACAGGCATCCCAAATGGTAGCGGGCCACTCGGCATTGGTAGCCAGTTTCGCTCCGCATGCGTACGGATGCTTTCTGCGGGCTGCACGGTAAATTGCGCTTGCGTCGGAGCGCGGTAGGGCACAGCCGCAGCCGCGGGTTGCGGATTCTCGCTCGGCGCATTCGCACCGGGGACGCCAGCCGATTCCTCTGGACGCCATGGCATCAGAAAGTGAGGAATACTGAAGTGCACCGATCGCAGGATTGTTGCCGCATCGACATGGACAAAGCGGGTAACACCCATCATCGCAAGGAAGCCGATTAACGCGAGGCCGGCGATACGCAAGCCTGTCCATGCGATCGCACGTGCAATGGTGCGCATCGGCGTGCGCGGTCGACGCGTCACACGGGAGGCGCTTGGCGAGCGCGTAACGCGCGGCTGATCGGGTCCCCGAGATGAGTTCTTGCCCAGATCAGGCAGATACCACCCCGCTTCACGACGCTGCAAAAAAGCGTTGATGCAGTAGCGCGTGCGCGCGAACCACGACAGCGAAGGCGTATAGGATGAATCACTCGGATACACGAGCGTGTAGCCGCCATTCTTCCACGCGACATAGGGCTTGCCCGGCGCATGCCTGCGCACGATAAACGGCCCTGCAGGCGCGATGCTGACGCCAGCGCGGGCTGCTTCTGTAGTGGTCGAGGGGATATCACGCATGAGCATGACATTACGGCATGCTCGCTTCGCTGTGAGAGCGAATGCAACGGTAAGAAGGGAGCTTTTCAGAGCATGGGTTCACCGCGTGAAATCGCAAGCGGTGCGGCATACAGGCGAGCCCACGCCTTCGCGAGCGACGTCTCGATATCCATGATCCCGTGTCGATCCCACCACCCGTTACCGAGCAGCAGCACCGGCGTCCGATAGTGGAGGTGATACAGCGGCAGGGACGCAGCCGCTTCAAAGCACACCAGAAGAGAATACGTGCGGCCAGCGATCTTTGCAGTGCGGCCGATGGCACTCCAGTGCGGGTGCAGACGCGGCTCGACAAAGGGGATGGGCTCGATGGCGGGATAGAATATTCGCGCAGGCAATATCCATACTCCCTTTTGGGGCGAGTCCGCCCATGGTACGGGCGCGAATCCCCCTGCAACCAGCGTCATCGTTCGAGGAAGTTGAAGCAGGCCGATCGATCCGGTAGAAACAGGACCGAGCACGTTTTCCGGAATCACCGTCATGCCGTTCTGCGACGCTGAACTACCTTGCGATCGCAACATTTGGCCGTAGTGCAGGGATGCCTCCAGTGCGCCCTTAAGGTCCGTCGGCGGCTGCTCGACGGGCAGGGACACTGCGTGCACGCCAGCCGGTACGTGCGTCGTTGGCGCCACCGCGTTGAACGCTAGGCTCAGGAGCAGCGGGGCGATCAGCGGGCGTGTCGAGTGCACGTCGAGTGCGCGTGCCATTGCGCCAGCGAGCCAGATGATCAAAGCAATACCCGTGACGCCCGCGCCCGGGTACCACCATCCAGCCCCCGCGAGCGGAGGCGCAACCATCGCGAGGCCGAGGGGAGGCAAGGAAAGGGGTATGAAAAGCCAGCATGCGCGCTCCAGGGTTGAACGCGAGCGAAGTGCTGGCCATGTCGACACGGTGCAGACTGTGCCATAGATCAGCCATAGGGTGATCGCCATCGCCCATCCTGAGCCCACATCGATAACCGCGATTGGCACCGGGCCTGCGACCCCGAGATACCAGGCCAGGAGTGCTAACGGCGAAGCCTGGCCCTGGCGATCGAGGGCCCAGATGGCGGAGGGAAGAAGGATAGCGCCGGCGCTCGCGTATGGCGGGTGCGAGCAAAGCCACCCGGCGAGGAACATGCACAATAGCCACCGCACCTGTAGCGGGCGCGACGCCGGGTCGGATATACAGAGAACCATGCGCGCAGTCTAGCTAGCGCGTGCGCCTGATCGTGGCCGAATGAATGCCTGTCGTAGACCGCATTTGTGGCCTGGTGAAGCGCGGGTGAACTTGCCGCCAGTACTCTTCAGGGAGTAAGTAGTAACTGCGGCAAGCTGGCCGTCGTATTAAAATCAAACACTTAGACGTCCGCACACTGTCAGCCGCTGACTGGACCGCAACGGAATCGGCCGGGCGCATAAGGAACCTGCGCGCGTGAAAATAGGCCTCTTTCCGCTGCTGAGCGAGTCCTCGATGCGGGTATAGTGCGCCCCTCGGAACTAGCAAGGAGCGGGCAATTGGGCGAAGAGGGTGACCTGGACTTCGAGACGCGAGTCAAACGGCTGGTGGTGGGCCTCGGGCGCAAGCACCGTAACCTTGTGACCGAACTGCGAAGCATGGGCAACGGCGTGGACACGGTCCGTCGACGCGCCTGGTTTCGCTTTGGGGTCAATTGGACGCGCACGCCGTCTCCCGCGCTTACTGACGAGATGCGCGCCTCAGTGCAGATCCCGCCCTCGGTGCAGGCGTACGCA
The DNA here is from genome assembly GCF_905220195.1 of Paraburkholderia sp. J8-2. NCBI lineage: Bacteria > Pseudomonadati > Pseudomonadota > Betaproteobacteria > Burkholderiales > Burkholderiaceae > Paraburkholderia > Paraburkholderia sp. J8-2. The sequence goes on from NZ_CAJMZA010000006.1 coordinate 359,806, forward strand.
TCGGATGTGGACACGATTGAAATCGAACTGGTGATGCTGGCGGACTCTCTCCAGACGACGGCATCGCCGCGTCGTGATGCTCCCGAAAATCGAATGGAGCCCGAAACGCTGTGTCAATCGGCTCACGAATGAGCCCGCAGGAGCGGATGCTATAGGCAACCTTAACCCTGTGAAGGATGAACAAGATGAGCACCCAAGAGATCGCGCCGGGAGATATCAGCCATATCGTGACGGCGGGCCTGAGTGGTGACGGCGCCGCCGCCGACGGTCAAGTGCTGCAGCAAAAGACCCTGGAGGAGCTCGAGGCCGAACGAGCCCTGCGCGACCTGGACGAGGCTGCGAGCATGTCCGAGGGGGGGCCGCGTCCTGCTGCAAGTACGGCGGCGCCGGGCGAAGGAGAACCCGCGGCTGAAGTCGAAGACCCGGCGGCCACGCGTGCGCGCCTCATGAAAAAGGCAGCGAGCCAGCGTGAGAAGGGACGCAAGGCGCTCACGACGCAGGAAAGCGGTGTGGTCCTGGTGCCCGTGCGGGCCCTCGTCGGCGACCGGGTGCTGGGCTCGGCATTCGAGCGCTACGTCGGTGCGATCGATATGTGCGCGCACAACCTCGATCGATACGGTGAAATGGTCATGGGCGCCAAGTACGTGGAGCTGCGCACCAAACTCACCGAGATGATCGAAGAGTTCTCGCGGGATACGAAGCTGGAACATGGGCGCGTCGATCAGATGGTCCGCGAGGCTGAAGCGCGAAACAAGGAAGAAGGGCTCCCATATGTCGTGCCCCAAATCCTGACGGCCGCAGTGGAACTGGACGTCGTGTTCCGCACCCCGCTGGGCTTCAAGATGTTCAAGGCCATCTCGTTGGCGGACAAGTCGCTCGAGAAAATGAGCTCGCTCGAATGGAACGACGCCGTCGATTTCGGTGAAGTGGCCAAGCGGCAGTTTCTCTTCAAGCAGGAAATCGGCAAGATCTACGGCTTCGCCTCGCGCACGAATCTCGGACTGCGCCGCCGCGCGGCCGGCCCGGCAAAGAAGAACAGCGATTCTGAAGCCGCCGCATGAGCGCGCTAGTCCGTCAAATCCTCGCGCCGCTGAACGAGGAACAAATGGCGGTGGCGATGTGCCAGGGGCCGTGCATGGTGATCGCCGGCCCCGGTTCTGGCAAAACGAACACGATTTCGCGCAAGATCGCGGCGCTCCTGCAGGAGGCAAATACGCGCGTGGTCGCCGTAACTTTCACCCGGGAAGCGGCGCTTGAACTTCGCGCGCGGACCATTGCGCTGGCCGGCGACGCGTCGAAGCCGCGTCTGCTCGTCGGAACGTTCCATTCGGTCATGCAGTTGATGTCGTTCCCGGAGATCCGCTCCGAGTTCGGACGTGACATCCTCGAGGGGCGTCCGTGGCCATTTGGCCGCACGAAGTGGAAGGTGGTGCAGGAAGGGTCGCGGCGGTCCTACATTGCCCGCGCGATGAACGAGATCGGCGAGCCGGAAATGGACATCGACGACGCGAGCCGGATCATCGAGCAGGTGAAATCCGGCCGCACGGCGCAGGAAGTCGTCCATGAGAAACTGGCTCACGTCTACGAGGACATCCTCGCGCGCCACAAGGTTATCGACTTCCAGGACATCCTGCTGCGTACTATTCGCGGCGTCAAGGATGGGAGTGTCCCCTCGCTCAACGTGACCCACGGATTCATCGACGAATACCAGGATACCGACCTCCCGCAGTTCGAGATGGCGCGTTTTCTCCACGAGAACGGCACGATTGTCACTGGGGTCGGGGATGACGACCAGTCCATCTACGGGTTTCGCAACGCGCTCGGATATGAAGGCGTGCTGATGTTCGAGCGCGAGTTCCGTGCCGAACGCCTGATGCTCGGCAAGAACTACCGTAGTCACGGTGAAATCGTCAGTGCCGCAAGCCGCGTCATCGATCGCAACCTCAGCCGCGTCGAAAAGACCATGATCGCGATGAAAGGCGACGGCGGGCGTACGCGATGGCAGGTCTTCAAGACGCGCGATGACGAGGCGCATGCTGCGGCCGTCTACGCGCAGGAGGCACTGCGCAAGTCAGCGACAGCGGCGATCTTCGCGCGCAACAACCGACGGCTCGATGAGGTCGAGGCCAAGCTCTCGCGCATGGGCATTCCCTACCGACGCGCCGCCGGCGAGTCGATCCTTGCCAAGCACGAAGTGATGCTCTTCGGCAAAGCGATCGAGACAGTCATCAAGCCCGAGCGACGCGCAATCGACGAACTTCTCTCCTGGAACGGGGTTACCGAGGACGGCCTCAGAAAGCTCGACAAATGCTTTCGTGGGAGTATGGTTCTCGGGCAAGCGGACGATTTCAAGCGGTTCGACATCGATGATGAGACGAAAAAGCGCTGGCGCGACTTCGTCCAACTCTTCACCGGCTGGGAAGAAACGCTCAAGGCAGGCGCCGAGTCGCTGCTTATCCGTGGCATTTACGAGTGGCTAAGCGTCTCCGCGCCGGACAAACGCAGTCAGTCAATGCTCGACATCGCGCGGGACATGTATTCGCCGCGGCGCGCGAATCCCGACAAGGGCATCGACGCTCAGGGGGTGCGTGAGCGGCTCGCAGCCATCAAGGCGGCGCGGGAGAAGGCGGACCAGAAGAAGGAGGGCGAGGACGAGAAGGCGACGGCTGTTGACCTGATGACTGCGCACGGCTCCAAGGGTCTTGAGTTCGACTACGTGTGGATCGTCGGCGCTGAAGATGAAGTCTTTCCGGCCAAGGACGGCGCGCTGGAAGAAGAACGGCGTTTGATGTTCGTCGCCATGACGCGCGCCCGGATTGACTTGATGCTCTCTACCGGCGGCGGCAAGCCGCCCAGCCCGTTTCTTGCCGAAAGTGGTATTGAACGAATCGTGCCACCGGAGCAGCCGGAAGAAGAAGAGGCAGTGGAAGCATAAGTTGCGTCCGCAAATCCCGCTGCCGCGTGCAGCGGGATTGAAAATGCCGCGCTTACGTAATCTTCAGTTCGTCCGCCAGTTCCGCAGCCGTCTTCGGCACGTAGTTGATCGACAACTGCTTGATCATCTGCAGCGCGAATATCAGCGTATCGACAAAGCCGTCACGCTGTTCGATTGAGATCGTGCCGTTCTCCGCTGCCACGTACAGTCGCGCAGCGGCCGTGTCTGCCCGAACCAGCTCCCGATAGATTATCGCCGCGCATGGATCCACCAGCTTGAGCGGAAACTCGTATATCGGCAGATCATCGGGCAACTCTGCAGGATATGCGTCGGCATCCGTCATCAACCCGGTGACCGCGTACTGCAGGCTATTCAGGAGCCCGGGTAGTTCCCGCTCAACCCGATCGCGGGTCTGTCTTGCGCGTCCGTTAATGAAGAGATGGCCGGTGACGAAGTAAAAATCGCGCATGAACCAACGTCGCACGAGAGCATTTCGTACCTGCACATCGACGACAGCCACCTTGTTGGTGCGCACCGCTTCGATGCGTTCAAGGTTCTTCGGTTCGATCACGCGTTCTTGGATGGTTTCTGTCATTTAGCTGGTTCCTGGGGCGGCCCGATTCACCGAAAGCTAGCCAACTGGCACGCTCGGCACACGCGCTCGCAAGATTGCCCGTATGTGATGCCCGATTCTGAGCCGTGCTTGCGAAAAGACGACCGGGAATACCGCGTATATTCGGGGTGCTTTCTGTTGTTGCATTGTCCGGCGAATTCATGCACCATGTGTTCAGCCGAGTTGTCGGCACGAGTTTCTTGATTTTCTTGCGCACGCCTCGCGCAATCTCAAATCGCCGAAAGGCGGCATCAATTCCCTGATTATTCGGGCGCGGTCCCGTCTAATCAATTCCGCATGCTCGGCATTCGCCGCTTCATGCGCGTCCCCGAAATCTCCACATCTCAAGTCCTCTGCGGCCGGCTTTCGCTCGCGCGTCGCCCGGAGCGGTCTTTTCCACTGCGCTTTATTGCGCACAAATCCAATGGAGTTTCATCATGTCAAGTCTGAACTGGGGCGACGCGGAAGCGACCGCTGCGCACCCCCAACGCGGTATCGCGTCGCCAATTGTCATCCCGGAGGGGGCGGGGAACCAGGCTGTGGTATCCGTGATCGCAGCTCAGCCCGCCGAAGCAGCCGGGCGCGTCAATGTTGCGGACAAGCGAATCATCAACGGAGCAACCGACGTCAACCAGTTGGTCCCATTCAAGTACAAGTGGGCCTGGGAAAAATATCTCGCGGGTTGCTCGAATCACTGGATGCCGCAAGAAGTCAGCATGTCGCGCGACATCGCTCTTTGGAAGGATCCAAATGGTCTGACCGAGGACGAGCGCCGCATCGTCAAACGCAACCTGGGATTTTTCGTGACTGCGGACTCGCTTGCGGCGAACAACATCGTACTGGGCACCTACCGTCACATCACGGCGCCAGAGTGCCGACAGTACATGTTGCGCCAGGCGTTTGAGGAAGCGATCCACACGCACGCGTACCAGTACATCGTCGAATCGCTGGGGCTGGATGAGGGCGAGATCTTCAACGCGTACCATGAGGTGCCGGCCATCCGCGACAAGGATGAGTTCCTCATCCCATTCATCCACACGCTAACGGATCCGTCGTTCAACACTGGCACTCCGGAAGCAGACCAGAAATTGCTCAAGTCGCTGATCGTGTTCGCCTGCATTATGGAAGGCTTGTTCTTCTACGTCGGCTTCACGCAGATCCTGTCGCTTGGGCGACAGAACAAGATGACGGGCGCCGCGGAGCAGTATCAGTACATTCTGCGTGATGAGTCGATGCACTGCAACTTCGGCATCGACCTCATCAACCAGATCAAACTGGAGAACCCGCATCTGTGGACGCCAGCGTTTCGGGAGGAGCTCGAGGGCCTGTTCCGGCGAGCGGTCGATCTCGAGTACCGCTACGCGGAGGACACCATGCCGCGCGGCGTCCTCGGCCTGAACGCATCGATGTTCAAGGGCTATCTGCGCTTCATCTGCAACCGTCGCTGCCAGCAGATCGGCCTCGACATGCTTTTTGAGGACGAGGCGAATCCCTTTCCCTGGATGAGCGAGATGGTAGACCTGAAGAAGGAGCGCAACTTCTTCGAGACGCGCGTCATCGAGTACCAGACGGGCGGTGCGCTCAACTGGGAGTAACTGGAGATCGAGATCGGTACCGGAGAAATCCGGTACCCCTCCATTTCATCCACCGCGATACATACATCATCCACCGAGTTTGCACCCGTCAGGGTTCGTCCCTGTCCGGTGATCACTCGTCGTTACCGACGTTCCCGCTTGCCACTGTTTCTTGACGGCGCCAATGCGCCATAACCTGTGGAGCATGTATGAAAAACGATCTCTTAATCAGCAAGACAGTTGTCAAGCGTAACGGCGACGCGGTGCCTTTCGACGCGTCGAAAATTCGTGTCGCCATCACGAAAAATACGCTGGACGTGCGCGGCATCAAGGCCCACCCCGGCGACATATCGCAGGCGGACCGTGACATCATCGATTCGGCAGTCGACGAGGTGGTCGAGCGCATCGCGCGCAAGACCCAGGCGAGTTTGCCGATCGAGGACATCCAGGATCTGGTCGAGCTTGCGCTCATGCGTCGCGACCATGCCCTCGCACGTGCCTATGTGCTGTACCGTGCGCAACGCAGCGAAGCACGCAATTCCGCAGGAAAGTCCGCAACCGATGCTGGCGCGCGCGAAGTGACGCGCGCCGATGGCAGCACGTACCGGATTTCGGCGGACGATCTGGTTGCCCGGCTCGAACCGCTAACACACGGGCTGGAGCTGCCCGCTCTCACGGAAATTGCGGAGCGAGCTCTCAAGCAGGCCTACCACGGCATGCCGGAGGAAAAGCTCGCCGAGGCGCTGGGCATGGCTGTTCGCGAGCGCATGGAAATGTATCCGGACGCGTCGTGGCTGGCCGCTCGACTCGTCATCGCCGACCTCGTGTCGGAGGTGTCGCGTGGCACTGTGGTCATGGCGGGCGCCGGGAGCTTTTACCGTGAAGGCTTTGCAGCGTTCGTGAAGAAGGGCATCGAGGCAGAGTTGCTCGACGACCGGCTGGGGCAGTTCGACCTGGAAAAGCTTGCGGCAGCAGTGCGGCCGGAACAGGACGAAGCGTTCGACTACCTGTCGATCACGACCCTTTACGACCGATACCTGCTTCACGTCGACGACGTGCGCATCGAGCTGCCGCAGTGGCTGCTCATGCGTGTCTCGATGGGCATTGCCCTGAACGAGGTCGAGCGCGAAGCGCGCGCGATCGAGTTTTATGGCGTGCTCTCGTCGCTCGAGTTCATGTCGTCCACGCCGACGTTGTTCAATTCGGGCACACGCCGCGCGCAACTGTCGTCCTGTTACCTGACGACTGTCCCGGACGATCTCGAAGGCATCTACGATGCGCTCAAGGACAACGCGCTGCTGTCCAAGTTTGCCGGTGGCCTTGGAAATGACTGGACTCGCGTGCGCGCGCTCGGCTCGCACATCAAGGGCACGAACGGCAAATCGCAGGGCGTGGTTCCATTCCTGAAAGTCGTCAACGACACGGCGGTCGCGGTGAATCAGGGCGGCAAGCGCAAGGGAGCAGTGTGCGCATACCTGGAATCGTGGCACCTCGACATCGAGGAGTTCCTCGAACTGCGCAAGAACACCGGCGACGACCGCCGCCGCACGCACGACATGAACACGGCGAACTGGATTCCCGACCTGTTCATGAAGCGCGTGATGGAAGGCGGCGACTGGACGCTCTTCTCACCCTCGGACGTGCCGGACCTGCACGACCTGTACGGCACCGCATTCAACCTGAAATATGAGTCGTATGAGCAGGCTGCCGCGCGGGGCGATCTTAAGCTGCACAAGAAGGTCCCGGCGCAGCAGTTGTGGCGCAAGATGCTCGGCATGTTGTTCGAAACGGGTCATCCGTGGATCACGTTCAAGGATCCCTGCAACATCCGCTCGCCGCAACAACACGTGGGCGTCGTCCATTCGTCGAACCTGTGTACGGAGATCACCCTGAACACAAGCGAGTCGGAAATCGCTGTCTGCAATCTCGGAAGCGTGAACCTCGTGCGTCATCTGGTGATCCTGGAAGACGGGCGCGTGGCCATCGATCGGGAAGCCCTCGGGCGGACCATCTCGGTGGCAATGCGGATGCTCGACAACGTCATCGACATCAACTACTACTCGGTCGCCAAGGCGCGCAACGCAAACCTGAAGCATCGTCCCGTCGGGCTTGGCATCATCGGCTTTCACGACGTGCTGCAGGAGATGCGTGTGCCATACGGATCTGCGCAGGCGATCGCGCTGGCCGACGAGCTTCAGGAGCTTGTAAGCTTCTACGCATACCGGGGATCGAACGAGCTCGCAAAGGAGCGCGGGCGCTACCCGTCGTACGAGGGTTCGCTCTGGTCGCGGGGTATCCTGCCGCAGGACAGCGTGGCGCTGCTGGAAAAGGAGCGCGGGGAACCGCTCGGATTCGAGGTCAGGGAGCGTCTGCCGGAATGGGCGGCGCTTCGTGAAAGTATCCGGCAGTACGGGATGCGCAACTCGAACTGCGTGGCGATTGCGCCGACTGCGACGATCTCGAATATCGTCGTCGCATCGGAAGCCATCCAGCCGATCATGCGAAACCTCTACGTGAAGTCGAACCTTTCTGGCGAGTTCACCGTGGTCAACAGGAGGCTAGTGCGGGAGTTGAAGGCGAGGGGTTTGTGGGACGCTGCCATGGCGATCGACCTGAAGCACTTCGATGGGTCGCTGGGCAACATCGCACGCGTCCCGGATGATCTCAAGCTCATCTATGCCACCGCGTTTGAGATTGATCCGACGTACCTTGTGGAGTGTGCAGCACGACGTCAGGTCTGGATCGACCAGGCGCAGTCGCTGAACGTCTACATGGCGGGCGCGTCGGGCAAGAAGCTCGATGAGGTGTACAAGCTCGCCTGGAAGCGCGGCCTGAAGTCGACCTACTACCTGCGCACGGTGTCCGCCACGCACGTCGAGAAGTCGACGGCGCCAGTGGGCCAGCTCAACGCCGTTCCGAGCGCGCCGGTCGTAGCGCAGGAAGAGGCAGACGGGCCGGTGTGCACGATGCGGCCGGGTGACGATGGATATGAACTTTGCGACGCATGCCAATAGAAGCCGGTTGGCTTGAAAGTCAGGGCGGGGGCAACTAGCCCCCGCGGCAACACAGTACGGGGAAGGGGTGGCGAAAGCCACCCCTTTTTCTTTCCGAAAGACCCATCCGAAGGTGCGTCAGGGCGCCTTCACAGGCCTCGGAATGATGACTTAGTCTGCGTACCGTCCCCCAACCAATCAATGGCGCACAGGTGGTTTTATGCTATCCTGCAAGCAGCCGTTAGATCGGCATCATGTAGGAAGAAGTAGAAGCTGAATCCCCGGCAATTTCCGCACGCATTCGTTGTCTGCGAAAATCGTTGGTGAGTTCACGACGGTTACCAGGATTTCGCGCCTCCTTTGGCACGACTGGCAAACCATCACTTGGAACCATCAATTGCACTCGTTAAGCGTAGCTTCCATGCGCAACGATTATTGCATTCGTTAAGCGTAGCTTTCACGCGCAACGGTCCCCGTGGTCTTCCGTGTCGCTTGCCGATGACGTGTCATCCGCGCGATTGACCGAAGATCCGTCCAGCCACCCCGACTGGCAAACGGGCGAAAGCATCATTCGAGACAGGAAAGGCTCCTTGAGAGCCTTTCCCTCTCTATCCCCGCGCAAATTTCAGAGCCATCTTGCCCGGCACCGTGTGCCCGACAAGGTTTGACGCGTCTTCGCGCGGCTCGAGCCTGACTCCTTTTCGGTTCCGTCCTCGGAACATTTTCTAAATCAAAGGAGCAACCATGAACGTGCAATCCATCTATCGCAAGCCCTCGGCCTCCGTGCGTGCGCGTCGTGCATTCGCGGAAGGCGTTGTGAGTCTCGCAAACCGTAAGGTGTGGCTGCCGTTCTTCATCGTCTCCCTCATCGGAGTCGCTCTGTGGCTCTATGGCGGCGTAATGGAAGCGTGGGGCCGACTCGACCTTCTTCGTGAAGGCGGTACGGCCGCACTCAACGAGTATTTCGCCGTGCTCGAAGCCGCGAACATCTCGTTGCTGAAACTCATTGGCGACGCCCTCATCGGCCACTCGGCCCTGATCGGTGGCGTCATCGAAGGATGGGGTCTCGCGATCCTGATCGTGGTCGTGCCGCTGTGTCTGGCCGGGTACCTCATTGGTGCATCGGTGCAGGCATTCCGCGACATGGACATCTGACTCTCGTCCAGCAATCAACAGTCCGTCACCCTTCGGGGTGGCGGACTGCATCCATCCCTGGTAATTCAAAACGTCTCATGCAAGGGCGCCTTGCCTGAGATGCCCATCTGTCGTGCATCTCCTGACTTCTCGGTTCCGTACTCGGAATCACTTACAAATCATCAGGAGCAAATCATGAATCGAAACCTCTCGACGCCGGCTTCGGCCCTCATCCTGGCAACCGTCATCACGGGCTTCAATGCCTCGAAAAAGGAGTCCCGAGTTGATGTTACGGACTTCCTGCTGCAGCACAGCGCAGCCGATCTTCGTCTCGCCTTCACAGAAGAAAGCGACGACGACATCGCAATGGAGTGGTTCGACGCACTGTACCCGGAGCAATGGGGCAACGGCCGTGTCAACCTCACGGATCTGGAGGTCGCGAAATTCTTCGGCGTGCGCAACATCGCCGACATCACGCAAGACATGATTCGTCACGCCCGGCACATTCGCCGTGCCCGGCTTCATTAAACGAAACCGCCGCTCGCTGCCATCCTCATGAGGATGGTGGAGAGCGCGCCTCACGCAAGGTCGCCCTTGCGTGAGATGCCCAGCAGCATTTGGCGCTCCCTGGCTTTTTTGTGGTCCGTTCACGGAACCACTTGTAAATCACAGGAGCAACCATGAAAAGCAACCATCACACCACCAATCGCAATAACCAGAGGAAGCGCGCACAACAGCAAGGTCCGATTGTCGCGCTGAACCTGGTCATCGCTCTGATGCGCCTCGTGTGGGTCATCACCAAACTGACCGCCGTTACCCTGTACGTATGCATTGCAAAAGCACGTCCCATCTTCGTGCCCATTGCGCGCATCGCACTTCGCAGGGCGGCCAAGGTCCGGACCGGTTCGTGGCGCCTTGCGTGTCGCGCCGGTTCCCGCCTGCATCAGTCGTAATCGCGTCAACCGCAACCACGTGAGACTCCTTCGGGAGAGAGTCCTTCGGGAGTCTCACGACCGGACACCAATCACCACCATTCACGAAATTCCTCGCGGTTGACATATGCAAGCACTCTGCTTGGGTATGCCCACCTACGGGCTCCTGATCAATCCCGCCGAACTGTTCGGCATACGTCTGGTTGGTCCAGATGGGACAAGCATCAAGGAGTAGTCCATGAAAAAAACCATAAAAAAGGAATTGGCAGAAATGCTCGACGAAGCCGCAAAAATGTTCCTGTCGTTGATGACGGACGTTGTGCTGGGTTCGGCCGCGCTTTTTGTCGTAGGCGCATCCGCCGCAGGATTTGGCTGGCTTAACGGCAAGCTGGAGACTGTGGTACATGATCCGGTCGTCAGCTTCGTGCTGGAAGCCGGCCATGTCGTGGTGCTGACCATGCACCTTGTCGTTGTGGTCTGGATAGGCTGGTGCGGCCTGAAGCGCTTTTTCACGCGCTTCCGGTAAGTGGTCAACGCAGGCAATCATCAACAAGGAGGAAAGCCCATGAGCCGGTATGCACAGGTGGTAGTCGAAGAAGCGCGCGACTTTACTGCCCAACTGTTGCAACCTCTCAAGCCGATCGTGCACGCCATTACGGGTGCACTCGGGTTGAACCGGGCGTCGGCAACGACGCACTGATCAACGCCGCAAGGCCACGCATCAACCCATAGGAGAGGGGTTCGCAGCAGTAGCGCGAACCCTTCTTCTTTCAAGCTTGCGGTGCCACAGGTACCGCAAGCCTCTCTCCAGGCTTTTTTACGCCCAACCGGGCATCACTGGAGACCCATCAATGAGCATCATGTCTTTTCCCGAGCGCGGCCCCTGGGGCGACGCAAAGTGGCGCGGCAACTGCAGTGGCCATGTCTACAAGCAACTGTTCGGGCAGCTACTGCGCGACATCGCAGACCCCGTGTTCATCGACCCGATGATGGGTTCTGGCACCTCTATCGAGGTAGCAAGGGAGATGAACATCCGCGCGTACGGGCTCGACCTGCACCAAGGATTCAACATCCTGCGCGACTCGATACTTGAGAAGACGGGCGAGCCAGGCAATCTCGTGCTCTCGCACCCCCCGTACCACTCCATGATCGCGTACAGCGGCGAGCAGTGGGGCACCGAGGCACATCAAGATGACCTCTCGCGCTGCGCAGACGACGAAGACTTCCACCGCAAGATGCAGTTGGCGCTCCTGAACCAGCGCGAAGCCACGATACCGGGCGGCTACTATGGCTGCATCATCGGTGACTGGCGCCGCAACGGCGTCTACACGTCGTATCAGGCCGAGATCATTGCGCGCATGCCCGCAACGGAACTCGCGGGGGTCCTCATCAAGGCCCAACACAACGCCCAAAGCTCGTTCAAGTCGTACGGCAAGATGAAGCTACCGTTCATCACTCACGAGTACATCCTGCTGTTCTCGCGCAAGCGGGCTACGGTGCTCGCGGTGCTCGGTGCGATCGCCTCACAGGCTCAGGCTCGTCTGCAGGGAACCTGGCGCAACGTGGTTCGAAGCGTGCTCATGCAGCTTGGCGGCAAGGCACCGTTGTCGGCGATTTACGAGAAGGTTTCGACGTCGACCGACAAGATCGAGAGCAACAGCACGTGGCGAGAAAAAGTACGCCAGACGCTCCAGATCTACCCGGACTTTTGCCCGGTCGAAAAGGGCGTGTGGGCACTCGCCTGACCGAAACGCGACCGATTCAATATGACCACGGTCAGGCGGGCAGCTGTTGCTGTCCGCCTGCCGGTCCTCCACCGCAGCAACCTGCCGCAGTACGGCCATGTCACGCATGGCCGTGCGTTCGCGCATGACTTCCTTTCTTCGCCAGCACTGGCATCAGAGGATCGACAGGGCATCCGCCCGCGATAACCGATCTGGACGCACGTCCGAGAGGAAGCAACCTATGAACAAGGCCATGACCATCCTTGGCAATCGCACCACCGAGAAGTACGGCGGCCCGCGAGCCTCGGGGAAAATCCGCTGCGGCACGAAGGTGTTGACCGCGCCCGCGCAGTCCAACGAGCAGGCAGTAAAGATCTACGAAACAGGCCGTGCAACACGCCGTCGCGCGTCGTTGATCGAGAAAGAGATCACGGAAAAGACAAGGCTGAGGAACCCCATGCGGCCCGTGAACACGCGGGAGTTTCACCTCGCAGCGGACGACTTCACGATGGCGGTCCTGCCGGAAGCAATCCTCGCGCAGTACGGCGAAGACGTGGCTGGGCGCCGCGTGCTTCATCGCTTCCCGGTGTTCTTCCACAGCAACGAACTCTTCGAGTTCTTCCCGCATCGCTTCGAGAGCCACGCCGGCGACGACAAGTTTCATTCGTCGTTCAACGCAGCTGGTGTTCGAGTCTGCGAGCGGCTCGCTGCACCCGATCCGGAAACGATCAAGGCGCAGCGTGAAGCAGGGGTCAAGCGGTTGCCTCCGCGCGACTGGCAAGTGCGGGGGCTTTGCGAGCCTTCCGTGTGCAAGGAATTTCAGGCGGGGCACTGTACGTTTCGCGGGCACCTGAAGTTCTATGTGCCGGGCGTTGTCGGCCTCGGCCTCGTGGAAATGGAAACGAGCTCGGAATATGCAGCGGAGAACATCTGGTCGACGCTCGATCAGATTCGCAACGCGCTCGGTTTTGTGCCGAACTTCAATCCGAAGGATCCGGGCAGGCCTGTTTTCTGGATCACGAAGGTGCAGGAGCAGCGGACGTACTTCGACGCCAACGGGAACAGGAAGCAGGGCTTGCAGTGGGTCCCGACCATCGTCCCGGAAATCGACATCGCTGCGATGCTCAGCCTTGGGCGCACGCCGATGCCGGTTGCCGCGCCGCCTGCCTGGCTGGCAAGCGTGTCGGAGGCTCAGCCGCTCGCGCGTGAGGAGCAGACCGTGCCGGAAGCGAGCGAAGTGCAGAAGGGCGCTAGTCCGATCGCACACATCGAAGAGATGTTGCACTCTGCCGGGATCAACCGCGAGCTCTTCCTGCGTTACGTAGAGCATCGGTCCGGTACGGGGTGGGAGATCAAACCCGCGGAGGTCGAAGGGGCTACCCAGGCACTGGCGAAAATCGCGAAGTACGGTCCGAAGGTGGACCTGCTCCTCGAAGCACGTCTCATTCCCCGGGACTACGACATCGATGCTGCTCTCTTTGCACGATATGCGAAGAAGGCCGTCGGGGAGTGGGAGCGCAACTTCACGCAGATGGGTGCCCTCATCGCACACGTGAGGGAGCTCTTCGCAAACGGACGCGATGCCGGGCTCGCGGCAATGAAGGCCGCCTGCCCCGAGGAAGTCGTCCAGTCGTAACGTAACGCGGCTCGAAGCCGCAGGAAGTCTCCCCAACAGGGGAGGCTTCCCGCTGGTACCAAGGTTCTGCTGCCTGGTACCAGCGGGAAGTCTGAAGGCTCCTTTTCTTGTTCGCCACACAGTGGCATGGGAGCAACCAATGAACGGCAAACAAAGCGCGGGTGTTGTACGGATTGCCCAGTTGGGTGACCTGCATTACTCCCCAACCAACCTCGTCGAGTCCTCGCGATGTACCGATCACGCCGTAACCGTGGCGATCGGGGAGGGGGTGGACGTGGCAATTTTCACGGGCGATTCGACTGACCACAAGCAGGATGCGCACTCGCCGGCGCTGCATGCTCTCATGCATCAGATCCGGCGCCTCGCGGATCACTGTCCGGTGCTGATCATCCAGGGCACCTTCCTGCACGACTACCAGGGCATGCTGCCGCTCTTTCGCTTCGCGAGCGGACGCTACCCGGTGGAGACGGTCGAGCGCATCGGCCAGGTCGCTCTCGTTGGCAACAGCTGGCGGCCCGTGACGTCGGTCGAGGATCTGGAAGGGGCGCGCCTGCTCGTGTCGTGCGTTCCCACCGTGAACCGCGGCGACCTCGTAGCTTCCGTCGGCGCAGAGCACGTATCCGAAGCCATGGGTGATGTGCTCGCGGGCCTCATGCTCGGCGTCTTCGGACCGATGAACCGCGCCGCACGCGAACGCGGCATACCGACCGTGCAAGTTGGCCATGGAACGGTCCGCGGTTCGATGACAGAGCATGGAGTTCCGATGGCCGGGAAGGACCACGAGTTCACCGCCGGTGCGCTTTACGGCGCGCAAGCCACAGCCACGATGCTCGGTCACTTGCACAAGTATCAGAGCTGGGAGCGCGATGTCGACGGGGTGCACCAGGAGATCGCCTACGGCGGTTCCATTGGCCGCTTTCATCACGGCGAGATTGGGCAAAAGGGATTTCTCGTGTGGACTGTCGGCTCTCATGCGTGTCAACACACGTTGCATCCAACGCCCGCTCGGGTCATGGTGGACTTCTCGTTTGAAGGTGTCCCCGATGTCGCGTGGCTCGCCGAGAAAGCAATCGAATGTGAGGGGGCCTTCGTTCGTGTGCGCTACACAGTCGACGCGGAATATGCGGCGGCGGTGGACACACAGGCGGTTCGTCAGGCACTCGCAAACGCAGCCGACGTGCAGATCGAGTCGAAGCTGCTGGTGACTCAAAGGCAGCGGTGCAGCGGGATTTCAACGCTACCGACGCTCGCCGAGAAGGTAGGAAAGTGGTGCGAAGCAACGCAGAACGATGCGTCGGTCGTCGTACCGAGAGTGCGCATGCTGGGTGTTGGCGATGCGCGATCAATTGCAGGTAACCTGATCAAGGAAATATTCAATGAAGCAAAAACTATTCGCCGCGAGCCTGGCGCTAATGCTGGCGATGGCATCGACCTCTTCGCGGGCGCAAACCGTGGAAGGTCTGATGTCGATGGCGCAGCACGCGTTTAGCGGCGCAACCGAACGTGTCACGCGGGTCGCTCGCTCGGAATCCGTGCAACCCTTCGGAGAGGAGGTTTCCTTCGAACCCGGTGCGACATGGGACTGCGGGTTTTCGCCCAACGGCGGGGCCCTGCCGCGCGTGCTTAAGGCGATCAACGAGGTGCGTGTGCGTCCAGGCGATCGCGCGACGATCCTCGTAGCCGCGTACGAGTTCACTTCTGTCGAAGTCGCGCGTGCGCTAATCGCGGCGAAGCAACGTGGCGTTCAAGTTGCCGTCGTAGCCGACGCGACCGAGAACCAGCGACCGGCGTCGAAGGTTGGCATGCTAAAGGAGAATGGAATTCCCGTACGGGTGGACAATCAGCGTCAAATGCTACATGACAAATTTCTCGTACTGGATGGCACGGCGGTCGAGACTGGTTCGTTCAATTTCACGCGGGCGGCCGCTTCGGATGAGCATGCAGAAAACGCTTGCGTAATACGGCATTCGCCTAAATACGCCGCCCGCTTCACCGGGCACTGGCAAACGCTGTGGCGAGAGTCACAGCCGGTTTAGAAACTCGACTTGAAGCAGCCGGCGTCACACCACGTGTCAAACGCTCGTCTGCACATTGTCAGGTGAGGGGCTGTCCGAAAGGACGGCCCCAAGCCGCTCTAGAGACTCTACGTTTCGATGAGGCAGTACTCATCGAAGCGGTCCCCGCGGCACGTATCGAAGTTGCGTCGCGCCGCAGACCGGCCCCTTTTTTGAACACCCCACGGGGTAAAAGGAGCCAATCATGAAAAGCAAACGCGCAATGCCCACGCAGCAGCAGTTTGTTCTGCCTCTGCTCGACTGTCTGGAGAACGTCGGTGGTAGTGCACGCACGGGTGACCTGTATGACGCGCTCGCACTGAAGATGGGCGTGAGCGACGAAATGCGAAGCGAAACGTTCGTTTCGGGTGATTGCACGTACAACCGCTTCGAGCACACGTGTCGCTGGGCACAGCAAAAAGCCAAGGCCCTCGGCCTTGTGGCACCGACAGGTCGCGCGGTGTGGGAACTGACCGGGCAAGGCAAGGAATCGCTCCATCGTGCGACCCCAGGCCTTGTGATCACGATCTTCGAAACGGCGCAGGGGATCGCGCTCTATGGCCGAGCCGAAGAAGCTGTGGCGCACATCGATGATCGCAGTGTTCGTCTCATCTTCACTTCGCCACCTTACCCGCTCCTGAGGGCCAAGGAATATGGCAATCGAGCGGCCCACGAATACGTCGACTGGTTGCTGCGTATCGCGGAACTCTGGCCGAAGAAGCTCACCCAAGACGGCTCGGTCGTCATCAACCTGGGCGACGTGATGAATCGCGGTGAGCCGTCGTTCTCGACTTACCAGGAGCGGTTGATCATTCGCCTGGAGGACGAGCTTGGCTGGAAGTTGTGTCAACGCTACGCCTGGCACAACCCTGCGAAGATGCCGTCGCCTGCCGAGTGGGTAACGGTTCGCCGCGTCCGAGTAAAGACGTCGATTGAGCCGTTGTACTGGTTCGCGCCCAACGACATGCCGTATGGAGATAACCGTCAGGTCCTCGTGCCGTACAGCGAGTCTATGCGCGCAACCCTTGCGGCTGGCGGTCAGTCAGGCGCGAACCGTCCGAGCGGGCACCAGATGAACAACGGCGCATTCGCGGCAGACAACGGCGGCGCGATCCCGGGCAACCTTTTGAGCTTGAGCAATACTGCCTCGAATGACGGGTACCAGCGGCACTGCCGTGAGAACGGCTTTAAGGTGCATCCGGCGCGATTCCCGGCCGGATTGCCAGAACACTTCATCAAAATGACGACAGTGAAAGGCGACACGGTGTGGGATCCATTCAGCGGGTCGTTCCAGACCGGACGTGTTGCCGAGTCGCTGGAGCGGAACTGGATTGGCACGGAACTGAATCTGGACTACTTCCCCGGCGCGTTGGGGCGGTTCCCGGACGCAACCGTGCATCAAGCGGCGCTGCTCGAGAGACTTCGTCAACCAGAAACGATGTTGGTTTAACGGACCGCGCCGTCGCCCCTCAGGGGGTGGCGGTGCGTGCCTAACCATAAGTCAGCACCCGTGGCTTCCGGGCGGGTGACCCATGCTATAGTCGATCCCAGCCGTTAGATCGGCATCAAGCCAAGCATCAAGCAGTCAAGTCGTTTCATGAATTGCCGCGCGTTCCATTGAGGCACGAACCTCAATCGAGCGCAGTGCGCCGACTCCTTTTCCAAGCGTTAATTCGCAAAAGGGGTGAATCATGAACACAACCATCAAGCGAAACCTCTATAGCCTGACCGGTCATCGCACGACCAGCGGCTGGAACCCGAACGAGAACGACGTCAATGGCGTCAATTCGTTCGAGATGCGTCCGGTCGAAGTGGCGGCTCAGGCAGGTAATGTGGAGGAGTTTCTCGCGATTGTTTCGGACCCCACGTTCGAGTTTCGCGGGACCCGAATTCGCTATTTCGCATCCATCCTTCGAAACTACCGTGGTGGTGACACCGACGACAAGGCTGCATATGCACGTCTGCTCCCGCACATCGTGGCGCTGGAGAATCGTCAAGGTGCGCTTACCGCGTAACCATTGAAAAGCAAGGTCGCCGCTTCCCTAGGGGAGTGGCGCACTGCTGGCGCTCCGCGCGTTCCGCTGATGCAAGTGCCTCAGCCGAGCGCTTTGCGCTGACTCCTTTTCCAGGCGTTAATTCGCATAAGGGGTTAATCATGAAATCGATCTTTAAATCCAACGCGTTTCTGGCCTTCGCAATCCTCTTCGAAAGCGGTTTCATCCTGCTCCTTTGGAGCGCGATTCAAGAGAGCAAGCTCGCACTCCATTCCAGCTACGTGGTTATGGGTGTCGTGGCTCCGGTAGCAGCGGTCGGCGTTGCACTCTTTCCGATCCTGTTTCGCCGTCCGGCGAAGCAACTCGCGGCCTAGCGATTAATCGAAACCACTCGAAAGTCCCTCCGGGGACTTTCGGGCTTTCCCAAACCTCACATTTGATTCATTCAGTCGATGGCCCGCGCGCGAGCCCCATAGCGCCGGTCCCTGTTGCGCCAGTCCGACAAGTTGTGTAGTCTTGGAACTGGTCGCACGGCGGCATAAGCAGTAGTTCAAAAACGCAGTCATTTTTCCCGCGCATTCGCTGCGCGAAAATTGGTCTGCGTCGATCCCGACGTCAGAACACGCACTCGCGTCCGTTTCTGATACGCCGCACAGCGGCATGGAGATCGCAATGAAACCCGCAAAGCTCTTCTTGCGGGGGTTCGCCGGAATCCTGTCCGGACGACGTAAATCCCAGATCACACTTGACCTGACCGAAATCCCCGAATGGGCGAAGCTTGTTGCGCTCGTCGGCGATAACGGAGACGGCAAGACCACGCTGATGGATAACCTGCACCCGTACCGGCTCATGCCGTCAAAGTGCAAGATTTATCGCCCATCGGCGTTTTCGTACTGGGATGTCATCGCTGAACCCCTGGCCCAGAAGCAACTCGACTGGGCTCATGAAAACACCCTCTACCGCACTGACCTCGTCTTCAAGACAACCGGCAAGTCGCAAAGCCAGCAGGCGTACCTGCTGCGCTGGAGTGGCAACGACTGGGCGCCGGTGAAACTTTCCGACGGCACTGTTTCGGACGGCAGCACCGCAACCTACGACCACTGCGTCGAGTCAATCCTCGGCTCGCCCGAGGTGTTCTTCACCACGCGGTTTGCAGCCCACAAGCGCAAGCTGCTTGGGGACTACGAGCACGCTGACGCGAAGGCACTCCTGAGCGCGTGGCTAGGCCACGACGAACTTTTGCGCGACAGCGCAAGCGCTGCCGAGATCGCCATGCACCTGCGGCGCGAACTCGAGGACGTGCAGGCCCGAATCCGTGATGGTGCGGAGGTGCGGGCAGCGTTCGATGCAGCCCGTGCTGAAGTCGGCGCGATCGATGCGCAACTTTCCCGGCACGCAGGTGCGCTCGGGGAGGCTGAATCAGAGGTCATTGCGCTGCGTGAGCAGCGCGTTCGACTCGATGCGCAGGCGGCAGGTCTCAAGCATGTCGAAACGCAGCGTCAGGAATGGCGCGCGCAGATCGACGTCGAGGAAAGGCGCACGGCTGCTCGCCGCAGCGAGATCACGGCTCAATTCTCGAAGCAGGTCCAGCATCTGACCCAACGTGGTACGGAGCTCGAAACCTCGCTTAAGGCGCTCGCGCGAGACATCACGGAAGGCGAAAGCCGGCTGTTGCTGCTCGATCAGCGTATCGCCGAGGAGGGCGCGGTGCTCGATGCGGCCCGGAAGGTGTCGCCGCTGCAGCAGACCCGTCAACTACTCACCGATACGCTGTCTGTGATCGGGCAGCAGATCATCATCCTCAAGCCCCATCGCAGCGCCGTCATGGCGCATACGCGGGACCTTGCGACGGTGACCGCGAACGGTACCGCAGCGCGAGCCCAGCACGCTATGCTCGAGCGGACGGCATCGCTTGCTGATCGGGTGCCATGTGCGGGTTCTGGTCTGGCACGTGAATGCGAGTTGCTCACGGACGCACGTGAGGCACGCGCAAAACTGGCGGACGTCGCGACCGAGCTCAAAGGGCAGATCGCGCGCTACAGGCAGTTGCGTGAAAGCCTTGCTGCGACAGATGCCGAAGTCGTTAAGCTGGATGCGCTTGAGGCGGAAGACACGAAGCTTCGAAAGGAACTGGACAGGGCGGTCCAGGACCTTGACGCTCTCGTGCCGATCGCCGCCAAGTCCACGCTGATTGAAGAAGCACGGGCCGCGAGGCCTGGGCTGATCGAAACGCTCGACGGCAAACGCGCGACCCAAAGGGCGCTTCAGGCTCAGCATGCAGCACTGCAGACTGAGATCGTCGTGGCGAACACCTCCTGCCAAAGCCTCATTCAGCAGGCACACGACGCACATCACGAAGCGCTCAAGGCAATCGAAGTGAAGCTGGCGGCATTGCCGGCGACGGCCGACCCCAATGCAGTCAAGGCAGTTGCTGAGGCTTTGGCTGCGGCCGAGCGCACTACCGCGTCGCTCAAGGCCGATATCGCCTCCGCGCAGACACTTCGTGCGCAGGCGTACGAGCGGGTCGGCCACGCACAGGCTTCGCTTGTGGGACTGGAGCCGCTACCGTCGATCGCGGAACGACTGGCGCGAGAGATCGAGGGCTGGGAACTTGTGGCTCTGGCACTTGGCCGTAACGGGCTGGTTGCCTTCTCGATCGATGACGACGGTCCTGGCATTGCGGAGATCGCCAACGATCTTCTCGTTGCCTGTTACGGACAGCGGTTCTCGCTTCGCTTCGAGACGCAAAAGTCGCTGCGCTCCGGCGCGCTTCGTGAAGGCTTCGAGATCATGGTCCTGGATGCTCAGGATGGTCGCGAGAAGCCCGTAAGGGACCTCTCCGGCGGGCAGTCGGTCTATGTGAACGACTGTCTCATGCGTGCGGTGTCACTTCACCTGGCGCGCTGCAACCGGCTTCATTCCGACACCCATTTTTCGGATGAGACGGACGGGCTGCTCGACGAGACGAAGAAGCGTCAGTTCGTCCAGCTCAAGCGGCGCAGCATGGAGATTGGCGGCTACGCACGAGAGTACTTCGTGACTCAGTCGAAGGAAGTTCAGGGGCTGGCCGACTACGTGATCAACGTAGCCGATCTCTAGCCACCCCGGAAAGACCCACAAGGTCTTTCCCGTACCCGGTGCGGTACGGGAAAGGCATCCCACAGCAATCCCCGGCTTTCTATTTGCCTCTCGGAGGCACGACACAGGGGGATGCATATGAACCTCAATTTGTTTGGCGAAGCCGTATTGGCACCGCCAGCGAAGCTCCCCGCGCTGTTGAGCGATCCCTTACCTCCGGTACGGGTCGTTGCAGTGGAGCGGAGTGCTTTACCCGTAATGGAAATCTGCCAGCACGAGGCCGACGAAGGTGACACGCCCGCGGCAGTAACGCGTGCGGCAGACGTCGGTGGCTCGTGGGCAATCCTGATGAAGGATGCCCGCCGCCGTGCTCACGCGGACGGCGGAATGAACGAGAGCGCGGCCACGCGCCGCGCTCGCGAGGAAGAAGAGCGAGCCGTGCGTGATGACTCGTCCGACAGGGTTGACCCGGCAGCGTTCGATGCGCTGCTGTGCCAGATCGATGACGGCGATGACGCTGAGCTTGTGATGTGCAAGCTGCTCGCCAATCTCATGTGGAACGACCTGCGTGCAATCGTCAAGCGCCGCAATTTCGTCGAGAACGCCAATGCGGACCTTTTCGGGTTCGAGAAAAGCGATCGCGACGAGGTGCGGCTTTACGGTGCATTGCAGTGGATCTACGGCCTTCAGGACGCGCGAGCTCCTGAGCCGATTGACGGGGGATCGATCGTCGACGTGATGGTGACGTTCGAATTCGTCTGTCATCGGCTCGGATGGGGCGCAGAGCGAATCCGCCGGGTGGTTGCTCGCTGTGTGCGCGAGCACTTCGCACCAATGCTTCGAGCAATCGAAGCGCTTTGCGATGCCGGCTTCGTTCTGAAATGTGAGCGCAAGCTCGAAGAATACGTAGACGTTACAAATTGGAGGAAATCTTGAAGACGCAAACTTTCGGACGCTACGGACGGCGCCCCGCGCATAACGCTGGGCTGTTCGCGATGCTCGCGGCCTTTCTGAAGCTGTGCTTCGTGGCTGTGAAGCTCACCTGGGCGGTGCTGTATTTCGTCACGGTGAAATCCGGTCGCGAGTACTCGAAGTTGAGTGCGAAGGTCGCAGCAGCGCGCGACGTTGCAAACGCCAAGCGCGCGGTCGAAGCGGAAGTCGCGGCTCAACGCACGACGGCTGCTACTGCTAAGGAAGCGCCGGCGGCGTCAGCCCCGAAGGCTGAGAGGACGGTGAAGCGTGAGGCTTCCTCGCCTTCAAAGCTTAACGACGCGACCGACGAGGCTCCCGCGAAGGTGATTCGTCGAGCGTCGGCCGATCATCCGTCAACGATGGGTAAGGGCTACTGGGCACGTCGTGACGAGCGGTCAGTGGCGTTCCAACACCACACGGAGGAAATCGCCGGCAAGAAGGTCCTGTTCTCAGTCTATGTCGAGGACGGCCAGATCAGCGAAATCCGTCGCATGCATCTCGGGCACCCCCGGGTCACGCTCGCCCCCTACATGCGCAGTACGGCTGCGGGAGAGAAGACCGCGTTTTCGCTTACCGAGGCGATCGCCTTTACGGGTCGCGAGTTCGCGAACGCAAAGGCAACGCGTACCCGTAAGAAGGCGACGTCTGCGGCGGAGAAGCAAACGGCTAACGGTGCAGCAAAGGCCACGGATCAGCCCGCAGCGCCCGTCCAAAAAGCGGCGACCCAAGGCGACCCCTCGATGTATGAGCCTGCGTCGCAGTACGAGCACGCGCCGATGTGGATGGATGTGCCATGCGCCGAAGAACTCGATGCGCAAAAGGCCTCCACGGCCACACGTGCGCAATCGCAACGAGAATCTCGGCCGCAACCGCAGCAAGCCCAAGCGTCTCGCACGCGCGAGCCTGCACCAGCGCCACAGCGTGTGCCCCGTGAGGCGCCCGCGCCCGCGGGGGCCACGACAGTAGACGGTGGCTGGGTTGAGGAAGAGATCTCCTATCGTGGCCAGAAGCGGCACGAAGGCGTGGTGCTGCGGCACGGCACGACACTTCAAAAGCCGGAAAAGGGCGAGCCGTTCGAGATCTACGCGATCGACATCCGGACGAAGAACGGAGAGGAGCTTCAGTTCCGTGGCTACCAGGTGGAAGAGTTCGTCAAGCAGCACTTCGTGCGTGCTGGCGACACCATCACCCTGAAACGCGGCTTCCAGAAGGCGTGGCGTACGAAGGCGAACGGAAAGACGGAGCACAAGACCATCAATCACTACGACGTTCACGTCGTGAAACGTGGTCGAAGCAAATAAGGTCGGGGGCCGGTCAGCGATGCTGGCCGGCCTCACCTAAAGCAGGAATTTTTAGCAACAGCTCAGATGAGCAAGGGAGTCATGAAATGGCATCAGTGAACAAGGTCATCCTGGTTGGCAATCTCGGAGCCGATCCCGAGGTGCGTTATCTGCCGAGCGGGGACGCGGTGGCGAACATCCGCCTCGCGACGACCGATCGATACAAGGACAAGGCCTCGGGTGAGTTCAAGGAGGCGACCGAATGGCACCGGGTGGTGTTCTTCGGGCGTCTTGCCGAGATCGTGTCCGAGTACCTCAAGAAGGGCTCGCCCGTGTATCTCGAAGGCCGTATTCGCACGCGCAAATGGCAGGCCGAAGACGGCTCCGATCGCTACTCAACGGAGATCGTCGCTGACCAGATGCAGATGCTTGGAGGTCGCACTGGTGGCGGTGATGGTGCTGATGGTGAGGATCGGGGCGGTAATCCCCGCGCCTCCCGCTCATCCGGTAACCGACCGTCGCAAGGTGGCGCTTCGCGTGGTGGGTCGGGCGGCGGTCATTCGAATCGACCGGCCTCCGGTGTGCCGGCGAATGGCGGCTATGACGATCCTCCGGATGACGACATCCCATTTCTCCTGGACGCCTCTTTGGCGGACTGGCAGCGGGCATCGTCAACGATGTAACAAGGACCGGAAACGGTTCGGGAAAGTCCCCTTCGGGGGCTTTCCTGATGGGTGTGCGTGCATCCATCAGGAAGGCTCAACTCGAGTCTGATGACGTAGTGCGCCTTTTCATTTAGCCAATAGTTGGCAAGAGGCAGACATCATGAAAGACGGAAATGAACGGGTCGACGTGACCAAGGTCGATTGGCTCAACGTGGCGCCGTACTACCTGGATGACAAGGACCTCCTGAGCGGCCTGTGGACGACGTGTCCTATGTGCTCCGGCTCGAAGTGCTTCCGCATCATCTGGGATAGCCGGAAAGGAGGCACAGCCTGGTACTGCGCAAAGGAAGAAACGGGGGGCAGCGGCCTCGTGAGCGTCATTCACGAGATCACCGGGAAGCCCATCGGGGAGATTTTTGCCGAACTCCGGAGCAAGAATTACAACCAGGGGCGTCCACCTCTGGTTCCTGCAACTCCCGCGAAAGCGTACAAAAAGAAGTCGCCGGATGAGGCACGCGCCGCATTGCGTCGGGTCTGGGAAAGCAGTCGCCCTATTACAGAGGAGACGCCAGCGTGGACTTACCTCTCTGGCAGGATTCCGGGCTTGCGCATTGAGTGGCTCGGACCCGATCTGCGCTTCCATCCTGGGATCGACTTCTGGATGGACGAGAAATTGCAGGGGCGCTTTCCGGTTTTTCTGCAGCGGCTGGTTGCTGCGGGGGATCTGACTGCACGCACGCTTCAGCGGTGCTTCCTGCTGCCTAACGGGCAAGGAAAAATCGCCTTCATCAACAAGGATGGCGAGCCGGAGTCCGCCAAGAAGGAGATGGCATCACCGGCCGGCCCACAGGGCGGCTCGATCCGGCTAAACACGTGTGTGTCCAGACGTGTCGCTCTGACCGAAGGTGCGGAGAACGGATTGGCGGTGGTCGCCAAGTACGAAAACCGTATCGAGGTGCGCAGCATGCTGAATTGCGGCAATCTCGAGAAGGCTGATCTGGACTGGTCAAGGTACGACGAAGTGATCATTTATGCGGATCGCGACTCGGAGAAAAGGCGCAAGCTACGCGGCCAGGACGAATCTGTTCTTATCCGCGCGGGTGAGCATCACGCAGGCCTGCTCGCAGCTCGCTTGCGAGCGATGGGTAAGACCGTGCGGGTGATCGCACCGATCAAGGAAGGCATGGACTTCTGCGATGTCTGGAAGTTGCAATACGAGCGTCGGCTGCAACGGCTTGCGGATCGCGCAGTGCGTCGGGAAGAACGAGAGCGTCAACGTCACCAGGCTGGCGCCGAAAGGTTGGCTGCATGAGACCGACGACAGGCAACACGCCACCCCTTCGGGGGTGGCTTTTTTTTCTTCGTAGATTTCCGGAGAAGGACGCCGTTTGACCGGATCGGTGTCACTCGGCCAGTATTGAAGCCAGTCGACTATCTTGCCAATAGGAGACGTTCGTCCACAGCGCTGCAACGCGCGCGCCTTAGTTCGCTCAGAGTGTCTGGCGGCTTAACCCCGCTCTTGTGGGTCGTCTAGATAGCGTCCCAATCGGGCATGTATTCCTCGTCACACCTGAAATCGAACCCGTGGCTCTGGCTGAGGACTTTCAGCACACCGTTTAGGCGGCGAACAAAATTAACGCCTACTGACGTCGCCGGCTGGGATGTCGAATTCATGGTCGTGATCGGCGAGTTCGCGTCAAGACTATCAAGCGAGCTTCGCACTTTCTCGCCCACTGCATCCGCCAGCCATGTCGCCATGCCGCCCCGCTCCGCGGGGACAACAAACACGTACTCAATGTGAACGTTCAGTTGTTCCGGGATCTCTTCGTCGGGGCCACAAGCAATCCAGATAAACCCGATTGGGGGATTATTGCCCCGGACGATGTCATAGCACTTCGCAGCAGGATCGTCTGGCCCTTGCCAATCCTCAGGCTCCTCCGAACCGTCAGGCTCCTTCCAATAGTGATCCATGGCTATCTGACCTATCCGATCTTTTCGATCTATTTTGAAAAGCCTAGAGTTTTGCCTACGCTGTTCAGGATTCACGGGGCCGACGAGATTGAGCAAGTTGGTAGGTATCATCAGAGATATTTGATTGTTGTTCGAGCGCAGCCATCGTAGCCGACTCGCCGATCAATTCAGCGAGGCCGTGGATCGCACCTCAGTTGACGCGACGTCACGAGGGCTAGCCACTAATTGTAGTTTAGCGATCGAACGACCGAGTGTTGTGAATAAGCGGACGACTGCTCCAATCTCATGAATCGCGGAGCCGGGTAGAGCCCGCGTAGTGGGTCCCCGGAAATTCGTGAAGGATCGCTTTTGCCGAGTCAGAGCGCATTTTGACATTGACGCTGCGGCTATCGATAGGCTGACTGTGACGCCAACCGAGCCGGCCCATGGGCGTCGTGATCAGGCGGAAAGCTGCCGTCGATGAGCGGATGCTTCAGGGCAGCACAGGCCGAGGAGGAGATTCGCTCGTGCGGCCGCATACTGCGCGCTCCGCATACCGTGTCGGCGAGCCGCGGCGATCAACGCCTCGTGCGTGTCGGCATCACCGTCGAAGGGAAAGGGAGTCGGAATATCAGTGACCCGTCGCGTTTGCTCTGCCTCCCGGTCTAACAGCAGGTGAAGCCGCTCCTCCCAGAGGAGCAGGCTCGCGACGCGAGACGGCATTCCGACAGGGGAATCCGTCGCGGGCATTCTGAACGGCGTGTACGTTTTGACCCAGCCCGCCAGATTCTCGGCAGGCATGGGAGCCGCAATGACATAGCCTTGCGCGGCATCGGAGCCGAGAATACGAACTGCATTGAGCATCTCCACGTCCTCGATTCCCTCGACAATCACGTTCTTCCCGAGCGACTGGCCAAGTCGCGTGAGCTGATAGATGAACCGCAGCGCACGGGAGACGTCGGCGCCCGCAAGACGCACGATCGCCCGGTCGATCTTGATGGTGTCAAAAGGAAGCTGGCTTAGACGATTCAGGCTGCTGTGCCCCGATCCCAGATCGTCTTCGGCCAGTGCAATTCCGAGGCCCTTGAACTGTTCGAGCGCGCGTCTGACATCAATCCCCCCGGGAAGGGCATCCGTCTCCAGGAGTTCCAGCTCGAGCATCTCAGGCGGGAATCGCGTCATTGACAGCGCGCTTGTCGTTGCATGCAGGTAGCGCGGGTCACCTAGGGCGCTGGAGGGCAAATTCAGGGCAATGCGGAACTTGAGTCCGGCACCTATCCACTGACTCCCCTGTGTCAGCGCGAGGTGCAGGCCGCGGCGGTAGATCTCGTAGAAGTCGCCGGCTGAAAGACCAGGGAAAAACTCCGCGGGGGCAATCACCTTGTCGCCATCGCGCAGCCGGGCAAGGGCTTCCGCCTTGATGATGTGCCCGGTTTTGAGGTCGATGATCGGTTGATAGTAGATCTGAAGGGCACGATCCGCTCTGATGAGTTCGGCCCAGCGGTTACGCTGGGCGCATCTCGTCGCATCGACCGAATCGCGCAACCCGTCGAGACGGGAGTAGGCGGCGCCGATGATGTCTTGCAGGCGCCGCACGAGGGCACGTTGATCCGGCGAGTCGAACCCGCCCGGACTGCGTGAAAATAGTGCGAGCAAAGCGCGCGGAGTGCGGTCGCGGGCTGAGATCGGCACGCAGACTAGCGAGCGCGCAGCGGTGCTGCAGCATGCTGTCTGCCATAGCCACATTCGAGGATCCGAACGGACGTTGAGGCAATGGATGGACTGCCCGGTGCTCCACGCCTGCCACGGAATGCAGGACGGGTGCGAGACATTGGGCGCGAGGTCTGGCACGCCGACGGCCGAGATTTCGCTCAGGATTTGCTCGTCGCCCGCCATGCATCCCCACTGGAAGGCGGCGGTTGTGTCCGGCGCGAGAAAGGAGCAGGCGGCAACCTCAGGCAATTCACCGATCACCCTGGCGCACTGGGAGAGAAGGTCCGTATTGGACGTCACCCCTCGCACAACCTGTTCAAGCTCGCTGAGCACACTCGCGCGCGAATCTTGAAGGACCTGGTACATCACGGCCTGCTGTGCGATATCGGAAACGAGCCGTTGGCTCAGGATGTAGTGTGCGTGTCCATAGTCGGTCCCGGGCAGCGCTTCGCGAAGGAGTTTCAGTGTCGCGCTTAAGGCGACCAACAGCTCCTCGCGGGGAATACCGATCTCCGCATGCAAGCGACCCAGACGCAGGGCCATCTCAAGATGGCGTGTTGGAGTCAGGCGCGCGGAGGCCAGCGTGCGGAGGTAGCGCGTGTGCCGACGTACGAGCTTGTCGCGCTCCAGATCCGTGAGACAGCCCAGGAGAGAGCGAGTGCGGGGCACCGCGAGCGCGTCATGGAGTCTCAACACGATCATCCTGGCGACAGGCTCGATCGCAGACCCGAGCGGGCGCAGGACCGGTTCAATTTCCCGACCATAGAAGGCGGGATCGGGCGGTGTCAGCGTAGAGGCGATACCAACGGGGAGGCCGGACAACATAACCTGATCGAATCCTGTGTGGGTTATGCGCAGCAACGCGCGGGCCACATGGGCCACCGTGGGGCCAGCATGCAGCGTACGGTGGCCAACTCGAAAGGCAGGGTATCAGGCGGCTTTGGGGAACACCGGTCGAAAGCGGGGGTGCTTTCCCGGTTATTGATCATCTCTCTCGAGTCGCTCTCCTGTGGCTATCGGGCGTCGATTGGAGCCAGCGTAACGGTGCAGGGCAGCGGGAGCGCGGCTAGCCCAAGTGACTCGAGCCACGCATTCAGGTCGGCGCGCGACACGCGTGCGCCTGTCGTTGGCGCCGGAATCAGGAATTGCTTCGCAAACCGCCGAGCGACCGATTCGAAGTAGGCACGCGACCAGAACGACGCCCGCCAGTCCGGGCGAAGAAACCCAACGACGTTCCTTGCGAAGGCATAGGTCTCGGGGCCGCGACGTGCCCACGGCTGCGTCCCTTCGCACCACGTGTTGACTTCACCGGGCAGGTTGCTCGAGGCCACTCGTCGACCTGCAACTCCCTCGAGGGATGCCTCGTTGAAACCGAAAACCAGGCCCCAGGAGTGAAACGGCAGCGCCGCCGGCTCAAGCGGCTGTGTCGCGCACGCGCGGCGAATGTGAGTGACGTTGCCGAATTGGCTCATCGAATACTGAGGCAGCAAGTTGAAGATATCGCAGGATAACGCCAGAAGTAGCGAATGCAACTTGAACTAAATATACCGGCAAGGCGCACTTATTCACTTAAACGGCCCTTCGGGCCGCAACGCCAGCAGCACGGGGACATGCATACCCGAAGGGCAGGGAAGTTTGGTTGTGTGGACACAATCTTTCGCCATCTAAGTTCTTGTAAACGCAAACGAATCCGGATATCCTGGT
Organism: Paraburkholderia sp. J8-2; assembly: GCF_905220195.1. Lineage (NCBI taxonomy): Bacteria > Pseudomonadati > Pseudomonadota > Betaproteobacteria > Burkholderiales > Burkholderiaceae > Paraburkholderia > Paraburkholderia sp. J8-2. The sequence continues at coordinate 388,757 of NZ_CAJMZA010000006.1, forward strand.
GCTATCCCGGTGGTTGATGCCGCGTTAGAGGAGGGTGTGCAATGCCGATTCAAGGCGATCTTTTCGAGGAGCTCGAGACGGAGACCCCGTCTAAGAGCGCGAAGGATCTCGCGCCTTCGCGCGAGTTTTGGCTCAGTGCGCCGTCCATGGCTTTTCAGCAATGGGCACTTTATGTTGCGACCATGGAGAAGAAGTACTCATATTCGGACAGAAGCATCAGGCAGTTCCAGGCAATGTTTGGCGCCTTCTGCCGCTACCTTGCCGAGCATCGATCAACCGTTCTCTCGGTGGGCGTCGACGGTCTGGCGTCGTTCCTGATGTCGGTGTCTGGGCGCGATCAAGGGGAACCAGGTCTGCGCAAGCAGGAGGAAAGCCCGTGGCTTCCGGCACAGCGCAGGACACTTAAGCGTTACACGAACCTGATCAATGCCGTTATGGACCACCTGGTCATGCGGGGGTACCGCCGCGAGAACCCGGTGAAGGACGCTTCCGACCTGATCAAGGGGCGGAATGTGAGCTCACGGGTGGTTTGCATGCCAGCCCAGTTGGACGGGCGCCTGCACGAGTATTTGCTTGGTGAAATGCCCACGGCGACGTGGCAGGATCGCCGCACGCGCGCGCTCCTTCTTCTACTGTCTGGCGCAGGACTGACCGCCTCTCAGGCGGCGCACGCGAGACTCGACCAGTTCCTTTTCAACGACGTGGTTCCGTCATTCGATTGTCCGGCCGTACGCGGCGCCGACGCATATCGCGTCGCCCTCTCCGGGTTTTGCGTTGAGCCGTTGCGCGAGTGGGTTGCGGAGCGCAAACGCTGCGTCGGGCCCAGTCGCGGCGACCCGACGCTCGCATTCCCAAGCCGCAGCGGCAAGCCGCTAGGGAACGTGAGCGTATATAACCAGGTTTCTGAAGCGCTACGGGAAATCAATTTCCATGGCGATGACATGGGGCCGCGGGTCCTGCGTACGACCTATGCGCGGCGGCTTCTGCTGTCTGGCGCAACGGTGTCCGAGGTCGCAGGATTCCTGGGACTGAAAACGGCGCGCTCTGTCGAAAAGCTGGTTAGGGTGACACCGACCTACACAGGCTTTGTGCCAGTCTGAAGTTCAAGCGGTGCGGATACACCGGTCAGCAGGATCTCGCCGCGCGACGTTCGCGCCCGAAGCGGGTTGGCGCCGCACGCAATCAGGTCTCGGGCGCGCACCATCAACGCCGTCCTTGTCTCGTGCCGTGGCCGCCGCCTGGTACGGCGGCCGCAAGACGTCGGGAGTGCTAGTTGGCTGAACCGTACGGCGCACTGTGGTCAAGAACGTCGTCGTCGGCATTGTGTCGCGTGGAGCGGGCTGGCTCGTGCTCGCCGACCGGCGGGCGGTCCTCGTGACGCTCCTCACCGCTCGGGCCGCCGAAAAGCTCTGGCTCGATACCCTCGTTTCCACCTTCCGAGTGAAGTCCGCGGGCGGTTCGTCGACCCTTGACTACCGCAAACGCCGCAGCGAGGATCGCGAGCAGCAGCAGGCCAACGGCGGACAAAACCATCCCGAGGTGCCGGACCAGCCAAACCAAGCTGAAAGGCGAAGGCTCCTGAGATCCGTTTAGTTCAGGGGCCACCGGAAGCGGCGAGGCCGAGCGTGCGCCCGCTTCGATTCGTGCCACGTCCTGCGGCTGCGCGAAGGGCAACCCAGGGCTTAAGGTTCGCGCGGTCTGCAGTTGATGCATGGCTTCCTCTTTATGTCCACCTTCGCGCGACAACACGTCTGCGAGCAGATAGTGGACCAGCCCGCTATGCGGATGGTGAGGCAGTACTTCGTGCAGAAGCGTCTCTGCGCGAGCGTACTGTCCAAGCTGAATTGCCTCATTCACCTGGGCAACGGTCGGCTCAGCAAATGCGGTCCCCGTTTGGATGACGGCACACATAGACAGGGCGCAGAGTGCAAGTCGGCTGATTCTCGGCATAGCGCGCAAACCTCGTGAGTGATAGCGGGAGTGATGTGCGCCCTTGCGCACTATTTCGAGCATTGTCCACGGCGGCATCACTTAGATCGGGTGAAAAGCGGCCTTCGGAGGGCCTGCATTCGAACGCTGGACTCACCCCGTGTCAGGACTGAGGAGACGTTCACGGTTTCGCAGAGCCCACCCTCGTTTCGGCGGCGCCTTCATAGGTCTATGCCGTGCTACGCTTCCAATGTCCTTGGGGAGATTTCCATGACCGTGCTGTCGGAAAAGTGCCGCAAGCTGCTTTACCGGATGAGTTGGCAGACGCCAGATGGCACTGTCGACGTTTTCGCGCTCAGATCGTCACGAGGCGATGCACGCGACCTCATTTTTGAAGCGGTGTCATTGATTTCCGGAATTCATCGCGACGAACTCGAGATGTACAACCTGCGATCGTTTCGCGATCTGGTGGATACCGGCGTCAGCGAGGACGAAGACCTTCGTATCTTCGAGACAGCGTGGAAGGGCGCAGTCGTGTCGGGTTGGACCAGTCGGCCGCTATTCCTCACAGAGGACGTGACACTGGCGGGGGTGATCCTGATTTCGGCGCAAATTTCCGGTTAGAACGCTCCCGGCTGCATGTGGCTTTGCGGGTTGTCCCCAATAAATATTGGCATTAAATCAAGGATCTGGTGTCTGGAGCCGAAGCCTGTGGTTTTCGGCCCCCACAGGGCGACAAGCGGCCATCACCAGCCGTTCTCGTGGCCGCGCTCACCGACACCCCAATGTCAGGTGCAGTCGGATAGCAGATCTTCGCTCTTCGATAGCAGGACAATCTTGACCGGTCGAGAACAATACGTTGACTAGTCACATACCCGTTACGTTCTTGACCGCGTGCAGGCCGAGGCTAGTCTCATCGCGGAGCACCGCAAGGCAACGCCGTCCGTCGCGCGGAAAGCTTTCCGGATTTCATGACGGCAAGCCTGGATGAATCCACCTTGGCGGCGGACCCGGATTGTGCCTCAAAGCCGCTGGCTTATATCAGGAACGGTGAGTATCTTGAGAACGTTTTCTTTGTCGATTTGCGCGGCAAGGCTATCTACGATGCGCGTGACCTGCGCTCAAGTTCTGGACGGACCTGCCGTTACAAGACAGGGCAGACTATGAAAATAATGGGGCGGCCCGGTAACTTGCGAAACGTGGAGCCACTCTGGTGGACTCGCACGGCGCGGGGCCGTGCCTGACGAGTACAGGATCGCGCCAACGTCAGGTATGCCACTCGCCCGGAAATGGGATCGATAGGGCGAAATTCACGGAAAATTGCTACACACGCAATCAACCGTCGCGTGGACGGGATTGGCTCGCACAAGGGGAAGGATCGTGACAAAGACGCTGGACGGGAAGCTCTGGGGCATCGTGGTGCTCCTGTGGCTTGGCATCGTGGGTATCGCTGTGGTCAATGCCATGGTCGGCCGGACGACGATGGTCCATGAGCGCGAAAAAGCGCTTGCCCAGCAAGTCGACATGGCGGCCGGCCTCATCGAGAGCTACAAGGCCAAAGCCGACAGTAATGCCATGTCGCTCGAAGATGCGCAAAACATGGCGAAGGAACTACTTCGCCCGATGCGTTACAACGCCGACAAGAGCGGTTATCTCGGCATCTACAGAATGTCGGACGCTGTCGTGCTCGTCCTGCCGCCGGATCCAAAGCGGGAAGGCGTCGTCACTCACAGCAAGGACGTTAATGGGCTGGATATCACCGACGAAATTATCAAACACGCGCGTCCCGATGCGGATACTCACATCAGCAAGTACTGGTATCCGAAGCCCGGCCAGACCGATGCCCTAGAGAAGATGACTTATAGCAGGGAGATCCCCGGCTGGGGCTGGGCCGTCTTTACCGGTGCCTACGTCGACGATATCGACGAAAGCTTCCATTCCCAGCTCTGGCGCATGCTGACCTTGACCGTAATTGTGGGCCTGCTCGTGACGGCCGGCATTCTGTGGGTCAAGCGCAGCATACACGGGAGTCTGGGTGGTGAGCCGGAGTACGCAGCGGGTATCGCGTCGCGCATCGCGAGCGGCGACCTGAGCGGGAATGTGGCAGTACGACCGGGCGACAAGAGCAGTCTGCTGCATGCCATGCAGTCCATGCAGGATAGCCTGACCCGCTCGGTGTCGGTGGTACGCCGCGGCGTGGACGGAATCATGGTGGGCTCACGCGAAATTGCGGACGGCAATACAGACCTGTCGTCACGCACCGAGCAGCAGGCTGCGTCGCTCGAGGAGACCGCGGCTAGCATGGCGCAACTCACTCAGACGGTTAAACAGAACGCGGACAACGCGAGACAGGCCAACAGCCTCGCGACGGACGCGGCCACTCTCGCGGAGAGCGGTAACGACGCGGTGCAGGCGATGGTCGGTACGATCGGGCGAATCAGCAGCAGTTCGTCGAAGGTGTCCGAGATTACGGAAGTCATCGAGGGTATCGCCTTCCAGACGAACATTCTCGCGCTGAACGCAGCGGTGGAGGCCGCTCGTGCGGGCGAGCAGGGTCGCGGCTTCGCGGTAGTGGCGAGCGAGGTTCGCAGCCTGGCGCAACGCTCGGCGGCAGCAGCGAAGGAAATTAAGGAACTGATCAGCTCGTCGGTGTCATTGATCGAGGACGGCGCGAAACAGGCTACCGAAGTCGGCGGGACGATGACGCAGGTTACGCGGTCGATCCGCAGCGTGTCGGATATCGTCGGGGAAATTGCCTCCGCATCGGAAGAACAGAGCCGGGGGATCGAGCAGATCGGGCAGGCCGTGACCCAGATGGACGAAGTCACGCAACAGAACGCGGCGCTGGTGGAACAGGCGGCAGCAGCGGCGCAGTCACTGCAGTCGCAGGCGCGCGAACTCGACGGCGCGGTGTCGACGTTCAGACTTGCATGACAGGTCGCGCGTTCGCGGCGTCTGTCGCGAACGCGCGGTCAGGTTTCCAGTGACAAGTTCGTCAACGGCGTGCGCAATAGACCGCCCCGGCCGGCTCCGCTGTCAGCCGTGCCGCGTTGCCAGCACGTCGCGGACGATCTGCACGAATGCCTCGGCCGGTTGCCCGTCCGTAACCAGATAGCGGTTGTCGAAGATGATCAACGGAACAGAGTTGATCGCCATTGTCTGGAATTGCGCCACTTCCCCGCGCACCTCGTCAGCGTACTCGCTGCTCCCCAGCTTGCGCCGCGTTTGCGTGACGTCGAGCCCAACCGACCGGGCCACCTCCACCAGCACCTCGCGATCGCTCGGGTCCTCGGCGCGACCGTGATAGTGGAACGGCAGCACAGCTTCGTGACCGGCCATTGACTCACCGCAGCCTCATATGACCGAAACGGGTGGGGCATTCGCGGTCGGCGCGGGATTCCGACAGGAAATGCCGATCGCCGCCGTCAGGCAACGCCGGTTCGGGCCGGGCAAAGCGGGATTTGATAGTCACAAGTCGCCATAACCCTCAATCAAGAAAACCATCGCACCGTCGCACGCATGGAAGATTCACTGGGAATTGGGTGTCGGCTGGCGAGGACGACACGGAATATAATTCGGCACCATGCTTAGGATAGCTATGTAATTTAACATAAGGTTACTAGTCGCGACTTTTCGCCAAGGGTTGAGAACATCCACGTCCTAATGGCCAAACAGTCTCATTAACTGGGCTATGAGGAACATGACTAGCAGAACAGGTATCGGCCAGAGGTTTGAAATCAGTCCAGTCCAGAACAATCTCGTGAACGAGATGTTGAGCACAGACATTTGAATCTGCGCGCTACGAACGATAAGAATGAACGCGAGAAGAGCGGTTGTCATGACGGCAATGTAGCCAGCCAATAGCAGATAAACCGGTTGCTCAGGTATCGCAAGATTCCCCTTGCTATCTGCGAACGGCGCGGCAATGATGCCCAAGAAGAAGAAATTGGCCTGCGCGTAACAGGAAACGTGGATCACGTCGCGTAACTTCCGGCGGTGCTTTCCTAGCGCAAGGTGGAAGAATATTGCACCGGGAAACACAAGGAGCATGACAAACAGTAGCGGCGTGAGCGGCTCAAGCAGTTTGTCGACTACGCCAGTAGACACTTTTTCGTCTGTCAGGGAGAGGACAAAGCCGAGACCGGCGAACATCAGGCAATAATAGGAAATCGGGGAAACGTAGCCAGACCACGAATTCGAGGCGACCGCCTGAGATATTTTCTCGGGGTTCGCGTAGAAGTCCCACATCGTTCGCGCGCAGCGTCGGAGCTTACCAAGCTGAAGTTCTTCTTTGACTATGCCGATAACTTCCCCCGACAGAGACGTCTCCTCTTCTTTTTTGGCTTCCATCGCACTTCTCCAGTCAAGTGGCGGTGCCGGTACGTTATCTAGCAACTTGGCTGCGCCCTAAAGGGGCCGGGCAGCACTACGCTGGAGGGTAGGTAATTTTTGATTGCCTGCCTTTAAGACAGGATCGTGCGTGTTCGGTAGCGCACGTAATGCAGTGCATTCTTCGTTCAGGATTACAAACCACCATAGGTGTAACCGTGGCTGTCGAGCACCTGCTGCATTTTCGCGGCATCTGGTTCGCCTAAAGTTGTGTTGCTTAGCCAAAGATCGAGAAGAAAATGGACGCTAATCTAGTGAAGGGCATCGCTGCGACAACCGGAGTTGCGGGCATTGCCTTAGCCACGCTTGTGCAAGTACTCCGCCCCATCCTTCATAAAAGCGTTCTCGCTTCAATGTCGAAGGCTGATGCTTACAAACTTCTACGCGTTATTGTTTTCGGGTGTGTCGCAATTGCGATTATTGGGATAGTTGCTTGGGTAATATCGCCGTCGATTGTTATGGCAACCCCTGAAGATAATGGAGGCACGGTTATCCGGCAGACGACTAGCGGAAATTGCAGCGCAGCCATAGCAGGCGTAAAGGGGAATATTTCGATCAACGGTGATTGTGCCAAATGAGCGTGAAAATAATATCACCTATATTTTAGTGAGTCCGCCAGTGATATATCACAAGAGAGTTGGAGGGTTGTGATGGAAATTTGGCCCTTTTCAATACCGAGAACGTTTGCGATTGTTTATAGCCTACTTATGATTGGAATGGGAGAGGCTTGTGCTCAGTCAATTAGTCAAAAATCTTCGGGATCTTGCAGCCCGAACGTAGCAAATGTCACGGGAAACGTCGTCTTCAACTTTAATTGTCCGGGATTTACGGCCGCCGACCTTCGTAAGGCTTTGTCGCAAGGAGGAGATTTGGCGGTGAAAAATGTCAAAGCAGAAGATTTGGGAGCGGGCTCATTGTTGGTCTCGGCCGAAACAAAAAATCCCAATGATCCGGCGTATCCTGCACTCCTCGCGATGTCAACGGCGGCAACCACCACGAGTTTCTACGCAAATCTCGATACGGTACTATTGACGCCAACGGCGCAATCCCTTCTCGCTAATCTCGCGGCGAAGCTTTTGGCACTTCATCGGCCTCTTATCATAGTGATCTCCGGATTTTGGGCTAATAGTTGCACCGCCATCGACCGGGCTAGGCATTGTGTCGAATGGATGTCGAATGTATACTCGGATAGAGTAAGTCTGCATGCCGCATCGATCGTTAAGACATATCTGATAGAAAGAGGAATTCCGTATAACTGCATTTACACAGAAGGTCGGGGAAACAGAGATCCAATAACGACCGAACCTTCCAATTTTAGATCGTTACCAGCAAAAGATATAAACCGATGGGTGGCCATAAATCGAAGAATTCAGATAGAGCTGGCGCTCACCAATGAAAAAGAGTGCCAAATATGATTAGTTAGCGTTCAGTGGCGCGATGAGCGTTCACCAAAGCGCGGAACGAGTGATTTCGGCTCGTTCAACGGCTGATCATACTGGCGCTGCGCGGAAGCCTATCGGTCGCGGCGCCGGCGATCCGTCGTCGTTCGCCGCTCCTTGGCCAGACGCTGCTTAGCCTGGACTTAACAAGGAGTTTCGGCTTGTAACTGGCGGCGAACATCAGCACTTCGACGCACTCGTGTGGATACAAACGTTAGCGAACATCATAAAAAATGTGATAACTTTTATTATGTAAAATGACATTGTGGCCGAATCGCATACCATTCCGAAACCGTTTGCCGCGATCGACAAGATGGCGCGGAATCGCGCCTGGCATGACCAGAAAGGACTACGAATCGTATTGCTTGAGCGTCGAGCCACTGATTAAGCCCTTGGGGCGCATCGATGGTGCAGACGTGGAATGTTGGCTTTTTCCTGATCAGAGGTCTGAGTGGCGGCTGTTCCTGAAGCAACTTGACTGGGAATTCAAGGAGGAACAGCAGTAATTGGTGCTATCTCTTCGGGAAAACAGCTCAATAGTTAGGGCGAAGATGCACGCTAGTATGAAGGAAGGCAACAGACAAGCCGTCGCCGACGATGTCCTCACTACGGCGCATGAGCAGCCGCCAGCAATCATCAACGCCATTAATACAAAGGATCAAAAAACACACTTTTACTTATTGTTTTTGGCTTCCGATAAAGGCGTCAGTGCCGTGCCCGTCGCGCGGCCTCTCACTCAACGCTGATCGCCCCATTCGGAGAACGCCATGGCCACGGTTCGACCCGCCGCCTCTTCCCCCGTGCATCACTCGCGCCCCAATGACATGAAACGCATCGCTATCGCGAGCGTGATTGGGACGACGGTCGAATGGTACGACCTATTCGTGTTTGCTACCGCCTCCGCTCTCGTCTTCAACAAGGTGTTCTTTCCGAGCTTCGTGCCGCTCGTCGGTACGCTGCTCGCTTTCGGCACATTCGCATCTGCGTATCTCGCGCGCATCGTCGGCGCGGCATTGTTCGGCCACTTCGGTGACCGCCTCGGCCGCAAATCGATGTTGCTGGTGTCGCTAATCTTGATGGGCTGCGCGACATTTACAATTGGCCTTCTACCCGGCTACAGCGCGATCGGGATCTGGGCACCCATTCTCCTGCTAACGCTACGCATCGTTCAGGGGCTGGCGCTTGGTGGCGAATGGGGCGGCGCGGTGCTAATGGCCGTCGAACACGCGCCTGCGAGCCGCCGCGGTCTATTTGGTTCGTGGGTACAGATCGGCGTGCCTGCGGGGACACTCATCGCGAACCTCGCATTCCTCGCTAGCAGCGCCGCACTTTCGCCTGCCGATTTGCTCTCGTGGGGCTGGCGCATACCCTTCCTCGCGAGCGCGCTGCTCGTTGGCTTCGGCCTTTACATCCGCCTGAACACGTCCGAGACACCGAGCTTCGAAAAGCTCAAGGACACGAGCGCGCACGTCAAGCTGCCACTCGCGACCGTACTCAGTCGCTACGGAAAGCAGGTTGTGCTCGGCGGCATCGCAACAATGTCGACCGGCACCTCGTTCAATCTGATGGTTGCGTTCGGCCTCACGTACGGAACCCAAACCCTCGGCTTCTCGCGCAGTGCAATGCTCTCCATCGCATTGATCGCCTGTGCCACGTGCATCGCTATGCTGCCCATCTTCGGCAGACTATCCGATCGTATTGGTCGCAAGCCGGTAATCATCGGCGGCATCCTCGCCGAAGCGCTCCTCGCGTTCCCGATGTTTTGGCTACTCGACACGCGCGAGTTCGTATTCGCGCTCGCTGGCTACCTGCTGATGATGACTGCGTTCGCGGCAAACTATGGGCCGATCGCGACGTTTCTCGCTGAGCTATTCGGCACCGAAGTGCGTTACTCAGGCCTGTCGGTCAGCTACATGCTGTCTGGCTTGCTCGGCAGCGCTGCCACACCAATCGTCACGACCGCTTTGCTCGCAGCCACCGGTCGCGGCTCGTCAGTCGCCTGGTTCATGGTCGTATCCGCGCTGGTATCTGCCGCCGCGTTGCTCCTGTTGACTGAAACGCTTAAGCGCGATCTCACTGTGAGCCCTAACGCCACGACATCAGACCGCGCGTGAGGTGCTCGCAATAAGGACGACCACCATGAGAGTCATACTCGATCAATCACTCGCGCAACGTCTGCGTGACGTCAGCCTGCCCACACTCGGCCACTACCTTGAAGCAGGCTTCGCGAGCTATGCACTCAGGGCACTTGTACCAAACGTGAAGGTCGTCGGCCGCGCTGTCACGCTCCAGTTGCATAGCCCTGACGCGATTGCCGTCAATCGCGCGTTGGCACAATTGACGCCCGGTGATGTGCTCGTTATCGACATGCAAGGTGATCACGAACACGCTTGCGTGGGCGCAGTTACGGCGACCGCTGCGCAGTGTGCAGGAGCGGAGGGAATCGTGATCAACGGCGTCGCTACCGATCTTCTTGAATTGCGGCAGATAGGGCTCCCTGTGTTCGCACTCGGCACAAGTGCACTGACAACCAAGCGGCTCGACGACAACACGAGCGGTTTCAACGTACCGGTACAGTGCGGCGGCGTAACCGTTGCTCCAGGAGCGATTGTCATCGCCGACGACAACGGGGTTCTCGTCTCCGACGCTGAATCGCTCTTGATGATCATCGACGCAGCGCTGGCATCCGACCGGGCGGAACCCGGCATCCTTGCTCGCCTGCGCGCAGGCGAGCAAGTGCGCGACATTCTAGTGTGCACGACGCCAAAGACCATTCGCGCGTCTAATGCAGACCATTAGAACATTGAAATTGACGTAGCACCCCGACTGGGCGAAAACTACTCAACCCCATCCGCACGAACAAAGAGAGACACTGATGGAATCCCTCGAAGCTACGATCCCGCATACCAGCGAGCATGACTACGCACCCGAGGAATGGGCAATCCGTACCGATCTTGCTGCGCTGTACCGCCTCATCGCGCATTTCCGCATGACGGACATGATTGACACGCACATTTCCGCGCGCTTGCCAGGAGAGACTCCGACGTTCCTGATCAACCGCTACGGCATACTTTTTCATGAGATGCGAGCGTCGGACCTGGTAAAGATCGACGCGCACGGTAACGTGGTCGACGAACGCGCAAGAGACAATCCCGCACGCTTTCGCGTGAACGCGGCGGGCTTCACGATCCACTCGGCCATCCACTCAGCACGCGCCGACCTGCATTTTGTCGTGCACACGCATACGGCATCCGGCATCGCGGTATCTGCCCAGGAACACGGTCTTCTGCCGATCAGTCAGCATGCGTTGAAGTTCTACGATAACCTCGCCTACCACGACTACGAAGGTATAGCGCTCGACCTCGAAGAGCGCGAGCGCCTCGTGCACGACCTCGGTTTGCATAAGGCGATGATTCTCCGTAATCACGGCCTGCTCGCGGGAGGCGCGACAGCCGCCGAGGCGTTCCATGAAATCTACTTTCTCGAGCGCGCGTGCCAGGCGCAGGTACAGGCAATGGCAGGCGGTTCCAAACTAATCATCCCAACGCCTGACGTCTGCCGCCGCACCGCTGGTCAGTTCAAGCGCGACGATTCGGCCGAAATCGCAGAGACTGCGTGGCGCGCGGCACTCCGCCTGATTGACGATCCGACGTCCGACTACCGAAGCTGATTCTATCCGTCACGAACTGGTGCCTTGCACCGGTGTATGCCCTCTTCATCATGACAACCATCGCACTCCTTAGCAAAAGCTACGACATGTCCCATCTTGTCGACCCAATCCAGCGCGCCGCCCCCTGGTTGCAGGTCGTCATGCACGACGAACCCGGCGCCGCTGACGCGGAAATCGCCGCCTGTTGGGATCCACCACATGGCGCGCTCGCCTCGATGCCGAACCTGCGACTCATCCACAGTATCGCCGCCGGCGTCGACAACATCCTTGCGGATCCCGCGCTGCCAACGCTACCGTTGTGTCGAGTCGTCGACCCCCAGCACGCACGCGGCATGAGCGAATTCGTTACCTGGGGCGTACTACATTTCCATAGACGACTCGACCTGGTACTGGGCAACCAGCGCGATGCGCGCTGGTTTCGTCCAGCTCAAGCTCACCCCTCCGAATGCAAGGTCGGCATCATGGGGCTCGGAGAAATCGGTGGGCGCGTCGCCCTCGATCTTCGGCAGCTTGGCTTTACGGTACGTGGATGGGCGCGGCAGGCGCGCGCGCTTCCCGGTGTCGAGATTTTCGAGCACGAGGCCGGCCTGCACACGTTTCTCGCGGACACCGACATTCTCATCTGCCTGCTGCCACTCACGAGCGAAACGCGCGGCATCCTGAACGCGGCAACATTCGGTGCACTGAAACCGGGGTCGAAGCTGATTCACGTCGGACGCGGGGAGCATCTTGTAGTACCCGATCTCGCTGCAGCACTGGGTAGTGGGCAGCTAGGCGGTGCGATAGTCGACGTATTCCCGGTCGAGCCGCTTCCGGTCGACGACCCTCTGTGGCGTGTGCCAAACCTGATCGTCACGCCACACATGGCGTCAGTCGCAAGCTCGGACACGATTGGCCTGCAGGTTGCGCAGAACGTACGTCGGCTGCTGGACGGTGAACCGCTAAGCAACGTGGTTGACGTCGCGCGCGGCTATTGAGCCGACGGCTCACTCTCAGGACTTCCCAACCGGGGCTGCCTGTTCGTCGAGGAACGCGTTTAGTGCATCGACAAAGGCAGACTCGGCTGCACTCAGCCTGCGGTCCTCTGCCCAGAGAAAATGGATATCGACGTCGGCGACGCCGCCCTCCGGAGGCAACTGTCGAAACTGACCTTGTGCGACTTCATTGCGGACGATGTGTTCTGGCATACAACCGATGCCGAACCCCGAAAAAATGAAACGCCTGACCTCGGCCATGTTCGCCGAGGTAGCGATAACCGGCCCCGTGAGGCCCATTTCGTCACGGAAAATCGTTAGCAGTGACATATGGTCACCGAGCTTGTCGCCAGAGAACGAAACGAATGGTTGACCCGTGAGTTCGTCGAGCCTGATGTCGTCGCGGTCGAACAGAGGATGGTGCCTGCCGCAGAAAAGCGCATACCTTTCTCGCTGAAATATTCGGCCATCGATTCGCTTTGGCAGCGCGCGGCGCGGTGTCAGGCCAATCGTCGACGCCTTCTGCTGCAGGCTGTTGACAACGTCCGCGCTTCGCATCACCTGACTTTCGAATTCGATGCGCGGAAAGTTACGGTGAAACTCCGCAAGGAAGTCGTCATATGCGGGGAAATCAACACCGCTCACCATTGCGATCCGCACCGTGCCCGAGATGTCGTGATCGGCGTCGACATCGGCAAGCGTGAGACGCGAAATTGTGCCGTAGATGTCTTCCGCGATCTTCTGCACTTCGATGCCGGCCTGCGTCACTGCAATTCGAGGCCCGTGCCGGTCGACGAGTCGCAGGTTCAGTTGCTCCTCGAGCCTGCGCAGCGCCTGACTCACGGCAGGCTGTGTCAGATGGAGACGCACGGCCGCGCGACTCACACTTTTCTCTCGCGCGATGGCGAGGAAGGTACGCAGCAAGTTCCAGTCGAGTCGGTCGTTCAGGTAGGTGTCGGGACGGTCTTTGCTCACGGTAGCTCTCACGCACTGAGTATTCTTGAAAATTATACTCAGGATAAGAATTAGAAATTGGACTAATTTTTTTGAATTTCCGATAAAGACGTCATGACGAACGGCCCTTCCACGGGCAACCAAACGGAACATCCGAACATGCTCAAAATCAATTCAGACCGGCTCTGGCAGAGCCTCATGGACATGGCAAAAGTTGGCGCAACCGCGAAAGGTGGCGTACGCCGTCTCGCCCTGACGGAAGCGGATGCGGCAGGACGCGCACTCTTCGAGACCTGGTGCAGGGACGCGGGGCTCACGCTGTCCGTCGATCGCGTTGGAAACTTGTTCGCACGTCGCGCCGGCCGCAGTGAAGACGCGGCCCCCGTGGCCAGCGGTAGCCACCTGGATACGCAGCCTGAAGGCGGCCGCTTTGATGGCGTGTACGGCGTGCTTGCTGCGCTCGAGGTCATACGCACGCTGAACGACGCGGGCATCGAAACTGAACGACCGCTGGAAATCGTCGTGTGGACCAACGAAGAAGGCGCGCGTTTTACGCCCGCCATGCTTGGCTCAGCTGCGTTTACGGGAGCTATGGCGCTCCACTCCGCGCTCGAATCGCGCGACGCAGCTGGAACTAGCGTCGCCGAGGCACTTCGTGCTTCCGGTTATGCAGGCGAGCGCGCGGTCCCTGGCACCGTATTCGATGCCTATTTTGAAGCGCACATCGAGCAAGGGCCTGTACTCGAGGAAAGCGGAGTGCCGGTCGGTGTCGTCACGGGCGGTCAAGCGATCCGCTGGCTCGATGTACGCGTCACGGGTCAGGCAGCGCATGCGGGTACGACACCAATGCAGTACCGAAAGGACGCACTCTTCGCTGCAGCTGACATGGCCGGCGAACTCGAATCCATCGTCGTGGACTTCTTCCCGCAGGGCCTGGCAACAATCGGCGAATGGCAGATCCCTAACGCATCGCGCAATACGATTGCCGGCGATGTTGCGTTCACGGTCGACCTGCGCCATCCACACGACAGTGCAATTGCTGACATGGAGACCGAGGTCCGCGCGCGGTTCGGCTCGGTAGCCACACGTCGAGGCGTCAGCGTTGAAATTAGCGAGCACTGGGTCAGCCCCGCGACCCCGTTCGATCTGGCCTGCGTCGACGCTGTGCAGCGCGCGGTCGACGCCCTCGACTACCCGAACCAGCGCATTATCAGCGGCGCTGGGCACGATGCAATCCATCTCGCGAAGTATTGCCCGACGGCCATGGTCTTCATCCCGTGCGTCGGGGGACTGAGTCACAATGAAGCCGAAGATGCGCTCCCGACTGACGTCGCGCGCGGTGCGGATGTCTTGCTGCACGCGATGCTTGAGCGTGCTGGGGCGGTGTGACTATTCCAAAGCGCCATTAGCCCACTACTCACTCCGTCATTCGTGGCGCCACCAGTCCTTTTGCGAGATCGTCAGTTAATGCCTGCACCCTATTCTGCCCGCCCGCTTGCCGCGCTGCGACGCGTGTGGCTCTTTGTACCTGGAGCGAATACTGCCGCACACGCCGCCGCGCTCCAATCACAAGCCGATGTGATCGTTGCCGACCTCGAGGAAATGACCGCTCCTACTGATCGGCCGGCCGCTCGCGAGCGTATCGTCGCACTACTCGCCGACGCCGCTACCTGCGGCGCGGTCGGCGCCGTCCGCATCAACCTGCTGGAGCACGACGGTTACGCCGATCTCGAAGGCGTGATGGCGGGACGGCCGAGCGCCATCTTCCTCCCGCATGCGGAAACGCCCGAGCAAATTGCGGTGCTCGCCGAAGCGCTTACCCAACTGGAGGCCCGCTACGGAATTCGCCGCGAGGCGACAGAGATAGTCCCGACGATTGAATCAGCGCGCGGGCTGGTTCATCTCGCAGCGATACTGAACGCAAGCACGCGCATACGGTATGCGATGCTCGCGGTCGAAGACCTCGCCTCGAGCCTGGGCGCGCGCCGCACGCCCGGTGGACTCGAATTGCTACACGCGCGCAGCCGCTTCTTGATCGACTGCATCGCGGCCGGTCGCACGCCGATCGACCTGCCGTGCACCTACCGCGCAACCGATGTTCTTGCCCGCGACCTCGAAACATCGACACAGCTCGGCTTCCGCTCTAAATGTGCAGTCTTCCTCGATCACGTCGATCCAATCAATCAAGCCCTAACTCCATCCGAGGCGGACGCATGTGCAGCGCAAGCGGTGCTGGACGCGCATCGCGAGCAGACCGCAAACGGTGATCGCAGAACGAGCGGCTGGATCGACGCGCCAGACGCGAACAACGCGCGACGCATTCTCGGGCGCTACGAGGAATCCCTGCGCGTCCGTCAGCCGCTGGGCACGCACGAAGCATAAGCAACGCTAATGCTCTCGATTATTGACCAGAATTTTACATACGCATATCGGCGAGGGATAAACCAATTAGCTGTGTCGTGAACATCACGTCCAGTGCCGCCACTTCGTGCTGCAAGACGACCAACAGGACAGCCCATGTCTCACCCAGCCCCAACCACCACTTCGCAGCCGGTACGCGCCGCAACGGCGGCGTTTATTGGAACCGCCGTCGAATTCTACGATTACTACACGTATGCCACGGCCGCTGCGCTCGTGCTTGGAGACGTATTTTTCCCGAGCAGTAACCATTTTCTGAGCACCATGGCGTCGTTCGGCACGTTTTTTGTCGGCTTCGTCGCGCGGCCTCTGAGCGGAGCTGTGTTTGTGCACCTCGGCGACCGAGTGGGCCGCAAAAAAATGCTCCTGCTCACAATGTTCCTCATGGGTGTTGCGACGACCGGCATCGGCCTGCTACCCGGGTACGCGTCCATTGGTGTCTGGGCACCGATCCTGCTGGTGTTACTGCGAGTCTTGCAAGGTATCGCGGTCGGAGGCGAATGGGGAGGCGCCGTGTTGATGGCTAGCGAACACGCGCCGCAGGGCCGCAAGACGTTCTTTGCATCCTTCCCGCAGATGGGCAGCCCGGCGGGCTTGATCCTGTCGATTCTCGCATTCCGGGCCGTAACGTCGCTCGATCACGAAAGCTTTCTCGCATGGGGCTGGCGCTTGCCGTTCCTCGCGAGTTTCGTCTTGTTGATAATCGGCATGGCGATCCGCCTTGGCGTCAAGGAGTCGCCGGAATTCGAGCGAGTGCGAAGCACCCAGGCAGTTGCAACATACCCGGTCGCAGAAGTTCTGCGCACTGCCTGGAAGCCGATTTTGTTTGCGGCCGCCGCGACAACAATCGGCTCCGCTGGCTTCTTCTTCACCAACACGTTCATGATCTCCTATGTGACGACGTACCTTGGTATGTCCAAGTCGTTCATCCTCGACTGTCTGTTCGTCGTCACCATAATCCAACTGCTCTCGCAACCCGTCTCCGCCTTGCTCGCGCAACGATTTGGCGAGACACGTTTCCTCACGTACGCGGCGATACTGTCAATGTTGACGCCGTACCCGATGTTCCTGCTCGTGCAAATGAAGAATCCAATTGCGATCGTCGCAGGCGTCGCGTTCGCGGTCGTCACTCTGTCGGCGATTTACGCGGTCATCGCCGGCTTCATTACGCCTGCGTTCCCGACCCGAGTCCGCTATTCCGGCATCTCGATCGCCTATCAGCTCTGCACGACAGTCGCGGGCGGCACGACCCCTCTGATCGGGACGTTGCTCGCGCAAAAGTACCACGGCGAATGGCTGCCCCTAGCGCTGTACTTCTCACTTCTGTCATTTGTCTCACTTATCGGAATCGTCGGATTAGGCCGATATCACGAAGCGCAATCCGAGTGCGAAGCGAATACACTTGGTGCACAAGTGTAGGTGAATACAAGTCAGAACTCCCGTTAAAGACACGCTCAGCATCGTGTAGCCGCAGGAGGTAAGGGCGTTTATTGCGTACTCACTTTTACCGAGGACCGTGGTGCACGACGCGGAGCGCGGTCCCGAACATCGGTGTGCGGATCATCGTAATCCGAGGGCTAACATTAAAAGTACCCTACATTGCGTTACCACTCGTCGCCCCCCGCGCGCGACAGTGCCTCACGCAATCGCAAGAGGCACTGTCGATATCCCGCTTGCCCCACCTTGCTCCTGCTCGCCCGTCACTCAATAGGTGTGCTAGCGGAATCAAAGAATACGTTGAACACGTTAGTAAAACCAACGGAAATCAAATTGTTCGACCTCCGTACGCTGTCTGGCCCGGGCGAGGCGCCCGCATAGCGACACATGAAGCGCGAGGCGTCGGCAACTCGGTAAAATTGCTGCATTCCCGCATGGTCCTGTCGCGAATGCGGTATGCAGCGTCGGCCGGAATTCGAATATCTTCGCCCGTCGAACCGATTGGGGACTATAGGGGAAGAGCCGGTTGATATGGTGCCTGTGCGATGAATCCGAAAACTGAAAAAAATGGGCTCAGTCCAACAATGCGCCATACCCTACTGGCCGCGCACCGATACTCAGCCGTTTCAGGCAATACCAGAGCAACGCGGCATTACTCGTGATGACAGGACGCCCCACCGCGTCCTCGATCGCCTGGATCACGCCGCTCACACGGATACCCGCGCAGCTGATCAGCACAGCGTCGAATTCGCGCGGCAAGGCCTTGGCGAGCTCCAGCCACGTTTGCTCAGGCAGTGTGCCCTGCTCGTAAGGTGTTGAGCACGCACGGCTCGCGTCGGCGACCACTTCGAGGCCACGCGCGGCGAGAAAAGTCTTCTCCGTGGCCACCACGTGCTCGCCGTAGGCCGTTACGAGGCCGAGTCGCTTGACGCCAAGCTCGGCGCAGGCCGCAAGCACGGCTTCGATCGTCGTCACCGCCGCAATATTCGTCGCTGCCTCGACGCGGGCGTTGATCGCCTCAGGCCCGTTGACAACGCCCGCCGCCGTGCAGTTCGTGGCGATCAGATCCACTTTCGCGTCGGCGAGTAGTTGCGCGTGCGTTTCGATATCGTCGATCAGCGTGCGGTCGGATTCGATCGAGGTGTCGCGAAACGGCAGGCGCGTGGTGACGAACTGCACGCCCTCGGGCGCCATCGCCTGAATCTCGAAGTCGCACAATCCGCCCGATGGATAGAGATGGCCGATGCGCGCAAGATGTCCGAATCCAATGCTCACAAATGCCTCACTTGTCGAAGTACGTGGTGCGGGCCGCCATCGGATGATGGATGTTACTGCCCTTGAACGGCGGAAATTGTTCGAAGTCCTGACGCATTGCGTGACGCACCGGCGAGTGCATCGCTTCCGTGATTGCCTGCGCGCTGTCGAACATCAGCTTGTTGCGCTGCATGTAGTGGACGCGCGTCCACGGCATCGCGTCGAGCCAGTCGATGCGCGTGAAGATCTCGATCTCGCGCACGCCCGGAAAGTCGAACATGATCTGCGGATGATGCGTAAGGTAGTAGTTGATCCACTCGTCGAAGTCGAGCGCATGGCCTGGATAGTGAACCAGAAACTGGCACGGCAACGCGCCTTCCGGCACGCGCGCATGCGCATCGGCCACGGGAAACGGTCGCCGCAGCATGGCCTGCTGCTCGACACGGCAACCCGCCAGGCTTGGCAGACCACCGGCCGCGAGCGCTTGCAGATGCCCGCCCGTGGCGATCGGCGCTTCCAGATCGAAGACCGTGTCGTAATCGAGTTGCATCGCGAAGATCGGCGAGGGGCCGTCCTGCGTGTAGTAGTCGTCCGCGGATTCGGGCGTGTAAAGCCGCGAGCGGCGCAGCGCCGGCGTGGCGTCGACGATCGCGACGATACGCGCGAGATCGTCGGCGACAATGCGCGCTAACGCGTCGTCGTGCACCCAGGTCACGAGATAGGAAAACTGCATGATTCGATTGACCTCCTTGTGTGCCGAAGCGCGGCGGGACAATATGCGGCGCTTCGGCCATCGTGTCACAACGCCAGCAAGAGCGTCTGGATTCGTTCGCGTTGCTGCGCGGCGTCGTGGAGCGTGAGTGCGAGCATCAGGGCGATGCGCAGTTTCTGCGGGCTCAGGTCGCCGCCCGCGATCACCCCGTCGCGCGCGAGGAACGCCTGCGGCGGCACCACGCCGCGCGCGGCCCGGCTCGACTGCACGACGACGACGCCCGCCTCCACTGCCTTGCGATACGCGCTCGCCTCGCCCGCCGAGGGGCGCCCCGGCACGAGCCCCGCGCTGATCAGTCCCTTGCTGCCCGCCGCGACGAAACTCTCGATGGCGACGCCGTCCGCGCCCGCGTACGACATCACGATATCGACGCGCGGCAGCGCGATCGCCGCGTCCGGTTCCAGCAGCGCGCGATCGAACCACGGCGTGCCGCCAGCGCCAAAACGAGGCATCGCGCCGCGCCGCCAGGTGACGCGCGCATCGGCGTCGATGCGCGCGAGCGGACCATAGCCCGGCGACTCGAACGCATGAAGCTCGAAACTGGCCGCCTTCGTCACGTCGCGCGCCGCAAACAGCGCGCCGTCCATCGCGACCAGCACGCCATGCGCGGCGCTCGCGGGGTCACGCGCGGCGGCGATCGCGCCGCGCAGATTGGCGAGCACGTCGCTGCCCGCCGTGTTGGCAGGCCGCTGCGCGCCGGTCACGATCACCGGCTGCGCGATATCGAGCACGAGTTGCAGGAACCACGCCGTTTCTTCGAGCGTGGCCGTGCCGTGCGTCACGATAAAGCCTGTGATGGACGGGTCGCGCTGCGCCGTGCTGCGGATCAGGCGCGCAAGCTCGACCCAGTCCGCCGGCCGGATCGCGACGCTGCCGAGGCTGCGAAACGTGACCGGCACCAGGTCGACGTCGGGCGCGAGTTCGCCGAGCGTGGCCAGCAGCGTATCGATCGGATGCACGACGCCGCTTTCCGAATACTCGATCCAGTCGAACGGGTCACGTGCGTGCATCGCAAAGGTGCCGCCCGTGCCGATCACCGCGATCCTGGGGCGATGCGGCACGCGGGCGATGGGTGAAGTGCGCTCGTCGGTCATGTCAGCGGCTCAGGCGAACGTAGAGATTGCCGTCGTCGATACGCACTTCGTGGCAACGCGTATCGCGCGTGATCGGCGACGTTGTGCCCTTGCCGGTTCGCACATCCACGAGCCCCGCGTGCAGCGGGCACTCGATCTCGTGGCCGTCGAGAAACCCCTCGCTCAGCAACGCGTTGCCGTGCGTGCAGATATCGTCGAGCGCGTGAATCTCGCCGTCGATGCGAAAGAGGCCCACTTTCACCGAGTCGATCGTGACTCCCAGGCAATCCTTACCATCGAAGCAGGCCTCGACGGCGCCAACGAGACGCCACGCATCGGCGGCCACGGGTGTCGCACCGCCCGCTTCCACTACGGCCTGCGCGGCGTGCAGCGTGCGCGTGCACGCGGAGGCAATCGGAATGACCTTCACAGCGCATACTCCTTTTGAAGGTTGATGACGTCGTGCTGCTTCATCGCGCCAATCAGATCGGCGATGCGTGCGATGCCTCGCCGCTCGCAGAACGCGCGCATGCCCTCGATCACGCGCGGCATCGCGGTGGGCGAAACGAAATTCGCCGTGCCGACCTGAACGGCCGTGCACCCCGCGAGCATGAACTCGATCGCGTCTTCGGCAGTGCTGATGCCGCCACAGCCGATCACCGGAATCTCGACCGCCTGGGCGCACTGATACGCCATGCGCAGCAGGATCGGTTTGGTCGCCGCGCCCGTGAGGCCGCCCATCACATTAGCCACGCGCGGCTTGAAGGTTTCCACGTCGATCGCCATGGCGAGAATCGCGTTGCTGCACACCAGCGCGTCCGCGCCGGCGGCCTGGGCGGCGAGCGCCACTTCGACGAGGTTGCCCGCGTTCGGCGTCATCTTGACCCACACCGGAATGCCGGTGCTCGCCTTCATCGCGCTGATCACCTGGAAAGTCGCTTCCGGGTCCATGCCAAACGCCTTGCCGTTTTTCTTCAGGTTCGGGCAGGAGACGTTCGCCTCGATTGCCGCGATGCCGCTCGCGCCGATGCGCGCCGCAAGCTCGCCGAACTCATCGGCGGAATTCGCGGAGATGCTGCCGACCACAGGCGGCGTGTAGCGCCGGTAGAACGGCACGGTCGTGTTGACGTAGTAGTCCGCGCCCTTGCTCGGGATGCCGATCGAGAACAGCGTGGCGTCCTTGAATTCGGCGACGCGCGGCGGCGGCACGCCTTCGCGGATATCGGCCGTGATCGTCTTCGTGACGATCGCGCCGAGGCAGTTGAGATCGAACACGCGCGCGTTGCCGTCGGCGAAGGTGCCCGAGGCGGGCATGACCGGATTCGCGAGCGTGAGTGCGCCCACCTTGACGCTCAGATCTACCATGATGTCGTTTCCTGCAAGTCGAAGACGGGACCGTCCCAGCACACGCGCCGGAACGTCAGACGCTCGGATTCCGCGTGCTCGCGAAACGGCCGCACGCAGGCGTAGCACGAGCCGATGCCGCAGCCCATGTGCTGCTCGATCGCGGTTTGCCCGGCAACGCCCCACGCCTTGCCGAGCTTTTGCAGCAGCACGAGCAGACGGTTCGAGCCGCAGGTCGAGAGAAAGTCGAACGGCTTTTGCGCGTGCAGCGTTTCGAGCAGCGCTTCGAGTTGCGCGGGATCGCTGTTGCCGTCGGCGTCGGTGACGATATGCACCGTCGCGCCCGCTGCGCGCAGGCGCTCGGCGGACATCACGAGCGCCGGGCTGCGCGCGCTCAGCACCGCCGTCACGCTCGCCCCGCGTGCGACGGCGTGCGCGGCGAGCGGCGAGAGCGTGGCGAGCCCCACGCCGCGTGCGACCAGCAGCACGTGGCGCGCGCACTTCGGCGGCGAGAAGCCCTGGCCGAGCGGCCCGAGCGCGTCGAGCGTGTCGCCGTGCTGCAATGCGGCGAGGCCCTGCGTTCCGGCGCCCTGCACCTTGTAGAGAAACTCGACGGTGCCGAGCAGCGGATCGGCGCCGTAGACGCTCATCGGCCGGCGCAGAAACGTCGTGCCCGACGCGCCCGGCGGGCACGCCAGATGGAAAAACTGGCCGGGCTGCGCGTTGGCGGCGCCTGGCGGGGCGGCCACGATCATGTGCCGGTACTCGGCGTTGACGGGCGTGTTCTGCAGCACCTCGCACGCGTGCTCGGCGATCCCGGCGACGAAATCGCCGCAGCAGGGTGACGCCGGATCGGCGCCGGTATGGGTCGCGCAAGGCGACGAAACGACTTCTGTCATGACTGACTATCCTGGGTTCGCGGGTTGCGCGGGTTGTCCTGCTCGCGGGCGAAGCGCAGTGCGCGCACTGCGTCCAGGTCCGCGAAATTTCTGGCGACCGGCAACGGGCCGTCAGCCAGCGTCATCATCTGGAGCGTGTCGAACTTCATGTAGCTGATGCGCCAGAGGCCGCTCGAGGTGTCGCGCCGGTAGCGCTCGGTCGTCACCGCGCCGAGCCATACCGCGCCCGCCCGTGCGCCCTCGCCCTCGCGCAGCGCCACCTGCATCAGGCGCCACCTGGCCTCGGCTTCGCCACGCACGGCGTCCACCTGCAAGCTCTCGCTCACGTAGTAATGCATCGCGAAGCGCCACGGCGACGCGAGAAACCATCGCGCGATGGCTTCGCGGCCCACGAGGTCGCCGCCGAAGCCGTCACCGCCCGCCCACACGGCGTCGTCGGTAAAGCACTCGGCCTGCTGACGCGCGATCTCGACGAGCGCGCCGGCTTCGATCTTGCGGTAGTCGTCGGTGTACTTCGCGTCGGCGAGCGCGCCATAGTGCGCCTTGAGCGCGCGGATCGCCTCGATCGCTTCGAGCCGCGCCACGCGCGCAGCCAGCGTGGCGCGCGTCACGTCGTGCGCCTCACGCGAGTTGTCGTGCGCGAGCGCGAGTCCCATCGAATTCGCGTTCATGGCGCAAGCTCCCTGAGCGGCGCACGCGCGTCCGCGAGACGCGTGAGATCCACGGGCGCGCCGCTTTCGACGAGCTTTTCGAGGAAGCGCCGCTCGCGGCCTGCGTTCACGAGCACGCCTGCCACGACGCGCCCATCGCGCACGCTGAGCGCCGCGCACGGTCCCGCGCCGGGCTCGCCGCGCATGACGACCTCGTCGCGCGGATCGGGCTGACCCACGACCTGGACGTTGTAGCCGAGCTGGTCGGTCCACATCCACGGCGTCTCGCGATAGGGCCGCGGCTCGCCGACGATTGACTGCGCGACTGCGAGCGCCTGGTTCTCGGCGTTGCGCCACGTTTCCTGACGCAGCCCCTGCGATGGCGACGCGCCGCCCAGCACATGCGCGACGTCGCCGACCGCGTAGAGCCACGGCGCGCGCGGGCTGCGGCACGTGGCGTCGACATCGACGCCCTGGCGGCCCGCGAAGCCGGTGCCATCGAGAAATGCCGGCGTGCAGTCAACGCCGATCGCGATGAGAATCGTGTCGGCCGGGACGTCGAACGTCGCGCCCGCGCTTGCGGCATGACCAGCCGCATCGGCGTTCGCCTTGCGGCAACGCACGACATAGCGGCCCGGCTGTCCGGCGCCATTCGGCTCTTCATCGGCAGCGGCGATTTCCTCCACCGCCACGCCCAGTTCCACGCGCACGCCGTGTGTCAGATGCTCACGCAGCAACCACTCGGACATCACAGGCGGCAGGCAGCGGGCGAGCACGCGCGGCCCCGCTTCGAGCACCGTCACCGGCACGCCCAGTTCGCGCGCCGACGACGCGACTTCCATGCCGATCACGCCTGCGCCGATAATCGCGAGGCCGCGGCTCT
This sequence comes from Paraburkholderia sp. J8-2, assembly GCF_905220195.1. Taxonomy (NCBI): domain Bacteria; kingdom Pseudomonadati; phylum Pseudomonadota; class Betaproteobacteria; order Burkholderiales; family Burkholderiaceae; genus Paraburkholderia; species Paraburkholderia sp. J8-2. The sequence goes on from NZ_CAJMZA010000006.1 coordinate 412,842, forward strand.
CGCGCAGTGCGCGGCGCAAGGCAACGCTGTCGTCGATCGTGCGCAGCAGATGCACACCGGGCAGCCGCGCGCCGGGAATCGCACCGTCGCGCGGCGCGCCGCCCGTGGCTACCACGAGCCGGTCGAACCGCAGTTGCGCACCACTCGCGAGCGTGAGCACGCGTTGCGCGGCGTCGAGCGCGACCGCGCGGTCGTGCAGACGGTCGATGCGCGCATCGCGCAGCGCAGACGCTTCCCAGAACGCGCCGGGTGTGAGCGCGAGTGTCGATGCAGGCGCGGACGTCGATGTGATTGCGGCCGAAGCTTCCTCGCTCCACGGCTCCTGCTCACACGTGAGCCATTCCTTGGAGAGCGCCGGACGCTCATAGGGCGGATGTCGCTCGTCGCCGACCAGCGTGATGCGGCCAGCGAACCCGAGCGCGGCGAGATGCTGCACGACGCGCCCGCCCGCATGCCCCCCACCGACCACGACGATATGCGCGGCGGGGTTATCGGTTGATGGATCGTGAGTCATGCGTCCTCCTTCATGCGGCGGCCGGCGGCGCGGCTCGCAATTCGGTCCCAGGCAGCCCGGCGCGAAGTCCTGCACGATAAAGCACGCCCTGCGCGCCGACGCATGCGAAGCGGCGCGGCTCGCGCGGCGGAATCAGGATCGCCTCGCCCGCGACGAGGCGATAGTGCTCGCCCGCCGCGTCGATATCGAATTCGCCTTCGAGAATCGCGACGACTTCCTCGCCACGCGCATCGGTGTGGTCCTCGCGCACTTCGCCCGCCGCGAAGACCGAGAATTCCGCGGCCAGCAACTCGCCCTGCGCGCGCGCATCGTGCGGATTGCTCACGCTCGTGGCCGCGGCGAGCGTGGTGATGCCGTCGGCCGCCATGTCAGCGCCAGATTTCATTTGCGCTCCCCCATTCATCGGTTCGCCAGCGGGTAGTACGGCGTATTGTCCTGCGCGGCGTATTCCGCCCGCGGCGGCGACACGATATTGAGTCTCATGCTCACACCCTCGGGGCCGTAGCCGTTCTTGCCGTAGTGGCTAAGACCCGCGGGAATGATCACCGCGTCGCCTTGCGCGAGCGGGCGCTCCACGTCGGATACGCCGGGGCGCACCTCGAAGATCGAGCACGTGCCGAGCACCTGAAGCGACGCTTCCTCGCCGTGGTCGTGCGCCTTCGCGGGCAGGTTTGTCCCTTCCTGCTCGACGAACTTGATCACGGCGACGCTCATCGTCTCGCCCATCATCGTTTTCATGTACAGGCCGTTTTCGACGACGGTTTTCAAACCGTGGTCGATACCGAACACGCGGCATTTCGCCATTTCGCAGCTCCTTCAAAAACAGGCCGGACGCGCCGGCCGACAGCGCTCAGGGCAACGGACGCATGACGAAGGATTCGTCGGCGCGAAAACGCGCTGACTCGTATCCGTCGATCACGGCCGGCTGGTTGTAGAACTCGATGGCCGGCGCGATCTCGGCGAGCGAGAGCAGCAGGTACATCAGCGTCATGGCTTCGGGATGCGCGTCCAGCGTCTCGAGCGCGTAGCGATTCAGATACGCCACGACGTCGTCGACCTGCGGCAGGATCGCGTCGCGAAACGCGAGGATGGCATCCATGCCAACGGCGTGACGCTGTGCGTTGCGCTGCGTTTCGGTTTCGAGCGCCCATGTCTCGACGAAGGGTGCGAGCGATTCGAAGCCGGCCGGCAGCGCTCGCGCGGCGGGCGCCTTGCGCGCGACGAAATTGACCGGTTGGGCGGGCTGCGCGGTATTCGTGTTCGGATTCATGTTGAGACTCCTGGTCAGGCCGCGACAGCGGAACGGGCAGCGGCTTCAGCGGCGGCGCCTTGCGCGAGCAAGCGTTCGACGACGTGAAACGCGTGGCGCACAAGCAATTCGTTGTCCTGAAGCACCATCACCTTCTTGGCGCCCGTTTCCGCGGCGCGTTGCGTGCGCTCGAGCGTGCTGAAGTCCTCCAGCAGCACGTCGCGCAGTGCGACCTTCATGTATTCGAGGAAAAAGCGCCCGCCCGGCGTGGTCATCTCAGGGTAGTAAACGCGCGCGTCGACAAGCGTCTGGTTGTGCGATATCGGACGGAAGTTGTACGCCTGGCAGTAGTTCGGGCGCAGCGAAACATAGAAGTCCGGAAAGATCACGTTCATGTCGAACAGCCAGTTCGGGCTCTTCGTCCAGTTCACGCCCGGGGGCAGCGCATCGAGCGGGAACGCATGCTTCGCGCTGCCGATACCCGCACGCAGCGCGGCGGCCGCGATCGGGCGCTTCTGCCCCGCGTCGGACAACGCGTTTTGCGCGGCGGCGCCGCCTTCGGTCACAGCCTTCGGATTGCCGTACACGGACTTCTGGTTGCCTGCGAGCGAGAGACGGCGATGAAACTCGCCACACAACGCATCGAGCGGCGGCATGCTTTCGTTTTCGGTCTTGTCGATCGCGTCAGCGATTGAATTGCCGTGCACATAGGCGACGTGATACGCCTCCTGGAACGCGTCGAGCGCGAGCTTCCAGTTGCAGTTCACCACCGTCTGCCAGCCGAAGCCCGCGGTCATCTTGTCGAACGGATAGCCTTCGATATCGCCGAACATCGGCTTCATGTAGTCGGCGAGCGACACCGACGGATTCGGGTCCATGTTCACGAAGATGAAGCCCTGCCACACCTCGCACGCCACGCGCGCAAGACCGAACTGCTCGCGGTCGAGGCCGAAGAAGCACTTCTCGTCGGGCACGCCGGTGAGATTGCCGTCGAGGTCGTAGGCCCAGCCGTGGAACTTGCAGAAGAATTTGCGCGTGTTGCCGCACTTGTCATAAACGATCTCGTTCATGCGGTGCGCACACACGTTGTGCATCGCGCGAATTTCGCCCTGGCGGTTGCGCACCACGATGATCGACGTATCGCACGCGGCCAGTTCCTTGACGAAATAGTCGCCGGCCTTCGGAATTTCCTCGACGCGGCCGACATGCAGCCAGGTCTTCTTGAAGATGTGTTCCTTTTCGCGCTCGTAGTAGTCGGGCGAGATGTACGGCTCGACCGGGATCGTTCCGGAGCCAAGCTCGGGATAGCGGCCGGTCAGCGTGCCTGCCGGCGCGGGGACTTCGGGGGACAACAAGGTCGTGGACACGATGGCATCACCTCAAAAACGAATGTCGTTTAATAATGAATGATATTCTGTTTTGGAAAAATTTGGCCGTCAAGGGCTTTTTTATCCATGGGTGAAAGGGGGAATCGCTTCGGCTCCCCGCGACTGGGGGCTACGCAATGAACGGCGACAAACGGGAGCGGATTACGCAAGCCGCGCTCGAACTCTTTCAGCGGCAAGGCTTCACGGCGACGAAGATGGCGCAGATCGCCTCGGCGGCCGGCATGACGGCCGCCAATCTGTACGTCTATTTCGACTCGAAGCTGGCGATCCTCTATGAGGTGTTCCGGCCCTGGCTGAGGAACCAGCTCGAAGCGTTGAGCGCGCAGGTGCGCGCGCAGGCGGGGCCCAAGCAGCGGCTACACCGGCTGCTCGTCGGGCTTTGGCACGACATTCCGGGCGCCGACGCGAACTTCGCCAACGCGTTGATCGACGCGCTCGCGCAGCGTCGCTCCGGTGCGCAACGGTCGGGGGCTTTCCTGCACGAAATGGAGGTCGCGGTTGGCGCGCTGCTGCGCGAGTCCATCGGAATGGGATCGGGCGCGCGCATTTCGTGCGCGGACGAAGCGATGCTGTCGCGCCTGATCTGGATGGCGTTCGACGGTTTTGTCATCAACCGGCGTCTTGGCGACGTGCGCGACATCGAGGCAGTCGCCGCGTTGATCGTCGCGCTGGTGCTGAGCGAAACCGCGGCTTCCTGACAAAGGCGACACCCAAACGCGGATTGATAGAATTGGCCGCATCGGGTTACAGCCACTCCAATCGAGAGACCTCAATTGCCGCAAATTAAAAAAGCCGTCAAGCGGGAAGCAATCCTGGCGGCCGCCTTCAGCGCCTTCAGCGAAAAGGGGTATTCGGCGACGACGATGACCGAAATTGCTCGCCTCGCGGGCACCACCGTCGCCAATCTCTACGTCTACTTCGACTCCAAGCTCATCATCCTCTATGAGATCTACGAGCCCTGGCTCATCGAGCAACTGCACCGGCTGCGCGCGGAAGTCGCGTTGCTCAACGGGCCGCGCAAGAAAGTCGAGCGCATCCTGCAGGGTATCTGGGGCGATATTCCCGCCGCCGACAATGCCTTCGCGAACGCGCTGATCGACGCGCTCGCGAGCGCGCCGGCGGGCCTTGCCAAACCCAACAGCCTGCTGGTTTCGGTGGAGAATTTCCTCACCCAGTTGCTCAAGGATTCGCTGCCGCCGGAGCGCAGCGCGGCGCTCGGCGGTGAGCTCTTTGCGCATGTGATCTGGATGGCGTTCGACGGCTTCGTCATCAATCAGCGCATTGGCGACCATCGCGACATCCAGCGCATCGCCCAGCTCACGGCCACGCTGCTGCTCGGCGAGGCGCCGCCCGAATCCGCCTGAAACGCGGCTCGCGGCCTAGGGATTTTCCCGGACGAGGCACAAATCTTTTTTGAAATCTTTGACGCAACCAATATGGAATGCCATTCTTTATTCGAGCGCAGACTGAATCCATGGTCTGCGCCGGGCAGGCAGGCCCAAGGAATGGGGTGCGCGATGGCACCCCATTGCGCGCCGCGAGGTCACGCACGAGGACTGGCATGGCGCTTGCTTGATTCTTTCCGGCAGTTTCGATCGAATGAGTCACCCATGGCGGCCATCTCCGAAAGTCCTCACGCTATCGCCCTCGACCCGCCCGCGCGCACCACGCGCCGCGTGCTGGCCCTTTGTTTCCTGACGATCGTCACCGAAGGCTATGACATCGGCGTCATGGGCACGATCGTTCCCTCGATGCTCGCCGATCCGGTCTGGAAGCTCACGCCCATCGAAGTCGGCGCCATGAGCAGCGCGGCGCTGTTCGGCACGCTGTTCGGCTCGTACTTCATCAGCGTGCTCACCGACCTGATCGGCCGCAAACGTCTGCTGATTGCGTGCGTCACGCTGTTTTCGCTGTCGATGCTCGGCGCCGCCGTCGCGACGACGCCGGTCCTCTTCGGCGTCATGCGCTTCATTGGCGGGCTGGGCCTTGGCGGCGTCATTTCCGCGGCGGCGGCGCTTACCGTCGAATATTCGCCGGTGGCCAAACGCAACCTGAATTTCGCCGTCATGTACTCCGGCTACGCGATCGGCGCGTTGGTCTCGGCGGTGATCGGCATCGCGTTTCTGGAATCGCACGGCTGGCGCTTCGTGGTCGCGCTGGGCGCGCTGCCGCTGCTCGGTGTGCCCGCGCTCATCGTGATGCTGCCCGAGTCGCTCGCCTATCTTCTCGCGAGCGGCAAGCGGCGCGAGGCCGACGCGCTCGCCGAACAGCTTGGCCTCTCGATTGCTTCGCTCGATACGGTGCCCGGCGAAGCGACGGCCAAGCCTTCGCTTCGGCTCGTGTTCAGCGAGGTGTTTTCGCGCGGTAACCTCTGGTCGACGCTCTGCCTGTGGGTCGCACAAGTGGCCGCCGTGCTCGTGATCTACGGTCTGGGCACCTGGTTGCCGCAACTCATGCGCAAGCTCGGCTACGACCTCGGTTCGAGCCTTTCGTTTCTCGCGGTATTCATGCTCTCGTCGGCAATCGGCGGCATTCTGATCGGCCGCGTCGGCGACCGGCTGGGACCGCGCAAGACGATCGTCGGCGGGTATGTGATCGGCGCGCTCGCGATCTGCGGATTGACCGTAAAAGGCGGCGTCTTCACGAACTACGCGCTCGTGGCGCTCGCCGGGCTCGGCAGCATCGGCGTAGCGATGGTTCAGCTAGGCTACATCGCGAGTTTCTACCGGCCGTTCGCCCGCGCCAGCGCGACGGGCTGGGCAGTCGGCATCGGGCGGCTCGGCGCGATGGCCGGGCCGATGCTCGGCGCGTGGTTCGCGTCCTCGCATCTGGACGTACGGCTCAATTTCGTGGCCTTCGCCACCTCCGGTCTCATCGCCGCGCTCGCGATCAGCCTGTGCCGTCCCCGCACCGCATAAACCACCGCGCGTGACACCCGGTACGGCGCGCCCCGCGCGCCCTCTCCGCGGTCGGGCGACATCGCGCCGATCCGCTTACCCATACCCAAACCAATAACGACATGCAATCATTCCAACGCGCCACATTTCTAACAATAAGGATTCCTCTCCATACCGTAGCGGCTTTCATCGTCTGCCTTGGTGTGGTCAGCTCGCGCCCCGCTCATGCCCAAAGCAACGTCACGCTCTACGGCCTCATATCGGTGGGCATCAGTTATTCCTCGAACGCGGGCGGAAAATCCCTCACGCAAATGACGAGCGGACCGCAGCAGCCCTCGCGCTGGGGACTGCGGGGCATAGAAGATCTCGGTGGCGGTGTCGCGGCGATCTTCGTGCTGGAAAACGGCTTTTCCATCACTTCGGGCAGCGCCTCGCAAGGCGGTCGCCTGTTCGGCCGCCAGGCATGGGTGGGCCTGACCGCGCCGCAATACGGCACGATCACGCTCGGCCGCCAGTACGATGAAATGACGCAGCAGTTGAACTGGACCTCTTCTGCGGTGCAATTCGCGACCTACGGCGCACACGTGGGCGACAACGACAACATCTTCAACGTGCTGCGCTTGCAGAATTCCGTGCGTTACGTGTCACCGACCCTGCACGGTTTGTCACTCGCGGCGCAGTACGCGTTTTCGAACCAGGCCGGCGCGTTCAACAATAACAGTGCGTTCAGCAGCGGCCTGTCGTATCAGCGCGGACCGTTCCGGTTCTCCGCCGCGATGTCGCAATACAACCACCCGGATTCGACGAACACCGGTGGCGCGATCGGCGACTCGTATGGCTACACCTCGCCGTTCGCAACCAGTCCCGGCGGCGCCGGGGTCGAGAAGCAGCGGATCCTGGGCGTGGGTGCGGGCTACGACTTTGGCTTCGTGCAAACCACGCTTTCGTACACGAATGTCCTGTTCAACTACCTCGATACCACGGGACTGCGCCTGAACAACGTCGAACTCTCCGTGACCCACAGGATCACGCCGATGCTGCTGGTTGGCGCGGCCTATATCTACACGTTCGGAAAATCGTCCGAAGCGCTCAAGCCGCACTACAACCAGGTGAACCTCGGCGTCGATTACTTCCTGAGCAAGCGCACGGACCTGTATCTGGTCGGCCTTTATCAGCGCGCGGGCGGCAGCGCCCAATACGCGCAGATCGTGACGACGGCCGCTTCCAGCACGAAGTCGGAAGCGCAGGTAATCGCCGGCATTCGCACCAAGTTCTGACGAACGCGCATCGCTTCAGCGGCCCCGTAGTCGCGTCCCCTCTCCCTTGACGGCGACCGCGCCGTTTGCTCTTGTTCCATCAATCGAATCATCATGAAAATCAACAACAGAGGATTCCTTTCCATTGTGCTGTTCGGATCTTGTGTTTCCGTGGCGTCCGCGCAATCAAGCGTGACGCTGTATGGCAGCATCGATGAAGGCATCGGCTACGTGAGCAACGAGAAGGGCAGTTCGGCCTGGGTGATGGGACCGATCACCGTGCCTGACCAGTTTGGCTTCAAGGGCGCGGAAGATCTTGGCGGCGGGACCAAAGCCATTTACCAGCTTGAAAATGGCTTCTTTTCGAATACCGGTGCACTCGCCTCGTCGGGCGTGCTGTTCAGCCGCAAGGCATTTGTCGGCCTGAGCGACGACCGGTGGGGTACTGTGACGCTCGGCAAGCAATGGGATCTGACCGACGATGTATTGCTGCCCAACGCGAACGGCGCGGTCCAGTACAACTACTTCCTCTATCATCCGGCGAACATCGACAACGATGCGGTGACGACCGTGAACAACACGGTGAAATACGCAAGCGTTCCGTGGCATGGCGTATCGGCACGCGCCATGTACGGCTTCAGCGATGCTTCGACGGGACAAGGTCGTTACGTGGGCGCAGCGCTGCTCTACAAGTCGTCGGCGCTGCAACTCGGCGCGGCCTACAGCGACACGCGCGACAAGTCGTACGCATTGCACACGTCACTCGGCTACGAGAGTTTTCTCGGCCAGGATCTCACGGGCGGCGCGGCATTCAGGGCGAGAGATTCGCGGATCCTGGGTGTGGCAGGCACGTATTCGCCTAACCGGCAGTGGGCCTTCCATGCGGTGCTCGACACCGCGCACATCGCGAGCGAAGCCGATTCCGCGAACGCGACAACGGCGGAACTTGGCGTGGACTGGAACGTCACGCCGTTCGACACGATCTTGCTCGGCGGATACCGAACCTGGTTCGCGGGAAAGAGTTACACGACCGCTGGGCTTTCGAATCTCTACCACGTTTCCGTGCGCACCATGCTGTACGCTCAAGCGACGTTCCAGCATGCCGGGGGTGGCGCCCAGGCGGCGCTGCTGTCCTTGTCGCCGGCGTCGGGCAGCAATCAGGCCTCGTTTCGCATTGGTGTACAGCACTTCTTTTGATACGCGCGAAAACGTTGCGCCACCGATCTACCTAAAGCGCGCGATTCGTGCCTTTAGTCAGAAATTAACCTGGCGCCACGATTCTGGATATTCACGTTGCGACCGTCTGTCTGGCCAATCAGCCCAGCATTGCTGTCAGTAAAGCATGCGTCGCGGCGCCAACTAGCGACGCGTTGACGGTGAACTACATGTTCAACGATGCCGCAATTCGCGCCTTCACAGCCGCCACACAATCCAGTGCCGTTGTCAGCACCGGATTAGCCGATGGCTCGCTGTAGTAGAGCCGCACCGTCTCAAGAAAGCGCGCACCGTCGATCGGCAGGATGGCAAGCGTGCCGCGCCGTGCCACGGTCAACGGCATCAACGCAAGAAACGGATACAGGCCGAGCATCGTCTCATTCGCCTGGATCGACACCGACTGCACGCAGCCCGCCGGCAACTCGAAGCCGCCGCGTTGCAGCCAGCGTTCGAGGGCAACGAATGTGGGCGCCTCGCGCGGCGGCAGAATCCACGGCAAGCCAGCAAGATCGGCGCGCTTGACGGTACGGCGCGCCGCGAGTGGATGA
>NZ_CAJMZA010000007.1:0-382542 GCF_905220195.1 Paraburkholderia sp. J8-2
AGTGTGGTGGCGCGATGTGAACTGTGGCAGGCGCTGGCGGTTTGAGCGGCTTTCTTTTGCCTACTTTTCTTTGCCGCTGCAAAGAAAAGTAGGTGCCGCCCCGCACAGGGGCAACGCCTGCATACCGACACGAACACAAGAAAAAGCCAAAGCGCGAGGCACGACCAAACAACCATACAATTAAAACGACGTACCAATCTGAAACTGAAACTTCTGGTACTGATCGCCAGCATGCTTGACGATAGGAAAGCCCAGATCGAGCTTGAGCGGCCCGATCGGCGAGATCCATTCGAGGCCCGCGCCATAGCTGTAACGCAGACCGTTCGCGCCGGTGCTGCTGCCTTCCGTGCCCCACACGTTACCGCCGTCCACGAACGTGAACACGCGCAGCGTGCGGTCATAGCCCGTGCCGGGCAGCGGGAACGTCAGCTCGATATTGCCGACCACCATCTTCGAGCCGCCGATCGGGTCGTTCGTCGTGGTGTCGCGCGGGCCGAGCGAGCCCGACTCGTAGCCGCGCACAGACCCGATACCGCCCGCATAGTAGTTCTTGAAGATCGGATACGGTTTGCCGCCCAGGCCGTTGCCGTAGCCGCCCTGGAAGTTCAGCCCCAGCACGAAGCCGCGCGCGAATGAGTAGTAGTACTGCATTTGCGCATCGCCCTTGTAGTACTGCGTGCCGGCCGGCGTGCCGTATTCGGCATTGGCCTGCGCGTAGTAGCCGCGGCTCGGCACCAGCGCGCTGTCGCGGTTGTCGCGCGACCAGCCCACGGTGAGCGGCACCGTGTTCGAAACGCGGCCGAAATCGTTCACGTAGTCGATATAGGTCTGCGGCGTGCTGGAATCGACGTCGAGGCGGTCCTGCTCGATGCCGAGGCCGAAATACACCATGTCGGTCTCGGAGAACGGAATGCCGAACTTCATGTCCGCACCGTACGAGACGATGCGAAAGCTCGTGTCGTTCGTGCTCGAGTAGTAAAGCGGCTCGGTCGTGCGGTAGTAGACATCGGTAATGCGCTTGATGCCGTCCACCGTGAAATACGGATCGACCTGCGTGACCGAAAGCGTGCGGTACGTCGTGGCCGTATTCACGTTCAGCGAAAGGCTGTTGCCGGAGCCGAACACGTTGTCCTGCGAAATACCCGCCGAGATGATCGGCCCTTCGCCAGAGCCATAGCCGAGGCCCAGCGAAAGCGTGCCGGTGGGCTTCTCGGTCACTTTCACGTTCACGTCGACTTCGTCCTGCGTGCCTTCCACCGGCACCGTGGTCACGTCCACGTCGGTAAAGTAGCCAAGGCGGTTGATGCGGTCCTTCGAAAGCGCGAGACGGTTCGAATCGAACCACGAGCTTTCGAGCTGGCGCATTTCGCGGCGCACGACTTCGTCGCGCGTGCGTGTATTGCCGGTGACGTTCACGCGGCGCACATACACACGGCGGCTCGGGTCCACCTGCAGCGTGAGCGCGACAGTGTGGTCTTTCTGGTCGATTTCGGGCAACGCGTTCACGGTCGCAAATGCGTAGCCATATTCGCCGAGCTTGTCGACGATCGCCTTGGTCGTGTCCTTGAGCTTTTGCGCCGAAAAACGCTGCCCCGGCTTGACACCGACGAGCTTGCTCAACTCCGCCTCGCGGTCGAGCAGATTGCCGGCCATCTTGACGCTCGAAATCGTGTAAGGCTCGCCCTCGTGAATCCCGATCGTGAGGTACATGTCCTTCTTGTCGGGCGACAGCGAGACCTGCGTCGAATCGATATTGAACTCCAGATAGCCACGGTCCAGATAGTACGAGCGCACATTGTCGAGGTCGCCCGTGAGCTTTTCCTTCGAGTACAGGTCGTTCTTCGTGTACCACGAGAACCAGTTCGGCGTGGAGAGTTGCATTTCATCGAGCAGCGTGCTGTCGCTGAACGTCTTGTTGCCGATGAAGTTGATCTGGCGGATCTTCGCGCTCGGCCCTTCGACCACGGAAAACAGCAGGCCCACGCGATTGCGGTCGATCGGCGTGACCGTGGTCGTGACCTCTGCCGCGTAGTAGCCGCGCGTGAGGTACTGGCGCTTGAGTTCCTGCTCCGCCTTGTCCACGAGCGCCTTGTCGTAGCTCTGGCCCGGCGAGAGCCCGACCGACTTGAGCGCCTTCGTCAAGTTATCCTTATCGAACTCCTTGATGCCCGCGAAATCGATCGTGCCGATAGCGGGACGCTCCTGCACCTGCACGATCACCGTGCCGCCTTGCGCAGAGATGCGCACGTCGCTGAAGAGGCTCGTCGCGTAGAGCGCGCGAATGGCGTCGGAGGCTTTGTCGTCCGTGAAGGTCTCGCCCTGCTTGATCGGCAGATAGGCGAATACGGTGCCCGGTTCGATGCGCGTGAGCCCGTCGATGCGGATGTCCTGGACCACGAAGGGCTCGGTGGCGTGCGCCGCAGCAGTCACGCCGATGCCGAAGCCGGCGAGAGTCAGTGCGCGTGCATAGCGCGCCGTGGTAGTTGATGCCGTCATGCGGGAGGTCGAATGTGAAGCAACGAAAGAGCCGTGAAAGTGCCGAATGCTCCATGACCGGCGCGAGACGCGCGCGGCCGGCATCCACGGATGCAGGGTGTACAACGAGTGCGGCAAACCGGGCCTGCGCCGCGCCTATTGCATGCTCGCGCGGCCAGGCAGGCGCATCTTCGCGAGCCCCGTTGCGAGCGAGAGCACCTCGGTCATGTGCACGGCTTGCGCAGGCTGCAGACGGAACGACAGTTCGGCGCCCCCGGGCAAGCGAAAGCTCACGACGAGATGCTGCACGTCGCCCGACTCGCGGCCGACCTCCCAGGCCTCGCAAGGCATGGTGAATTTCACGCTCGCGGTTTTGTGGCGAATGCGCTCGGAGCGGCCAATCGCGTTGGAAAGTGCGGCGAGCAGTTCATGCATCACCGAGCAATGCAATGCGACGCTGTCCGGCTGATTGCCGTTCACCATCAGGTACTGGCCGTCCGCAGTCAGCTCGAAATCGCGCAGGGAATGAATGGCAAGAGCCGGGGACGAGGGCATGAGCGACGCTCCGTTTCGAAAGCATCGGCGGAGTCTAGTGCGTTGGGCGCGGCATGCGCGTTACCTTGTGATTACAGGAATTACTTTCATCAATATTGCATGGGCCTCGTTGAGTTCGTTTCGCGCGCACCCATTTCCGCGCGAGGCCAACCCCCTTCGTGCGTATAGCGGCTTTCAATCTGCTCTCGACTGCACGACGCCGCGGTTATCTTGAAAAATTTTTGGTAACCGTAGCGATTACGTTCGCTTTCGATAGGCAAACAGGCGTTTTACCGCGCGCAGCGTGGCCCGCTTCGCGACGACCGCATGCCGTCACTTATCAAAATAATCCTGAAACGCTGCAAAGCTCGCATGCACCGCGAGCGCCTGTAAGGGAAAGCAAGACAACAAATTGGCAAATGTGCTAACTCGGTCGACGCGCTCGAGCAGCATCGCGGCCGCGTCGTTGCGCACGCCGCCGTGACGGTCGAGAAATTGGCCCCAAAGCGAAACTGCACGCAGGCGCGCCACAGGCTGCGCGCTCGCCACATAGGCCGCAGGAAAAAGCCGCCGGTAGGCAGGCACGTTGTAGAGCCAGGACGTGCCATGAATGAGCACATCACCCGGCGCGCAACCGCTTTCGCCGAGATGGCTGCGCAGGTGCCCAATTAACGCCCGCAACTCAACGTACCGTGCGGCGCGTTGCCGGGAATCGAGCGGCGACATGCCGTTATCCGTTTGAGCGTTGAAGTGCAAACGCACTCCGCCGTGCGGTTCACGCGCGTACGAGAAGCAGCCAACCGTCGCGACGACCGCGGGCGCCGCCTGATGCGTCGGGCAGCGCTGCAAATAGCGCCACGTCCACTCGCACTGCTCGCTCACGCTTGCGCACTCATCGAGGCCATACACGTAAGCTGCCCAAAGGGGATGCGTGCGATCGAAAGCCCGCCCCGCGCCAAAGCGCACGTAAAGGTTCGTGCAGTCGAGCAACGCCGCCGCGAGCGGCATACCGGCGAGGCGCGCCGCCGTGCGCGCGAAGCGCACCTGGAGGTCATAAAACGCGCGTTCGGGGCTCATCGGGCCTTGTCTCCTTCGTCCACGATACAATGCGGCTGCGTCCGATCCGTCCCTTGCTGCCCCTATCCGACATGCAGAATTCTACCCGGGCCTTCCTGTTGGGCCCGTTGCTCAAAGGCGTTTCCCGTTCGTTCTACCTCACGATGCGCGTGCTGCCCGCCGGCATGCGCGACCCCGTGGGCGAAGCCTATCTGCTCGCGCGCGCCGCCGACACCATCGCCGATACCGCGCTGATTCCGCCCGAGCGGCGGCTCGCCCTGCTGCTCGCGCTGCGCGAACGCGTGAACGGCGCGACCAACGATGACACCCTGCTCGCCGATCTCGCGGGCGAAGTGGCGGGCCAGCAAACGCAATCGGACGAGAAGCTGCTGCTGGAGTCACTAGGCGGCGCGCTCGACGTGCTCGCGCAACTCGACGACGCCGATCGCCGGGCCGTGCGCGAGATCGTCACGACGCTCACCGAAGGCATGGAATTCGATCTGCGCACGTTCCCCGACGAGCGCTCGGGCCAGGTGGCCGCGCTGAACACGTGGGACGAACTCGATCGCTACACGTATCTCGTGGCGGGCTGCGTGGGCGAGTTCTGGACGAAGATGACGTACATGCACTTGCCGGGCACCCTTGCGCCCTCGCTGGAACCTGCCATGTACGCGCGCGGCATTCGCTTCGGCAAGGCCTTGCAGATGGTGAACGTGCTGCGCGACTGCGGCAAGGATCTGCGCATCGGCCGCTGCTATCTGCCCGCTTCGATGCTGGCCCAGGCCGGGCTCACCGCGCAGGACCTGCTCAAGCCCGGCGCCTCGGCGCACGCGCGGCCGATCATGCTCGAACTCGTGCGCATCGCGCTCGACCATTTTCGCGCGGCCATCGACTATACGTTCGCGCTGCCGCGCCTTTCGGTGCGCCTGCGGCTCGCGTGCCTGTGGCCCATTCTCATCGGCCTCGAAACGCTCGAGCGCCTCGTCGACAACGACGACTGGCTCGATCCCGCGAAGACCTCGAAGGTCACGCGCAACGACGTCTATCGCATTCTCGCCTGCTCCACCGCGCTCGCGCCTTCGAATGCGCTGCTCGGCGTCTGGTTCAAGCGGCTCTTTGCGCGTGTCGAAGCGCGTATCAAGCGCTGACGATACGGGCGTAAAAAAGGCGCGCTTCGCAGCGCGCCTTTCGCGACTCGAAACGACGTGACTCAGCCTTTGTCGGCGCGATACAGCTTGATGATCGCCGAGAAGTCGAGCTTGCCGTCGCCGTGGCTGCTCATGGCCTGATAGAGCTGCTGCGCGAGCGCACCCATATACGCGGGTTGATGCACGCCTTTTGCGGCGTCGGTGGCCAGACCCAGGTCCTTGAGCATGAGGTCCGTGCCGAAACCGCCCGTGTAGCCGCGCGAGGAAGGCGCCGTCTCGATCACGCCCGGGTACGGGTTGTACGTGTCCGAACTCCAGCAGCGGCCCGTGGACGTGTTCATGATCCCGCCTAGCACTTTCGGGTCGATGCCGAGCGCCTCGCCGAGCGCCATCGCTTCGGCCACGCCGGCCATCGTGATGCCGAGCACGAGGTTGTTGCAGATCTTCGCCACCTGCCCCGTGCCGGTCTCGCCGCAATGGACAATGTTCTTGCCCATGCCCGAAAGCACCGGCTTCACGCTCTCATAGTGCTCGGCGCTGCCGCCCACCATGAAGGTCAGCGTGCCTGCGGCCGCACCGCCCGTGCCGCCCGAGACTGGCGCATCGACAAACGCGTTCCCCTGCGCGGCGGCGAGCTTCGCGAACTCCTTGACGCTCGCCGGATCGATCGTGCTCGAATCGATGATCGTCACGCCCTTCGCGATACCCGCCAGCACACCGTCCTCCGCCGTAAGCACGCTGCGCACGTGCGCCGCCGCGGGCAGCATCGTGATGACGCACTCCGCGCCGCTTGCCGCTGCCTTCGCCGATGCGGCCTTCTGCGCGCCAGCTTCGGCGAGCGTTTGCATCGCGCTCGCACTCAGGTCGAACACGGCTACCGCATGCCCCGCCTTGAGCAGGTTGAGCGCCATCGGCGCGCCCATGTGGCCCAGCCCGACAAATCCGATTTTCATGAGCCTGTCTCCGTTATTGTTCAGTACTCCGTGTTGATGCCGGGCGGCGTATCAGCGCAGGCTGATCGTCGTGTTCACGCCGTCGCTCACGGTCGCGTCGTCGAACCAGCGTGCGGTGACCGTCTTGGTTTGCGTGTAGAACTGCACGACCTGCTTGCCATACGGGCCCAGGTCGCCGAGCTTCGAGCCGCGCGAGCCCGTGAAGCTGAAATACGGCACCGGCACCGGAATCGGAATATTGATGCCCACCTGGCCAATGTCGATCTCGCTCTGGAACTTGCGCGCCGCCGCGCCGCTTTGCGTGAACAGGCCCACGCCGTTGCCGAACGGATTCGCGTTGACGATGGCGATCGCTTCGTCGAGCGTCTTCGCCGTGAGCACTACGAGCACGGGCCCGAAAATCTCGTTCGTGTAGATGTCCATGTCGGTCTTCACGTCCGTGAACACCGTGGGCCCGACGAAGTTGCCGCTCTCGTAGCCCGGCACCTTCACGTCGCGGCCGTCCAGTGCGAGCGTCGCGCCCTGCTTCACGCCCGCGTCGATCAGCCCGAGAATGCGCGTTTTCGCGGCGCGCGACACGACCGGCCCGACGTCGGTCTTGGGCTCATGGCCCGCGTTGACCTTGAGGGTTTTCGCCTTTTCCACCAGTTCGTCCACCCATTGCTGCGCCGCGCCCACGAACACGGCCACCGAGGTCGCCATGCAGCGCTGGCCCGCCGCGCCGAACGCCGCGCCGACCAGTGCATTGAGCGCCTGCTCGCGATTCGCATCGGGCAGCACGACAGCGTGATTCTTCGCGCCCATCATCGACTGCACGCGCTTGCCGTGCTCGCTGCCCAGACGATAGACGTGCGTGCCCACGGCCGTCGAGCCGACGAACGAAATCGCCTTCACGAGTTCGTGCGTGCAGATCGCATCGACGACTTCCTTGCCGCCGTGCACGACGTTGAGCACGCCCTTCGGAATGCCCGCTTCGATCGCGAGTTCGACGAGCTGCATGGTCGAAAGCGGGTCCTGCTCCGAAGGCTTGAGCACGAACGTATTGCCGCAAACGATCGCCATCGGGAACATCCATAGCGGAATCATCGCGGGGAAGTTGAAGGGCGTGATGCCGGCGCATACGCCTAGCGGCTGCTGCAACGTGTAGGTGTCCACACCACCCGCCACGTTCTCGGCGAAACCGCCTTGCTGCAGCGTGCCGATCGAGCACGCGTGCTCGACCACTTCGAGGCCGCGGAAAATATCGCCCTCGGCGTCGGGCAGCGTCTTGCCCTGTTCGGCGGTGAGCGTTTGCGCGATGCGCGGCATGTGCTCGCGAATCAGCGCCTGCAGTTTGAGCATGATGCGCAAACGCGTGCCGACCGGCGTGGTCTTCCACGTGGCGAACGCGGCATGCGCGGCCTTCACGGCCTGGTCCACTTCCTCGACGGTCGCGAACGGCACGCGCGCCAGCACTTCCTGCGTGGCCGGATTGACGATATCGCGCCATTCAGTCGTTTTCGATTCGACGAATTCGCCGTCGATGAGCAGCTTGACGGTCGAAACGTGCGCGTTGGATGCCTGGGTCACTGCGTTCATCGTGAACTCTCCCTGTTGGATTCGAACGGGCCGGCCGTGGCCGGATATAGCGGAATATGCGGAGTACGCGAAACCTTCAGCCGCAGCACGCGCGCAAGGACGCAGCGCAAACGCATGCGCTCACGTCGAGCGTGCCGGGAACGGAGCCGGGCGAAGTCAAGGAGAGTCCTGCTGAACACGGGCGCGCCTGCGGCGAGCGCGTGGGGAACGACTGCGTTTGCATCGTCTGTCTCCGTCTTTGTTGTCGTGCGACCGCGTCTGTTTCAGTCGCCTTCTGCAGCGAGTATAGTTATTCGAATATCCACGGCATAGAGACGAAAAAGCCCATCCGATATGCAAAAAAACACAACGACCGGCATGGAGACATTGAACTGGGACGATCTGCGCTACTTCCTGGAAGTCGCACGCACGCAGCGCGCGAGCGGTGCCGCAAAGCGCCTGGGCGTCGACCACACCACGGTCGCGCGCCGCGTGCGTGAGCTGGAGGCGGCGCTAGGCACGGTTCTATTCGATAAATCGCGCTCGGGCGGCTTCGTGCTGACGGCCGAAGGCCAGCGCCTGCTGGCCTATGCGGATGCCGTGGAAACCACGGTGCAATCGGCCAGCGAGCAGTTCGCGCTTGGCGCGCAGTCGCTTTCGGGCCATGTTCGCGTGGGCTCGACGGAAGGTTTCGGTTGCTTCTTTCTTGCGCCGCAGCTGGCGCGCTTCACGGGCCAGCATCCCGACATGTCGATCGACCTGTTGCCGGTGCCGCATTTCGTGAGCCTTTCGAAGCGTGAGGCCGACCTCGCGATCATGCTGGAGCGCCCCGAGCGTGGACAGTATGTGTACACGAAGCTGTGCGACTACCGGTTGCGCCTGTACGGCACGCCCGCCTATCTCGAGCGCCACCCGCGCGTTCGCACAGCCGCCGACCTGCGCAATCATGCCTTCATCAGCTATGTCGCCGATCTGGCGTTCAGCCATGAACTGCTGTACCTCGAACGAACGGCGCCTAACGTGACCGCCAACCTGTGCAGCACCAGCGTGATTGCGCAATACCATGCTGCGCTGCAGGGCAGCGCGCTCGCCATCCTGCCTTGCTTCATGGCCGAGCCCGACCCGCGCCTCGTGCCAATCCTGCCCGACGAAGTCGTGGTGACGCGGCGCTTCTGGCTGTGCAGCCGCGAGGACCTGCGCAAGCTGCGGCGCATCACGTCGCTCTGGGACTATCTGCGCGCGGCCGCCGACGCCAATCGCCCTCTGCTGATGGGCGAATCGCCGGAAATGCATTACGTCGATGCCTGAGCGCGGCTCGCACTACAGTCTCGACAGGCAATAAAAAAGCCGCACATGCAGTCCGCGAAAGGGACTGCATGTGCGGCCTTCAGGAAGCAGCTGAATGCATCCGCTCCGGCGTCGCCGTCCGCGCCTCCACGCGCGATCGGCACACGCCGGCTAGCCGATGCTCAGGTCCCAACCGGGCGGATCGTCAGCGCGTTACGCACCGACGTCACGCCTTCCACGCCCTTGGCGACATCGCCGGCGCGCTGGATTTGCGACGACTCGGGTACGGTGCCTTGCAGAATGACGGCGCCGTCTTTCGCACGCACGGTGATGTTGGAGACGCTGATGTTCCGGTCACGCGCGAGGGCCGCACGGACCTTGCGGCCGAGCGCACGGTTCGCTGCGCGTGCCTGACGCAGTGCTGCCTTCGATTGATTGACGTTGTGCTGGGCAGCGGCCGTCGGACCGCTGGCGGGGGCCGCTGCGGCAGGCGCCGAAGCGTCCTGCGCATAGACCTGGAACGAGGCCGCCACGAGCGCCGTGGCTGCGGCCAGCTTGAACATCTGAATAGCCTTCATGCAGTTTCTCCTGTTGTCAGTCTTATTGCAGGCCCAGGAATGGGCCGTTAACTACACCATTGACTACAAAACATTCGCGCGCCGAACGGCGATGGGAAGTAACAATACCGCAACTATTTCATTCTTGACACGAAGCGTGCCCAATCTGTGATTCCACGCCACACTTTCCTGTTGCTTTCCACAGACGAATACGTTGACTGTCCAAATAGTGAAGCCACTACACAACAATGCAATTGAAATGGCTTCACCCGCCCGCTTTACGATCCATTACCGCTTCATTGCCGCTTCATTGCCGCTTCATTGCCGCTTTAAACGCCGCTGCAATGCCTTCAGCCGTGATCCGTTTTGGTGCATGCGATATGAATACAATCGCTAATCGCGTATTCCAGAGCGGGATTGAGCCGCTTTAATCAAACAGCAACGCACATCACACAAGCGGCGTTGACAATCCGGACAGCGGTTAACCCGAATACCCATTGCGCAATACGAGGGGCCGACATCAATTGGCCAATTGCGCCTTTATCCATCGATAGAACTGCTGGATCGCCGCCTCGCGCGGATGCCCTTCGCGCCATGTGAAGTAATAGTCGAGTGAGGCTGGAATGCGAACCTGTCCCAACTGCACCAGTTCGCCGCGCTCGATAAAGCCACGCGCGAGTTGCAGGCGCGCCGTGGCCGCCCCTTGCCCGGCCACGGTGGCCTGCAGCAGCAGGCCCGCGTCGTCGAAGACCGGTCCGCGCTCCGGTTCGTCGCCGGCCACGCCCGCGGCCTCGAAGAAGTCGCGCCACGAGCGGCGCGAAAAACGCAGGAGCGGCATGCTCGCGAGATCTTCGATGCGAAAGCCGGGGTGGCGCGCGAGCAAGGCCGGACTGCATACCGCAACGACCTGGTCGTCCAGCAACTTGCGGATCTGGAAACCGGGTTCGTCCACCCGCCGATGCCAGATGCCGACGTCGAAGGGAAACGGGTCGGGCGGCGTAACGTCGGCATGCATGCGCAGCGAGAGGTCGACCATGGGATGGCGGTCGTAAAAGTCGCCCAGGCGCGGAATCAGCCAGACGGAGGCGAAGTCGGACATCACGCTCAACTCGAGTCGCGTCACGCCGCTCACGCCGGGGCGCGTGGCGTCGAGCGCGTCGCGCAGGTCGTCGAGACTGCGGCGCACGCGCTCCGCCAGCTGCGCGCCCGCGGCCGTCGGGATCATGCGGCTGCCCGCGCGGCGGAACAGCTCGACGCCCAGTTCCGTTTCGAGCGCGCGCAGGTGATGGCTCACGGCGCTGTGCGTCAAATGCAATTCTTCCGCTGCGCGGCTGAAACTGCGCCGCCGCGCGGCGGCTTCAAGGGCGCGCAGCGCCTGCAATGGTGGGAGAGATCGGGCCATGACGTCAAATTCTACTCACAATGCCGTCTGAAATCTCTCGCTGGCCTCGCGTACGTCAATCGCCAATAATCGACAGCCAGGCATTCAATCCGCTTTCGCCCCAAACATGACCTCACTCAGACTGCGCGTATTCGCCGTATTCGCGCTCGGCTATTTCATTTCATACCTGTTTCGCGGCGTCAATCTCGGCTTCGCGCCGTTTCTTTCGCGTGAGATGGGCTTCACGGCGACCGATCTCGGCACGCTCACGAGCCTCTATTTCCTCGGCTTCGCCGGCGCGCAGATCCCCGGCGGCGTGCTGCTCGACCATTACGGCCCGCGACGCGTGACCGCGTGCGTCATGCTCGTGGCCGCGGCGGGCGCGCTAATCTTCGGCGTCTCGCACAACATGGCCGCGATGATGGTGGGCCGGTTGCTGATCGGCGTGGGCGTGTCGGTGTGCCTCGGCGGCGCGTTCAAGGCCACGGCGCAGCACTTCCCCGTCGCGCAGCTCACGCTCGTGAACGGCCTCGTCATGGCTGTGGGGGGACTAGGCGGCGTGGCTGTGGGCGCGCCGCTCTCGTGGCTGCTCTCGATCGCGCCGTGGCGCGCGGTCAGTCTCGGCCTCGCGGCGCTCACGGTGCTCGTGGCCGCCATCATCTGGATGGGCGGGCCGCGCACGCGCGACACCCACCATCAGGCAAGCGTGCTCGAACAGTTCAAGGGCACCGCGCACATCCTGCGCAGCCATGCGTTCTGGAAGACGGCGACGTTCTCGTCGCTGACCCAGGCCGTGTTCTACGCCATGCAGTCGCTGTGGGTCGGCGCGTTCCTGCGCGACGTCGTGCCGGCCGGCACCGCCGATGCCGGTGCACGCGCGGCTTCGCTCGTTTCCGTGCTGGGCGGCGCATTCATTGTCGGCAACATCGGCTTTGGCGCGCTCGCACGCAGCTTCGAGCGGCGCGGCGTAAGCGTGCAGCTCTTTTCCGGCGTCACGATGCTCGCTTTCGTGCTCGTGCAGGCCTTGCTCGCAGCACGTGTGCCGCTGCCCGCATCCTTGCTTTGGGCCGCCTACGGCGCGTTCGGCGGCACCGGCATCCTCACTTACGCGGTGCTCGCCGAATATTTTCCGCCGCGCCTGATTGGCCGCGTGAACACCACTTTCACGCTCGTCATCTTCATCGGCATCTTCATCCTGCAGATCGCGATCGGCGCCGCGCTCGCGCACTGGCCGGCACTCGACGGCCACTACCCGGCGGTCGCGCATCAGACCGTGTGGGCGGTCCTCGTCGTGCTGCAAGTGCTCTGCGCCGTGTGGTATTTCATGCCGTCGCGGCGCGCCGCCGCGCCGCGCCACGCAGTCGAAACGCAATAAGGCGCGCTATCGCGCAAAGCCGCATTGCATGCTGTGCGGCTTTGCGTTTCTGCTCACATCGATAGCACGATTTCTTCCTTCGGCGCGGCCGGCGCGCCACTATCATGAAGGCGCCCTGCCGTTCGCTTTCCCCATCACATGCAGCGCTTCTGTCGAGAAATGCAAATCTCGATTCATTGGTTGTCCTGATCGGCACGCACGGAAAAGAATGACCCAACGGCAACGACGGCGACGCAAGCTCGCCAGTCTGCGCACCCCGTTTCGTCACCCAGATCCGACCTGCCCATGCGTTCATATCGTGTTCTGCAGTACCTGCTTTGCGCAGCGCTCTCGTTCGTCTCCCTGCATGCCGCAGCCGAAAAGCCCACCGTGATCCGTATCGGCGTCGCGCAGCAAGGCTCGGGCGATCCGCCTACCTTCGGCGGTTCGACCGCGGCAACGGTGCGCAGCCAGCAGTTGCTCGAAAAGGAGTTCGCCGCCGACGGCATCAAGGTCGAGTGGCTTTTCTTCAAGGGCGCGGGCCCGGCTGTGAATGAGGCCATTGCCAACAATGCGCTCGACTTCGCGTATCAAGGCGACTTGCCCTCGGTGCTCGCGCGCGCCAACGGTCTCAAGACCCGCATCCTGCTGGAATCGGGCGTGCGCTCCGGCGTGAAGGTGGGCGTGCCGGCCGATTCGGATATCAAATCGATCAAGGACCTCAAGGACCGGCGGGTCGCCATTTTTCGCGGTACGAACCTGCAACTCGTGGCCGACAACGCACTCGCCGAGAACCAGCTCGACGAACACGCGCTGCACGTGATCAACCTGGATACCGCAAGCTCGCTCGCCGCGCTCGCATCGAAAGGCATCGACGCCTCGGTGAGCGATTACACGCTTTACCGGCTGCGCGACCAGGGGCTGGCCCGCATCGTCTACGACTCGCAGCATGACGGGCCGCAGTTGACGCGCCAGGCGCATTTGCTCGTGCTCGACAACTTCGAGAAGGCGCACCCCGATATCGTGCAGCGTGTAGTCAACGTCTTCGTGCAAGCGGCGCAATGGTCGTCCGACGAGGCAAACCGCGACGCGCTCTTCAAGCTGTGGGCAAAGAGCGGCGTGAGCTACACGTCCTGGCAAGCCGAATTCGGCGAACAGCCTCTGAAGTACCGCAATTCGCCGCTGATCGATCCGTTCATCGTGGCCCGCTACAAGGCCGTTGCGCAGGACGCGCTGCGCCTGAAGCTGATTCGCCAGCCCGTGGACGTCGATTCGTGGTTCGAGCCGCGCTATCTCGACAACGCGCTGCGCACGCAAAAGCTCGAACACTACTGGACCCGCTACGACGCCGCCGGCAAGCCGCTTGGCTGAGCGCACGAGAGGAGCCGCATCATGACGGAAACCGCGATCACGATTGCCAGCGACACGCCGCGTGCGGCACCGCTTATCGACACGGCAACGACACACACACGCTGGCGCGCCGCGCTGCGCGCGGGCGCGTGGCATCTCGCGCCCTGGCTGCTGCCCGCGCTGCTCTTCCTGCTGTGGAGCGTGGGCAGCGCGCATGGCTGGATCGCACCGCAAATCCTGCCTGCACCGCAGCGTGTTTATGAAACGTTCGTCGATCTCGCCCAGAGCGGGGAGCTTGCACGCAATACGCTGATCAGCCTGCAACGCGTACTGCTGGGCTTCGCCGGCGGGACCGTGCTTGGCTTGCTGATCGGCGGCGCGCTCGGGCTCTCCCGCACGCTCGAAGCCTGGGTGCTGCCGAGCTTCAACGCGATCGTGCAGATTCCGGTGCTCGGCTGGCTGCCGTTCTTGTTGCTGCTCGTCGGCGTGGGCGAACCGCTCAAGTATCTGCTCATCGCTCACGCGGCGCTCGTGCCGGTCACGCTCAGCACCATACAGGGC
This sequence comes from Paraburkholderia sp. J8-2, assembly GCF_905220195.1. Taxonomy (NCBI): domain Bacteria; kingdom Pseudomonadati; phylum Pseudomonadota; class Betaproteobacteria; order Burkholderiales; family Burkholderiaceae; genus Paraburkholderia; species Paraburkholderia sp. J8-2. The sequence goes on from NZ_CAJMZA010000007.1 coordinate 14,214, forward strand.
TTTCGGCAGACACCGGCGGCACTGGACGAAGTCGCGCGCGTATTCGGCTACACACGCTGGCAACGCATCGTGAGGCTCGTGCTGCCCGCGGCGGTGCCCACGCTCGCCACCGGCGTGCGCCTCGCCTTCACCAAGGCGTGGCTCGCGCTCGTCGTAGTCGAGCTCGTGGCGTCCTCAGAAGGGCTCGGCTATCTGATCGTGTATGGGCGGCAGCTCTTTCAGCTCGATCTCGTGATGGCTTCCGTGGTTGTGGTGGGCGCGGTCGGCCTCGTCATCAACCGGCTGCTCGATGCGCTCGAGCGGCGTTTGCGGCGCGGTACGCCGTCGGCGTTTCGCGCTTGATGGCAGCCAATCACCCCAGAGGAACGTTCGCCATGAAATTATCGCTCGCACGCAAATCCGTGCGCCCCGCTTGCGCCTGCGAAGCAACCATGGAGACCAAACCGCGACGAACTCTCGATCTACGCGGAGCAGCCCTGCCCCTCGTCGCCATTGCGCTGTGGTGGGCCTTGAGCGCCTCGCATCTCGTGAAGAGCGGCCTGCTAGTGAGTCCCGCCGATGTGGTTCGCACCGCTCACGAACAGATCGAGAGCGGCGCGTTGGCCCGAGCGCTTTCAGCATCGCTCGCACGCGAAGCCTGCGGCTTCGCGATCGGCGCCACGGCGGGCCTTCTGCTGGGCGGCGCGCTGGGGCTCTCGCGCATCGCCGCGCGCGTCGTGGGGCCGAGCTTCGACACGTTCAAGCAGATCTCGCTGTTCGCGTGGATTCCGCTCATTTCCGTGTGGTTCGGGCTCGGCGACGCCGCCAAGGTCGTCTTTCTTTCGCTGGCGGCGTTGCTCCCCGTTGCCGCCCACACGTGCGACGGCATTCACGCCGTTCCGCGCCAATACGTCGAACTCGCGCAGGCGCTGCGCTATTCGCGTCTGCAGCTTGTCCGCCACGTCCTGTTGCCGGCCGCACTGCCCTCGATTTTCACGGGCCTCTATCTCGCGCTCATCTATTCGTGGCTCGCCACGCTCGGCGCGGAGTATCTGCTCGTTGCCGGCAGCGGCATCGGCAATCTGCTGATCGACGGCAGCGAACAATTCCGCATGGACCTCGTGCTGTTCGGCATCATCGTCGTGGGTGCGATTGGCTGGGCGCTCAATGCGCTCGCACGCCGCGTGGAGCGAACGGTGCTGGCACGGTTGCATATCACCGCCCAATGATTCGCATTGCCAATCAAATGAACCTGAGAGAAAACCCGATGAGCACCATTGAACCCGAGGGACTCGACATTCTGCACGTGAGCAAGCGTTACGGCGCAGGCGAGTCCGCGCTCGCCGTGCTCGACGATGTGACGCTGCATGTGCGTCCCGGTGAATTCGTGAGCGTGCTCGGCGCGAGCGGATGCGGCAAATCCACGTTGCTGCGCCTCATCGCCGGCCTCGACGCGGGCTATAGCGGCGCAATCATGATGCGCGGCGAGCGCGTAGGCGACACGTCGCTCGAGCGCGGCATCGTGTTCCAGGATCATCGGCTGTTTCCGTGGCTCACCGCCGAACAAAACATTCTGGCGGCGCTGCGCAATGCCCCGCTTTCGGCGCGCAAGAAGCACGAGGCCGTGGCTGAGCACATCGCACTCGTGGGCCTCAAGGGTTTCGAGCGGGCGTATCCGCATCAACTCTCGGGTGGCATGGCGCAGCGCGTAGCGATCGCGCGCGGCCTGGTCAATCGTCCGCGCGTGCTGCTGCTCGACGAACCGTTCGGCGCGCTCGACGCCCTCACGCGCAGCCGCCTGCAAAACGAATTGCTGCGCATCTGGGAAAGCGAACGCATCACGATGATCCTCGTCACCCACGATGTGGACGAGGCGATCTACCTCGGTGACCGCGTCGTGACGATGGCGCCGCGCCCCGGCCGCATCCGTCGCATCGTCGACGTGGCATTGCCGCGCCCGCGCGAGCGCGCCGATCCGCGCTTCGTGCGGCTGCGCGACGAAATCCTCGCAGACTTCTCCGATGGAACGACACCGCCCGGCGACACGTTGCTGGCCGACGCCCCTGCCCATTCTTCAGGTCAATGGCGCATGGCATGGTGAACGCGCCGACCGACTGGTCGGTCGCGTTCCCTCTCTCTTCTTGATCCCGACACTCCCGGCGACACCCCGGATGGGCCAATTGCGCGCGGCGTGAGAAAATCTCGTTTCGAACGGAAACGCACGCCGCGCAGGCGCCCCACTCGGCAAGCCCACTTTCCCGCACTTAGCTGTCTTTTCGGCCGGTTTATCGACATATCCCGCCGGTTCGACACCTCGATACCGGGAAGGCTGCTGTCTCGCGCAGCGTGACGCGAAGTTTTCCGATCCGCCAGGGGTCGGCTCAGCGTAAACTCCCGCTGTTGCCATTCGATAGTGTCGATTCATGATAAAGAGAGAAACATCCATGCCAGACAACACCCACTCGCACGACGATCACTCCGATTCGTGCGGCTGCGATCTGTTACACCTGCTCGACGGCGTGGACGAATTCACTCATCACGTTTTCCCGGGCAACAAGGAGCTGTTCCACAGCCTCGCCCATAGCCAGGCGCCGCACACGCTGTTCATCACCTGCGCCGACTCGCGCGTTTCGCCGGAAATGATCACGCAGGCCAAGCCCGGTGATCTGTTCGTTTGCCGCAACATCGGCAATATCGTGCCGGCCTATGGCGAAATGCTCGGCGGCGTGTCGGCCGTCGTGGAATTTGCGGTGCTCGCGCTCAACGTGAAGCAGATCGTGCTGTGCGGCCATACCGACTGCGGCGCGATGAAGGGCCTCGCCTCGGGCGCGGAAGCCACGGCCAACATGCCCACGGTGCAGGCATGGCTGCGCAACGCGGAAGCCGCACGCAGCGTGGTGAAGACGCGCGGTCTGGACGACGACCACATCGTCCAGGCGCTCGTCGAAGAAAACGTCCGCCTGCAACTCACGCACCTTCGCACGCACCCCGCGGTGGCGGCGCGCGTGGCCCAGGGCCAGCTCGAACTGCAGGGCTGGGTCTATGACATCGGCCACGGCAAGGTCACCGTGCTGGACGAAGCACATGGCAAGTTCCTGTCGCTCGCCGAGGCGCGCTCGCGCCTGCGCAAGCGCGTCGAGGAATAATGGCCGGGCGCTGACGCGCCCAAGCTTCACGCCCGCTCTCAGGCTGGCGCCGGGGCGGCGGTTCTCGCCGCCCCATTCATTCCCCTTATCCATTCCGCATGAACTGAAGTGCGCCCACCAAGCATTTCGGATCTTGTCCGGCAACTATCTCAATCTACGCAATAATTCTTTTCGAATTAGGGGTTTACCCTAGGCCGAAACGCGACTACACTGGCGCCCGTACTACATGCGGCGCCCTGCCGCACAAGAAGAAGAATTCCGGAGGTTGGTCGCTTATGCAGCACGTTGCCCCGCCGTCGCATCACCTGTCTCATCCCGGCTTCAATCGCACTACCGGCGCATTGCGTCGTCCCACGCTTCGCTAGTTCAGCGCGCGTGTCCTGCCGTCGCGCACGCGCCCAGGCAGGCGAACTTTCAAGGCCCACTCCGCGTCATCGCCGTTTCATACCGCTGCTTACATCGCGGTACACGGCGCGCGCCTTTGCGCGTATGGACGCCCGGTAATGGGCTTCGCACCCGTCACGGGCCGAGCGCCCGGTTACCGAAGGAGAAGCATCCGTGGAGTCCGCGCAGAACTGTCAGTCGAAAGTCGAAGTCAAGCTGTTCCTGCACCCCGAAGACCATTACCGCGCAATGGCCGCCGCGAAGACACTCAATCTCGCGGAACGCGAGTTCTTCGCCCTGGCGCTGCATCTGGGCGCGACCCAGATCCTGCGCCAGGCCGAAGCGGCTTGAGGCAACCTCGCTCAGCGAAGACTCTCGTCAAACCGGCGACGGATTGCGCTCGGCGAACCCCTCCTGGTGCCAGTAGGGATAAACAGGGCGCACGGCGCTCGCGGCGTCGAGCTTCGCGACCTGTTCGGGCGTGAGATTCCAGCCGACCGCACCGAGGTTCTGGCGCAACTGCGCCTCGTCGCGCGCGCCGATCAGCACCGTCGCGACCGTCGGGCGCTGCAGCAGCCAGTTCAATGCAATCTGCGGCACGGTCTTGCCGGTTTCCTTCGCGATCTCGTCGATGGCGTCGAGCACGCGAAAGAGGTATTCGTCCGGCACCGGCGGACCCTGCTCCGCCGTTTTATGCAGACGGCTCTTCTCCGGCAGCGGCTGGCCGCGCCGGATCTTGCCCGTCAAACGCCCCCAGCCCAGCGGGCTCCACACCACGGCGCCCACGCCCTGATCGAGCCCGAGCGGCATCAATTCCCACTCGTAGTCGCGGCCGATCAGCGAGTAGTACGTCTGGTTCGCGACGTACCGCGGGTAGCCGTAGCGATCGGCCACCGCCAGCGATTTCATCAGGTGCCAGCCCGAGAAGTTCGACACGCCCGTATAGAGAATCTTGCCCGCGCGCACGAGTTCATCGAGCGTGGACAGCACTTCCTCGGCCGGTGTGCGCGCATCGAAACCATGCAACTGGAACAGGTCGATATGGTCGGTCTGCAGACGTTTGAGCGCCGCGTCAACCGCGCGCTTCAGGTGAAAGCGCGACGAGCCCACGTTATTGGGTTCGTCGTCGAAGCGGAAGGTCGCCTTGGTCGAGATGATCGCCTTGTCGCGGCGCCCCTTGAGCGCTTCGCCGAGCACCGACTCCGACGCGCCGCTCGAATAGATATCCGCGGTATCGAACATCGTCACGCCGGCGTCGAGGCAAATGTCGATGAGCTTTCGCGCTTCGGCAACGTCGGTTGCGCCCCAGGCCTCGAAGAACTCGCCTTTGCCGCCGAACGTGCCGGTGCCGAAACTCAGCACCGGCACCTTCATTCCAGACGCACCCAGAAAACGGTATTCCATTTCCGATCCTCCATTGATCAAGGGAGTTGACGATGAGATGCCGACAGCGCACGAGTCTACGCGCTTCGATTTGGGCTTGCCGCGAAGGTCTCACAGCGCCGCCGCCCGCCGCGCGGCTGTACAGATGCTTTTGCGTATTGGAAACTGTCGCCTTTCGCTACGGGCTTTTGGCTTCACGACCCGGTCCGCACGATTCCGATCGGCACGAGTCGCCCCAATTCGCCCGCAGACCGCACAGGACCCGCACCACGATGACGTTGATTCCCCTCTCCTGCGCGGAGGCGCAATGACCGCTCCCGCGCAACGTTCTTCCGGCGTCGGCTGGCTGCCGTACCTCGTCGCCGCCACGTTCTTCATGGAGTATCTGGACACGACCGTCATCGCCACGGCGCTGCCGCAGATGGCGCGCTCGTTCGGCATCGGTCCGAATAGCCTGAGCCTCGGCGTGACCGCCTATATGCTCGCGCTCGCCATCTTCATTCCGGCCAGCGGCTGGGTGGCGGACCGCTGCGGCGCGCGCACCGTGTTCTTCGGCGCCGTGGTCACCTTCACGGTCGCGTCCGTGCTGTGCGGGATCTCGCAGAACGTCGACGAGTTCGTGGCCGCGCGCATTCTGCAAGGCATCGGCGGCGCGATGATGGTGCCGGTCGGGCGCATGGTCGTCGTACGCAGCACCGAGAAAAGCAAGCTCATGCAGGCGATCTCGACGATCACCTGGCCCGCCATCGCCGCACCCGTGGTGGGACCGCCGATCGGCGGCTTCATTACGACCTACGCGTCGTGGCGCTGGATCTTTCTGCTGAACGTGCCGTTCGGCATTGCCGTGCTCGCGGCCATCGCCGCGATCGTGCCGAACCTGCGCGGCGAGCAGCGCCGGCCGCTCGATGTTACGGGCCTCGTGCTGAGCGGGGCGTCGCTGACCGCCATTCTCTACGGCGCGGAACTCGCGAGTCAGGTTGGCCAGAATCCGTGGCGCGCGGTGGCGATCGTTGCGGCGGGCGTCGCGATCGGCGTCGTCGCGTTCGTGCATGCGAAGCGTCATCCGCATCCGCTCGTCGATGTTTCCACGCTGAAGGTCCCGACGTTTTCCGTCACGATCGTGACCGGCTCGATCACGCGTATCGGCATCGGCGCGGCGCCTTATCTGATGCCGCTGATGTTCCAGATCGGCTTCGGTCTCTCCGCGTTCAAGTCCGGCCTGCTGCTGCTCGCGAGCGCGCTCGGCAATCTCGGCATGAAGGCGCTCACCACGCGCATTCTGGAACGCTGGGGCTTCCGGCTCGTTTCGGTTGTGGACGTGAGCGTGGCGGGCGTCTCGTTGATCGCGTGCGGCCTGCTCACGCCCGGCACGCCGCTCGCCATCGTGCTGATCGTCGTGTTCGTGTACGGCGTGACGCGCTCGATGCAGTTTTCCACCCTCGCAACGCTCGCCTACGCCGATGTCGCGCAGCCGCAGATGAGCGCGGCCAGCACGCTCTGGAGCGCGGCGGCGCAGATGACCATTGGCCTTGGCATTGCATTTGGCGCGCTCGCGCTGCGGGTGGCCGCACACGTCAACGGCGAAACGACCGGCCATGTGTTCACGCTCGACGACTTCCGGCTCGCCTTTCTCGGCGCCGGCGTGCTCACGCTGATTTCGGTGTGGGGGTACGCGCAGATGGCGCGCGACGCGGGACAGAACGTGGGCGGCGGCTCGCGCAGGCAGCGCGCCTAGGGAGCACCGCGCGCCGGGCGGCGCGCGGCGGAACGACCGTTATTTGGAAAGGCTTGCCCGCACGGTGTATTCCGGTTCCTCGCCCGCTTCGAGTTCATCGGCATGTTCATGCGCGGCGTGGAACTCGTTGGACAGCGGCTCGACCGGATAACCGTGGCGCTCCCAGGCGTCGAGGCCGCCCCTGAGCGCGCGCGCATGGTAGATGTGCTTGTTGCGCAACTGATCGACGATGCGCTTGGCCGTCGCTTCGTTCGGGCACACGCAGTACACGACGATCGGACGCCCGAGCAACTCGGGCGACAGTTCTTCGCTCGATTCGAGATTCAGCGGCCGCGCGCCTGGAATCCGGTAGGCCTCTTTCTCGCGCACGGTTTGCGGGCGCGCGTCGAGCACGATGGGCGGCGCGCTCGACTTCATCATCTCGTCGAGCTGATCGGGCGAAATACGATGCGTGGCAAGCCAGTGGCGGAACTGCATGCGCCGCAGCCAGCGCCAGCCAAGGAACAGCACGCCCGCCACGGCGAGCACGTCGAAGATCGTCATGCCGTTCGCACGCACGAACGCCGCGAAACGCACGATTTCGGCATGCAGCGCCGCGCCGCCGAGCAACCAGGTGCCCGCCCACAACGCCGCGCCAACCGTGTCCCAAAGCAGGAAGACGTGCACGGCCACCGTTGTCGTACCGAGCAGCGGCGCGGAAATCAGGCCGAGCCCCGGCACGAACTTCGCCACCGCGAGAATGGGCGCGCCGTAGCGCTCGAATACATTGCGCGCGATGCGGATGGTGGTGTCCAGCGACAGCGAAAAGCGCACGAGCCCATTGAGCAGACGCCGCCCACGCTTGCGGCCCGCGGCGAACCACAGCGAATCGGCCAGCAGCGTCGCGATTACGGCCGCCAGCAACAGGCTTGTGTAGGATGTCTCGCCGCCCGCTGCCATCGTGCCCGCGAGAATCAGCACCGGCGCGGCCGGCACGGGCACGCCCAGTTGCGTGACGAGTACGCTGAGAAAGACCGCTCCGGCGCCGAAATCGGGTGGAATCGCGGTGGGGAGCGTCAACATTTGGAGATAACCTGCGCGCAGGGATGTTCAGGTAAGGAAACATGACGCGAATACCGCGCCGGCCGAGGGTGGAGATTACCCCAACGTGCCGTTCCCTGCTTACGTTGACGCAAAGCTTACGAGGGCGCCCCGCAGGCCGATCCGACCCCGCTGCAGGCGCTTTCGCGCTGGTGCGAAACGATGCTAATCTCGTAAAAGTCGCCTTTTTAGCCGTTTTCCGTTAAGAAACATGCGTTACTGGCATCTCGATCGACCGAGGCAGGCAGGTCAATTCGACCTCTCGCGCGTCACCAGCCTCGTTTCGGCCATCGGCCGCGACGACGCCAACGCGCTCGCCGCCGAAGTGCTGAACATGCTCGGGCCGGCGACGTCGGTCACGCAATGCACGGTGTTCGCGTACGAATTCGGCAACCGCCCGCGCACGGTTTCCGTGGCCGATCATCGCGGCGGGCGCTTCCTGCGCGACGTCGCCGACACTTACGCGCGCCTCTTCTACGCGCTCGACGGCAATCAGCAGATCGTCAACGGCGGTTCGGCCGACAAGCCGGGCTCGTCACTCGTTCTGCACTGGCAAAGCAGCGCCGACATCGCGCACGACGGTTACCGCACCGCCTGCTACGCCACGCCCAACGTATCCGACCGGCTCTCCCTGCTGCTGCAGCCGGCCGCCGATATCTGGCTTTCCGTGAACCTGTACCGCGAAAGCGATGCCGGCAATTTTCAGCCGGCCGAAGTCGAACTGGTCGAATCGCTCGCGCCGCTGATCGGCGAGTCGGCGCGGCATCACTACACGATTCGCGGCCAGAGCCAGCTCGGCATTCCTCAGATGATGCTTGCGCGCCTGCGCGGGCTCTGCCCCACGCTGTCCAAACGCGAACTCGACGCCCTGCGCGGCGTGCTCGAAGGACGCAGCGCCGTTGAAATCGCCGAATGCATGGGCGTGAAGCCCAGCAGCGTCGTGACTTATCAGAAACGCGCGTACCAGCGGCTGGGGATTTCGAGCCAGCGCCAGCTCTTTGCTCTATGTCTGGCGACGGATCAGAGCTAGTTCACCGCCGCAAACCCTCGTCTCCTGCCGTAAGCCTCCTGTACCCAAATTGAGGACAGCGGGCCGCGCCTCGCGCTCCATACTGCCTTCATCGCCAGCGCCTCCGCTCGGGGCAAGCCGGCAAGCACAAGACTTACGTATGGAGACGCATTCCCCATGAGCGCCGAATTCAAACCTTATCCGTTCGAGGCGAAGCAGTACGCCGCGCGCCTGCCCATACTCGAAGGCGGCCGTAAAGCCCAGCGCCACGCCGTGACGATCGTCGGCGGCGGCCCGGTAGGCCTCGCCATCGCGCTCGGTCTCGCGAAGCACGGCGTGCACTCGGTGCTGATCGAAGCTGACGAGTCGGTCTGCTACGGCAGCCGCGCGATCTGCATCTCGCGCCGCAGCCTCGAAATCATCGAACGCCTTGGCGCGCTCGACGGTTTCCTCGCCAAAGGCCTGCCGTGGACGGGTGGGCGCAGCTTCTATCGCAACGACGAAGTGCTGCACTTCACGATGCCGCAGGACGAAAACCAGAAGCTGCCGCCGATGGTCAACCTCGCGCAGTACCACATCGAGCAGTTCCTGCTCGACGCTGCCGAACAGCACGCCGACCTGATCGACATTCGCTGGCAAACGAGAGTCACGGCCCTGCAGGAAGACGCGCACGGCGCCACGCTCTCGCTCTCCTCGCCCGCAGGCGACTACACCGCGCAGACCGACTGGCTAATCGCCGCGGACGGCGGCCGCAGCACGGTGCGCGAAGCGCTCGGCCTGAAGCTCCAGGGCACGAGCTACGAGGGTCGCTATGTGATCGTCGACATCCTGCTCGACAGCGCGCGGCCTACGGAGCGCCTCGCGTATTTCGATCCGGCGTCGAATCCCGGCTCGACCGTGCTCGTCCACAAGCAGCCCGACAACGTGTGGCGCATCGACTATCAACTGCGCGACGGCGAAGACGCCGACGAAGCGATCAAGCCCGAAAACGTCATGCCGCGCGTGCAGAGCCTGCTCGACATGATGGGCGAGAAGGCGTCGTGGTCGCCGGTCTGGATCACGATCTACAAGGCCAACGCACTCACGCTCGAGCGCTATCGGCATGGCCGCGTGCTGTTCGCGGGCGACGCGGCGCACCTCGTGCCGATCTTCGGCGTGCGCGGCGCGAACTCGGGCATCGACGACGCCGACAATCTGGCGTGGAAACTCGCCTATGTCGTGAAGGGGCTCGCGAGCGACGCATTGCTCGACAGCTACTCCGACGAGCGCGTCTACGCCGCGCACGAAAACTTGAGCTACGGCACGAAGAGCACGGAATTCATGGCGCCGCCGTCGTTCGCCTTCGATCTGATGCGCACCGCCGTGCTGAGCCTCGCGCGCGAGCACGCCGCCGTGCGCTCGCTGATCAATCCGCGCCAGACTTCGGCCATCGCCTACACGGCCTCGCCGCTCAATGCGGCCTCCGACGCCTTCGCAAACGGTCCCGCGCCGGGCACGGTGCTGCCCGAATGCCCGCTCACGATCGTCGATCAGGCAGGCGCGCGCGCAGGCCACGTGACCGACTTGATCGCGCCGTGCTTCACGGCGTTCTACTTCAGCGAGGATGGCGCAACGCCCGCCCCGATCGCCGCGCTCGAAACGACGCTGGCCGCACGCGCGCTGCCGTTCGCGCTGGTGCCGCTCGCGCAGCGCCAGCGCGCCGATACGCCATGCCGCAGCGGCTGGGACCACACGGGACGCCTGTTCCCGATGTACGGCGCGCAGCCCGGCACGCTCTACCTCGTGCGCCCGGACGGCCACGTGCTCGGCCGCTGGCACGGCGACGCCGGCACGGTCGCCGCGCAAGCATTCGCCGCCCTCGACCATGCGCTGTGCGCCTGAGCGCTGGCGCAATCAAGTACAGATGGAGATAGCCATGACCGACAGCGAACTCGACACCGTCTACACGCACTTGTGCAAGACCATGACCAATCTGGGCGAAGCCAACGGCTCGCTCTTTCTCGCGCGCTTTGCGCTGCTCGCGATCGAGCGGATCGGCAACGCGCAAACCTGCGTCGGCTTGATCGATGCGGCGGGTGAGAACGTTTCGGCGGCCGCGCCGAAATAAAGGAAAACGCAGCGCGCCTTAGCGCTGCGCCGACTGCACGAGGCGCGCGAGGCGCGAGCGGTTGGTGACGCCGAGCTTCTGAAACGAACGATCGAGATGCGTGCGCACGGTCGTATAAGAAATGCCTAGCCGCTCGGCGATCTCCTTGTCGAGCAGCCCTTCCACCACGAGCGCGACCACGTCGCGCTCGCGCCGCGTCAAGCGGCTGATCGCTTCGTTATCTGCGGCGGATGTCTCGCCTTGCGTCGGCTGAGCGTGCGCCGCCTGCGCGCGCGAGCGCGCCAGTGCAGCGATGAAGGCCGGACGCAACAGATCGAACAGCACCCGTTCCCGATCGGAAAAAGGCTCGCTCCGCTTGCCGCGCCGAACGCGCAGATGATCGAGATTCTCTTCGCCCGACCAGATGAACAGATCCGCGCTCGCATGCAGGCCATCGGCGCGCAGCAGTTCGAGCAGACGCCGCCCCACCTCGAGGCGCAACGCGCCCTCCGGCAGGATATGGTCGGCCAGCAGCTTGAAGACATCGGCGATCAACGCGAGTTCGCGGCTCGTCAGGTCCATGCTCAGGTACAACGAGAAGTGGGCGCGCGCCTCACTTGCATGGCGGCGCAAACGTCAGAACCAAACGAACCTCGCCTGACGAATTCAATATGCGGTCTGACTGTGAAGCTGTACAGCCGTGTAGCTGTGGAACGGAAGTGCCGAAAAGAAAATGGGGCGGCAAACGCCGCCCCAAGAAAAACACACGCCGGCAAAGGGCTGTCTTCCGCCGGAGGTTGCATAGTACGCGATGAATAACCGCGCGGCATCCCCAAATTTGAGGACAAACGCTCACGTCATGCAAACTTTTACCACCCCATGCCAGGTTGCCGATGCGAAATGGTTAGCTTTCATGCGCGGCGCATGGTTTCGCATCGGCATCGCGGTTTTACTGGATCAAACGCGACACGCCACGGCCGCGCGGATCGGAAACCGCGTCGGGCGTATCGCCGTTGATACGGATCGCCTGAATGTCGCCATTGAAGCTCTGGCCCTTCAGCACGTAGCCCTTCGCCTCGACCTGCTTGGCGAGCTCACCGTCGATGGGCTGGTACGGCTCCCAGAAAATCGTGTTGGGCGGCAGCAACTGGTGGTGGAAGCGCATCGCCGCCACCGCGTCCTTCAACGGCATGTCGAAGTCGTAGTTGTTGTTGATCACCTGGAAGATCGACGTGAAGATGCGCGAACCGCCCGGCGTGCCGATCACGAGCGCCACCTTGCCGTCCTTCGTGAGAATGGTCGGCGTCATCGACGACAGCGGACGCTTCTTCGGCTGGATCGCGTTCGCGTCGCTGCCCACCACGCCGAACATGTTCGGCACGCCCGGCTTGGATGCGAAATCGTCCATCTCGTCGTTGAGCACGATGCCGGCGCCCGGCACGACCACGCCTGAACCGAAGTAGCCGTTGATCGTGTACGTGTTCGAAACGGCATTGCCCCACTTGTCGACCACCGAGAAGTGCGTCGTTTCCGCCTTTTCCGGCATCGAGGTGCCGAGTCCCGGCTGCACGCTCTTGGTGTCGGAAGGCTTGTCCGGATCGACTTCGGCGGCGCGCTTCGCGAGGTACGCGTCGTCGGTGAGCTGCGCGACCGGCACCTTGTAGAAGTCGGGGTCGCCGAGATATTGCGCGCGATCCGCGAACACGCGTTTCTCGATCTCCGAGATCAGGTGGATGTACTGCGGCGAATTGAGCGGCACGTCCTTGAACTGCGGCGCGAGCATCGCCTTCATCTTGAGCAGCTGCACGAGGCCCACGCCACCCGAACTCGGGGGCGGCGCGGTGATGATTTCATAGCCGTTCCACTTCGCCTCGACCGGCTGACGCCACACGGCCTTGTACTCCTGCAGATCGCGCTTCGTGATGAGGCCATGACCCTTCATCGAGGCGGCGATCAGGTCGGCGGTCTTGCCGTCGTAGAAGTCCTTCGCGCCCTGGTTCGCAATGCGCGTGAGCACATTGGCGAGATCGGGCTGCTTGAACGTCACGCCCTCCTTCAGGTCGCCGAAGTATTCGTCGAAGTTGGTCTTGCCGGCAAAGTCCTTCTCTGCGGCCTCGCGGCGCTTGGCAAGCTGCTCATCCACGACAAAGCCGTCGCGTGCGTACTTGATTGCGGGCGCGAGCACCTGCTTCCATGGCAACCTGCCGAAGCGCTTCTGCGCTTCCCACATGCCCTCCACGGTGCCCGGCACGCCCACGGCGTCGTAGCCATACAGACTCTTGCCCTCGATCACGTTGCCCTTGTCGTCGAGGTACATCGTGCGCGTGGCGGCGAGCGGCGCGCGCTCGCGATAGTCGAGGAAGTACGGTTTGCCGTTCACGTAGAGCGTCATGAACCCGCCGCCGCCGATGTTGCCGGCTTCCGGGTACGTCACGGCGAGCGAGAAGGCGATGGCGACCGCCGCGTCGACGGCGTTGCCGCCCTCCTTGAAGATCTGCTCGGCGGCGTCGGCCGCGTACTTGTCGGCAACGGCCACCGCCGCTGCGTTGAGGACCGCAGGGCGTTGCGCCGTGTCCTTCGCAAAGGCCGGTGTGGCTTCGAGGAAGCCCGTGGACAAAGCGGATAGCGAAAGCAGTGCGATAGTGGCAGCGGAAATTTTCGTTTTTTCAACCAGCTTCATTGAGTGCACCCCATGATTCGGTTTGTAGGGCCTACCGGATACCTGCCTTGGCCTTATAGCACGCCAGGAAAACGATTGCGATCCGGCGATCCGCTGATTCCACAGTTGTGCAAAGCGAACGCCCCAGCCTGCATCACGCCTTGCCGCGCCGGCCGCGCGCAATTTCCTCTCCCGCATTCGCGGGCAAACGCATCGTCACCGGAATCGACGCCACAGAAAAGAGCCCGACCACGAGAAACGCGGGCCAGAAGTCGGACCAGACGATGGTCGGATGGCCTTGCACGCGATGCGAAATCTGCAGCACGAGGCCCGCAATCGTCACGCCGAGGCCGAGCGACACCTGCTGGATCACGCTTGCCACGCTCGTGGCGCGACCGATGTCGCGCGTTGGAATATCGGCATAGGCGAGCGAATTAAGGCCGGTAAATTGCAGCGAAGGAAAGATCCCGCCCGCGAGCACGATGACCCAGATGAGCCACACCGGCATGCCAGGCGAAAACGAGCCGCATATTGCGATGGCTGTTCCCGCGAGCACCGCGTTGACCATGAGCGTGCGGCGAAAGCCAAAGCGCCCGAGCACGCGCGAAACGATCGCTTTCATGAAGATCGAGCCGAACGCCGAAGCACACGTGATGGCGCCTGAAGCGAACGCCGTCATGCCAAGCCCTTCCTGCAGCGTGAGCGGTAACAAAAAAGGCACGGCGCCGAGCCCGATGCGAAACAGCGATCCGCCCGCCACGCTCGCGTTGAACGTGGGGATACGCAGAAACTTCAGATCGAGCACGGGCCGCTCGACACGTTGCGCATACAACCAATAGGCGGCCAGCAGCAACGCGCCGATCACACACATCGTCACTGCCGTGCCGGTGGCGACAAGCTCGCCGCCCACCAGCGAAAGGCCGAGCATGAAGAGCGACGCCCCACCCGCGGAGAGCACGAAACCCGCCCAGTCGAGCCGGCCCGGGTGCTCCTCGTGCATGTTCGCGATATGCCGGTTCGCGAGCCAGATGCCGAGCACGCCAATCGGAATGTTGATGAAGAAGATCAGCCGCCAATGCAGATACGTGGTGATGAACCCGCCAAGCGGCGGCCCCACGACCGGTCCGAGCAACGCGGGCACCGTGAGATAGTTGACCGCGCGAATGAAGTCCGACTTGGGCAGCGAGCGGAAGATGATAATGCGGCCCACCGGCACCATCATCGCGCCGCCAATGCCCTGCACGAAGCGGGCGGCCACGAACATCTCGAGCGACCGCGAAGCCGCACACAGCAGCGACCCCGCCATGAAGATGCCAATGGCCGTGCGAAACACGTTGCGCGAGCCGAAGCGATCGGCCACCCAGCCGCAAATCGGAATGAACACGCCGAGGCCGATCACGTAGCTCGTGACGGCCAGCTTGAGTGTGATGGGGTCCTGGCCGAGATCGCGGGCCAGTGCGGGGAGCGAGGTGACGATGACCGTCCCGTCCACGTTCTCCATGAACATCGAGCACGCGACAATGAGCGGAACGATGAATGTGCCTAGGGCTAATGGCATGGGCAGGAACGACGATCAGCGTGGCTGATGGCGTAAAGCTGCCATTATGGCCCTTGTTGCGGAAAACGGGAACCCTGCAACAGATGAAGCGGCGCGCTTTTGCCGATGCGACACGATGCAATCACGCGCGCAAAAGCAAAAGCCGCGAAGCCCACCGCCGCTTTCAAGCGGCGACAGACCTCGCGGCCTAATCAGACATCAAGCGTCGAGCGTCGAGCAATCCGCGCCGATGCGCTTCAGACAGCCGTCTGCTTCACGCGGCTCACCACCGGACGCAGTTGCGGCAGCACCTGCTCCGCGGCGCGCGTCACGTCGTTGGGGAAGTCGATCTCGATCCACGGCGCGCCGGTCACGTCCGCGGTCTCGAACTCGCTGCCGCGCTCGAGCAGCAGGTCGCGCAGCGCTTCTTCGTGCGGCAGGTTCGCGCGGCCCGTATCGACATAACCTTCGACGATCTGCGCAAAGCGGCGCGCCGTTGCTTCGTTCAGGCGGAAGAAACCCACCGACTCGCCGATCGTGTCGTATTGCAGACCGACCGCCAGTTGCTTGCGCAGTTCGACGGGCACGCCGTTGCGCAGGCACAGCTTCACGGGCTCGTCGCCGGCTTCGAAGTCGCGGTCGATCAGCAGACGGTTGGCCGACGCGTCCCCTGCCACGAGCGGCGCGAACACGCGCTCGTCGTAGAGCACGTCGGCGTCCATGAGCAGCACATCGCCGCCGCGCGTGAGCGCCTCGGCCGTGCGATGCACCGTGAGCACGCTGCCCAGGTCGAAGCGCGGATTCATCACGACCTCGACCTTGTGCGGCCAGCTGATGCGCTTGAGTTCGGCCTCGACCAGCTCAGGCTGGAAACCGAGCGCGAGCACGACTTCCGTGACGCCCGCCTCTTCCAGGAATTGCAAATGGCGTTCGAGCAGCGTCACGCCCTCGAACTGCAGCAGACATTTCGGAAACTGATCTCCAGCCGGTTGCTGAAGGCGCAGGCCAAGGCCTGCCGCGAGAATGATGGCGCGCATGCGCAAACGTTCCTTGGGAGAAAAAAGGTCAATCGGCGACTTCGACAGCACAGACGCGCGAGGCGCGCCGGCGTTGCCAGCTACGTTCGCTGAAATGCAGATACAGCAGGCCCGGCAAGCCGAGCAGGATTTCGCGCGCGCGCTTGGCGAGCGAGAGCGCGAGCGCCGCCTCGGGCGGCAGGCCGACGAGCGGCGCGAGCAGCAGGTAACCGCCCTCTTGCACGCCCAGCGAGCCAGGAATGGCGAAAGCGGCACCGCGAATGGCCTGACCGATGCTCTCGAGCAGCAGCGCATCGATCCAGCCTACGGGATGGCCGAGAAAGCGCAGCGCGAGCCACACTTCCACCGTGCCCACGAGCCAGCCCGCGAGGCTCAGCGCGAAGCTGGCCGCCACGCGGCCACGCTCGGCGTAAAGCGACTTCACGGCCTCGTCGACAGCATCGGCACGCGTGGCAAGCGCCGACCAGTCGCGCTTGCCGAATACCTTTGAAGCCAGACGCAGCAGGCGGCCGAACAGACCACGGCGCTGCGCGACATAGAACAGCGCGATCAGGCCGCCAAGCACGGCGGTCGCGATCAGCGCCGCGACGCCGAGATCACGCGGCGCGCCGTTCGCGGCATAGGCCGAAAAAAGCACGATGCCGAATACGGCAAACACAATCTGCGCCACGGCCTGCAGCGTCGTGCTCACGGTGATGGCCGCCGCCGCGTCGCGCATCGACATGCCGCGTTGGGCAAGCTGGCGCACCATCGCCACGGGGCCGCCGATCTGGCCGGCCGGCAACAGGCTGTTGACCGATTCGCCGGTCCAGCGCGCGAGCAGCGCATCACGCTGGTCGACGCGTGCGTCTTTGCCAAAAAGCACGGCGATCGCACCCGCGTCGAGCGCGAGCGGCACAACGTGGAACGCGGCAACGAGCACGAGCCCCCAGCCTGCGGCCGCGAGCGCGCCCGTTACCGAGCCGAGGCCCTGCCAGGCGAGCAGCGCAATGAAGAGTGCCGTGCCGACCGACAGCAGCAGGATGGCAGCACGGCTCACGCCTTGCCTCCAAACGCCTTGCGGAACACCTGGCGGAAACCGAAGTACGCAATGGCGTCCTTCATGTTCGAGATGAAACGCCGCCACGGCCGCATGTTCGGGTTCGTCACGTATTCGAGCGTGAGCGACACGCGCACTTCGCCTTCGAGGCTCGGCGTGACGCGATGACGAAGCTTGTCGCCGTCGAACACGATGAGCGCGCCCGGCGGGTACTGCACCGAGCCCGGTTCGTCGGCCTTGTTCGAATCTTTCGTGTGCAGCTCGTAATCGAGCTTGCAGGACGACTCGTCGATCACGCCGAGCAACACCGTATAGCGGCGGCCGTCGTAGTACGACGTGTCGTAATGCCAGCCGATATGGTCGCCGGCGCGCGTGTAGTAATACAGCGCGTACGCGTGCGGGTCGTCTTCGGGCGAAAGCTGCAAGCGGTCGCCCGTGATCTTTTCGAGCCACGCGATCAGTTGCGGCGAGCGGTAAAGCTCGGCGATGTAAGGCGCGAGGCGGTCGATCGTGTGACGGCTCACGCTGCCGCCCGCCTTGTGGCCCGGCAGATAGTTGCGGTTGACTTCGGGGAGCAGCGCGTTGGCCGCGTCGATCAACTGTTGCGTGGCGTCGGCGGGCAGGAAATCGGAGAGATACAGGAACGAGCCCTGGCTCTCGTAGTCGGCGCGCAGGCGCGCGGTGTTCAACGGTTGCAGCGCGCGGCCGATCGCGCCGTCCGGCTCGCCGGCCGCGGCGCGTGTGGCGCGGGCCGAAACGGGGACGGGAGGCGCTACGACCGGTTCTTGTTCTGCTTGCAAGCTCATCTGCTGCTCCACACCTGAGGGGTTTCCTTGGCGGGGCGCTGACGGCGCGTCACGCGCACGTAGTCGAGCACCACCCAGATGGCGAACAACGGCGCCCCGATCGAAGCCGCGATAATGAACGGCGACACCACGCCCGTCAGCGTGACAAGGGGTAGCAGATACAGCACGTCTTCAGTCTCGAAACCGCCGGCGAACGCCTGCTGCGTGCCCGCCTTGCCGGCCATTTCCTCGATGCGCATGCGCAGGAAAAAAATCACGGCGACTGCAACGCCCGCGATACCGCCGAGCACGGCCGGCGGCACACGCCATTCGGCGCCCGTGTGGCCGGCCACGGCGCCAAGGCCATAGCCCATGCCGAAGAACAGCAGGACGGTGACGAGCGCGTCCGCTGCGAGATCGTAGAAATGTCCGATACGGCTGGCTTTGCCGCTGATACGCGCCAGTTCGCCGTCGGTATGATCAACAAAATTCGACAATACGATCAGAAATGCGCCAATATTGACGTGCAGAAAGCCGCCGCGCGCCAGATAGAACCCGCCGGCAACGCCAATCAGCAGTCGCAGCGTGGTCAGGTGATTCGGGGTAACGCGCGTGGGTACGAGCGGAGTGACGAGCCAACGCGCCGCGCGAGCATCCCACGTGCGCGGTAGTGGCACCTCTCGCGGAGCCGTTTTTGCAGGTTTATCTTTTTCGGTCATAACCGCGCAATATATACGCCTTCCAGAAAACTTGCAGGTATTCCGACGTTCGCGCCACATTAACTTTTCGTTTTGTAAGCCAAAGCGCCAGATCGGCCCGGCCAGGTTGGCTCGCGCAGCGCCGCAAGCGAGATCTCCCGAACACGCGTAGAGTGCAACCCTTTCGCGCCAGCCCGGGCGTTGTGCGCCTGCCGCATCCGGCCCCGCGCACGCACTTTCGCCAACCATGCAATGAAACGCTTTACGTTTGCCGCCCTTTTTCTCGCTGCGCTGACGCTTCTCGCCGGCACCGCCCGCGCCGCTGTCATCGATGATTCACTGACCTGCAGCGAGTCCGCCCACGACTTCATCTCGGGACTGATCACGCAAAACCTGATCGATCCGAAACCCATGAAGGTCGAAAGCAATTCGATCAACGCGTTCTGGCCCGCGCACGGCCAGCACATGACCGCCTACGGTTTCAGTGTGTTCGCCGTGGTGGGTTTCCAGAAAGACGACCCGCTCTTCAAGACCGGCAACGGCAAGCCCATCGCCCCTTCCGCCTACGGGGCCGTCGTGGTTGGCACCCAGGCAAAGGTGCAGGCGGCGCTCGCAGCGGCAGGCAATACCGCCATCGTCCACCATGCGGGGCCGCTATTGACCGCGATCTTCTGCCAGCAGGACTGAGCGGGCAGCCTCCGATAGTTACTCGATACGCCCGAAGCCGCCTTCAGCCCAGGCCTCGGCGCGCGCCTTCGTCAGCTTGAAATTCGGCGCGACGCGCGCCTGCGCGAGTTGCTCGCCGAACGCGTCGATCGCGCTGACGAGCGCATAAGGCTCGTACTCGTCGGGAACGATATCGAGCGTCACGTCCACATCGCCATCAGCGGTCTGCACGCTCACGCGCTTGTGCAGCAGCGCGCGCAATTGCTGCTCGTGCCTGCGCAATACCTCGGAAGCGGTCTTCACGAGTGTGTTGAATGCCGACGTGTCGAGCGGCTTGGGATTCTTCTTGTCACGGCCCATGGTCCAGGGCCCGACGAGCGCAGGCTCCGGCTCGCCGTCCTTGATCATTTCGACGGCCCAGCCATCGTCGTCCTCATTCTTGATCACGCGCGCGGTCCAGCCGTCCTTGCGCGGCGCGCTTCCTGGATCACCTCGGCCTCGGCGGCGGTGTCATCGGCGGGAAAATCGGGTTCGGCTGCGGGAGAGGAATCGGTCATGGCGGGGCTTTCATCGGGTTCTGCGCGGGACTTGCCCGTCGCGGGGCAAGGGCAGGATTCTACCCGCATCGCGCCGCGCGTCGAACGCCAAGTCTTCCCCGTGCAAAGTTCCGATTATCCCGCCACCGAAGCAGAATATCTGCCGCGATTTTAATCATTCCGCTTTCCGCAACGCATCATTCCGTTGCGCGCATTAATTGAAAATGATTTTCCGCAGGCAAAAAAAACGCGGCCCGAGAGCCGCGCAAAACAGATGAAAAAAGACCACCCTTGGTCGAGGGCTGAAGAAATTGTAGCGCCGCGCGATGCATGTGTTCAGCCCAGGATCTGGAACAGTACCTTTCACCAAACGACGAGAATCACGCTTGAAAAAGAAGTGCATTCGCGCTAAGCCCGCTCCTGCGCGGCTTTGCCGCATCGTCGCAAATGCGCAACGGATTATTCCCGAGGATCATTTTGCCGCACCGAATATCCGTTTTATAAATCTCTTTAAATGCAACGACTTACGACGATTAATGCCATTCGAGAAATGAGGTGAATGCATTGTTGCGTCAATCCACGCAAATACTCCGATTACCAGGCCTACACTTCGTTGCGAATCAACCGGGCACGAAATCGATTTTCAGAATATTCGGCCTTTGATTTCCCAGGTTCTGACCGGAGAAAAACATGAAAAAAGCACTCATTCTTGCAGGCGTCCTCAGCGCCTTCGCCATCAGCGCCCATGCGCAAAGCAGCGTCACCCTTTACGGCTCCCTCGACGCCGGCATCGTCTACGCGAATAACGCAGGCGGCCACAGCCTTTGGGCTCAGGGCAGCGGCGCTCTCTCCAACAACTACTTCGGCTTTCGCGGCGCCGAAGATCTGGGCGGCGGCCTGAAGGCGATCTTCACTCTGGAAAGCGGCTTCAATCTCAATAACGGCGGCTACAAGAACGGCGACAACGGTTTCAACCGCCAGGCCTACGTCGGCCTGAAGAGCGACCAGTTCGGCACGCTCACGCTCGGCCGGCAATACGACTCGATGGTCGATTACCTCTCGCCGCTCTCGGAAGCCGGCGCGGGCTTCGGCAACAACCTCGCGGGCCACCCGTTCGACAACGACAACCTCGCGCAGAGCGATTCGATCAAGAACTCGGTCAAGTACGCCAGCGCCAATTACGCGGGCTTCCAGTTCGGCGGCCTGTACGGCTTCAGCAACGACGCAAACGGCTTTGCGAATGGCCGCGCATGGAGCGTCGGCGCGTCGTACGGCAACGGCCCGCTGAACTTCGCAGCCGCCTATTCGCAGCAAAACAACTCGGGCGGCCTGGGCGCGGCGAACAGCGCGGCTTCTGCTGACCAGAACATCTCGGCACGGCTGCAGCGCTCGTTCGGCGCGGGCGTGAACTACGCCTACGGCCCGGCACAGGTTGGCTTCGTGTGGACGCACTCGCAAATCGACGGCATGCAGAGTCTCTCGAGTGGCGGCAGCGCGCCGCTGCCGGGCCTCTCCGGCCTGAACCTGCACGTCGACAACTATGAGATCAACGGCGCTTACCATCTGACGCCCGCACTCGCGTTCGTCGGCTCCTACACGTTCACCGACGGCACGGTCACGGGCAACGGCAACAACAACAGCCCGAAGTGGCACACCGTCGTGCTTGGCACCGACTACTCGTTGAGCAAGCGCACGGACGTCTATCTCGCCGGCGTCTACCAGCACGCTTCGGGCTCGCTCGGCTACAACGCCGACGGCTCGGGCATCGCGAACGTGGCTGCGATCAATACGCTCTCGCCTTCCTCGACGAACAACCAGGTGGCCGCAACGGTCGGTTTGCGCCACCGCTTCTGATCGCCGGGATTCGGTCAAACGCGGCGCGACCCGCCGCGCTGCCCTTCCTTCGCGAAACGCACATGCGCCACAAGCGCATGTGTTTTTTTCTTGCTTGTTGTTGCATCTTTTTACGTCTGCGTGGACCTTGATTCAGATCAGGGTGCGTATACTCATTGGCATAATCCGCTGCTTCGATCCTGTCATGCCGCTTATGAAAACGCTCACGCTACGACTTCTTGCCGCTACCCCGCTCGCATTCATCGCCGCTTGCGGTTCGACACCGCCGTCCGGCACGGCCTCCAACGGCGAACCAATGATCTATGCTTCGTCGGCGCGTTCGGCGTCGTCGATCGCGAGTTGCCTCGAAGGCCGCTTGCCGCACGTTCACGCTTCGCGAGACGGCACGACAACCGAGCTGAGCGTGGGCTCGCGCTCGGATGCATCGTACTTCGTCACGCTCACGCCGAACGGCCACGGCTCGGTCATTCGCGTAACGCATGGCGCTTCCGCGTCGAATGATCCGCCTGAAGAAGAACTGCGCTTCGACGTAGCGCGCTGCACGACCTGACGCGCAAGTAGCAGGCGCGGGCACCGCCCGCGCCGCACGACGTACCGCGTGTCGCCTGCATGTCATCCGCGTTTCACCCCTGTCATAACGGCGACACATCTGCGAAGATTGCGCCCCCTTCGACTTCGCAATACACCGCTTCATGGCATCAGGCACCGCACATCACGCCACGGGTTGGGCCGCCGGCGTCATCGCCGCCGCAATCGTCACGCATCAGGGCGCCGATAGCGCCTGGCATCTTTACGCTGCGCTCGCATTCGCGGCCGGTGTCGCGGGCGGTTCGGCTCCCGACTGGCTGGAAGTCGCCTGGTGGCGCAAGAAGCGACGCCTCTGGATCACGCATCGCACGCTCACGCACTGGGGCATTGGCTGGATTGCATTGCTCGTATGGTCGTATCACAAGCTCGGGCACATGCCGCTCGCAGCGCCCGCGTTCGGCTTCGCTTGCGGCGGCATGATCCACCTGTTCGCTGACTGGCCCAATCCGCTCGGTGTGCCGTGGATCTATCAGCGGCACTCGTTGAACTGGTGGCGCAGCGGAAGTTGCGACCTGATCGTCGTCGCCGCATCGTGGATTGCCGCGTGGTTTTTCGCTGTGCATGGCGTGCCGCACGACTGGTCGCTCGCGCCGTTGCGCCGGCTCGTTTAATTGATCAGGTTTCCCAGGTAATCGCCGCGAACGCACAATCGCATTCGCGATTGAGTCACGCCGATGTGCTATTCGGCACCAGGTTTATTAACGAGTGAATACCGGCGGAAATGAAAAACGGCGTCCCGTTTAAAGGACGCCGCCCCCTAAATCGCTTCACGCGGTATTCAGGCGTTCTCTTCGCACTCCGCGCGGCCCATGCGGTAGCCGACGATCAGCCCGGCGTCATACGCCGACTCCAGCGCGCGGCCAATGTCCTCCACGCTCACGAGGTGGACGTCGGCCGTCGGCTTCCCGGTCAGCTCGAAACTTTCGATCCCAAGCGTTCTTCGCGAGATGGCTAGCAACAATTCGAGTCGTTCGTCATGCATTTTGCTCTCTCCACTTGATCTACATCATCTGATTACAATGATAAATATCAATTTCCGTGTGAGCCGCGACGCATGGACGCATTTTGAAGTGCCGCTCTAATATCAAACTCAATAAATCTTTAAAATTTGTCAAATTAGCGGCGGATTAAGTTTTAAAAATCTTTAAATCGAGTCGTTTCAATTCACAATTAATTAGGGCATTAATGAGCGACGGGCTAGCGTCTGCCGCCCACCGGCGCCGAGGCTCCGGCCGGACCGTGCGATGCAGACATGGCTTTCACGCGGGCAAGCGTTTGATATGATCGGTAACACATTGCGCGGCCCAACCAGGGCTTTTCGTCAGTTTCCGAACGCAGCCCATGGACTCCACGCTCACCCCATCCGCCAGCACGGCGACCACCGACCTCGGCCGCCGCGTGCGTGCCGCGCGGGTCGCCCAGGACCTTACACTCGATTCGGCCAGCCGCCTGTGCGGCGTCTCACGCTCGACCTTGTCGAAGGTCGAAAACGGGCTGATGTCGCCCACCTTCGACGTGCTGCAAAAGATCGTCGGCGGGCTCAGGATCGACCTGGCCGAGCTGTTCGGTACCCCGCCCAAGCTCAATGCCGGCGGCCGCCGCGCGCTCACGCGCAACGGCGCGGGCCAGCGCCACGCCTATCGCGGCTATCAAATGGAATTGCTCGCCACCGATCTCGCACACAAGGCGATGCTGCCGTTTCGCATCCGCATCACCGCGCATTCGCTCGACGCATTCGACGACTGGGGCCGCCACGAAGGCGAAGAGTTTCTGTATGTGATCAGCGGCAGCGTGTGCCTGTATTCGGAGCTTTACGCACCCACCTACCTCGAGACCGGCGACAGCCTCTACTTCGACAGCCGCACCGGCCACGCAGCCATTTCGACGAGCGCGGAAGACGCCGAAGTGCTGTGGATGGCCACGAGCGCGCGCCTGCCCGGTGTCGCGCCGGAAGCATCGGCTACGTCGAAGCCGCGCGCCAAGGCGAAGCTCTCTACCGGCTGAATCTGGCGCGGTTTCGCGTCTGCAGGAACAGGAAGCCTCAACGTTTCGCGCCGGGTGAATCCTTGTCAGCGGAAGCATTCGCGGCACGCGCACGCCGCTTGCGCGGCGCGGCGGAGCCATCCGGCCGCGCTTCACGCTCGCGCGCCGCGCGCCGAACGGCCTCGATCAACGCGCGACCGGCAGGCGTAGGCTGCGTATCGGTCCGCTGAATCACACCTACCGGCTCTTCGCCGCCAGCCGCAGGCAACGGCAGTTGCACCAGCGTGCCGCGCCGCAGGTCGTATTCAACGGCGCCGGCGGGCACGAACCACACCGCGTCGTTCTGGAGCGCAAGCGCGCGCCCCACCGAAACCGAAAGCAACTCGACGAACGCGGACAGCGGCGGCGCGCCCCACGCCGCGAGCAGGCTATCCGCCGCCTGGCGGATCAACGTGCCGAACGGCGGCATCACGAGCGGAAACGATGCGAGTTGCGCCGGCAGGCCCGCCCCCTGCGCAAGCGGGTGCCCCGCGCGCACCACTACGGCGAGCGGCTCGTTATACAACTGCTCGAAGCTCAGGCCCACCATCCGTTCGGGGTCGGCAAGCCGCCCCACCGCAAAGCTGATCGCCCCGGTCTTCAACCGCTCGAGCAACTCGGTGTTGGCTCCCGTCACGAGCCGCACGCTCACGCGCGGCCATTCCTCGCCGAAATGTCGCAACGCGCCGGGCAGCAGCGCCGTCGCCACCGTCGGCAGCACGCCGATATCGAGCGTCGCGGTCACCGCACCCTCGTCGCGCGCAAGCAAAGCCACGCCCTGGCGCAGCGCGCTCACGCAGGCGCTCGCGTGCGGCATGAAAAGCTGCCCCTCGCGCGTGGGCACGGCGCCGTGCCGGCCGCGCTCGAACAGCTTCACACCCAGCACCAGCTCCAGCTCGGCGATCGTCTTCGACACGGCAGGCTGCGTGACCGAAAGACTCTCGGCGGCCTGCTGCACGCTGCCCATCTGGGCCACGGCAAGGAAACACTGTAGATGGCGGAATTTGACGCGTCCGTCCGCGAGCCGGTTTTGCATAACGGTTCGTTATACGAGATGCGAAAAAACATCATTTTGCATAACTTTTCGCTTTGGATAAAGTGCATGCATCGGCTCGCCGCGCTAACCGCTTCCGGCGGCGAGTCCTTCCCCCAATAATCCACTCCAGGAGACACCCCATGGACGAGTCCATCCTGTCGCCGCGCGACTTCGACTCGCATCCCGCGTATGTTTATCCGCCGTATCGTTCGTCGGTCAAACGCGGCCCCACGCTCCCGCTCATTCCCCTGAAGGAAAAGCTGCGCAACCAGCATGCGCCCGTGTACGGCACCGACGACCTCGGCGCGCTCGATCACGATCTCACGCGCAACGCCGCGAAAAACGGTGCGCCGCTCGGCGAGCGCATCATCGTGACGGGCCGCGTGCTCGACGAAGGCGGCAAGCCGGTGCGCAACACGCTCGTGGAAATCTGGCAGGCCAACGCTGCCGGCCGCTATGTGCACAAGCAGGACCAGCACGACGCGCCGCTCGACCCCAACTTCCTCGGCGCAGGCCGTGCGATCACCGATAACGACGGCCGCTATCGCTTCCTGACGATCAAGCCGGGCGCGTATCCCTGGGGCAATCACCCGAACGCGTGGCGACCGAATCACATCCACTTCTCGCTGTTCGGCGACTACTTCGGCTCGCGTCTTGTCACGCAGATGTATTTCCCCGGCGACCCGCTGCTCGCGTTCGACCCGATCTATCAGGGCACGCCCGAGGACGCACGCGAACGCATGATTTCGCGCTTCTCGCTCGACACCACCGAAGAAGGCTTCGCACTCGGCTACGAATTCGACATCGTGCTGCGCGGCCCGAACCAAACCCCTACGGAGCGTTGAACCATGGCACTCAAGGAAACGCCCTCGCAAACCGTCGGCCCGTACTTCGCCTACGGCCTGTGTCCGCAGCAATACGATTTCGATCTGAAGAGCCTCTTCACCGCCGACGTCGTCGGGCCTGAAACGCCGGGCGAGCACATCACGCTGATGGGCCGCGTGATCGACGGCGACGGCAACGCCGTGTTCGACGCAATGCTCGAGTTTTCGCAGGTCGACGCAAACGGCCGCTATCCGGCTTCGCGCGAGGAAATCGCGAAAGACGGCTTCCGCGGTTTTGCGCGCGTAGGCACCGGCACGGATGCGCACCGCCGCTTCGTCGTGCACACCGTGAAACCGGGCGTCGAGAACGCTGGCGAAGCGCCGCATCTGAATGTGATCGTGATGATGCGCGGGATGCTCACGCACACCTTCACGCGCATCTACTTCGAAGACGAAGCCGCCGCCAACGCCACGGACCCGGTGCTCTCAGCCGTACCGGCGGCGCGCCGCGACACGCTCATCGCGCGCCGCAGCGAGCAGGCCGGCAGCATCGTCTACACGTTCGACATCCGCATGCAGGGCGAACAGGAAACGGTGTTCTTCGATCTGTAATGCATCGACTGATAGACGCGCCGAATCGCGCGGACTTTCACGGGGCTTTCACGAACTGACCCTATGATCGTGCCGCTGCGATCTGATCGCGGAACTCCGAGCTGTACCTTGCGAAGCCTGCCATGCGCAGGCTTCTTTTTTTGCAGCGCGTGTGCGGTCTGCGGCGCGCTCAGCCGAGCGGCCGCACGCCAATCAGCACGCCGTGTAGCCAGAAGGCGAACACGGCCCAGGCCACGAGCCCGACCACGACGACGATCACATCGCGCGACGCCTGCCCCTCGGGATAGACGACACCGGCCTCGCGATCGCGGCGATTCTCTCCTCTAAGCTCGAACAGCGCCCAGACGAGGAAAACCGCGAAGAGAATGATGGCGTTGAGCGTGCCGTTGGCGAGCAGATGCGCGAACGCCCAAAGTGCAACACCGCTCACGAAGGGCTGGCCGAGCGCGCGCTTGAAGTGATTGCCCGGCACATAGGCCGCGACGATCATGATGAAGGCAATGGCGGTGAGAAGCGCCGCAACGTGGGCCATCCAGAACGGCGGCAGCCAGATCGGCACGGGGTAGCGGCGTGACAGCCCGTAGCCATACACGATCAGCACGAAACCCAGAATGGAGAGCAGCGCGAACGCGCCTCGCCAGGCACGCGGACCGAAATGCTCGATCTGCGCGGCGCGCCAGGGCGCCGCCATGATGCGGATCGAATGGACGCCAATGAAAATCACGAGGCCCAGCACGAGTATCGCCATGACAACCTCCCTGCCGCAGCAAGAACGGAATGGGCGAGATTGTCGCGCAGGTTGATCGCGTGGCCAACCCGAGTTTTCAAAAAAACTGACTAATTACGCGCGTGCAAATGCCAACAAAAACAATGCCTAAACCGGCGCTGCACATTAGCGGGCGCAATTAATCCCCGGCTCGCACCGAAAGGCAATTTAAAACTATGCTGAATAATACTGGGCGCCGCGCCAATGCGCGGGCTTTGCGGCATGCGCCGCGTACGGTCTGGCGGTCGAACGGCAACACCGGCGCGCATTCACGCACCGTCACGGCTAGCAGCGAAAATGCTCGATATCCTGTCCCGCGTGCTTATAACGCAACAGCCAGGCCGGCATATCGCCCTCGCCATTCCATGTATTCCCGTATGCGTCGCGGTACTTGGGTAGTTTTTCGCTTTCGGCAATAGACGCTTCAAGCTCTTCGAACGTAATGCCGTACTCTTCCATGCGGCGTCGAATCCACACGATGAGCCGTTCGCGCGCCTCTCCATCGAGGTCGAACATCGATTAATTCCTCTCGCTTCATCTGGGGCAAGGCACCGATTCAACAATCGGCAAAGAATCGTCTTCCCTGAAAAGACAAAGGCTTCGCGAACAGACTGCGAAGCCTTGCTGCACTGATGAGTTGGTCTGGGTGTGGAGCCCGCGACCGGTTCGGAGGGGATCTGCAGTCCGCTGCTCCGCTCTCAGGTGACGCCGCTACAGGTGAGCGAACGTTTGCTGCAAGCGGAACCCATGATACCTTGCGCTCGCGGCACAGATCAAGCGGTTTCAAGGCGGAGCGGGCCTCTGCGGCCCACTCCGTTTTCTTAGCGCGAACCCGCTGCATCCCTTGCGCGCCGCTCTGGTGCAGGTTTCCTTTCGGCACCGTTCGCGTCGCCCTGGCCACGCGCCAGCACGGGCGCGAGCGCCGCGCCGGTATGGCTCGAGCGCACCTTCGCGAGCGCTTCGGGATCGGCAGCGGCGACGATGGTGCCGCCGCCCACACCGCCTTCCGGGCCGAGGTCGATGATCCAGTCGGCCTCGGCGATCACGTCGAGGTCGTGCTCGATCACGACGACGCTATGCCCCGCGTCCGCGAGCCGGTGCAGCACGCTGATGAGGCGCGCCACGTCGGCCATATGCAGGCCCACGGTGGGCTCGTCGAGCACGTAGAGCGTGTGCGGCGCCTTCTGCCCGCGACGCGTGATGTCGTCGCGCACCTTGGAAAGCTCGGTCACGAGCTTGATGCGCTGCGCCTCGCCGCCCGAGAGCGTGGGCGAAGGCTGGCCGAGCGTGAGGTAGCCCAGACCCACGTCCTTCATCAGTTGCAGCGGGTGCGAAATACTCGTGATCGAGCCGAAGA
The DNA here is from genome assembly GCF_905220195.1 of Paraburkholderia sp. J8-2. Classification (NCBI taxonomy): domain Bacteria; kingdom Pseudomonadati; phylum Pseudomonadota; class Betaproteobacteria; order Burkholderiales; family Burkholderiaceae; genus Paraburkholderia; species Paraburkholderia sp. J8-2. The sequence continues at coordinate 43,032 of NZ_CAJMZA010000007.1, forward strand.
ACTCCACGGCCTCGTCGATTTCCATCGTCAGCACTTCGCCGATGTTCCGGCCGCGCCACGTCACAGCCAGCGTTTCCGGATTGAAGCGCTGGCCGTGGCACACGTCGCACGGCACCTTCACGTCGGGCAGGAAGCTCATGCCGATGGTGCGCACGCCCTGGCCTTCGCACGCGGGGCAGCGTCCGTCGCCGGTATTGAAGGAGAAACGCGACGCGCTATAGCCGCGGGCACGCGCCTCGAGCGTATCGGCGAACAGGCGGCGGATCGCGTCCCACACGCCGATATAGGTCGCGGGACACGAGCGCGGCGTTTTTCCGATCGGCGTCTGGTCCACTTCGAGCACGCGGTCGATGCTTTCCCATCCGCTAATCGAATCGCAGCCCTGCCACGCATGCGCAACCTCGAGCTTCGGCTTGGCGCTCGTGCGCGCGAGCACGCTCGAACGGCGCTCCGCCGCGCTCGGCGCCTTCTCCTTCACCGCTTTGCGCGCGCGGCGCTCGGCGGGCGAGGACAGCACCGAGCGCCCCACGGCGTCGAGCAGATTGGAAAGCAGCACGTCGCGCGCGAGTGTGGACTTGCCCGAACCGCTCACGCCCGTAATCGCCACGAGGCGGCCCAGCGGAATTTGCGCGGTCACGTTGCGCAGGTTGTGCAACTTGCCGCCGTGGACGGTGAGCCATTGTCCCGGCACCGCTTCACGCCCGGCGCGCGCAGGGCGCACTTCGCGGCGCGGTTGCAGCGGATGCTGGATCGGCTGTGCAAGATAGCGCCCGGTGAGCGAATCGGCCTGCGCCGCGAGATCGGCGACACTGCCTTGCGCCACCACGCGGCCGCCGCGCTTGCCCGCGCTCGGGCCGATGTCGATGATGTGGTCGGCACGCCGGATCGTGTCCTCGTCGTGCTCGACCACGACGAGCGTGTTGCCCTTCTCGCCGAGGCTGCGCAACGCGTCCAGCAAGATCTTGTTGTCGCGCGGATGCAGGCCGATGGTCGGCTCGTCGAGCACGTAGCACACGCCCTGCAAATTGCTGCCCAGCTGCGCCGCGAGACGAATGCGCTGCGCCTCGCCACCCGAAAGGCTCGGCGCGGCGCGATCGAGGCTCAGATAGCCGAGCCCCACTTCCTCCAGGAACTGCAGACGGCTGCGGATTTCGCTCACCACGTCACGGGCGATTTGCGCATCGCGGCCGTTAAGCTTCAGCGTATCGATCCAGCGGCGCGTGTCCGCCACGGTCCACTGCGCGACGTCGACGATAGGATGCGCGTCGAACGTCACAGCGCGCGCCACGGGATTCAGGCGCGTGCCGCCGCAATCGTGGCACGGCTCGTCGACCACGCCTTCGGGCTCCTGCTCCTCCGAAGGCAAGGTTTGCTCGCGGCCACGGCCGTCTTCGGCCACGATCGTATCGTCGTAGGCGGCGCGCTGCTCGCGCGTGAGCGCGAGGCCCGTGCCCACACAGGTCGTGCACCAGCCGTGCTTGCTGTTGTACGAGAACATGCGCGGATCGAGTTCGGGATAGCTCGTGCCGCACACCGGGCACGCGCGACGCGTGGACAGCACCTTCACCTCGCCGATGCCCGCCGTCGAACCACCATTGCCAATCACATGATCGAGACCGTCGAGCGGCGCGAGCAAATGCACGATGCCCTTGCCCGCTTCTAGCGTCGTGCCGAGCATGGCGCGCAATTGCGCCTCGTTTTCAGGCTCGATTACGAGATCGCCCACGGGCAGCTCGATCGTGTGTTCGCGGAAGCGGTCGAGCTTGGGCCACGGCGCGACCGGCACGAATTCGCCGTCCACTCGCAGATGCGTGTTGCCGCGCGCCTTCGCCCACTTCGCGAGATCGGTGTAGACGCCCTTGCGATTGACGACGAGCGGCGCGAGCAAGCCGACATGCTGGCCGCGATGTTCGCGCAGCAGTTGTGCGACGATCGCATCGACGCTTTGCGACGTAACGGGCGTGCCGTCATGCACGCAGTGCTGCACGCCGAGCTTCACATAAAGCAGACGCAGGAAGTGCCACACCTCGGAGGTCGTGGCGACGGTACTCTTGCGTCCGCCGCGCGACAGGCGCTGCTCGATCGCGACGGTCGGCGGAATGCCGTACACGGCATCGACTTCGGGACGGCCCGCGGGCTGCACGATCGAACGCGCGTAGGCATTGAGCGATTCCAGGTAGCGCCGCTGGCCTTCGTGAAAGAGGATATCGAACGCGAGCGTGGACTTGCCCGAGCCCGACACGCCCGTAATGACGTTGAAGCGGCCATGCGGAATATCGACGTCGAGCGCCTTGAGGTTGTGCTCGCGCGCATTCACGATGCGCACCACATCCTCGCCCTGCACTTCACGGCGCGCCTGCGCGGCGCGCAACGCGGTTTGCAGCGCCACACCCTCTTCTTCGGCGAGCAGTTCGGCGCCGCTGCCGAGCGCCGCTTCGTAGCGTTCGAGCGCCGCGCCCGTATGCGAGCGCGGGCACGCGATCACATCCGCGGGCGTACCGACGCACACCACTTCGCCGCCCGCGTCGCCGCCTTCGGGGCCGAGATCGATCAGCCAGTCGGCGGCGCGGATCACGTCGAGGTTATGCTCGATCACGAGCAGCGAATGACCGCCTGCGAGCAGCTTGCCGAAGGCGCGCATCAGCTTGGCGATGTCGTCGAAATGCAGGCCCGTGGTCGGCTCGTCGAACATGAAGAGCCGGCCGCCTGCGTCCTTGCCGCGCGACTGCGCGGTTTCCGCGAGATAGCCCGCGAGCTTGAGACGCTGCGCTTCGCCGCCCGACAGCGTCGGCACCGGCTGGCCGAGCTTCACGTATTCGAGGCCCACGTCCACGATAGGCTGGAGCACGCGCAATACTTCGGCATCCTCAGCGAAGCATTGCACCGCTTCGCTCACCGTAAGGTCGAGTACGTCCGCCACCGAAAGCGAGCGGCCCGCGCGCTCGATCTTCACTTCGAGCACTTCCGGGCGATAACGGCTGCCGTCGCAATCGGGGCAACGCAGATACACGTCGCTCAGGAACTGCATTTCGATGTGCTCGAAGCCCGAGCCGCCGCAAGTCGGGCAACGGCCTTCGCCCGAGTTGAAGCTGAACATGCCCGCCGTATAACCGCGCTGCTTCGCGAGCGTCGCCTTGGCGAACAGCTTGCGGATCTCGTCGAACGCGCCCACGTAGCTGGCCGGATTCGAGCGCGCCGTTTTGCCGATCGGCGACTGGTCGACGAACACGGCGTCGGTGATCTGCTCCGCGCCGCCCAGCTTGCGGAACGTGCCCGGCGCTTCCGTCGCCTTGCCCAGATGCCGCGCGAGCGCGGGATACAGCACGTCCTGCACGAGCGTCGATTTGCCCGAGCCCGAGACACCCGTCACGCAAACGAGCCGCTGCAGCGGGATTTGCACGGTCACGTCGCGCAGGTTGTGCTCGCTCGCGCCTTCGAGCAGAAGATGCGGCGTGGACGCGTCGACCGGGCGGCGCTCCCAGTGCGAAGCGTCGGCAACGGCGCGGTGGCCGCCCAGATACTCGCCCGTCAAGGTGCCCGAGGAGCGGATATCGTTCGGCGTACCGTCGTAGACGATCGTGCCGCCGCGCTCGCCGGGACCGGGGCCCATGTCGATGAGACGGTCGGCCGCGAGCATCACGGACGGATCGTGCTCGACCACCACGAGCGTATTGCCGGCGTCGCGCAGACGCTGCATCGCCTCGACAATGCGGTTGAGGTCGCGCGGATGCAGGCCGATGCTCGGCTCGTCGAGCACGAACAGCGTTTTTGTGAGCGACGTGCCGAGCGCCGTGGTCAGATTGATACGCTGGACTTCGCCGCCCGACAGCGTGCGGCTCTGGCGGTCGAGCGTGAGATAGCCCAGGCCCACATCGCAGAGATACTTCAGACGCGTGCGCACTTCCTCTAGCAGCAGCTTGAGCGCATCGTCGAGCAATGCTGAGGAAAGCGAAAGATTGTCGAAGAAGCGGCGAATGCGCTCGATCGGCAGCAGCATCACGTCGTGCACGGTGAGGCCCGGCAGCGCCTCGAGCTGCGCGCGCGTCCAGTCCACGCCGTGCGGCAGGAAGCGCCCCGATGGCGCCAGGACTTCGTCGGCGTTCTGCTGCGTGCCGAGACGCCACTGCAAGGCCTCGGTTTTCAGGCGCGCGCCGCCGCAGGTTTCGCACGGCGTGTAGCTGCGGTACTTCGACAGCAGCACGCGAATGTGCATCTTGTAGGCCTTCGACTCCAGATACTGGAAGAAGCGTTTCACGCCGTACCACTGCGTTTGCCAGCTTCCCTTCCAGTCCGGCGCGCCGTTGATGACCCAGTCGCGCTGTGCCTGAGTAAGCTCGGACCATGCGGTATCGCGCGGAATGCCCGCCTTTGCGGCATAGCGCATCAGGTCGTCCTGGCATTCCTTCCACGCCGGCGTTTGCAGCGGCTTGATCGCGCCGCCACGCAGCGTCTTGCGCTCGTCGGGGATCACGAGGCCCCAGTCCACGCCAATCACGCGGCCGAAGCCGCGGCACGCGTCACAGGCGCCGTAGGCCGAGTTGAACGAGAACAGCGCGGGCTGCGGATCGGCGTAGCGCAAATCGCTGTCCGGGCAATGCAGGCCGGTCGAGAAGCGCCAGATCTGCGGCTCGGCCGCCGTTTCGGCGTCGCCGCTTTCCAGCACGTAGATGTTGACGCGCCCGCTGCCGCGCTTGAGCGAGGCTTCGATCGCCTCGATCGCGCGGCTCTTCTCCACGTTCTGCATGCGGAAACGGTCGGCGACCACATCGAGCAGCTTGCGCGTGCCTTCGGCGGTCTTCACCTCGCGCTGCGCCTGCACGCGCGTATAGCCGCTCGCGGAAAGCCACTGCGCGACTTCCTCCTCGGTGGTCGTGTCGGGCAACTCGACCGGGAATGTGACGACGAGACGCGGGTCGCCCGCGGCCGTGCGCGCCATCAGTTCGGCGTAGATCGTCTCAGGCGTGTCGTGCCGCACGGGCTGCGCCGTGACGCGGTCGAACAGATTCGCGGCGCGCGCGTAGAGCAGCTTCAGGTGGTCGTTCAGCTCGGTCATCGTCCCGACCGTGGAGCGCGAACTCCGCACCGGGTTGGTCTGGTCGATGGCGATGGCGGGCGGCACGCCGTCCACGCGGTCGACCTGCGGCCGGTCCATGCGGTCGAGGAACTGGCGCGCATAGGCGCTGAACGTTTCAACGTAGCGGCGCTGGCCTTCCGCGTAAAGCGTGTCGAAGACGAGGCTCGACTTGCCCGAGCCCGATGGCCCGGTGACGACCGTCATTTCACCGGTGTGCAGGTCAAGGTCGAGGTTCTTGAGGTTGTGCTGGCGGGCACCACGGATTCGGATAGATCGGTTTTCGCTCACTTGCGCTGGCATTCCGGCTGGGATCACACGCGTGGGGCCGGGCGGCGCGCGAATTGGGGCAAATGCCGGCGCGGCCCGGAAACTTGCAGCGCGGCGCGCGCGGAAAATCGGCGCGCGGCCCTGGCTGTCAGGCTAGGATTCTACTGTATATTTATACAGGACGCTGGATGGCCATCTGGCCGAGGACAGGACGCCAGAGGCCCCGTATCTACGGGCCAGATCGCCCTAATTTGCCGCGGCGCGCCACATACCTTCGTACGCCGCTTCGACGCCGCGCGCGAAACGCTCGCCGTCCATCAGCGGCGAGGCCGTCATGCGCTCGCGCAGCGTCGAGCGCAGATTCGCGAGGCGCGGCAGGTCGTTCGCGAGACTCACCGCCGTCTCCACGAACGCGTCGTCGGAATCGGCGGCCAGTTCGGTCAGGTCAAGGTTCGCCAGCTGGCTCAAACCCGCGCGCCCCGCCACCGTCGGCCCGATGCGCGTGACGACGGGCACGCCCATCCACAGCGCGTCGAGCGACGTGGTATGGCCGTTGTACGGCAACGTGTCGAGGCCGATATCGATCTCGTGATAGCTGCGCAGATAATCCGCGCGCGGCCTGAACGGCAGGAAGCGCACACGCGCCGCGTCGATGCCTGCCTGAGCGAGCCGTTGCACGAGGCGGCGCCGCGCTTCACCCTCGGCGGCCATGAGCACGAGGCGCGCATCTGGCAAGCGGGCGAATACACGAGACCACACATTCAGCGTCGAATCGGTGAGCTTGCAAGGGTTGTTCAGGCTGCCGAACGTGACGTGTCCCGTACTCGATGCAGGCAGCGCATTCACTTCGGGCTCCGAAGCCAGCGCGTCATAACACCAGAACGTATGCGGCAAGCGCCACGACTTTTCGCTGTAGTGGCTGTCGTGCGCGGGCGGATCGAGCCACGGATCGGTGAGCCGCCAGTCCATCGCGCCGATCCCGGTCGTGCCGGGATACGCGAGCCAGGCGACCTGCACCGGCGCCGGCGTGCGTGCGAACAGCAGAGGCCGGCCATCGGACATGTGCATCGTCAGATCGACGAGGATATCGATGCCGTCCGCGCGGATCTGTTCCGCCAGCGCCGTATCGCTCAACGTGCGTACGTCGTGCCACTTTTCGACGTGTGCGGCGAGACGTGCCGTCGTCGCATCGGGCCGCACCACGCTCGAATACGCGTGAATCTCGTAGCGCTCAGCGTCGTGATGTGTCAAGAGCGGCGTCATGAACAATGCCTGGCAATGCTCACGAAAATCGCCTGATACGTAGCCGATGCGCAAGCGCCTTCCCGCCGCGGGTTCGACCCGCGCGTGCATGCGTTCCGCGCTGAGCGGCGCTTCGTGATGCGCAGACCAGCGTCTCGCCTCATCGAGAATCACCTGCGGATCTGTAGCCTGAAACGACAACGCATAGAGCAGGTTGCTGTGCGCGATGAGGTTGCCGGGCTCGCTCGCCACAGCCCGGCGAAAACATTCGATGCCTTCGTCCAGCCCCCCGCTGTCCTTGAGCACATTGCCGAGATTGTTGAGCGTGGCCGAGCGCGATGGATCGAGGTCGAGGGCCTGGCGCAATAGCGCTTGCGCTTCGTCGAGGCCGCCGAGCGTGCGCATCAGGTTGGCCGCGTTATTGAACGCGTCGACGAAATCGGGCCGCGCGCGCATGGCCGTTTCGTACGCCGCCTGGGCGGCCCGATGTTCGCCGAGATCGCGGCAAACATTTCCGAGGTTATTGGCCGCTTCCGCGTGCGCGGGGTCGAGCGCGAGCGCGCGGCGATACTGCGCTTCGGCCTCGCGCAAACGGCCACATGCCTGAAGCGCGACGCCATAGTTGTAGGCCGCATGCGCGATTTGCGGTTCGATGGCCACCGCACGTTCGAGCAAGGGCACGGCTTCGTCCAGACGCGCGAGGCGTGTCAGGAGCACACCGAGGTTGATCATCGCGACTGCGCTGTCCGGTGCGACAGCAAGCGCCGCCCGCAAACGTTCGAGCGCCTCGTCGTCCCGTCCCTCTTCCTGCAGCAGCGTGCCGAGGTTCGTCAAGGCATTGACATCGCCCGGTTGCAAGTCGAGCGCGCGACGATACGCCGCCTGAGCCTCGCCGGAGTCGCCCAGCAAACGCAGGCAATTACCGAAGTTGTTCCAGATGTCGGCCCGGTTCACTTCTCGCTCAAGCGCCCCTCGCCACGCCTTCACCGCCTCCGCGTGCGCACCCAGCGCCTGCAACGCCGAGCCGAGCCCGCACCAGAGATCGGCGGACGAAGCGTCTTCCGTCAACAGGCCGCGATAGGTCTGCGCCGCTTCGGCATGACGCGCGGCCATGGCATAGGCCTGCCCCAACGCTTCGCGGTAGCGCCGCTCGCCGGGGTTTGCGTCGAGCGCACGCTGCAGCCAACCAATCGCAGCGGCCGGCGCACCTTCCTGCAAGCCGATCACGCCGAGGCGAAACATCGCACTCGCGTGCGTTGCATCGACGGCAAGCAGTTGCACGTACAACTGACGCGCACGCGGCAGGTCGCCTGCGAAATGGCTCTCGCTGGCGCGCTCGTAGAGGGACTCGTTGTGCATCGGGCTCACTGAATTCGTGCAACAGAGGGCGTTACCAAACCTTACCCAATATTAACGGCAGTTTCTTTCGAAAACTTCTGCTCATTTTTATTACCGACCATTGAGCACGTTCATCGCACGCGAAAACCCTTTCCTTCAAACTTGAAAGGCAGGCGGGCGTGCGGCGACACCGCGATGCGCAACGCATCCGGCCGCGCGCCGCCATTTCGCTTCGACAGGAGCCCGACGATGAGCAAGACGATGCAAGCCGCAGTAGTCCGCGCATTTGGCAAACCCCTCGTGCTGGAGGAAGTGGCCGTTCCCACCCCGGGACCCGGCGAACTGCTCGTGAAAATCGAAGCGTGCGGCGTGTGCCACACGGACCTGCACGCCGCACACGGCGACTGGCCCGTGAAGCCGCAGCCGCCGTTCATTCCCGGTCACGAGGGCGTGGGTTATGTCGTGGGCGTAGGCGCGGGCGTCACGCACGTGAAGGAAGGCGATCGCGTAGGCATTCCGTGGCTCTACTCGGCATGTGGCCATTGCGAACATTGCCTCGGCGGTTGGGAAACGCTGTGCGAGCAGCAGCAAAATACCGGCTATTCGGTCAACGGCGGCTTCGCTCAATACGCGAAAGCCGACGCGAATTACGTGGGGCTGCTGCCGAAAGATATCGATTTCATCGAAATTGCGCCCGTGCTTTGCGCCGGCGTCACGGTCTACAAGGGCCTGAAGGTGACGGACACGCGCCCGGGCAACTGGGTCGTGATTTCCGGCGTGGGCGGCCTCGGCCACATGGCCGTGCAATACGCACGCGCAATGGGGCTCAATGTCGCCGCCGTCGATGTCGACGATACGAAACTCGAACTGGCGAAACGTCTTGGCGCGACCGTAACGGTCAACGCGAAAACCACCGATCCGGCTGCGTATCTAAAGAAGGAAATTGGCGGCGCGCACGGCGTGCTCGTCACCGCGGTCTCGCCCATTGCGTTTTCGCAGGCGCTCGGCATGGTGCGCCGGGGCGGCACGGTGTCGCTGAACGGGCTGCCGCCCGGCGACTTCCCGCTGCCGATCTTCGACATGGTGTTGAGCGGCGTGACGGTGCGCGGTTCGATCGTCGGCACGCGTCTCGACCTCGAAGAGTCGCTGATGTTTGCGCAGGAAGGCAAGGTCAAGGCGACCGTCTCCACCGACAAGCTGGAGAACATCAACGACGTGTTCGCGCGCATGGAACGCGGCGCGATCGAAGGCCGCGTCGTGCTCGATATGGCAGGCTAGGCCGCGCACGGCGGCCCAATGAAAAAAGCGCCGGACAGCGCTACGTCGCGCTGTCCGGCGCCAGCCGGTCACGAAGACGAATGCGGCGTCAGTCCGCCACGTCCACGCCCGTCAACGTCTTCACCTCGGGCGGCTGCGCCACCAACGCACCGATCTTCGCGCGGTACGCCGCATAGTGGGCGCTGTCGCGATGCGCCTGCACCGCGGCTTCATCGACATAGGCTTCGTAGAGGTAAAAGCCCGGCGCGCCGTCCGCGCGGCGCAGCAGGTCGTAGCGCAGATTGCCTGGCTCCTTGCGCGTCTGCGCGACCATGTCGCGCGTCAACGCTTCCACTTCGGCGACATGCTCGGGCTTGGGTGTGATGCTTGCAATCAGATAGATAGTCATCGGAACTCCCTCATCATCAACGGTCTTGCCGTCAGGTAAATTTCAGCCGACCTTGTAGCGCTCGAGCCAGTGTGCGTACGGCGCGGGCAAGGTCCACGCAGCGCGTTCGACGCCCAGTTCCTGCGCAGCGTAGTACGGCCAGTGCGGGTTGGCGAGATGCGCGCGGCCGACCATCACGACGTCGAGCTGTTCCTTCGCTACCGAGCGCTCGGCGAGTTCCGGCGTGCCGATACCCCACGCCGACGACACCGGCAGACCGGCTGCACGACGCACCTTCTGCGCGATCGGCGCGAGGAACGCGGGCGCCCACGGAATCTGCGCGGCGGGCGTCGAGAAGCCGACGCTCACGCCCAGCATATCGAGGCCTTCGCGCTTGAAACCCTTCGCCAGTTCGATCGATTCGGCCAGCGTTTCCTCGTCGCGGCCGTCGTACTCGATCACGCCAAAGCGCGCCGTCAGCGGCAGATGCTCCGGCCAGACCTTGCGCACCGCGGCCAGCGTTTCCAGCAGGAAACGGCTGCGGTTTTCGAGGCTGCCGCCATACGCGTCGTCGCGATGGTTCGAGTGCGTCGAGAAAAAGCTCTGGCCGAGATAGCCGTGCGCAAAGTGCAGTTCGAGCCATTCGAAGCCGGCTTCGAGCGCGCGTTTCGCCGCGGCCACGAAGTCCTCGCGCACGCGCGCGATGTCGTCGAGCGTCATCGCCTTCGGCACTTTCGGCAGATGCGCGCCAAACGCAGTCGCGGAAGGCGCGATGGTCTGCCAGCCGCGCGCGTCGCCTTCGGCAATGTGGTCGTCGCCTTCCCACGGGCGGTTCGCGCTTGCCTTGCGGCCCGCGTGCGCAATCTGGATGCCGGGCACGGCGCCCGCCGCCTTGATTGCGGCGACGGTCGGCTTGAACGCCTCCATCTGCGCGTCGTTCCACAGGCCCGTGCAAGCCGGCGTGATGCGGCCTTCAGGCGAAACCGCCGTCGCCTCGACGATCACGAGGCCCGCGCCGCCGCGCGCGATCTGCGCATAGTGAACGTGGTGCCAGTCGTTGATCATGCCATCGACGGCCATGTACTGGCACATCGGCGGCACGGCGATGCGGTTGCGCAGGGTCACGCCCTTGAGCTTGAACGGTTCAAACAATGCGGACATCTACAGCTCCTTTCTTGGCGCAGGTCGCGCGTCGCGCGGCGCCTGCGCCGGTTGGCAAAATGGGCATTTCCTTGCGGCAACGCGCAGGCGGACACGCGCTGCGAGAACGGCTCGCAGCGTTGCCGAAAGGAAATAGAGGGAAGCGAACGCGCTCGCAGACATGCGACCGCGTTCGCGCGGCATCAACCGCGGCGCAGCGCCGCGAGCAAAGCCTCGGCAACCGGCTCGGACGAAGCCGGGTTCTGGCCCGTGATCAGCAGGCCGTCGGTTGCGACGTGCGGCTGCCAGTCGGCGGCCTTCGAATACTGGCCGCCGCTCGCCTTCAACATGTCCTCGACGAGGAACGGCACGACATCGGTCAGTTGCACCGCCGCTTCTTCGTCATTCGAAAAACCGGTGACCGACTTGCCGGCCACGAGCGGCTTGCCATCCGCACCCTTCACGTGGCGCAGCACGCCCGGCGCATGGCAGACGGCGGCGACAGGCTTGCCTGCGGCGATGGTCTTTTCGATCAGCGCGATCGAAACCGGATCTTCGGCCAGATCCCAAAGCGGGCCATGGCCGCCCGGGTAGAACACGGCGTCGAATGCGCTCGCGTCGATATCGGCGAGACGTTTCGTATTGGCAAGCGCCGTTTGCGCCTCGGTATCGGTTGCGAAACGTCGCGTCGCATCGGTTTGCGCGGAAGGATCGCTGCTCTTCGGATCGAGCGGCGGCTGGCCGCCCTTGGGCGATGCGAGCACGAGTTCGGCGCCGGCGTCGCGCAGCGCGTAGTACGGCGCGGCGAATTCTTCGAGCCAGAAGCCCGTTTTCTTGCCCGTGTTGCCGAGGTCCTCATGCGAGGTCAAAACGATCAGTACCTTCATCGGCGTTCCTTTATCGGTGAGGTTCGGGCGCTCGCGCACCCTTCGGATACCGGCCTCTTCATACGCTATTAGACCGGTCGTCTAGCACTTCCGCACAATACGCGACAATCGCGCGCAGTTCACGCGCTGCGCACTGCCGTCGCTTTGCGTTCGATTAACCGCCCGGAGGCAGGTTCAGCAGAATTCGTGTGGTCGCCATGGCCGCATCGAGCGGCTTGCGGTCGCGATGGATCTTTTCGAGCAGCGTCGCGCCGAGCCACAGTTCGTAGAGCGTCACTGCCATCGTCGCGGCGTTGTTCACCCCCGCGAGCGAACCGTCCGCGCGCCCTGCCTCGATACACGCGGCAATGCGCGAGATCGTCGCGTCGGTACCGAGACGCAGCGCCTCGCGCATGGCTTCGGACAGGTCGCTCACCTCCGCGCCCAACTTGACCGCGAGACACTTGCCTACGGGGTCGTCGGCGCACTGGATCAGGCGCCAGTCGTCCCAGTAGCGCATCAGCTTTTCGGCCGCGGTGCCCGGCGCGCGCAGAAGCATGTCGTCGAGACGCTCCGCATACTCGGCGAAATACGACGTGAGCAACGCTTCGCCGAACGCTTCCTTCGAGCCGAAATAGTGATAGAACGACCCTTTGGGCACGCCAGCGGCCGCGAGGATCTCATTGAGACCGACCGCGGAAAACCCCTTGCCCAGCAGAATGGGCATGGCGGTATCGAGGATGTGTTGCCGCACTTCAACGGCTGCCGCTGCATTCATGAGGTGAGATGTTACAGAGCGATTAGACCAGTCGTCTAGTAATCTCCCATGACGAGTAATGGCATTACAGCGGGCATCGCATCGCAACCGGTCACATCAACCCAGAGAGAGGCAATCCATGACGTCACGCACCCTGCTCTGTTACGGCGACTCCAATACGCACGGCACGAAGCCGCTGACCGTGCCCGGCGTGTCCGAGCGATTCGGCCCCGCCGACCGCTGGCCCGGCGTGCTGCGCGAAGCGCTGGGCCCGGGCTGGACGATCATCGAGGAAGGCCTGCCCGCGCGCACCACGGTTCACGACGACCCCATCGAAGGCCGCCACAAGAACGGGCACGCTTATCTGCGCCCATGCCTCGAAAGCCAGTTGCCGGTGGACGTGGTCGCACTGATGCTCGGCACCAACGACCTCAAGGCGCGCTTTTCCGTCACGCCCACCGACATCGCGAACTCGGTGGACGTGCTGCTCGAAACGCTGGTGGCGTGCCGCGCGGGTCCGGGCGGCGCCACGCCACACGTACTGCTCATGTCGCCGGTGCCGATCGAAGAGATCGGCTTCCTCGGCGATATCTTCACGGGCGGCGCGGCCAGGTCGCGCCTGCTTGCGCCGCTCTACGAGCGCGTGGCCGTGAAGTACGGCTCGGCGTTCCTCGATGCCGGCGAGTTCGCCACGGTCAGCACGACAGACGGCATTCACTACGAAGCCTCTCAGCACCATCGCCTCGGCAAGGCCGTCGCGGAAGTCGTACGCCAGCGCTTTAACGCCTAACCGCGCACCAAGCCGCCAAAAAGAAAAACGCCGCCGGCCCGAAGGCCTGGCGGCGTTTTTCGTTTGCGCTTCACTCGCAGCGAGCGAAGCGCACGTCCAGCAACGATGCGCGCTTAACGCGACATCATGTTCATGCTGACGTTGTGCATGACCCACAGCGTACCGACGACCACGATCAGGACCGTCAGCACCGTAAAGCCAAATGCCGTCACGTTCCAGCGCTGGCCCGACGACGTGTTCATGTGCAGGAAGAACACGAGGTGGACCACGATCTGCACCACAGCCAGCACGGCGAGGCCGAGCAGCGCGGTTTCGCGCGGGAAGCCGCCGTGCAGCACGAGCCAGAACGAAGCGGCCGTGAGCACCACCGCCAGGACGAAACCGGCCAGGTAGCTGCCTACGCTGCCGTGGCTTTCTTCTTCATGGATGGAATGAGCACTCATTTAGATCACGCTCGCAAGATAAACAAAGGAGAACACGCAGATCCAGACGATGTCCAGAAAGTGCCAGAAGAGGCTCAGGCACGTCAGGCGGCGGATTTCACGCTCGCCCAAGGTCGGGGCCTTCACGGCCTGAACCATCAGGACGATCATCCAGATCATGCCCATCGTCACGTGGATACCGTGGGTGGCAACCAGCGTGAAGAACGACGAGAGGAACGCGCTGCGGCTCGGGCCGTTGCCCTCGGCGATCATGTTCGCGAATTCATGCAGTTCGAAGTACAGGAACGTTGCGCCCAGCAGGAAAGTGATCGCCAGCCAGACCAGCACTTGACCCTTGCGCTGCTTGTGCGCGCCGATCATCGCGAAGCCGTACGTAATGGACGACAGCAGCAGCACTGCCGTTTCCATCGCGACGCCCTGAATGTCGAACAGGTCCTTGCCCGTCGGGCCGCCTGCAAACTGGTTCTGCATCACGGCGAACACTGCGAACAGCGAGCCGAACAGAATACAGTCCGTCATCAGGTACAGCCAGAAGCCGAACACCGAGTGTGACGGCGGGTGATCGTGGTGATCGTGCTCCGCGAGTGCGGCCGCACTAGTTTTCGTCAACATCAGTTGGCCTCCAGTGCTTCTTCAACCTTGCCACCGCGTTCAGCGAACGCCTTGACCAGTGCGCGGCTACGCGCTTCTTCGTCTGCCCGGACCTTGGCGGCCGGGATGTAATAGCCTTCGTTCTTCTGGAAGCTGTAGGCGATGGCCGTGCCGAGAATGCCGACGAAGCCAACGATCATGAGCCACCAGATGTGCCAGATGCCAGCAAAGCCGAGCACCAGGCTGAAGAAACCGATAAACAGACCTGCGCTCGTGTTCGAGGGCATGTGAATGTCGGTGTACTTCGTGTTCGCGACGTCCACGGTTTCGCGGCCGGTTTCCTTCAGGTGCTGGAACTCATCGAGTTCCGACACATGCGGGATGATCGCGAAGTTGTACGACGGCGGCGGCGACGACATCGCCCACTCCAGCGTACGGCCACCCCACGGATCGCCCGTCAGGTCGCGGTTTTCCGGCAGGTTGCGGTCGCGGATCGACACGTACAGCTGCAGCAGCTGATGCGCGATACCGATTGCCACGAGCACGGCGCCAACCCATGCGATGACCATCCACGGATGCCATGCCGGATTGTCGTAGTGGTTCAGACGGCGCGTTGCGCCCATGAAGCCGAGCACGTACAGCGGCGTGAAGGCGACATAGAAGCCCGAAAGCCAGAACCAGAACGCGCGCTTGCCGAGCTTTTCGTTGAGCTTGAAGCCGAACGCCTTCGGGAACCAGTAGTTGAAGCCGGCGAGGTAGCCGAACAGCACGCCGCCGATGATCACGTTGTGGAAGTGAGCAATCAGGAACAGCGAGTTGTGCAGCACGAAGTCCGCGCCCGGGATCGCCATCATCACGCCGGTCATGCCGCCGATGGTGAAGGTAACCATGAAGCCGATCGTCCAGAGCACCGGCGAGGTGAACTCGAGGCGGCCGCGGTAGATCGTGAACAGCCAGTTGAAGATCTTCACGCCCGTCGGGATCGCGATGATCATCGTCATGATGCCGAAGAACGCGTTGACGTTCGCGCCCGAACCCATCGTGAAGAAGTGGTGCAGCCACACGAGGAACGAGAGCACCATGATCGAGCAGGTCGCGTAGACCATGGTCTTGTAGCCGAACAGCGGCTTCTTCGCGTAGGTCGCGACGACTTCCGAGAAAATACCGAACGCCGGCAGGATCAGGATGTACACCTCGGGGTGACCCCAGGCCCAGATCAGGTTCAGATACAGCATGGCGTTGCCGCCGCCGTCATTCGTGAAGAAGTGCGTGCCGATGTAGCGGTCGAGGCCGAGCAGCGCGAGCGTCACGGTCAGGATCGGGAACGCGGCCATGATCAGCACGTTCGTGCACAGCGCCGTCCACGTGAACACCGGCATCTTCATCATCGTCATGCCGGGGGCACGCATCTTGATGATCGTGACGAAGAAGTTCACGCCGGTCAGCAGCGTGCCGACGCCGGAGATCTGCAGCGCCCACAGGTAGTAATCCACCCCTACCCCGGGACTGTACGCAAGCTCCGAAAGCGGCGGATACGCGAGCCAGCCGGTCATCGCGAATTCACCCACGACGAGCGAGATCATCAGCAGGATGGCGCCGACTGCGGTCATCCAGAACGACAGCGAGTTCAGGAACGGGAACGCGACGTCGCGTGCGCCGATCTGCAGCGGCACGATGATGTTCATCAGGCCGACCATGAAGGCCATGGCCATGAAGAAAATCATGATCACGCCGTGCGCCGTGAAGATCTGGTCGTAGTGGTGCGGCGGCAGAAAGCCCGGCGCGTTGTACGCGAGCGCAAGCTGGGTACGCATCATGATGGCGTCGGCGAAGCCGCGCAGCAGCATGACGAAGGCGAGGACGATGTACATCACGCCCAGACGCTTGTGGTCGACGCTCGTCAGCCACTCCGTCCACAGATACTTCCACTTACCGAGGTAAGTGATGGCACCGAGCACCAATGCGCCGATGACTGCCATGCCGATCATCGTGCCGACGATAATCGGCTCGTGATACGGAATGGCGTCCAGTGTAAGTTTTCCGAACATGCCTGGTTTACCCCTTGGTCACGCACGACGGGTCACTGAAATTCGTGACGTGGCCGTTGTTGTACTTCGCGATGATGTTGTTGAAGAGCTTCGGGTCGACCGTCGAGAAGTACTCAACCGGAGCCTTTTCGCTCGGCTTTGCGACCGTCGCGTATTGATCCATCGAAAGCTGCGTCTGCGACGCCTTCACCTTCTGGACCCACGCGTCGAAGTCTTGCTGGCTCGTGGCGAGCGTGCGGAACTTCATGTCCGAGAAGCCCGCGCCGCTGAAGTTCGCCGAGAGGCCGGCGTAGTCGCCAGCGTGGTCGGCGATCAGGTGCAGACGCGTCTGCATGCCAGCCATCGCATAAACCTGGGTGCCAAGCTGCGGGATGAAGAACGAGTTCATCACCGAGTCCGACGTGATGCTGAAGTTCACCGGCGTGCCAACGGGCACGGCCAGCTGGTTCACCGTCGCGATGCCGAGATCCGGATAGATGAACAGCCACTTCCAGTCGAGCGCCACAACTTCGACGTTGATCGGCTTGACGTTGGATTCGAGCGGCTTGTACGGGTCGAGCTCGTGCGTGGTGTTCCACGTGAGTACGCCGAGGAACAGAATGATCAGCGTCGGGATGGTCCAGACGACGACTTCGATCGCCGTCGAGTGCGACCACTTCGGCGCATAGGTGGCGCTACGGTTCGACGCGCGATAGCGGTACGCGAACCAGAGCGTCAGGACGATCACAGGGATCACAACAATCAGCATGGCCCATGTGGAGGTTGCGATCAGCTGCTTTTCCGCCACGCCCACACTGCCCTTGGGGTCGAGGAGCTCCATGTTGCATCCGGAAAGACACAAGGCCAATCCGGCGCTTACGGGAAGCAGTAACCTTTGAAAGGTCGTTCTTTTCATCACGTTTGCCTGAATTTCATTCATTGAATAGTTCCGGACGCGTCCCCTGACATCCGACAAAGGAAGCGCGCCCGCATCATACAGCCGCTTTGATATTTCGCAATCAATGAATGTGGAAAATGACCTTTGTCAAAAGAAGATTGAGACACTTTGTCGCATGTGTTCGCGAGGTTTGTCGCGCCTCGGAAACACACGCACATCGCGCCCTTCTCCGCCCTTGACAGCAGTCCGCCGCGGCTATTTTTCGAACCGAAATTCGAAACCATCTGGACGCACAAACGCGCCGCGCCGCCCGAAAGGCGGTGCGGCGCGTTGGTTGCGCCGTCAATCTTTAGCGATCACGTCGGCGAGTGCTGAGCACGAACGTCCGTGCCCGCGCGCACTGCGTCGGCAGGCGCTGCTTCGTCGACAGGTTGCTTGCTGCGACCGGCCTGGGTGACGAGGTTCGCCGCCGAGAGCTCGATCGCGTCGGTCATCGGCTTCGGGTAGAGGCCGATCGCGAGCACGAACGCTGCGAGCGAAGCGAAGATCAGCGTTTCGCGGCGGCCGATGTCGGCCAGCTTCGCAACGCCCTTGTTCGCCACAGCGCCAAAGATCACGCGCTTGTACATCCACAGGGTGTACGCAGCGCTCAGAATGACGGTCGTCGCGGCGATCGCGCCGACCCAGAAGTTCACGCGGATCGCGCCCATGATGACCATGAACTCGCCCACGAAGCCCGACGTGCCCGGCAGGCCGAGGTTGGCCATGCAGAACAGCATCATGAAGGCGGCGTAGCGCGGCATCACGTTGACGACGCCGCCGTAAGCCGAGATCGTGCGCGTCTTGGTGCGGTCGAACAGCACGCCGATCGAGAGCAGCATCGCGCCCGACACGAAGCCGTACGAGATCATCTGCACGATCGCGCCTTCGGTGCCGATCTGGTTGAAGAGGAACAGGCCGAGCGTGACGAGCCCCATGTGGGCGACCGTCGAGTACGCGAGCAGCTTGGTCATGTCGGTCTGCGCGAGCGCGAGCAGGCTCGAGTAGACCACGGCCACGAGCGAGAGCGTGATGATGGCCGGCGCGAAGAAGTGCGCGGCGTCAGGCGTGATCGGCAGCGTGAAGCGCAGGAAACCGTAGCCGCCCAGCTTCAGCATGGCCAGCATCACCGTCGCGCCGGTCGGCGCTTCGAGGTGGACGTCGGGTAGCCAGGTGTGGAACGGCCACATCGGGACCTTCACCGCGAACGCCGCGAAGAAGCCGATGAATACCAGGATCTGCGGGATGAAGCCGAGCGTGAGGTTGTGCCACACCGACATGTCGAAGGTGTGCGACTGGCTGTACAGGTACAGCATCGACACCAGCATCATCAGCGAGCCGCCGAACGAGAAGAAGAAGAACTTGACCGCGGCGTAGGTGCGGCGTGCGTTGCCCCACGAGCCGATCAGCAGATACAGCGGAATCAGCGTCGCTTCGAAGAACACGAAGAACAGCATGCCGTCGGTCGCCGCGAAGGTGCCGACCATCAGGCCCGAGAGAATCAGGAACGCGCCGAAGTACTGGGCGACGCGCACCGTGATCGATTCCCACGAGGCGATCACGATCACGAGCGTCGTGAACGCGGTGAGCACCACGAGCCACATCGAAATACCATCGATCCCGAGACGCCATGCCACGCCGAACTCAGGCAGCCATTCGCGGAACTCGACGAACTGCATGCCGGCCGCGTGGTTGTCGAAGCCGGTAATGAGCGGGAGGGTCAGCAGCAGGCCGACGACGGCGCCAACGAGCGCCAGCCAGCGGGCGCGCTGCGGATGACGATCCGACCCGACGCGCAGCACGGCCACGCCGAACAGGATGGGAATCCAGATCGCCAGACTCAGGAATGGAACGGATTGCATTTCAACAGGACCTCAAAAATGCGGAGCAAATAGCTTCCACGGCGCACGTTCAGGTGCGCAAGCAACTTGAAAGATTGACGCGGGGTGAAAATCGAACCAGGCTGGCTGTAATGTATTTGTCAGCGACGAGGCGAAATGCAACACACGTTCAAGGGTTAACGAGGGTAAACGGAATACGGAAGTTTTGCAGCGCAACAACACGGGCCGGATCGATGATTGACGCAAGTCATTGTTTTTATTCAGAAACATACTAAGAGAAAAAACAACAAACAGGCCGTTACAGCCCATTTTTGATCGCGAAAACAGCGCTTTCGACCGCCGGGGCGCGATGACGCGCGGCAGGCTGTCGCGCTGCGCGGCCCGAATAATACCTTACTTGTTTCTTTCGGTTCAATGACTTATGCATCGGGGTGTGGCCCCCTTCGGCCTTCAGGACGCGTGCCAGGTCCGCCCCGCGTGCCCTTGCGCGGTGCAAAAAAAAGCCCCGGCCTTCATGGGGCCGGGGCCAACTCTCACGTTGCGCCAGAACACTGGAACACGCATGGCCGGCACTTTAGCGGCTTGTGTCCCTGTCATTAAGGGCGCGGGCTGGAACAGTCCCTTCCCGGTTCTGGCAGGCCGTGTTTTCACCGCACTCGATCTCTTTTCACAAATGAGAATCATTTGCATTTACTGGAAATTTGTCCCAGAATAGCGCTCATGCCGGACGACCCGGCGCCACCCGAATGATTTGTGCGGGACCGGAGGCTCCATGAACTACACCGCCCCTTTCGCAAGAAATGACACGCTGATCGACGACACCTTCGTCCATCACCCCGACACCGCCGAGCAAACCGTGCTGCGCGCAGTGCGCACCTGGCTGCGCCCGCATTGCGACGCCTACGCCAAGGCCGAAAGCTGGCGCGGCGTGCTCGCCGACGCCGGGCTCGGCGCAGAAGGCTTCGGCTATTTCGATCTGCTGATGGGCACGCTGTGCCGCGCCTCGTGCCGCCCGTTGGACACGCGCTGCCGCTGCGCCTCCGAACTGGCGAAGGACGAAGGCTCGCTGCTGCAGGTAATCGCGCTTTTGCAGTCCACGCGCAGCGAAGCCGCCGTGCAACTCCTCAACGACTGGCTGCCGATGCAAAGCGTAAGCGGCATGCTCAAGACCGCGCGCTGGTTCGCCATCGCGCTGCTCGACGCGGGATTGCAGTTGAGCGACCGCTCGCGCCGCGTCACCTACATGCACTGACTGGACACTGGCATGCACGAAAACTTGCACAAGGTTGCAGGACACCCGCGGCACGGCATGAGCTCATAACCAAAAACGATTTGGGCGCGAACCGCGCGGGGGTTAGCATCACGCGCTTTGCCGCTAATCGCGCGCCCGCTCGCGCCGCCTCGCATGTCTGCCTCAGCTTCCCCCGCTTCGTTCAGCCCTTCCGGCCGCCCGGTGATCCGCAGCGCAGCCGACGTCTCACAGCTCGTCAACGCGGGGGCCGCCACTGGCAGCAACGCGCGCATCGTCGTGGCCATCGCGCTGGGCGGTGTGTTCCTCGATGCCTACGATCTCGGCGCCCTCGCCTTCGGCCTCAAGGACGTGGCGCGCGAGTTCTCGCTCACGCCGGCGGGCACCGGCTTCGTCGCTTCGGCCATCACGTTCGGCGCCATCGTCGGCGCGTTTCTCGGCGGCTTCCTCACCGATCGCATCGGGCGCTATCGCGTATTCATGGCCGACATGTTCTTCTTCGTCGTGGCCGCGATTGCCTGCGCACTCGCGCCCAACGCCTGGGTGCTCGGCGGCGCGCGCTTCGTGATGGGACTGGGCGTCGGCATCGACCTGCCCGTGGCCATGGCCTTTCTCGCCGAGTTCTCACGGCTCAAGGGCCGCGGCAACAAGGCCGCGCGCGTGGCGATGTGGTGTCCCGTCTGGTATGCCGCGATCAGCGTGTCGTATCTGCTCGTGCTCGCGTTCTATGCAGGCTTGCCCGCCTCGCACTCGCACCTGCTTTGGCGCCTCACGCTCGGCTTCGGCGCCGTGCCGGCGCTCGTCATCATCGCGATCCGCAGCCGCTATATCAGCGAGTCGCCGGTATGGGCCGCGAACCAGGGCGATCTCGCGGGTGCGGCGCGCATCCTCAAGCGCTCCTACGGCATCGACGCGCAGGTCGCGCCCGAAGCCGCCGCTGGCACCGCTGCCAAACCGGCGCGCGTGGCGTCGTGGAAGAACTACGGCGCGCTGCTGCGCGGCGTCTACACACGGCGCACGGTGCTCGCCACCGTTATCGGCGTGGCCTCTTCGTTTGCGTACAACGCGGTCGCGTTCGGCCTGCCTGTGATCATCTCGAGCTTCCTCGCGCAGTCCATGCTCACGACG
This sequence comes from Paraburkholderia sp. J8-2, assembly GCF_905220195.1. NCBI lineage: Bacteria > Pseudomonadati > Pseudomonadota > Betaproteobacteria > Burkholderiales > Burkholderiaceae > Paraburkholderia > Paraburkholderia sp. J8-2. The sequence goes on from NZ_CAJMZA010000007.1 coordinate 64,367, forward strand.
ATCCTCGCCTCGCTCGTGCTCAATCTCGGCTTCGCCTTCGTCGGCGGGCTGATCGCCGTGCGGATCGTGCCGCGCTTCGGCGCGTGGAAGCTTACCGTCTGGGGCTACGCGATCCAGTTCGCGGCACTCGTCGGCCTGGCGATCGTCGGCAAGCCGGCGACGACGCCCGAAGTCGTCAGCGCAGTCGCCCTGCTCGCCGCCTTTCTGTTCGGCCAGGGCGTCGGCCCCGGATCGCACAGCATGACGTTCGCCTCGCTCGGCTACCCGACCTCGCTGCGCGGCGTGGGCGTCGGCTTCAACCAGACGCTGATGCGCGCCAGCTCCACGGTCTCGCTGTTCCTGTTCCCTGTGCTCGCCGCCGCGCTCGGCACGCGCGTGTTCTGGATCATCGCGGTCGCGCCGCTCGCGGGACTCGCGGCGCTAATGTCGATTCGCTGGGAGCCTTCGGGCTACGACGTCGACGCGGAAGACTTCGACGCCGCAACGCCCGCGCAAGCGCTAGCCGGGCGGGACGTAGAAACGGTGCAGTGAAGGTGGATGAAGGGCGGTGCATGTGGAGCACCGCCTTTTTTTTGTTTGACCGAGCGGCACTTGCCAGGCGCTAGTTCCGCTTGCTCCGCCGCTCGCGCAGATAACGCCGCACGGCGCGCGCCATTTTCGGATACTGCTCGCCGGGCACGGCGAACAACACGAGCGCACAGAGCGCGAGCAGGCTGCAAAAAACAAACGTGCCGCGATAACCGAACGCCTGCACGAGCATGCCGGAAAGCACGCCCGAAAGAATCGAGCCAAGCCGCGACGCATTGAAGAAGAGCGCCGTCGCCCGCCCCGGCGACGAGGGCATCAGATCCTGCACGAAGGTCATACCGAGGCACGACGTGACGGCCACCACGAAGGCGTTGAGAATCTGCATCGGGATCAACGCTTGCACGCCGGGCGCCAGCGACATCGCGACGAAGTAGACCGCATGCACCACGGCGCACGCGGCCAGCCACCATGTCTTGTTCAGCACCGAGGCGCGCGCGCCGAGCGCGAGCATCATCGGGATCTCCATGAACGCGCCGAGGCCGAGCATGATCGACACATCGATGCGCGTGCCGTGCAGGCCATGCACGATGTAGAGCGGCAGCACGATCATCGTCGCATTGGCCGCGAGGCCGATGAGTGTGAGCGCAACGATCGCGCGCATGATGTCTTTCTGCGAGCCCTCCGCGGCGGGCGCGGCCTTGGCCTTCGCTTTTGGCGTGCCCGCCGCTGTTGCAAGCGTTGCAGAGTCACGTGGCGCACCCGGCTGCACTTCGGCCTGGGTCAGCGGCTGGCCCTCGTACTGCGCAGCGCCTTCGGCGCTCATCTCCTGCGCGACTTCGGTGGCGGTGGGACGCGCCATCAAATGCTGCGTGGCGTGTTCGTCGTGGCGCGGCTCGCGCATGCGCCAGACAATCGTGCCGCACGCCGCGAAGCTCGCCGCCGCAAACAGGAAAAGCCCGTAGAAGTTCGTGGCCGCGAGCACGAGCGCGCCAACCGCTGGCCCGAAGACCCAGGCAGCGGAGAGAATCGTGCGCAGCGTCGCGCTCGCGAAGGTCCGCTCGGCGTCGTCTCTTGCAGGCAGCGCCGCGCGGCTGAACGAGAACACGAGCGAAAGCGCGCAACCGCCCGCGCCGATGAACGCAACGCCCACCAGGAGCAGAAGCCGGTAGTCGCGCACGACGCACAGGCAGAGATAGCCGAGCGTCGCGGCGCACAGCGAGACGAGCAGCAGGGTTCGATGCTTGCCGGTGGCGTCGCTCCAGCGACCCGCGGCGGTGCTCGCGATGACGCCGCTCGTGGCAATGGCGGTCATGAACACGCCGAGCCGGAACGGCGTCATGCCGGCGCGCTCGACGCCGAATAGCGAGAGATAAGGCGCGGTGAAGGACATCGCCACGCCCAGCATCAGGGTGGCGCCGGCGAGCGGCAGGAAACCAGGAATATGCAGAAGACCGGCAAAGCGCGAGTTTTTGAGCACGGCGCGGCGGGTAGTGGCGAGGAGAAAGTTGCCCGTGCACGCGCGGTCACGCGACGGCCATATCGACGAAGATTATCGGGGCGAACTCCCACACTGTGCAAGGTTGATTGGGCAACGATCAACATTTGGGTGCGCTATCCACAGGTTTCGTGGACAGGGTTGTGTGTAACCTTTGGACGACTACGCCAAGTGCTTGACGCGATTCGGTTTGTCCGCAAAGTTGCCGATTGCGGCACTGACGGCGCAGCGCGAAAAATCGCGCTGGGGCGTTGTCCACAGATTCCGTTGACAGCCCTGTGGGCAACTTCTGGACATCCGCACCAACCCCCTGATTAGAAACGGAAAGCTCGCAAACGACACAGAAAATGCATGTTTTTTGCGCAGCAAAGTTGTCCACAGTTTTTGGTGACAAACCTGTTGATAACCGCCTGGAGAGCGCGCCAACTCATTGATCGGATGGAAAGTTCGTCGCTTGTGTCGCGCTTGCATCAATTTGCGTTTCCGATGGGCAACCGGGGGCGGCGGCGCAAACGTTTCGCGGCAGCCACCGCCCCTTCCCCATCGATGCGCGCAGCACTCAGGCCAGATCGAGCGCCGCCGTAAGATCGCCTGGCGGCGTCTGCTCTCGCGAGACGAACGCCTGATCGCGCGCGGCCACGCCGTCGAGCGGCGCGAGCCCATGCACGCGGCTGATGAAGCGCAGGACCGAGACCGTGTCGTAGAACGTGTGATCGACATAGCCCTTCTTCGCGAACGGCGCGATCACGAGCGCCGGAATGCGCGAGCCCGGGCCCCAGCGGTCGCCCACGGGCGGCGCGACCGGATCCCACCAGCCGCCGTTCTCGTCGTGCGTCACCACGATCATCGTGTTCGCCCATTGCGGCCCGCGCTGAATGTGCTCGATCACGGCCGTGATGTGGCGGTCGCCCGATTCGACGTCCGCATAGCCCGCGTGCATGTTCAGGTTGCCCTGCGGCTTGTAGAACGTGACGGCAGGCAGCCGCCCTGCGTCGATGTCCGCAATCAGGCGGTTGGTCGACGGATCGTCGCCCACGCCTGCATCGCGCAGGTGGCGCGAGCGCGCGGCCGTGCCGGGCGCGAAGTTGGCGAAGTAGTTGAACGGCTGATGGTGGTACTGGAAGTCGGGCACCGCGCCCGTGTCCTGATGATCCAGCGCGTACTGCCAGGCCCCGCTGTACCAGGCCCAGTCGACGCCCTTCGCCGAGAGCCTGTCGCCGATCGTCGCGTAGGTCTGCGGGCGCAGCACGCGCGGATTGGACGGATCGGCGAGCGCGGGATTGCCGTCTTGCGCCGGGCGCACGTTGCTCGGCTGATACGGCGGCGCCATCGTATTGACGGCGTAGCCGTCGGGCGTGAAAAGACCATCGTTCACGAACTTCGGCGGGCCGTCGAGCGCCGACGCCGGCGACTTCGCCGCGACCTTCAGGCGCGTGCCGGTGGGATCGTCGCCCTCCACGACCGAGGCGAGATGCTTTGCGGCGCTCGTTTGGATATCGGCGTATTGCGGCACCTGCGCCGAGATCAGGAAGATGTGGTTGAGCCACGAGCCGCCAAACGCGGCCATGAAGAAGTTGTCGCAGAGCGTGTATTGCTGCGCAATATTCCAGAGTCGCAGCGTCTGCGCGGAATTCTCGTAGTAGCCCATGACAAGGCCGCCCGAATCGCCCCACGCGGCGAACTGGTTGTTGCGCCCCGCGTTGATCTGCATCTGGTTCTGATAGAAGCGATGAACCAGATCGCGCGTGATGATGCCGTTCGGCAACGGATTGCCGTGCGTATCCACGATCAGAAACGGACCGTTCGAGAGGCCCGTGATCTGATGCTCCGCAATCATGTAGCGCTTGCCATCCAGCTCCTGCGCCTGGGGCACGAGGCCGCCCCAGATCTTCGGCAGTTGCGGCAGCGGTGTCTTGCCGTCGCGATCGAGCTGCGCGTAGCGCTCGGCGCTCACGCCCGCCAGCGGCGTTTGCACGCCAGGATAGTTGCCGTACAGATTGACGAAGCTGCGATTCTCCGCGTAGATCACCACGATCTGGCGCACCTGGTCGCGCAGCGCCGCATCGACACGCGCGTCGGCGGCGCTGCGCGGCGCGCTCGCCGCGCTCTGCACCGGCGTCTCGCAGCCGCCGAGCGCGAGGCCCACGCCAACCGCCGCCAGCCCGCCGAGCACACGGCGGCGCGCGGGGTCGTCCGGACCAGCGGGAATGGAAGGTTCTTCGGGGCGCCCGTTCTTTGGGTCGTCGTTCTGCTTCATCAGCCTGCCTCCATGGTCGAGGGGACGCGCATGACGCGCGGCATACCGCGAATATTACGCAGGAGGATACCGGTTCGGCAGTGAGCGCGGCAAAAGGGAACGGAAGCCGTCCTTTTAACCGTCGCGCGGCATGCGCGGCGTGGTCGAAGCACCTTGCGGCTGGGCTTGCGCGAGCGTTTGCGCGGGCCGCGGTTCGTTCACGTGCCCGTCATGCGCGGGGCGCGGCGCGCTCGGCAGCGTCGTGCGCTCGTGGCGCGGCACGTTGCCTTCGTCGGTCCACAGCGGATCGGGAATCTCGCCGAACACCTGGCGCAGCCGCTCGCCCCAGGTCGAATGAATCATCTGGAAATACGCATTCGACTGGTCGATCGACGCGTATCGCGTGACACGCAGCGCGTCGCGCTCGTACACGAGCAGGTCGAGCGGCAGGCCGACCGAAAGGTTCGAGCGCAGCGTCGAGTCCATGGAGATGAGCGCACACTTTGCAGCCTCGTCGAGCGGCGTGTACGGCGTCAGCACGCGGTCGATGATCGGCTTGCCGTACTTCGACTCGCCGATCTGGAAATACGGATTGACGCTCGACGTCTCGATGAAATTGCCGGCCGCGTAGATCTGGAACAGCCGCATGGCATGGCCGCCGATCTGGCCGCCGAGGATGAAACTGCAGTTGAAGTCGACGTTGAACGTCTTGAGCGCCTCCGCGTCGCGCCGGTGCACTTCGCGCACGGCTTCGCCCACCACGCGCGCAGCCTCGACCATGGTTGGCGCGTTCCAGAGCGTGGCGCGCCCCGCTTCCTGCGGCTCGGTCAACACCTGGAGCGTAGCCTGAGTAATGGCCAGATTGCCCGCGACGAGCAACACCAGCACGCGCTCGCCGGGTTCTTCGAACACGGCCATCTTGCGCGACGTGCTGATGTGATCGACACCCGCATTCGTGCGCGTGTCCGAAAGAAACACGAGCCCCTCTTCCACCGCCATTGCCACACAGTACGTCATGCGCCTCCTTGCCCGTCCCTGTCTTCGCCGCTGTATTTGTTATAGCGGGAAAACTACTGCTGCGACTGCTGCGCGCTCACTTGCACGCTGACATCGAGCGTTTCCCCCGCACCGCCAACGCGACGGCCGCGAACCGGCGCGGCCGCGTCGTAGTCGCGCCCCACCGCGATCCGGCAATATTTTTCGCTGGCGAAGCACGCGTGCGTGACGTCCACCGTCACCCAACCGTTGTCTAGCCACACGTCTACCCACGCGTGGCTCGCCATCTCGGGCACGTCGCCAGGGTCGATATAGCCGCTCACATAACGCGCCGGCACGCCGCGCGCGCGGCAGACCGCGAGCATCACATGGGCATGATCCTGGCACACGCCACGCCCTAGCGCCAGCGCGTCCGCCGCACTGTGCGTCACATCCGTGACACCGGACTCGTAGCGCACGCGTTCCGTAATGCGCGAAGCCGCGTGGAGAATCGCCGCTGTGTCGTCCAGCGGCGGCAGGCTGAACGCGAATTCCGTGAGGGCCGCGTCGGCCTCGGTAAGACGCGTGGGCGACGTGAAATGGTGCATCGGCACCGTGCCCTCGCCTTCGGGCAAGCGGCCATCGGGCAGCGCCACCGTCTCGACTTCGCCGCGCACGCTCAGGCGAATCTCCCGATGGGGTCGCGTGAGCACGAGCGTCATCAGTGCATTGCCATAGGCGTCGCGGCCCGCGTCGACCTTACCCGGCGCCTCGACATGCCACTGCTTGACGATCTGCGTGGGCGTGGTAAGCGGCGAAAGCCGCAACTGCTGGATCGAATAGTGTACAGGCGCTTCGTAGCGGTACACCGTGTCGTGCCGGATTGCGAGCTGCATGAGGTGAATCCTCCATCGAGACGTTCTGGATATCGATGAGCGCGCAATCGCGCTAACCAACCGGCAACATCAAATAGGTGCGCGCAACCTGGTTGCCCAGCTCGTACACGCGCGCGAGAAACTGCGTGAGAAACGTATGCACGCCCATCGAGAAAATCTGCCGCAGGTCCGCGTAAAGCAGCTCGGCGCGCAACTTGCCCGCGGTGCGCTCGACTTCGCGCGAGCTATCCGTGCGCAGCATCGCGAGATTCGTGCAGACACCGTCCAGCGACGCCAGCAGCGAGCGCGGCATTTGCTGGTTGAGTATGAGCAGCTCGACCACGCGCGCGGGCGTCACCACGTCGCGGTACACCTTGCGATAGATTTCGAGCGCCGAAACCGAGCTGAGAATCGAAGTCCAGTAATAGAAGTCTTCGAGCTGACGCGCGGCCGAGCGCGAGTCGGCGTTCTCCACGTCGACGAAACGCACATCGAGAATGCGCGCCGTGTTGTCCGCGCGTTCGAGGAACGTGCCGAGCTGCGTGAAGAACAGCGCGTCGTCCTGCAACGCCGTGCCGAGGCGCACGCCGCGCGAAAGATGCGAGCGGAACTTCACCCACTCGAACAGCGCATCGGGACGGGACTCCAGTTCGCTCCCGCGCAACAGTTCGACGAACTGCAGCCACGTGTCGTTGATCGTTTCCCACCATTCCGTCGTGAGCGTGCCGCGCACCGCGCGCGCGTTCTCGCGGGTCGCCTGCAGGCACGAGTAAATGCTCGACGGATTCGTTGGGTCCGCAACGAGAAACTTGAGCACATTGCTGCTGGTCGTTTCCTCGTGGCGGGCGTCGAAGGCGGGCTCGAGCTCCGAGATGCGCAGCATCGCGCGATGCGTGCGCGCCTCCGCGTCCGCGCTGCCAGGCAGCAGGAGCGCCTTCAGGTTGATGTCCAGCATGCGCGCGGTATTCTCCGCGCGCTCCATGTAGCGGGCCATCCAGAACAGATGATCGGCGGTGCGGCTCAGCATGATCGAACCTCTTCTTGTACGTGCATCATGGCAATGGAAATCATTCGAGCACCCAGGTGTCCTTGGTCCCGCCGCCCTGCGACGAGTTGACGACGAGCGAACCTTCCTTGAGCGCCACGCGCGTGAGGCCGCCGGCCGCCATCTGGATCGTCTTGCCGGAGAGCACGAAGGGCCGCAGATCGATGTGACGTGGGGCGATGCCCGCCTCGACGAAAGTCGGGCAAGCGGAAAGCGACAGCGTGGGCTGCGCGATGTAGTTGCCTGGCCGCGCGAGCAACCGCGCGCGAAACGCCTCGATTTCGTCGCGCGTGGAAGCGGGCCCGACGAGCATGCCGTAGCCGCCTGCACCGTGCACCTCCTTCACGACGAGGTCCGGCAGATGTTCGAGCGTCCATGCGAGATCGTCAGGCCGGCGGCATTGCCACGTCGGCACGTTCTTCAGGATCGGCTTTTCGCCGAGATAGAACTCGATCATGTCGGGCACATACGGGTAGATCGATTTGTCGTCGGCCACGCCCGTGCCCATGGCATTCGCGAGGACGACGCGGCCCGCGCGATACGCCGTGAGCAGCCCCGGCACGCCGAGCGCGGAGTCGGGACGAAACGCCAGCGGATCGAGAAAATCGTCGTCCACGCGCCGATAGATCACATCCACGCGACGCGGCCCCTGCGTCGTGCGCATGAATACGTAGTTATCCTCTACGAAGAGATCCTTGCCCTCCACCAGCTCGACGCCCATTTGCTGCGCGAGGAACGTATGCTCGAAATACGCGGAGTTGTACATGCCGGGCGTGAGCAGCACCACGGTCGGATCGTCCACGCCTTCGGGCGCCACCGAGCGCAGCGTGTCGAGCAGCAGATCGGGATAGTGCGCGACCGGCGCCACCTTGTGCTGGACGAACAACTCGGGAAAGAGCCGCATCATCATCTTGCGGTTTTCGAGCATGTACGAGACGCCGGAGGGCACGCGCAAATTGTCTTCGAGCACGTAGAACGCACCGTCGCGCCCATCGCGCACGATGTCGATGCCCGCGATATGCGCATACACGCCGAGCGGCAAGTCGATGCCCTGCATCTCCGGCCGGTACTGCGCATTGGTGTAGACCTGCTCGGCCGGAATCACGCCGGCGCGCACGATATCGCGCTCGTGATAGACATCGTGCAGGAACAGGTTCAGCGCCTGCACGCGCTGGCGCAATCCGCGCTCGAGCAGCGCCCATTCGTCTGCAGGAATGATGCGTGGAATGAGGTCGAAAGGAATCAGACGCTCGGTGCCGGAGAGGTCGCCATTCACCGCGAACGTAATACCGACCCGCCTGAACAACAGATCCGCCTCGGCGCGCTTGCGCGCCATCGTCTCGCCAGTCTGCCTCTCCAGCCATTGCTGGAAGCGTTCGTAGTGCGGGCGCACCGCGCCCTCGTCGCGCATTTCGTCATGGACTTGCATCGGTTCGTTCTCGCGCGTGAGTGCAACTGCGTCAGCGGCGCTGCCTCGTTTCGTCTCATGATTGACGCGAGAGGCATTGCGCGCTGCGGTACAGGCTAAAAAGCAAGGCGTATGCCATCGCGATCGGGCCTTGTTTCATGCGCTCGATTGGTGCAACTCGGGCATGATCGGCAGTATCGAAACAGGGCATGTCAATGCCGTGTCACATTTGCGCTTCACGCTGGTGCAGCGCACTTACGCGGCACGGTATATGCAGGAACGACGGGCAACTGAACGCGCCCTGGTCCCCCATGACCGAAGCGACCTGCGTGAACGAGCGTCCTACGAAAATCGCTGCGTGGCAAGCGTTTGGCGCGATCGTGTTCGTGCTCATGCTCGGCGCATGCACGAATGTGGGCGGCCCCTTGTCCGCCGCGATCGCCCCTGTGGCCGATGGCCCAGCGCGCCCGTACGCTTGCGTGCGCGCGACGTCGATGCCGGGTCGCCGACCTTGCGAGCGGCCTCGATGGCGCCACGGTTCTGTGCTTCGGCTTTGGGGAACAGCAGTACGTGGTGGAACGCCGCCGCGCGCCTGGCGCGGCCGGCTAACGTGGGAACTTGCGTAGCAGCAATCCGAACGCCGCGGAAATCAGATCATTGCGACGCCGCGCTCTCGCGGTTGCGCGCAGCCGCGAGGCCCGTGCGGTTTTGCACGCCCCACTTGCGCCGCCCGAGCAGGAAATGCAGCCAGCCGAGCGCCGCGCCGCTGTGGCGCATCAACTGGAACGAGAACGGCTCGAAGATGGCGGCAAGGAACGCCATGCCGAAGCTCGAGTGAGTGCGGTCGCCGCTCCAGCGCCGGTAAAGATGGACCGAGTACATGTGAAACGCGAGGTCGATCGCGATCTTGCCGACGATCACGCCGAGCACCGGCAGCACGATCGTAAAGCGGCCGTCGAACAAGAAGCCGATCAACAGCGCGAACGCGGTCAGTCCATAGATGGGCTGTACGGTGTCGAACGCCTTCACGGGCAGCATCATGAGACCGAGCTTGCCATACAGGCGATTGCCGGTCATGTCGCGATACCAGTACTGCGTCTGCAGGAAGCCCGCGAACCAGCGGCGGCGCTGACGCAGGAAGGTCGTGAGCGTGCCGGGCGCGTCGGTGCGCGCGCGGGCCGTGCCGAGCACACGCACGTCCCAGCCCAGGCCCTTGCGCGCCGAGTAACGGCGCAAGCGGTGAATCAGTTCGTAGTCCTCCACGAGACAATCCGCATCGAAGCCGCCCACGGCCATCACGGCATCGCGGCGAAAGCCGGCAAACGCGCCCGAGATCAGCAACAAGCTATCGGCGCGCATCCACGCGAAGCGCGAGATGAAATTGCGGATGTACTCGTAGGTCTGGAACCACTGGAAAAAGCGGCCGCTGAGGGTATGGTCGCAAACCGGCGTGAGCAGGCCCGCCGCTGCGACCAGCGCCGGCTCGCGGCCAAATGCGCTCGCCATCGCCGCGCAGGCGTCGGGTTCGAGCAGCGTGTCGGCGTCCACGGTCATGACCGTTTCCGTTGCGATTGCAAGCAACGCCGCGTTGAGCGCGCGCGCCTTGCCGCCGTGCGCGAGCTTCAGCCAGCGCAGGTTCGGATACTGGGGCGAAGGCGCGCTCATCTGTCCAACGCCTGGATCGGCCAGTCCATAGCGCTGCGCGAGCAAGGCAGCCGTGCCGTCGCTCGAGCCGTCGTCGGCAATCACGATCTGCTGCGGGGCGCGGGTTTGCGCGAACAGCGCGTCGAGCGTGATCGGCAGCACGGCCGCTTCGTTGTGCGCGGCAACGATCACGCCGAGCGTCGGCAGCTTCGCCTCGCCCGCGGCGGCCGGCGTGGCCGCAGGCGCAAGCAGCACGCGCGCCTTCCAGGCGACGAACAGCAGCAGCACCGTGTCATAGACGACATAGGCAATGCCGGTGGACCACGCCACCACGCCTTGCAGGAAGAACGCGCGCGCGAACAGCACGAACCAGAGCGCCATGACGCCCAGATGAATCGCAATGCTCGCGAATGGCGTGCGAGGCGGCACGAGGCGCGGCGACGTGCGGGCGAGCGCCTCTTCAAGCGTGTTTTTCAAGTCGTACCCTTCTCGTGTTGCTCACGGCATCATCCGGCGCAGCACCGAATGACGATCGATCCATTGATGCTTGAGCGCGCCCGCAATATGCAGCGCGAGCACGCCATAAAGCGCGTAGCTGCACGCCGTGTGCAGCGCGCCGAACTGGCTGTGCAACTGTTCCTTCGTGGCCGCATCGAGATTCATGATGAAGCCGATGCGCGGCCATTGCACGAGGCCGAACAGATACATGGGATGCGAGGCGGCGGCGACCCAGGCGGAGTCGTGCAGCCACCCCGAGAGCGGCATCGCGAAGATCAGCACGTAGAGCGCGACGTGCGCGGCGTGGGCCGACGCGCGCTCCCAGCCTGGAAACTCGGCGGGCAGCGGCGGCGGGCGATGGGTGAAACGCCACAGCACGCGCAGGATCGCCAGCCCGAGCACGGTAATGCCGATCGACTTGTGCGTGTCGATCACGAAGCGGATGGCTGTATCCGATAACGCGCCGTCGGGCAGCAGCGCGGCGCTCAGGCCCAGCGCGACGTTCGTGAGAATCAGTAGCGCGATCAACCAGTGCAATAGCACGGCAACGCGCGTGTACTTCTGCGCGCGGGTGGCGGCATCGACAAACGGGGATTCGGCGGAAAGGGAGGTTTTCACGTGGGCTTGGCCGTTGCGGATCAGTACGGATAACGCACGGCGCGGCAGATTTATTCCGGCCGCGCGTGGCACGCCGGCGGGGTTGCGCAATGCTGCCCACACAGCGACCCGCGCATTATGCCCCCTCGTCCCTGACGCTGCAGAATCCGCTAGATGGCGGTTCTGCCAGTTTGGCGGTGGTCGACCGTCATGTAGCGCCGGTGAAATGACGTGGCGCACAGGAGAAGCCGGATCGGTCGTGAAGTCGGCTCCGGTTCGTTCGCAGCCCGAGCTTCGATCTGGCCGCCCCCACTTCGGTGTCGATCGTCTTCCAGCTGCCAAACACGCGCTCGCGCACAGGCCTGCCCACACCATTCAGGCGCGCTGCTTGTCGTTGCAGACGTTGCGAGCCACCCTGTTGGAAATTTCCACCCAAAATCAGGCGTTTACATAATTGTTGCGACGCACAAAAACTTCTTGACACGATTTATGGATGGGTTACCATGAAGTCGATTGCTGCATCGCACAAAACCTTCTCTGCGCGAACCGGTGATCGAACCGAAAGTTTTCGCATTTTCGTAACCGAAACCGACGCGTAGCGTCCATCTAAAGGAAAGAGACATGAACCTGCCGACCCCCGAACAATTCGCCGCCAACCAGAAAGCCGGTCTCGAGGCCCTCTTCGGCCTGACGAGCAAGGCATTCGAAGGCGCGATCAAGCTCGCCGAACTCAACATCGAAACGGCCCGCTCGGCGTTCGCCGAAGGTCAGGAACACGCCCAGCGCGCGCTTTCGGCCAAGGACCCGCAAGGCTTCTTCGCCGTGCAAGCCGGCTTTGCCCAGCCCGCCGCTGAAAAGGCGCTCGCCTATGGCCGCAGCGTCTACGGCATCGTCTCGGCCGCGCAAGCCGAATTCGCTACCGCCGCCCAGTCGCAGTACGAAACGCAGCAGCGCGCGCTCGAAACGCTCGTGGACAACGCCGCGAAGAATGCGCCGGCCGGCTCGGAAGCCGCTGTCGCCGCGATCAAGTCGGCACTGAGCGCCGCCAACAACGCGTACTCGTCGGTGAACAAGGCTGCGAAGCAGGCTGTGGAATTCGCGGAAAGCAACTTCGACTCCGCCGGCAAGGCCGCAACGAAGGCCGTCGCCCAAGCGTCGGCACGCGCCACCAAGCAAGCTGCTTAAGCGTTACGCTTCGCTTTCCGCTGGCGAGCGGCAACACCTGCCGCCGGCTGGACTGAAAACGGGCGTGAACCTCGTGCAATGCGAGGTTCACGCCCGTTTGTTTATTCGGCTCCGCGCGACGCCGCGTGAGCCGTCAAGGCGCGCAGCCTGCCGTATCGAACATCGTCGCGAGTGCGCAACTCGACGTGAGCATGCGCGCGCCGTCGTGCCCCACGCCAGGGACGACGTGAAACGTCTGGTTCAAGCCGTCCGTGTGACGGGATTGCAGGTAGCGATAGAACCCCTGCGCGCGCGCCACGCGTTGCGCGCCCTGCGCCTGCGCGGCGCAACGCTTGTCGAGTGAGACCGAGGCTGGGTCGTCGTCATTGCCGCCCACGAGATAAACGATGCGCCGCTTCACGTAGTCCGCTTCGAGCTGCGCGGGCGTGCGGTCGCCGATGAACGCGGGCCGGTTCTCCATACCGTATTTCCAGTGGTCGAAGGCCGCGCAGCGCGAAGCGTCGAATGCCGCTGGCGCGCCGTTCGCGTCGGGCCGCTGCGCATCGAAATACGCGTACGACGACGGACTCGCCACCACGAAACGCACGTCGATCCCCCTGGCGGCAAGCGCGTCCGCGCGAGAGGCGATCGCGTAGCGCTGCAACACCTGGGCGCCGCCCGAATGCCCCGCGAACACGATCGTTTTCAGATTGGGAAAGAGACGCCGGTCGGCGAGATGCCGCGCAATGTCGTCGAGCACGGCGTATGAACTCACCGGCGCCCCGCTCCTGGCGTTCGACCCGGCCATCCACGCGTTGCCGCGCCAGCTCAGGAGATCGCTGGGCGCGTGGTGCGCGCTCACGTCGTCGGTGGCGAGAAACTGCGGCGCAACGAGCAGCGTGCTAGCGGGATCGACGCCCGCTCGCTCGCGCGCATGCTGTGCGGTGCGAAAGTAGGTATCGGCGTTACGCAGCCGCCCATGGACGATGATCACCGCGCGCTGCACGGCGGGCTGCGGCGTGTTCCAGTCGGCGCTCACATACAGCGGAAATTGCGCGTGGCCTTGCGGGGTATCGACGGGCATGCGCGCGTCGGCGATCACGCTGACGGGGCGCACGGGACGCGCCTGCGCGAGTGCTGATGCAACGGCGAACGCGCTCGCCGCGAGCGCCACTGCCAGTCGCCGCACAACGTTTGAACGCATGAAGGCACTCGCCGCGAAGTTCAGCCCAAGGGAAGCTGCGCGCGAGAGGAGAAGCGCGCGAGCGCGTACGGGCGGCACGCGCGCCGCCCTGACAAGCCGGCAAAAAGCTCAGGAGCCGAACATCCGGTTCACGGCGCGCTCGAGATGCGCGCGCATGGCGGTCGCTGCGCGCTCGGCGTCGCGCGCCTGAATGGCTTCGAGCACTTCGAGGTGTTCCTGCTGCACGAGGCGCTGCCGCTCGATCGACTTCACGAGCGAGAGGTTGCGCGACAGGTTCATGCTGAACACCATCTGTTCCTGGATGCCCGAGAGCGCCGTGATGAAGAACTGGTTCTTCGAGGCGCGCGCGACGGCCATATGGAACGCGAAGTCGTCCTTCGCGCCAATGCCCGAGGTCTCGATGATGGTCTGCAGGTTGTCCCACTCGCGCTGGATCGCGGCGATGTCTTCGTCTTCCGCCTTTTGCGCGGCGAGCGAGGCCGCCCCGGCTTCGACCACCACGCGGTATTCGTAGCAGCGGCGAATATCCGACAGCGTTTCGAGCGGCGCGAAGCGGCGCACGTCCGGATCGGGGCGCCGCATGACCGTCGTGCCCGAACCGTGGCGCGTGGCGATGATACCGTCCGCGCGCAGCTGGGCGAGCGCCTCGCGCACCGTGGGGCGCGAGGTCGCGAAGCGCTCCGCGAGCATGTGCTCGGTCGGCAGGCGCTCCCCTTCCTTGTACTCGCCTTCGATGATGCGATTGAGGATGTCGCTGTAAATCCGCGCCGGCATATTCGGCGCTTTCTGCTCAGACATGATCGGACGGTGCACTTTGGGTTGTCAGGAGTGTCGTCAATTGTAAGTCATATGGCGGGCCGATAGCGCTCTTGCGCCCCCGGCAAGCCCCGTTTTGCGGCTGTTTCAGCCCGCTCGGGCCCGTTGCGGCCCGCTTTACCACTTTGTGGCCAATTTACGGCCGGTCCCGCTTTTGCACTGCTTAGCCCTGCCGCAGCGCGCTCACACGGATGCGCAACTCCGCTTTCTGTGTCTGTCCCGGCTCCAGCCAGCGCAGGCCGAGCCCGGTATGCATCGCGTCGGGCAGGCCGAGCCACGGCTCGACGCAGTAGAAGTCCGAATCGGGCGCGAGCGTCCAGGTCGTCACCGCATACCACGACGCCGATCCGGGCCGCCGCAGATCGATTTCGATCGCGCGCTGTTGCGCCGGCATTTCGATACGCACCGGCACCTCCGGCTCGCCGTCGAGACAGTGAAAGCGGTCGATGATCTGCGCGTCGTCGAAGCGGTATTGCGTCGCGCCCGGCGCGGCTGCGGTCGTCGTGCCGTCCGGCAATTGACGCCGATGCACGTTGTGCGGCAGCGTGATCGTCGTGTCACCGCGCTGCGCGTGCGGCAGCGCGAAATAGAAGTGATGGCCCGCGTAGTACGGCATGCGGGCGTCGCCCGTGTTCGTCGTGGTCAGTTCCACGTCGAGCGTCGTTTCGTCGGCAAGGCGGTAGGCGGCCTCGAAGCGAAAACCGAACGGGTACATCACGCGCGTCGCCGCGCTGTCGCCAAGCGTCATGCGCACGGCGTCGCCTTGCGGCTCGATATGCGCCACGAACGGCAGATCACGTGCGAAG
The DNA here is from genome assembly GCF_905220195.1 of Paraburkholderia sp. J8-2. NCBI lineage: Bacteria > Pseudomonadati > Pseudomonadota > Betaproteobacteria > Burkholderiales > Burkholderiaceae > Paraburkholderia > Paraburkholderia sp. J8-2. Next base: position 79,658 of record NZ_CAJMZA010000007.1, read on the forward strand.
CCGTGCAGCGGAATCTCCCGCACGACGCCCTGCGCGTCGCGCCACCGGCCCACCTGACCATCCACCCACTGCCGCGCGATAAACGGAAACAGTAGCGGATTGCCGCCGCGGATCAGCCCCGGTTTGCTCCAGTCCGGCGCGTCGGGCCAATGGATGATGGGCGCGCCGCCGATCGTCCACGAAAGCAGACGCCCGCCTGCCTGCGGCGCGAGCAGCAGCCGCGAAGCGCCGCGCTCGAGTTCGACGACGTCCTGGTTCTGAAATTGCGGCATATCGTGTCGCTTAATCAGCAAAAGTCTGGGGCAAGGGTCAGGCAGCCGCGCGCAACGAGCCCGCGAAGTCCGGTTCGGGCAAACCGCGCACACCGGCGTCGATGGCGAACACGAGGCCATCCTGCTCGCCGGTTTGCGGCGGGCAGATCGTCGTGACGTAAAGCACGTCGAGATTCGCACCGCCAAACGCGCACATCGAAGGCTTCGCAACCGGCACGGCCACGCTGCGCTCGAGCCGCCCTTCGGGCGTGAAGCGCAGCAACCGGCCCGCGTCGTTCGCGCAGATCCAGTAGCAGCCGTCGGCGTCCACGGCCGCGCCGTCCGGGCGCCCCGTGTAGTCGTGCAGGTCGGCGAACACGCGGCGATTGGTGGGCACGCCGTCGTCGATGTCGTAGTCGAACGCCCAGATCAGGCGGCTCGACGCATGCGAATCGGAGAGATACATCGTGCGGCCGTCCGGCGACCATGCGAGGCCGTTCTGCGTGCACAGGCCTTCGACTACCGGCGCCGACAAGCCTTCTTGCGCCGTGTAGCGATAGAGCTTGCCCGCCGGGTTCGGCTCCGCCGCGTCCTGCACCATCGTGCCGGACCAGAACCGGCCCTGGCGGTCGCAGCGGCCGTCGTTGAAACGCATGCGCGCGGCCTCGTGCGCCACGCTCGCGAGCGGCCGCGCGCTCACCTCGCCTGCCCGCGCGTGCGTGGCCGGTTCGTGCAGCGTCACCGCGAAAAGTCCCGTCTCCAGCGCCGCGAGCACGCCGCCATCGCGCGCAAACGCAAAGCAGCCAATGCGCTCCGGCAGCGCCCACTCCGTGCGGTGCGCCGTATCGAGCACATAGCGCACCAGTGTTTGCGCGGGAATATCGACCCAGTAAAGCGCGCCTTCCTTAGCGCGCCACACGGGGCACTCGCCCACCGACGAGCGGCGCGCATCCTGCGCTTCAAGCGCACGCACTGGCGGTGTCGACACAGCGTCTGCCGTCACTTCCTGCTGCGTGCTCAACGCTGCTCCTTCTTCCAGGCTTCGTAGGCGGCAAGCGTGGCCTCGTTCGGCGGATAGGTGCCCGGCAGCGCCGCGCCCGCCTCGATGCGCTCGGTAATGAAGCGTTCGAGCGTTTCCTGCTCCGTGGCGTCGCGCGCGACTTCCTCGGCCAGATGGCGCGGAATCACGACCACGCCGTCCGCGTCGCCGACGATGATGTCGCCCGGAAACACGGCCACGCCGCCACAGCCGATCGGCACGTTCAGATCGACCGTGTGGTGCTTGCACAGATTGAGCGGCGCCGAGGCGCCCGCGCAGAACACCGGAATGCCGAGCGCCGCGATGGTCGCGCTGTCGCGCACCGGGCCGTCCGAGACCATGCCGGCCACGCCGCGCACCTTCATGCGCGTAGCGAGGATCGAGCCCATCGAGGCGGCGTCGGTCACGCCGCGGCAGTCCTGCACGAGCACCGCGCCCGCGGGCACGGTCTCGACGCCCTTGCGCTGCGGATGCTCGGGGTTCTGGAACGCGCTCAACTGATCGAGGTCCTCGCGCGCCGGGATGTTGCGCATCGTGAAGGCCGGGCCGACCAGGTTCGGCGCGCCGGGCGCCGGTGCGGCGAGCGGCTTCACGCCCTGCAGGAAGACATTGCGCAGGCCGCGCTTGAAGAGCTGCGTGGTGAGCGTGGCGTTGGAAACGTGGCGCAGTTGTTCGAGCGCGGCGTCGCTCACGGGGATGGCGGGGGAATTCATCGTGTCTCGTCCGTTGTCGTGTGTCGTGGGGCGCGTGGCGCGGGCGGCGGCTCGAAAAAAACTGTCGAGCGGATGGGTCGCATTGTTGTAATACAACACGGAAATTGTCAACCCGCCATTGCCCTGCGGCCCGCACGAGGATGTATGACGACCAGCCTTCGGACAGGCGCGAAATACATCGTAAAATTCGGCGCGCGCGACGGGAGACAACACGATCCAGGTCAAGAAACCCGCGCCCAGAAGCCTCCGCGGGCGTCCGACCCCGACTTCACACTAGGGAAACCCCCAGCACATCAATATTTGCTTTACAACTTTGCTCCAAATAGAATGATGTCTTACATGAAGGGCCCGATGCGCACCGGCACCGCCCTTCATCCCGGCCAGCGGGAGACCAGCAACGCGGCTACCAGGCTACCAACGGACGCCACGCACAGAAACACAGCCATTCGGGCTCACCTTCCGGCACAGCTTCACGCCAGAGCCCGCCAACAGCAGGAGACGAGCAGTGCAACGCAAGACAATCAAGGGGGTGCGGTGGTGGATCATCGGCCTCATCATGATCGGCACCATCTTCAACTACCTCGCGCGCAGCTCGCTCGCGGTGGCCGCCCCCACGCTGACTGAAACGCTTCACATGACCACGCAGCAGTACTCGTACGTGGTCACGGCTTTCCAGGCCTGCTATGCCCTCGCGCAGCCGGTCGCCGGTTTCGTGCTCGACTCCGTGGGCGTCAAGATCGGCTTCGCGATCTTCGCGTTCGGCTGGGCCATTGCCAATATGCTGCACGGCCTCGCCGGCAGCTGGCCCGCACTCGCAGTCTTCCGCGGCATGCTCGGCATGACCGAAGCCGCGATCTTCCCGGCCGGCATGAAGTCCATCAGCGCATGGTTCCCGGCCAAGGAGCGCTCGGTCGCGACCGGCTGGCTCAATACCGGCACCTCGATTGGCGCGATGCTCGCTCCGCCGCTCGTCGTGTGGTGCATTCTCAAGTTCAACTGGCAGTTCGCGTTCGTGCTGACCGGCGGCGTCGCGCTCATCTGGGTGGCGCTGTGGCTCGTGTTCTTCAAGATGCCCGCCGAACACCCGCGGCTCTCGCAGGAAGAAGCCGACTACATCCGCGAAGGCCAGACCGAAGCGCAGAAGTCGACCAAAGGCCGCCGCGCCTCGTTCAAGGAAGTGCTCAAGACGCGCCGCTTCTGGGGCATCGGCATTCCGCGCATGCTCGCGGAACCGGCATGGCAGACCTTCGGCGCGTGGATTCCGCTGTACATGGTCACTGTGCGCCACATGAACCTGAAGGAAATCGCGCTGTTCGCGTGGATCCCGTTCCTCGCCGCCGACCTCGGCTGCCTGGTGGGCGGTTACCTCGCACCGCTGTTCATCCGCTGGTTCGGCTGCTCGCTCATCACCTCGCGCAAGCTCGTCATCACGACCGGCGCGCTGCTGATGATCGGACCGGCCTGCGTGGGCCTCGTTGCGAGCCCGTACGCTGCCATCGCGCTCTTCTGCGTCGGCACGTTCGCACACCAGACCATTTCGGGCGCGTTGTTCACGCTGGCTTCGGACGTGTTCGGCCAGCACGAAGTCGCCACCGCCACGGGTCTCTCGGGCATGTTCGGCTACCTCGGCGCGACGGTGTTCTCGCTCATCGTCGGCATCGTGGCCAGTACCATCGGTTATAACCCGTTGTTCGTGTGCCTCATGCTGTTCGACATCATCGGCGCCTGCGTGGCATGGCGACTGATCTCGAACGAGCAGAACGACAACGCGGCCAACCCGGCGCTTCAGTCCTCGCATAAAGTGAAGGCCTGATCGCCCTGTTCACCGGCCGGCGCCCGAGAGGGTGCCGGCTTTCGGCATTTCTACCTGAGGACAATCACAGTGAAGAAAGTTGCATTGACCGGCGCAGCCGGCCAGCTCGGCACCGTGTTGCGCAAGGGCCTGCTCGAACGCGGCGTGAACCTGCGTTGCGCGGCCGGCTCGAAACCGCTTGAACCGCTCGTCGCGGGCGAAGACGTGATGCATGGCGACCTGCGCGACCCCGCCGTGGTCGACCGCCTGCTCGACGGCGTGGACGTGCTGATCCACATGGCCGGCACGAGCGTCGAGCGCCCGCTGCCCGAGATCATCGAAAACAACCTGCGCGGCCTCGTCGAAGTCTACGAAGGCATGCGCCGCCACGGCACGAAACGCATTTTGTTCGCGAGCTCGAATCACGCGATCGGCATGTACCCCGTGGAAGAAAAGCTCACGCTCGACTGCGCGTTCCGCCCGGACGGCTTCTACGGTCTTTCCAAGGCATGGGGCGAATCGCTCGCGCGCCTGTACTGGGACAAGCACGGCATCGAGACCGTGAACGTGCGCATTGGCAGCTGCCTGCCGAAGCCCACGGAGTTCCGTCAATTGAGCACGTGGTTTGGCCACGAGGACCTGTTCCATCTCGTCGATCGCGTGATCAACGTGGATGAGATCGGCTTTGCCGTGGTGTGGGGCGTGTCGAACAACACGCGCAGCTACTGGATTCAGGAAGGCGCGAACGACGACGCGAAGCGCCTCGGCTATGAGCCGAAGCAGAACTCGGAAGACTGGGCCGCTGAAATTCTCGCGCAAAAGAATCCGCTCGACGCCACGGCGCAGCGCTATCAAGGCGGCAGTTTCGCCAGCTTCGATTTCACGCCGGTGGACAAGCGCGGCAAGCATTCGTGAAACGCCGCTTCTCCGGTGTTTGCGTTTTGGCGCCCCATGCGGGCGCTTTTTTTTGGTTCTTCGCGGATTTTCGGGGAGACCGCGTCAACGGGAACGATTCCGACTCAAGAAATTGCGCTGCTGCGCCGTTAGTCAGAGAATCACGCCGCGATCGGCAAGCGTCGCGGGAACTGCGTCGACACATGACTGGAAACAGCGAACGCTCGTCGACAGCGCACGCCCTCGGCGACCTTATCGGGTACACCCAACATATAACAACGCATCCAACCCTGTGATCAACCCTGCAACTTCAACGTCGCGCGCAACGGCCGCCTCTTCCGTCTTGTGCCTGCTGCTTGCCGCCTGCGGCGGGGGCGGTTCGACTGCCTCAAAAACAGGTTCCTCGGCGGCAGCCCCTGTGACTGCCTCCTATACCATCGGCGGTTCCGTTAGCGGCCTGTCCTCGAACGCAAAGCTGACTCTGCTGGACAACGGAACCGATCTGCTGATGCTGGCTGCTTCCGGCGCCTTCACCTTCACCGCGCCGGTCGCCTTGAACGCTGCCTACGCCGTGACTGTCGGCACGCAGCCTCTCTGGCAATATTGCGCGGTGAGCAACGGCAGCGGAACCGCGACAGCCAATGTGTCCAACGTGGACATCGTGTGCGCGACGGCTCTAGCCGATGTCGCGACATTCGCGGGTTCCGGCGCGCACGGCTCGGCCAACGGCATAGGCGCCGCTGCTTCGTTTGATTTACCTGACGACGTCGCGGTGGACACCGCGGGCAACGTTTATGTGGCGGACACAGGAAACAATCTGATCCGCAAGATCACGCCCGAAGGGAACGTCACCACGCTTGCCGGGTCAGGCGCCGCAGGCGCGGCCGACGGCACGGGTGCAGCGGCTTCGTTCAATGGTCCTAACGGCCTCGCGGTTGATGCTGGGGGCAACGTGTATGTCGCCGATACGTTCAACCATGAGATCCGCAAGATCACGCCTGCGGGTGTCGTCACCACCCTCGCGGGGTCTACAACTGCGGGCTCGGCCGACGGCACGAGCACGGCCGCTTCGTTCAACTCCCCGTTTGGGGTGGCGGTGGATACGGGCGGCAACGTCTTTGTCGCGGACACCGTCAATAACGAGATCCGCAAGGTCACCTCCGCTGGCGTCGTCACGACCATCGCGGGATCGCCAACTGCAGGTTCGGCAGACGGCGTGGGTGCCGCTGCATCGTTCAACACGCCGTTTGGGTTGGCGGTCGATAGAAGCGGCAACATCTATGTCGCGGATTCCTCGAACAACGAGATCCGCAAAGTCACGGCATCAGGCGTCGTCACAACGTTTGCCGGAAGCACGACTGCCGGCGCGGCAGACGGTAACGGCACCGCTGCGTCATTCCACCTGCCGTACAAGGTGACGTTCGATGCGAGCGGCAACCTGTACGTTGGCGACACCATGAACTATGCGATTCGCCACATTACGCCCACCGGCGACGTCGCGACGATCGCAGGTTCGGGATCGCGCGGCTCAGCTAACGGCATTGGAACCGCTGCCTCGTTTGCTGGCCCGACCGGCGTGGCCGTCGATGCGAACGGCAATCTCTACGTCAGCGACTACAGCAACAGCGAAATTCGCCTCCTCACGCCAGCGGCCGCAGCCAAGTAGCGAATCGTTGGCCAGGCCGGGTTCCGTTCTCGAGAAGCGGTTTGGCGACTTCCGGACGTATTCGTCCACGGTATGCGCGCGTGGACGACTCGGCCCGTCAACGGAAAGTGCGCATCAGGCTAGCACTGTCGTATCGGTGATTGATTTACAGGCTTGGCGCAGCTTTCGCGAATTTTCGTTGATGAGCCTGGTATTGTGAGTTTTACTATTCCAACGTTGCCGGTGGAATACGCCGACGTCGTGACCGACCCCAAAAGCACGCCCGCGCGAGGTGTTGCCGTGCCCCCCTCTGAGTTCACAATCAGATGCCTACAGCGAGACGAATGGCGTTTATTGAAGGCGCTTCGTTTGAGGGCGCTTGCTTGCGACCCTCAGTCTTACTGGGAGAGTGTGGAAGACGCCAGCGCTCGCGACGACGCGTACTGGAATACCTGCGCCGGCATAGTCACGACGCCGGCGGGGTCCCGAATGTTCCTCGTCGAGCATCCTGAAAGCGTTGCCGCATTCGTTTTCGGCATTAAAAAGGACGATGACGCATATAGCGTCGGGGGCCTTTGGGTCGATCCGGTTCACCGACGAAAAGGATTGGGCAGCTTGCTGGTGCAACAGGTCGTCACATGGGCAAGAGCAGATTCGCATGCTGCGAGAATCCGTCTCTGGTGCCATACAGGACCGCCGCTATCGTTCTATCAGCGAAACGGCTTTCAATCTTTGGACAGATTACGGACCAACGACCTGGATGGCCGCCAGATAGTTGAGATGGAGTGGCGCGGCATTTGATGGTTCTGCGCGCCATCGTCGATCACGCAACCGTGCTCGATCTGCCCATCGACATACTGAACGTCCTGCCGCTTGTTCACACGGTCAACTCGCCGTCACGCACGACGACGCGTCCGTTCGCGACGACAAGCTTGCGCTTTGGCCGCGCGACGACGGCATGCGCAACGCTCTCCGCCTCCACGACCACGAGGTCCGCACGCGCGCCCGCGCGCAGGCCATAGTCGGAGAAACCGCAGCCACGCGCGGCGGCATCGCTCACGCAATCGAATGCGATCGCGATATCGTCGTCGCGCCGCAAGTCGTAGCGCAGGCCGATCAACATGGCGCGCTCGAGCATGTCGGGCACGCCATATGGCGACCACGTGTCGCGAATGCCGTCGTTGCCGCCAAACACCGTCACGCCCTTTTCGCGGCACAGTTTGAGCGGCGGCACCGGGCACGAAGGCGGCGCGCTCGTGAGCAAGGCCACGCGCAGTTGCGCGATGCGCTCGATCAATGCGTCGCGCTCGCGCTCCGGCAACGCGCCCAGACAAAATGCGTGGCTCACGACAACCTGACCTTGCATGCCGAGCGCCTGCACGCGATCGAGCAGCAATTTAAGCGTGAACGCCCCAACCTCGCCGGGCTCGTGAAGATGAATATCGATCGGCTTGCGATGGCGCTCCGCCAGTTCGAACGTGGCGTTCAGCGAGGCGACGGGATCGCCGTCGATCAGCGCCGGGTCGAGCGCGCCGAGCACGTCGGCGCCGGCCGCCAGTGCGCTGTCGAGCAGTTCGACCGTACCCGGCCGGATCAGCATGCCCGACTGCGGAAACGCGACGATCTGCATGTCGAGGACATCGCGCATGGTGTGCCGCGTGGCGAGCACGCCTTCGAGATAACGCAAGCGCGCGTCGGTGTCGATATCGACATGGGTTCGCATGCGCGTCGTGCCCGCCTGCACGAATGCGCGCGACAGTGCGAGCGACTGCGCAGCGGCATCGTGGCCCGACGTCTTGCGCCATTCGCGCTCGTTGGAGATGCGATCGGTGAGCAGCGGCCCGACCTCGTTGCGATACCACGGGCGGCCCCAGTTGCTCTTGTCGAGGTGCGTGTGGCCTTCGACGAAACCCGGCAAGAGCAAGGCCGCGCCGCCGTCCACGACCGGCACGCCCGGCTGGGCCGCGACGTGCGGTCCGATTGCCTCGATGCGGCCGTTGGCGAGCGCGACGCAAACGCGCTGGCCATCGGCGAGGCGAACGTTGGAGAGATGAAGTGAGGAAGTCATGAATGTCGTGCCGATTCTACGGAGCCAGTACGGAGCCAGGAAAGCGGGTGCCCAGTGTGCGCTGAATTGCGCTGATCGCGACGAAGACGGTTAGCCAATAGCGAAGTTTCATGTGGCTCCAGCATATCTCGTCTTGACTTATGACGCAGCGGGCGGCCAGCAGCGTCAATGAGCGGCGCGGCTGTGCAGCGACCCACCCCACAAAAAAAACGGCGGAGCCGGGCAAACCCGGCACCGCCGAAGATACTGCTTTCGGAGCGTGAAAAGACTTAGAAGCGGTGAACGATACCGATCGCACCCGCAACCTGGCTGCGCGACGAGGACGGCGCGCTGTTCTGGCCGTCGCCGATGTCGGCCGTCGCGTTGATGATGCTGCTTGCGCCGGTCGCGCTAGGCGTGCCGAGTGTCTGGCCACCCGCGCGCTGGTACGCTTCGACGAAATAGATACCCGTGCGCTTCGAGAGCGTGTAGTACTGCGACATGTTGTACTGCGCGTACGAAGCGGCGCTCTGGATGCCGTTGGCCTTGGTCGCGCGCGTGTACGAGAAACCGGCCGCGAGGTCGAGCACGGTGATCGGCTTGTAGTGCAGCACGACGCCGCCCGTGTTCCAGATCTGCGTGTCGCCGAAGTGCGAATTCACGCCCGGGATGTACTGAACGTTCGAGTAGGCCACCGAAATGTCCCACTGCGAGCTGAACTGGTAGCCGGCCGTCACGGCGAGGCGTTGTTGCGTCTGCGCCCACTGGAAGCCGTTGGTGAGCGCCGAAACGCCCGGCTCGCCGGCGCTGTTCGCCGTCGAGTTCGCATCCCACGGGCCGCCGCCGTTCGCCGCGTTGCTCAGGCGCTCGAAGCCCACTGCGATGCCTGCCGGACCATGCAGATACTGCGCGGCCAAGCTCCACGACTGGCCTGCACCGGTCGCGCCCGCCACACCGCCCAGCGCGTACATGCCGCTCACGGTCAGGCCCGCGATGTTCGGCGACGTATAGACCAGCGAGTTGTTGATGCGATAGATCGTGTCCATCGAGTCGATATCGCCCGGGTGCGCGCCGTATGCGCCGGTCAGCCACGTGGTCGGGCTGTACGGCGAGAGCAGCGTGTAGTACGGCGCGTACTGGCGGCCAGCCGTCAGCGTGCCGTAGTTGGCGTTCGCGACGCCGATCCACGACGCGCGGCTGAACATCAGGCCCGAGGTCGATTGCGCACCGGTTGCCGAGTTGTAGCCCTCTTCGAGCTGGAAGATCGCGCGCGTGCCGCCGCCCAGATCTTCGCTACCCTTGAAGCCGAAACGCGAGCCGGCCCACACGCCCTGCACCATCTTGACAACGGAAGCGCCGCCGGCGTTGCTGCCGAGCTTCGCCGAGCTGCTCTGATAACCAATACCGGTATCGACGATACCGTACAGCGTGACGCTGCTTTGCGCGTGTGCGCCCAGCGCCGCGAGTCCAAGCGCGGAAGCGAGGATAGTTTTTTTCATCGGTAGTCCTATCTTTAGTCGTTGTGGTTTGATACTCGTTAAAACCCTGGTTGCTACATTACCTCCTGTCCAGCAGGGAGCGCGACACCCCTGAAGCGCTCCTTGCCGAATGTGTCTCCTTAGTGAATCTCGGGTTCGCCGCCCGCGCTGGCGCACGCGCCGCCCACGCCGTCACGCTGCATGAAGTCGAATTCGCAGCCGTTGTTGGCCTGCATCACGTGCATCTGGTACATCGCGCCATAGCCGCGCTTGAAGCGCGGTTCCGGCGCGACCCACGCGGCCTTGCGGCGCGCCATCTCTTCGTCGGAGATCAGCACGTTCAGGCGGCGCTCCGGCACGTTCAGCTCGATCAGGTCGCCGTCCTGCACGAGTGCGAGCGGACCGCCGATAAACGACTCCGGCGCCACGTGCAGCACGCACGCGCCGTAGCTCGTGCCGCTCATGCGGGCGTCGGAAATACGCAACATGTCGCGCACGCCCTTCTGCAGAATTTTTTGCGGAATCGGCAGCTGGCCCCACTCGGGCATGCCCGGCGCGCCCACCGGACCCGCGTGCTGGAGCACGATCACGCTGTTCTCGTCGCAGTCGAGATCTTCGCTGTCGATACGCGCGGCCATGTCGTTGTAGTCCTTGAACACGACCGCCTTGCCCGTATGCACGTGCAGGTGCTTTTCCGCTGCGCCCGGCTTGATCACCGCGCCGTCCGGCGCGAGGTTGCCGCGCAGCACGGCGAGACCCGTATCCGGCATGAGCGGCTTCGCACGGCGATAGATCACCTCTTCGCTGTAGATTTCGGCGTCGGCAATGTTCTCGCCAAGCGTCTTGCCGTTCACGGTCATCTGCGTGCCGTCGATCAGGTCGCCCAGTTCCTTGAGCATCGCGCGCAGGCCGCCAGCATAGTAGAAGTCCTCCATGAGGTACTTGCCGGTCGGGCGGATATTCGCGAGCACCGGCGTGTGGCGTGCGATTTCGTCGTACTGCGCGAGCGTGAGATCGACACCGGCGCGGCGCGCGAGCGCGATCATGTGCACGATCGCGTTGGTCGAACCCGAGAGCGCGAGACACGTGGTCACGGCGTTATCGACCGACTTGCGCGTGATGATGTCCGAAGGCTTCAGGTCTTCCCACACCATTTCGACGATACGCATGCCCGTTTTCGCGGACATCTGCGCATGGCGCGAGTCCGGCGCGGGGATCGAGGCGAAGCCAGGCAGCGTGAAGCCGAGCGCTTCCGCGGCGCTTGTCATCGTCGACGCCGTGCCCATCGTCATGCAGTGGCCCGGCGAGCGTGCGATGCCGCCTTCCACGCCCTTCCAGTCTTCTTCCGTGATCTTGCCCGCGCGCAGGTCGGCCCAGTACTTCCAGGTGTCCGAGCCCGAGCCGAGCGTCACGCCGTTCCAGTTGCCGTTGAGCATCGGGCCCGCGGGCAGGAAGATCGTGGGCAGGTCCATCGAGATCGCGCCCATCAGCAGTGCGGGCGTGGTCTTGTCGCAGCCGCCCATCAGCACGACGCCGTCGGCCGGGTACGAGCGGATCGTCTCTTCCGCTTCCATGGCGAGGAAGTTGCGGTAGAGCATCGTGGTGGGCTTCTGGAACGGCTCGGAGAGCGTTTGCACCGGCAGCTCGATCGGGAAACCGCCCGCTTGCCAGATGCCGCGCTTGACCTCTTCCACGCGCTGCTTGAAGTGCGTATGGCAAGGGTTGATCTCGCTCCACGTATTGAGGATCGCGATCACCGGTTTGCCCGCGTACTCTTCGCGGCTGTAGCCCATCTGCGCGGTGCGCGAGCGGTGGCCGAACGACCGCAGGTCGTTCACGCCATACCAGCGGTGGCTGCGCAGTTCTTCGGGGGTCTTTCGCTTCTTGCTCATCTTGCGTTGCTCCAGGTGTTTCCAGTAAAGCCGCCGGCACTGGCCTAGCGTTGCTCCTTCACGCGCGACACGAGCTGTGTCGGGCTGACGAACTGCAGGGCGACCAGCACCCACGCAAGCGTGATGGCCATATAGATCATCGCCATGGCGTCGATGGATTGCGGCGCACGCACGCCCGTCGAAAAGACGGCGTAGTACAGCGCAACCACCAGCGTTTGCGTGTCGGGTCCGGCGGTAAAGAAAGTGAGTTCAAACATGCCGATCGTGCGCACGAGCACGAGCAGCCCCGCCGCCAGCATCCCGGGCACGAGAAGCGGCAGCAATACATAACGGAAATAGCGCAGCGTGTTTGCGCCGAAAATGCGCGCGGCCGATTCCAGATTCGGATCGATCTGCTCGATGAACGGCGTCATCACGAGGATCACGAACGGCAGCGCGGGCACCAGGTTCGCGAGGATCACGCCGGGCAGCGTGCCCGCGAGGCCGACCTGGTACATGGCGGTCGCCATCGGAATGCCGTACGTGACGGGCGGCACCATGAGCGGCAGCAGGAACACGAGCATGGCCATGCGCTTGCCGGGAAACTGCGCGCGTGCCAAAGCGTACGCGGCGGGCACGCCCAGCGCGATGGAGAGCAGCACGACCGAGCCCACCACTTCGAACGTCACCCACAGCACGCTCGAAAGCTGGAAGTCGCGCCACGCCTGCGCATACCAGTGCAGCGTGAAGCCTTGCGGCAACGGCGTGCCGAACCAGCGCGTGGCGATCGAGTTCACGCCCACGGTGGCGATGAGCAGCACCACGTTGAGCAGGAAGAACACCACGCCGCCCCAGATGAACACTTTCCAGAGCACATCGGGCAGGCGCGAAGCGGGCTTTGCCGGCGCGGCATTGGCGGCGGGCGTGGCACGTTCCTCGCCCACCTGCGCACCCGAACCGAGGCCGGCCGCGTTACGTTGATGTGCGGTCATCAGCCTTTCCCTCCACTCACCGGGCCGGAGTAGAAGAAGCGCTTCGCGCTCAACATCGCGGCCACGACGACCAGCTGCACGAAGCCCATCACGATGGCGATGGTCGAGGCGAGCGAGTAGTCATAGCTCTCGAACGCCGCTTCGGAAGCCGCAATGGAGATCACGCGCGTAGGGCCGGCCGGCGCACCGAGCAGCACCGCCGAAGGGAACACCGAATACGCCTGCACGAACGAAAGGCACGCGGCCATCGTGAGACCGGGCGCGAGCAGCGGCAAATAGATCTGGCGGAACTGCTGCCACGGGCCCGCGCCGAGCGTTGCCGCCGCGCGCGCGAGCGTCGGGTCGATGCCGGTGACGTAGGAGAGCGTGAGCAGAAACGCGAACGGGAAACCCGAAACGATCAGCGAGATCAGCACGCCCCAGTAGTTGTGCGTGAGGCGGATCTCTTCGCTCGTGTACAGATGCAGCGCGTGCAGCGCCTGCGGGAACCAGCCGTTCGGGCCGAAGTAGCTGAGCATGCCGTCGGCGATCAGCACCGTGCCGAGCGTGACGGGAATCACGAGCAGCGTGGTCACGAGCTTCTGGTACGGCGACTTGCGGCGCAGCGCAAAGGCCACCGGCAGCGAAAGCCCGACGTTGATGAGGGTCGCGGGCACCGCCAGCTTGAGCGTGACGAAAACCGTGGGCCACAGCGCGAGGTCGTGAATGAACTGCAGATAATTCGCGAACATGCCGCCGCCGTTCATCGGCTTGAACGACAGCACGAGACCGTAGGCGAACGGATAGAGGAACATCGCGATGATGAAGCCGAGCGCAGGCGTGATGAGCCAGCCGCGCGAATCGCGCGGCGCCCGGGTCAACGACGCAATGAGCGTGCTCACGACGCACGCTCCGCATAGGCCAGCACGTGCGAAGGCGCAACGCGCAGCGTGGCGCGCTCGCCCGCTGCGAATTCGCCTTCCACGCGCGCCCACAACTTGCCGAACGGCGCGTTGGCGAGCAGCAGCGAATCGCGGCCGCCGTACTCGACCATTTCCACTTCCACCTCGAACGCGTTGGCGTCGCCCGCGTTCGCGCGCTCGAAATCTTCGGGACGCATGGCCACCGAGATCTCGCCGCCGTTCAGTTCGCCCATCGGCACGCCAGTGAGCGTGATGCCCGACGACGACATCGCGATATGGTCGCCCTGCTCGCCCGTAATCGCAAACGGCAGCACGTTGCGAAAGCCCATGAAGCGCGCCACATGCAAATTCGACGGCCGGCTATAGACTTCCTTCGGCGTCGCCACCTGCTGCACGGCGCCCTCTTTCATCACGACGATGCGGTCCGCCATCGAAAGCGCTTCGTCCTGATCGTGCGTCACGTAGATGGTGGCGCGTTCGAGCTGGCCGTGAATGCGGCGGATTTCCGCGCGCATTTCAATGCGCAGCTTGGTGTCGAGGTTCGAAAGCGGCTCGTCCATGAGCACGAGCGGTGGCTCGATCACGATAGCGCGGGCAATCGCCACGCGCTGCTGCTGGCCGCCCGAAAGCTGGCCGGGCAGCTTGTTTTCATGACCGACGAGTTGCACGAGCTGCAGTGCCTCGCGCGCGCGGCGCTTTGCCTCTTCGCGCGGCACGCCCTGCATCTTCAGGCCGAAGCCGACGTTTTCCAGCACCGTCATGTGCGGGAACAACGCGTAGTTCTGGAACACCATGCCGAAGCCGCGCTTCTCGGGCGGCAGCACGTCGATACGCAGGTCGTCCAGCCAGATGCTGCCGCTCGTGAGCGGTTGCAGACCGGCAATGCAATTGAGCGCCGTGGATTTCCCGCAGCCCGAAGGGCCGAGCAGCGCGATGAATTCGCCGCGGCGAATGTCGAGGTCGAGATCACGCAGCGCGGCGAGCTGCGTCCCCTCCGCGTTGGTGAAGCTACGGCATACCGAGTCGAGGCGCAGACGATCGAAAGAATGCTTCATGACACGTTCCTGACCAACAAGACTATGAGATCAACCTGCGTGAGCAGGGATCGAGGACGGCGCTCGCCAGGCGAAACGACACAAGCACCGTCCGTCCATTGCTGAGTCTTCCTCTTCCGTCCTCTCGTTACTGCGACTTCTGCGAACCGACTTCGCGGTCCCATTTCTGGAACGCGGCGACCATGGCCTGGGCCGAAAGCGGCTGGACATGCGGATAAGCCGTGAGCCACTTCGCGTATTCGGGGCGGCCGTACTTCGCGATCACGTCCTGGCTTTCCTTCGGCGCCATTTGCAACGTGACGTCCTTCACCGCGGGGCCCGGGTAGAAGTAGCCGTCGTCATACGTCATGGCCTGCTGCTGCGGCTCGAGCATGAAGTTCATGAGCTTGAGCAGCACGGCGAGCTTCTCCTTCGACACGCCCTTCGGCACGACCATGAAGTGGGCATCGTTCACCCACGTCATGTTGTTGAACGCCTGCACCTTGAATTCGGCCGGCACGATGCCGAGCGCGCGCGGGTTGATGTCCCAGCCCGTCACGGTCACCGTCATGTCGCGCGTACCCTCGCCCAGTTCCTTCATCACCGCCGAGGTGCCGCCCGGGTAGTAGGGCACACACGAGTTCAATTCCTTGAGGAACGCCCAGGTCTTGTCCCAGCCGTTGATCGGATCTTGCGGGTTCTTGTCGCCGAGCAGATACGGCAGGCCCATCAGGAACGTGCGGCCCGGGCCCGAGTTGGCCGGACGCGCATAGATCAGCTTGCCGGGGTTCGCCTTGCACCACGCCAGCAGTTCCTGCGGCGTTTGCGGCGGCTTGGCGACCTTGGCCGGGTTGTATTCGATCAGCGGACCGGCCGGCATGTACGACACTTCGAGGCCATAGCCTTGCGCGAGGTCCTGCATCTTGCGTGGGCCCGGCGCGTACTTGTCGAGCACGCCCGGCAGCGCTGCCTGCTGATCCGGCAGCAGCTTCATCCACAAATTCTGTTCGATGCCGGCGGCGAGCGCGTCGGTGCCCGTCAGCACGAGATCGATGTCGGCGCGGCCGGCGGCCTGCATTGCCTTGATCTTGCCAGGCAACTGCGGCGCGGGCGCGTTGGTGTAAGTGATATTGGAGACGAGGTTCGGGTTCTTCGCCTTGAACGCTTCGAAGGCCTTCTGCGTGAGCTGCAGGTTACCGGCCACGTCGACAATGTTCAGGGAAACGGGATCGGCCTTGGCCGCGCTCATGCCGAGCGCCGTGGCGGCCGCCACACACACGGCCAGCACGCTGGCCTTCAAGCGTCCATCGAACATCGCATCTCCTCACACTTGTTATGGAATTTGTTCTAACGCGGCCATTTTTTGTATTGCCCAAGCCGGACACAGGATGCCGAACCACGCACCAAGTTGTCAAGCAACGTCAGGCTCTTTGTGAGACTACTGTGAGCCTCTTGTCGGCATCCGTTTGGAGAAAGCGCCTGCAAAGCTTCTGCAGGCGCTTTCCCGACCGCCTTCGCGGGATTACTGCTTCACCAGCTCGCCGTCGCGCAAACGCCACAGCGCGAGCGGATTGTCGTTCTGCAGTGTGACCGGCAGAAGTTCAGCCGGCAGGTCCTGATAGCAGACCGGACGCAGGAAACGCTCGATCGCCATCGCGCCCACCGAAGTCGTGCGCGCGTCCGAGGTGGCCGGGAACGGGCCGCCGTGAACCATCGCGTACGAGACTTCGACGCCCGTCGGGAAACCGTTCGCGAGAATGCGGCCGGCCTTGCGCTCGAGAATCGGCATCAGGCGCGCAGCCATTGCGTAGTCGTCGCGGTCGATGTGCAGGGTCGCCGTGAGCTGGCCTTCGAGGTGCTCCGCCACGCGCGCGAGTTCGGCTTCGTCGCGGCACGCCACGACCACCGAAGTCGGCCCGAAGATTTCGTCCGACAACGCGTGCTGCGCGAGGAATTGCTCGGCGCTCGCTTTGAAGAGCACCGGCAGCGCGTCGCAATGCGCGTCCGTCTTCGTGCCTTCGGCCAGGTTCTCGATGCCGGGCAATTGCTTGCGCGCGGCAACGGCTTCGCCATACGTCGAGGCGATGCCCGCCGTCAGCATGCTTTGCGAGGGCTTCTGCGTGAGCGCGGCGCTTGCCGCCTTCACGAAGCGGTCGAGTTCCGGCGAGTCGATCGCGAGCACGAGGCCCGGGTTCGTGCAGAACTGGCCCACGCCCATCGTGAGCGAATCGACGAAGCCTTGCGCGAGCGCTTCGCCGCGCGCGGCCAGCGCCGCGGGCAGCACGAACATCGGGTTGATGCTGCTCATTTCGGCGTAGACCGGAATCGGCTCGGGGCGCGCGGCCGCGATATGCGAAAGCGCGAGACCGCCGCGGCGCGAACCCGTGAAGCCCACCGCCTTGATGGCCGGATGCGCCACGAGCGTTTCGCCCGCTTCATTGCCGCCGCCGAAGACGAGCGAAAACACGCCTTCGGGCAGACCGACGTCAGCCACGGCCTGCTGGATCGCGCGGCCCACGAGTTCCGAGGTGCCGGGGTGTGCCAGGTGCGCCTTCACGACGACCGGGCAGCCGGCGGCCAGCGCCGAAGCCGTATCGCCGCCCGCCACCGAGAACGCCAGCGGGAAGTTGCTCGCGCCGAAGACGGCCACGGGGCCGACCGGGATGCGATGCGCGCGCAGGTCCGAGCGCGGCAGCGGCTTGCGCTCAGGCAGCGCCGAGTCGAGCACGGCGCCGCACCAGCGACCGTCACGCACGAGCGATGCGAAAAGACGCAGTTGGCCAACCGTGCGGCCACGCTCGCCTTCGAGGCGCGCCTTGGGCAGCGCCGATTCGAGATGCGCGCGCTCGATCAGCGCGTCGCCAATGCCGAGAATGCGTTCGGCGATCGCTTCGAGCAGGCGCGCACGCGTTTCGTGCGGGGCTGCGCGGAAGGCGTCGAACGCCTGCGCCGCGAGTTCGCAAGCGCGCGCGACTTCGGTCTTACCGCCGAGGCCGAACGACGGCTCGATCTCCTGACCGAGCGCCGGCGCGAAGGCGCGCATCTCGCCCGCCTCGCCGCGCACCGCTTGCGCGCCCAGCAGCATGGCTCCAGTAATCTGCATGTTCGCTCCGTTCAATTGCTTTTCGCCGCCGCTTACGCGTTGGCCGTCTGGGCCGAAGCGGCCAGCTTCTGCTCGAATGCGAGCAGCGCCTTGGCAGCCTCGCCGATCGCCGGCAGTGCTTCAGCAGGCGACTGCGAGAGCAGCGGCAGGATCGGACCCATGTCGGCGATGCCCGAGAGCGTCACGGCGTCATGCAGCACGCGGATCAGCGAGATGTCGTCGCGCAGCGTTTCGAGCGGCATGAAGGCATCGTAGAGGCGTTGCGCTTCTTCCGCACGGCCTTCCTTCGCGGCCTTCAAGAGCGCCATGATGGTGTTCGAAGCGATACAGCCCGAGCCCGTGGTCCAGGCGGCCAGACCGAAGTCGCGCACGTGAACGAGCGCCGGGCGCTCGCCCATGCCCGAGACGACCTTCGAAGCCGGCACGCTTTGCAGCAGGCGGCGCAGATACGGGTCGTTCGCCGGGTCCTGGCGCACGATGGCGTACTTGACGGCGATGAGCGTGCCGCGGTCGATCAGGCGCACGAGCGTGTCCACGTCGACATAGTCTTCGCTCTTGATATAGAGCGTGAGCGGAATGCCTGCGGTGTCGGCGATGCGCGTGAGGCCCGCTTCCACGCCTGCGGGCGTGGTGAAGCCGGACAGCGGCAGCACCATGGCCGTCTTGTACGACGTTTGCGCGAGGATGCGCGCCTGGTCGAGCATCTTGCCGTAGTCGGGACCGATGGCCGGGATCACGCGCGTTTCGGGCGCGGTGAGGTCGGCGAGCATGTCAAGCAACTCACGGAATTCGCTCACGGCGACGTGGTACAGGTTCGCATTGCCGCCGTACAGCAGCGTGCGAATGCCGCCCGCTTCCATATGGCGGATCAGCTTGCCGTTCTGTTCAACGTCGAGGGAGAAGTCGGGGCGGCGTGCGAGCGGCGGCACTGCCATCACAGTCGAGGCGAATTCGCTCTCGACAATCGGGGACACGTTCATGAGGCCTCGTGCTGGGATGGAGGGTTGTCAATACCGTGCACAGTAGCATCGGCCCGCCTTAGTTGTCAAACAACTTGTTGCATTTGTTAGGGTTTGTTCGGAGAGCCCCGTTGCAGGGCCCGCCCCGCCCCTGCGCGGCCGGTACAGGCCCCGTAAAGGAATATTGTAGAATCGCGTCCCAATCGTGGAACCGGTTCCATTTAACATCTGCGTTCCTTGGCCGTCGCGGTGGCATGTCACGCGCAGCGGGCAAGATCGCTACGCGGACACGATCGAATCACGCCGCGCCGAACTCATACAGAATCCCACAATGTCTGAATCTCCTCTCACGACACGCCGCGGCTTCCTACGCACGGCAGCGGTGCTCGTGCCGGCCAGCGCCCTGGCGGGCTGCGAGGGCGGCAAAGCGCCGTCGGGCGCAACCGCCACGGCGGGCAGCGCCGCCTCTGCGCCGAACGCAGCGCCTCAAGCCGGGCAGGCCGCCGCCTACAAGCCGCGCTTCTTCGACGCGCGCGAGTGGGCCTTTGTCGAAGCCGCCGCAGACCGCCTGATTCCCGCCGATTCCGAAGGCCCCGGCGCGCTGGAAGCCGGCGTGCCCGAATTCATCGACCGGCAGATGGAGACGCCCTACGCGCACGGCGCGCTCTGGTACATGCAGGGGCCGTTCCAGCAAGGCGTGCCCGAACTCGGCTACCAGTTGAAGCTCGTGCCGCGCGACATCTACCGGCTCGGCATCCAGGCCGTGAACGCGTACTGCACGAAGGCGTACGGCAAGGACTTCGACGCGCTCGACGCCAGCACGCGCGACAGCGTGCTCGGCGCGCTCGAAGCGGGCAAGGTCGAACTGGACGGCGTGCCGGCTTCCGTGTTCTTCGGCCAGTTGCTGCAGAACACGCGCGAAGGCTACTTCTGCGACCCGATCCACGGCGGCAACCGCGACATGGCCGCGTGGAAGATGATCGGCTTCCCCGGCGCGCGCGCCGACTTCATGGATTTCGTCAACCAGAACGGCAAGCCTTACCCGTACGGCCCGGTCTCGATCAACGGAGAGCGTACGTAAATGGCGATCAAGAAACCTCACGTCGATGCCGTGGTTGTCGGCTTCGGCTGGACCGGCGCGATCCTCTCGAAGGAACTGACGGAAGCGGGCCTCACCGTGGTCGCGCTCGAGCGCGGCGAGTATCGCGACACCTACCCGGACGGCGCGTACCCCAACACCATCGACGAACTCACGTACAACATCCGCAAGAAGCTCTTCCTCGACCTTTCGAAGACCACCGTCTCGATCCGCCACGGTGTGAACGACACCGCGCTGCCCTACCGCCAGCTCGCCGCGTTCCTGCCTGGCGAAGGCGTGGGCGGCGCGGGCCTGCACTGGTCGGGCGTGCATTTCCGCATCACGCCCGAAGAGCTGCGCCTGAAGAGCCACTACGAGGAGCGCTACGGCAAGAAGTTCATCCCCGAAGGCATGACGATCCAGGACTACGGCGTGAGCTACGACGAACTGGAGCCGCACTTCGACTTCGCGGAGAAGGTATTCGGCACCTCGGGCCAGGCGTACAAGGTCAAAGGCAATGTGGTTGGCGACGGCAACGTGTTCGAAGCCGCGCGCAGCGACAACTTCCCGTTGCCTGCGCAACTGAATACGTATTCGGCGCAGCGCTTCTTCGACGCCTCGAAGTCGCTCGGCCTGCATCCGTACCGGCTGCCTTCGGCCAACACGTCGGGGCCGTACACGAACCCGTATGGCGTGCAGATGGGCCCGTGCAACTTCTGCGGCTATTGCAGCGGTTACGCGTGCTACATGTATTCGAAGGCTTCGCCGAATCTCAACATTCTGCCCGCGCTCAAGCAGGAAAAGCACTTCGAATTGCGCTCGAAGTGCCACGTGCTGCGCGTGGAACTCGACGGCACGAAAAAGCGCGCCACCGGCGTGACCTACATCGATCCGGCAGGCCAGGAAGTGTTCCAACCCGCCGACCTCGTGATCGTCTCGGCGTTCCAGTATCACAACGTACACCTGCTGCTGCTCTCGGGCATCGGCAAGCCTTATGACCCGGTCTCGGGCGAGGGCGTGGTGGGCCGCAACTTCGCGTACCAGAACCTCTCGACCATCACGGCGTTCTTTGACAAGGACACCTGGACGAATCCGTTCATCGGCGCGGGCGGCAACGGCGTGGCCGTGGACGACTTCAATGCCGACAACTTCGACCACGGGCCGCTCGGCTTCGTGGGCGGCTCGCCGCTGTGGGTGAACCAGGCGGGCGTGAAGCCGATCAGCGGCATCGCCACGCCCGCGGGCACACCGAACTGGGGCGCCGGGTGGAAGAAGGCAGTGAAGGACCACTACGCGCACACCATTTCGATGGATGCGCACGGCTCCAACATGTCGTACCGCGACGTGTACCTCGACCTCGACCCGACCTATCGCGACGCGTACGGCCAGCCGCTGTTGCGCATGACCTTCGACTGGAAGGACAACGACATCAAGATGGCGCAGTACGTGACGGGCCAGATGCAAAAGATTGCCGAGGCGATGGGCCCGAAGGCCATCAACGTGTACACGCGCGAATTCGGCGCGCACTTCGACTCGCGCCGCTACCAGACCACCCACCTCGTGGGTGGGGCCGTGATGGGCAACGACCCCAACACCAGCGTCATCAACCGTTATCTGCAGAGCTGGGACGTGCACAACGTGTTCGTGATGGGCGCCTCCGCGTTCCCGCAGGGGATCGGCTACAACCCGACCGGCCTCGTCGCCGCCCTCGCCTACTGGAGCGCGAAAGCCATTCGCAACCAGTATCTGAAGAACCCCGGTCCGCTGGTGAGCGTGTGAAGAGCCGCATGAAGAAGAATCTTTTCTCCGCGCGGGCGAACGTTGCACGCGCAATGGTATCGGGTGCGGCTGTCGCGGCGTTCGCATCATTCGCGGCGCACGCGGCCGAACTGCCGAACGCTGCGCTCGTCGCGCATGGCGAATACCTTGCGCGCGCTGGCGACTGCATTGCCTGCCACACCGCACAGGGCGGCAAGCCGTTCGCGGGCGGCCTGAAGTTCGACACGCCCATCGGGGCGATCTACTCGACCAACATCACGCCCGACGCGAACACCGGCATCGGCAAGTGGCGCTACGACGACTTCGCCAAAGCCTTGCGCGAAGGCGTGCGGCCGAACGGCGAAACGCTTTACCCCGCGATGCCCTACCCCTCTTACGCACGCCTGAGCGACGACGACATGAAGGCGCTTTACGCGTACTTCATGCGTGGCGTCGGGCCCGTACACGTGCAGAACCGCGCCGTGGACATTCCCTGGCCGCTCTCGATGCGCTGGCCGCTCGGCGCCTGGCGCATGCTGTTCGCACCGAAGGTGCAGGCGTTCGACGGCGCGCACTACAACGATGCGATCGTCGCGCGCGGCGCGTATCTCGTGCAGGGCCTCGGCCACTGCGGCGCGTGCCACACGCCGCGCGCAAGCACGATGCAGGAACTCGCGCTCACCGATCTTGAAGGCGACGACTTCCTCGCAGGCGGCGGCCCGATCGACGGCTGGGTGCCTTCGAGCCTGCGCGGCAATCCGCGCACGGGCTTAGGCAGCTGGAGCGAGGACGACATCGTGCAGTTCCTCAAGTCCGGGCGCAATCTGCATACCGCCGCGTTCGGCGGCATGACCGACGTGGTTCAGCACAGCATGCAGCACATGAACGACGCGGACCTGCTCGCCATCGCGCGCTACCTGAAGACGCTGCCCACGAGCGACCCGAAGGAGACGTCGTACGCCTACGATCCCGCCGCCGCGAACAAGCTGCAAAACGGCGATGCGAGCGCACGCGGCGCGGCGGTCTATCGCGACAACTGCATGGCCTGCCACCGCAGCGACGGACGCGGCTACACGCGCGTGTTCCCGGCACTCGGCGGCAACCCGGTCGTGCAGGGTAAGGACCCCACTTCGCTGATTCACGTGCTGCTCGCAGGCAGCGCGCTCGAAGGCACGAAATCCGCGCCCTCGTCGTTCACGATGCCGCCGTTCGGCTGGCGTCTGTCCGACCAGGAAGTGGCCGACGTGTCCACCTTCGTGCGCACGAGCTGGGGCAACGCCGGCGCGCCAGTGAGCGCCGAAGACGTCGCGAAGGTCCGCAAGACCGTCACCGTGAGCACGCCGGAATCACCGCCCGGCGCAACGCTCAAGCGCTAACGCACTTAGCGCCGCCCCCTTTTCCTCCCCCGCGTTTCGCGCTTGCGGTCTCGTCTACGAGGCCGCGAGCGCGTGCGCGCAAAACCAGAAAATCGCTCACGAGGCGATCTATAGACGTTGAAACAACAAATGATGAGAAAACACCTGCTCGCCGCACCAGTCTTGTTCTCGCTGGCCGGCGTCGCGCTGGCGCAAGGTTCGGTCACGCTCTATGGCATTGCCGACGCCGGCATCACGTATCGCAGCAACGAGCGTACGGGCACCACGGGCGCGTACACGGGCCATTCGAACGTGGCGCTCTCCACCGGCAATCTCTCGGGCAGCCGCTGGGGCATCAAGGGCAAGGAGGATCTGGGCAACGGGCTCGCGGCCATCTTCCTGCTCGAAGACGGCTTCGACATCACGAACGGCACCTCGGGCCAAAGCGGGCGCCTGTTCGGCCGCCAGGCCTTCGTGGGGCTCGCGGACCAGCGCTACGGCTCGCTCACCATGGGCCGCCAGTACACCTCGCTCGACGACTTCGTCGGGCCGGTCGCGCCCGTGAACTTCATCGGCGGATTCGGCGCGCATCCGGGCGACATCGACGACCTCGACCAGACCACGCGCGTGGACAACTCGATCAAGTACACGAGCGCGAATTATGCGGGCTTCACGTTCGGCGCGCTGTACGGATTTGGCGGCCAGCCTGGCAGCATGAAGCGCAAGAACACGTGGAGCGTGGGCGCGGGATATGCGAACGGACCGCTGCGCATGGGCGTGGGCTATGAGCGCTCGGACAACAGCAAGACCGGCCTCGACGATCCCACCTACGGCAAGTGGCAGGGCACGTACGACGGCACCTTCAACTCGTCAATCAACGAAGGCTATGCGAGCGCGCAATCGCAGCAGGTCGTGGCGGCAGGCGCGACGTGGGACTTCGGCCCGGCCATAGTCGGCGTGAACTACAGCAACGTGCAGTACCGCTCGGGCGCGAATTCGCTGTTCTCGGGCAACGCGATCTTCAATATCGCGGGTATTTTCACGCAGTGGAACGTGCAGCCGCGCACCCATTTGTTCGCGGGCTACAGCTACACCCGTGGCAGCGCCGTGGAAGGCGTGGATGAGGACGCGCAGTACCACAACGTTTCGGTAGGCGCGACTTACGATCTTTCGACGCGCTCGACGGTGTATCTGCTCGCGGGCTACCAGCATGCATCGGGCATGACGCTCGACGCCGCCGGCAATCCGGTCGCGGCGACGGCTTCGGTGTCCGACAAAGGCAACGGTCACTCGTCGGCCACGCAGTCGCAAGCCATCGTGAGCGTGGGCTTGCGTCAGAAGTTCTAAGCAAACTTCGACTTCGTTGCCGATGCAACGAAGCTGCGGGCGCTCATGGCGTGAGCGCCCGCTTTTTTTCAGCGGCGCTGCCGTTCAGTGCAGCACCTCGGGCCGGTCCAGCAGGCCGTAGAACTCGTCGATCGTCACGGTAGGCGCGAACTGCGAAAGCGTGGCGGCGATCACATCGTCGCAAATTGCCGATCCTGCCGCCGATTCGAACTGAACCCCGGCCGCGGCGGCCTGGCTTTCGGCCAGTTCGAGGGCGATCGACAGGATGAAGCGTGCGTCGGTCTGGGTGAGTAGGGTTTTCATGCATGCTCTAACGGCGCACGCGCGGGGAATCTTTAGGGTTTTGTGGGGTTTCGTGAGGTCTGGTAATGGTTGCGCGCGCCCCTATGCTTAACGCGTGCGCGCCACGAACTGCCCGGGACTCGTGCCCGTCAATCGTCGGAACATTGCAATGAAAGCCGACGACGTGGCGTACCCCAAATCCAGCGCCACGGCCTCCACGCTGCGCCCCGCGTGCAGCATGGGCAGCGCGTTCACGAGCCGGATGCGCTGGCGCCACTCCGTCAACGACATGCCCAGCTCGTTTTGCGCGCGGCGCATGAGCGTGCGCTCGCTCATGTGAAACGCATCGGCCAGCTCGGCGAGCGAGCGATTGTCGGCGGGATTCTGGCGCAGCACCTGGAGGATCGCGTTGAGATCGGCGTCGTCGGTGTGCGGCACGAAGCTGCCCGTGGTCGCGCAGGTCGAAAGCTGATCCACGAGCACGCGCAACAGACGCGCGCGCGGCGCTTCCCCCTCTTCTTCCACCGGCGTCACGCGCAGATGCTCGAGAATCGCGCGCACGAGCGGCGACACCATCACCGCGCAGCTCGTTGCCGGCATGCGCGTACACAGGTCGCGGCTGATGTACACCGAGCAATGCACCGTCTCCTGCTCGTTGAAGCCCACGTGTTCCGTGCCCGGCGCGATCCAGAGCCCGAGATGCGGCGGCGTGATGTAGTGCTCGTCGCCCGCCTTCACCTCGGTCGTGCCGCTGAACGCGTAGACGAACTCGCCCCACGGGTGGCACATCTGCGGATAGGTGGCGTGCGAAGGCATGTGCTCCATGCGGAAGAACACGGGCGTGGGCAGCACGTCGGTAAAGGGCGGCAGGCGCAGATGGCGCGCCGGGCGCGCACGTTCAGGCACTTTGGGCAGGTTGGGCATGGCGGTCTGGGGCTATCGATTGTCAGTTTTGCGCTATATGCGCGCATCCCGACGCATCAATACTACGCCCACTGCCAACAAACTTCAGCCGAATCCTTCAAGTCAGCGAGTCCGCAATGAGAAAGCAAGTCGACGCAACGGCCGTGGCCATCATGGTGGCGCTATGCCTCGCATGGGGTCTGCAGCAGGCCGCGATCAAGGCGGTGGCCGGGGAGATCCCGCCCATGCTGCAGATCGGGCTGCGCTCGGGCGTGGCGGCGGCGCTCGTGTGGCTCTTCAACCGGCTCGTTTCGCGCGAGCGCTGGCTGCCGGGCGTGGCGCGCGGCGCCGGGCTCGTCACGGGCGGCCTGTTCGCGCTCGAATTCGTGTTCGTGGCCATGGGCCTGCGCTGGACCAATGCCTCGCACATGGCCGTGTTTCTTTATACCGCGCCGATGTTCGCGGCCATCGGCCTGCATGTGCGCCTGCCCGACGAGCGCCTCGCGCGCCTGCAATGGGTCGGCATTGCGATCGCCTTCGCGGGCATCGCCATCACGTTCCTCGGACCCGCGCTACTGGGCGACGGCACACCGGGGTCGCCGTTGTGGCTGCTCGGCGACTTCATGGGCCTGTGCGCGGGCGCGGCGTGGGGGCTCACCACCGTTGTCGTGCGCACGAGCCGCCTGAGCGAGGCGCCCGCCACGCAAACGCTCTTCTATCAACTGGCGGGCGCTTTCGTCGTGCTGATGCCGTTCGCGTTTCTGACCGGCCAGGCGCATTTTCGGGGCACGCCGCTCGCCTTGGCCTCCCTCGCGTTCCAGACGCTGCTCGTCTCGTTCGTCAGCTATCTCGTGTGGTTCTGGCTGCTGCGCCGCTATCTGGCCGCGCGCCTCGGCATTCTCTCGTTCATGACGCCGCTGTTCGGCGTGGCGTTCGGCGTCGTGCTGCTGCACGAGCGCGTGGAGCCCGCGTTCCTCTTTGGCTCGGCGCTCGTGCTGGTGGGTCTGCTGGTGGTGAACGCGCAAAGCTGGGTCCGCCAGGCATTCGGCCGCCGCGCCGCCAACGCGCGCGGCGCGCAGGCTTCCTGAGCGGAAGTCGTACGCTACGCCACCGCGTCGCCGCGCTTGCCCATCGGCAGTTCGCGCACGACCACATACTCCGGATCGCGCTGCTGGCGCGCGAAGATCCCAAGAATCTCGCGCCACGCTGGCCACAGTCCCGCGTAGGGCTTCGGCATTTGCGAAGCTACCGCAGCATGAAAACCGGGCAGCGCGTGAAACGGCACGCTCGGAAACATGTGATGCTCGATGTGATAGTTCATGTTCCAGTAGAGAAGGCGCACCACGGGATTGAGCAGCACCGTGCGGCTCGACACGCGGTGATCGAGCACATTCTCCTTGAGCCCCGTGTGCTGCGTGAGCGCGCACAGCTCATGCAGCCAGGTGCCATAGGCACGCGAAACGAACAGGAACAGGACTGGCAGCCCGCTATGCGCGAGCAGCGCCCACGCGAACACGGCCACGTAGCACGCGAGCAGCACGCGTGAATTCGCGCACATCTTGCGGTACTCGGCTGGCGGCACCACGTCTTTCGCGCCCTTCGTCACGATGCCGAAGCTGTGCAGCACGATCGCGCCGAGAAACTGGATGCCATGCGAAATGCGCAAGAAATCCGTCACGAGCTTCACGTAACTGAGCGGCCGCTTGAACGCCAGTTCGGGGTCCTGATAAGGTTCGGCGGTCAGATGCGTGAAGGTGTGGTGCCGCGCATGCAGCCAGCGGCTGTACACCTGTTCGCGCCACGACATGAAGCAAATGATCCAGTAGGCGGTCTCGTTCATCCAGCGCGTCTTGAACGCGGTCCCGTGCCCCAGCTCGTGCGCGGCGGCCTCGCTGAACGCGAACACCGTGCCGTACAGGAAGAAGGCGGGAATCGCCCAGGCCGTGCCGAGCGAATACCACGCGAGCGCGCCGGTCGCCACGACGAGCGCGAGGAAGCCGCCCACCTGAATCAGCCCCCGCGCGTTGGTGCGCGTGGAAAATGCCTTGAGACGCTTGCGGTCGATTTCCACCCGGTACCACGCATTCATGTCGATGTTCATTTGCCGTGCTCCGCGCGAGAGGTTGTCTCTTTCATGCCTGCTTTCACCGGTACGAACCCGCGTACTTCTGCACGGGCGCGAGGTTGTCTCGCGTGACGAAGCTCGGACCGGAACTCACCGTCGAACCGGTATAAACCGGCTTGAGGTCGTACTTCGCGAGACGCGCCGCCACCTTCTTGTCGTCCTTGAGCGCGGCGACGATATGGGCCGGGTCAGTGGTCTTGTCGCGCACCGCAATCGCCATGGCCGCCACCGAGAGATAACCCTGAAGATAGGGCTGCTGATCGATTGCGAACTGGATCTGCCCTGCCTGAACGGCCTTGAGGATATCCGGCGAAAGATCGAACGTCGCGACATAGAGCTTGCCGGCCTTGCCCGCGTCGGTCACGCCGCGCAGCACGCCCATCGCCTGATCGGGGCCGAGCGCGAGAATCGCCTGGGTGTTGGGATGCGAGCGCAGATACGCGGCCACCTTGCTTTCGATGACAGTCGGGTCTTCGCCGCTATCCATCGTGGACTTCTTGTAGTCGGCGCCGATGGCGTCGGCAAAACCCTTGCAGCGGTCCCACAGCGCCTGGATGTCCGCACCGTGATTCACACACAGAAAGTCGTGAATGCCGGCAGCTTTCGCGCGCTCGCCCGCGGCTTTGCCCGCTTCGTATTCGGGCTGGCCGATGTGCAGGATCGCACCGAGCTTCATGCCCGCTTCCGGGCCGCCGTTGATCGTGATGACCGGAATATGCTTCGCCTTCACACCCGCGAGGCCTTTCTGGATCATCTCCTGATTCGGCACCGTGGTGATGACGCCCGCGTAGTTGCGCGCCGAGGCCTGTTCGAGAATGCGGACCATGTCGCCGGTGTCGCCCGTGGGCGGATTGCGGTAATCGACCGGCACGCCGAAGTCTTCACTCGCGTCGCGCATGCCGTTTTTCACGGTGTTCCACCACACGTTCGAATCCGAGCCGTGACTCACCATCACGAAGCGCTCGTCGGCATGCGCCGCATTCGCCGCGAATCCGCTACAGAGCGCCATTGCCGCGAGCGCGGCCGCGCACATGCGGCCCACGCGAAATCTCGTCATGTTCATGGGGTGTCTCCAGTTTGTGTCGTGTCGATGTCCGCGCGGACAGCCCGTTTGGATGGTTAAAATGTAGTTGAATGAATTTCCGCTCTCAAACGGATTCTTGAGGAGAATTCCTCAGAATCACTCGTCTACTGGAAAGCACGGAAAGCGCGCATGAACACGAGACGCAAACCCACGATGGAAGACGTCGCGAAGGCCTCGGGCGTGAGCTATTCCACGGTCGAGCGCGTGTTGAACGGGCGCGGCGGCGTGGCGCGCGACAAGGAAGCGCGCGTGCTCGAATGGGCGCGCAAGCTCAAGATGGATCGCGCGCTGGACGAAGTGTCCGTGCGCTGGCTGCGCGTTGCCATCGTCACGCAGCAGCCCGATTCGCCCTACTACGTCGCCTTGCGGCACGGCTTCGAGCTTGCGCAGAAGTCGTTCGAAACCTACCGCGTGATGTGTCAGCTCACGTTTTTCGACGACCTCGAACCGAAGTCGCTCGCGCGCGTAATCGAGCGCGCCGCGCAGAAGGCCGACGCCATGATCGTCGTCGCTTATGAGCATCCCGTGGTCGTGGATGCGCTCACGCGCGTGGCGCGCAAGATGCCGCTCGTCACCCTTGCGAGCGATCTGCCCGACACGGGCCGCCTTGCTTATGTGGGCATCGACAACCGCTGCGCGGGGCGCACGGCGGGCGAATTGATGGGCCGCTTTCTCGGCGAGACGGGCGGCCAGGTCCTGGTGATCGCGGGCCTGCGCACCTACCTGGGGCACGAGGAACGCGACGGCGCCTTCCGCTCGGTGCTGCGCAGCCGCTTTCCGGCTTGCGAAGTTGTCACCAC
This sequence comes from Paraburkholderia sp. J8-2, assembly GCF_905220195.1. Lineage (NCBI taxonomy): Bacteria > Pseudomonadati > Pseudomonadota > Betaproteobacteria > Burkholderiales > Burkholderiaceae > Paraburkholderia > Paraburkholderia sp. J8-2. The sequence continues at coordinate 109,110 of NZ_CAJMZA010000007.1, forward strand.
GGTAGAAAGCCGCGAAGACGCCGCCTCGACCGAACGCCTCACGCGCGACGCCTTCAAGAAATACCCGGCATTACGCGGCATCTACAATCTTTCGGTTGGCGACGAAGGCATTGCGCGTGCACTCAAGGCGCTCAAGCGCGAGCACGCAACGACCCTGATCGGCCACGAACTCACGACTATCAGCCGTGCGCTGCTCGCCGAAGGCGTGATGGACGCGGTGCTCGATCAAAGCCCGTTCGTCGAGGCCGTACGCGCCGTCGAGGTGATTCTCGCGCACTACAACCGCGGCGCCGCCGCGAGCTTGCCGCTGCAAACGCCGATGTCGATTTATCTGCAGGCGAATTTACCGCCAGCAACGGCGTAATGCGCGATTCAAGCGCAAAGCGGTGACGGCCTCGCCCCGCAAGCTTCGGCTTTCTGAGGTAAAGTCGCTCGGGTTCCGACTCACAGCGAATCCAACGCCGATGGAAAACCACTCCACTTTCACGCCGGTAGCGCTCGAACACGCGAGCCGCCTCATCAACCACGGCCCCACGGTGCTCGTCACCAGCAGCGACGGCAAGCGCCACAACGTCATGGCCGCCGCATGGTCGATGCCCGTGGAATTCACGCCGCCGCGCATTGCCATCGTCATCGACAAGCGCACGTTCACGCGCGAACTGATCCATGCGAGCGGCACGTTCGGCGTGATCATTCCGGGCGCCGCCGCCATCGACCTGACCTATGCTGTGGGCAGTGTGAGCGGCCGCGAGACCGACAAGTTCGAGCGCTTCAACATCGCCGCCATTACCGGCCCGAAGCTCGGCTTGCCTTTGCTCGAAACGGGCTGCTCCGCGTGGATGGAATGCCGCCTGATTCCCGAGCGGCACACGGAAGACGCCTACGACACGTGCTTCGCCGAAGTGGTTTCAGCCGCAGCCGATCCGCGCGCCTTCCGCAATGGCCACTGGGAACTCGACAGCAGCAACGCGGACCTGCACACGATCCACCATCTGGGCGCCGGCAATTTCGTGCGCGCCAGCGACACGATCAAGGCGCGCGAACTCGCGTAAGCGCGCAAGCGTCGTCACGCCGATTCAAGCTCACGCCCACGCGTTTCAGGCAGCGTGAGCGCGGCCACGATCAGTACGCCATAGGCCGCGATCGCGAAGATGCCGATGCTCGGGCCAAGACCGAACTGCTTGGCGAGGGCGCCGATCAGAAACGGAAACAGCGCGCCGATTGCACGGCCCACGTTGTAACAGAAGCCCTGCCCCGAGCCCCGCACGCGCGTGGGAAAGAGTTCGGTGAGAAACGCGCCCATGCCCGAGAAAATGCCCGACGCGAAGAAGCCGAGTGGAAAGCCGAGCCACAGCATCGAGGCATTCGTGAGCGGCAGCGAGGTGTAGGCGAACGCAATGACCATTGAGCCCGCCGCAAAGAGGATGAAGTTCGGCTTGCGGCCGATCCGGTCGGTGAGCCAGGCGCTCGAGAGATACCCCACGTATGACCCTGCGATGATCATCGCGAGATAGCCGCCCGTGCCCATCACCGTGAGATGGCGCTCGGTCTTGAGAAACGTGGGCAGCCAGGTGGTGATGGCGTAATAGCCGCCTTGCGCCCCCGTTGCGAGCAGCGCCGCGCGCAAGGTGGTCCAGCGCAGCTTCGGTGCGAAGATTTCCGTGAAGCGCGGCGCGTCGCCCGCTTCGGCCTGTGCCGCCTTGGCGCTCCGGAATACTTCGGGTTCCTTCACATACCGGCGAATCACGAGCACGAGCAGCGCCGGAACGAGACCCACGAGGAATAGCGAGCGCCACGCCAGTTCGGCCGGCAAAACCGAGAACAGGACCGCATAGAGCAGCGCGGCGAGCCCCCAGCCGAGCGCCCAGCCCGCTTGCACGAGGCCCACGGCCTTGCCTCGATCCTTCGCGCGGATCACCTCGCCGATCAGCACGGCGCCCGCGGTCCATTCGCCGCCAAAACCGAAGCCCATCAACGCACGCGCGGCCAGCAACTGCCCGTAGTTCTGCGCGAGGCCGCACAGGCCCGTGAAGACCGCGAACCATAGCACCGTGAGCTGCAGCGTGCGCACGCGGCCAATGCGGTCGGAGAGGATGCCCGCGAGCCAGCCGCCAAGCGCCGACGAAAGCAGCGTGAGCGTGCCGATGAAGCCCGCATTGCCAAGGCTGATGCCCCAACTCGCGACCAGCGTGGGAATCACGAACGAGAGCATTTGCGTATCCATGCCGTCGAGCATGTAGCCGACCTTGCAGCTCCAGAACGCCTGACGCGCCTGCGGCGAAGCGTGCGCGTACCAGGAACGCTCCTGCGCCGAGGATAGCGCCGAGTCAGCGGCAGGCGACGCGAGTGTCTTGCTGTCCATCTGTTGCTCCTTTTGATAGACGTGCTGATGAATACGGGCGCGGCTGGCTCAGAACACCGCTAGCGATGCGTTGGTGATGTCGGTCATGAGCATGTGGCCCGGCGCGTGCGCAATCGCGAGCGGCAGCTTCGCGTCCATCAACGCCGTTTGCGGCGTCACGCCGCAGGCCCAGTACACCGGCAGTTCGCCCGCGCGGATCGTGACCGCGTCGCCGAACTCGGGCCGCGTGAGGTCCGCAATGCCCAGCTCCGCCGCATCGCCGATATGCACCGGCGCGCCGTGCACGCCTGGAAAGCGGCTCGTGATCTGCACCGCGCGTATGGCGTCGGCGCCGCGCATCGGGCGCATCGAGACAACGAGATCGCCGCCGAACACGCCCGCGCGCTGGTTTGCGCGGCGCGTGCGGTACATCGGCACATTGCGGCCCTCTTCCACGTGACGCAAAGGAATGCCTTCGAGCGCGAGCATGTGCTCGAACGAGAACGAGCAGCCAATGGCGAACACGACGAAATCGTCCTGCCAGAGCGCTTCGAGCGAATCCACGCGTTCGCTCAGTTCGCCATGGCGATACACGTTGTACGCCGGCACGTCGGTGCGGATATCGATATCGCGGCCGAGCACCGGCACACGGAAATCGCCGGGCGCGCCCACGCCAAGCAACGGACACGCCTTCGGATTCGCATGACAAAAGCGCAGAAAGTCGTGCGCGTACGGCTCGGGCAGGATCGCAAGATTGGCCTGCGCGTACTCGCCGCAATGTCCGGCCGTGGGGCCGCGAAAGTCGCGTGTGCGTACAGCAAGCCGGAATTCGTATGGGGTCATGGCTTCGGGGCGTGACTGGCGTGACTGGATTAGGCCGAAGCATAGAAAAGACAAAATATTGACGCCAACTAGTTTTTCTTCAGTCGGACGAATAGAATTTCTTAACGGAATCGCGGGTTTTCCCGAGGTTTCATCGTTACTCTCGCCCACGCGCGCCATGAATACGCGATTCCTCGAAACCTTCGTCACGCTCGCGAAGCTGCGCAGCTTTCGCACCACGGCCACGGCGCTGCACGCCACGCCCGCCGCCATTTCGCAGCGTCTCAAGGCGCTCGAAGACGAACTGCACACCGTGCTCGTCGATCGCGAGAGCCGCGAATTCCGCCTCACGCCCAATGGCGAACATCTGCTCGGCTACGCGAAAGCGGTGGTCGAGGCGACGCGCCAGTTGCAGGCCGCAGCGTCCACCGAAGGCACCATGCGAGGCAAGCTGCGCCTCGGCGTGATCGAAACGGTGGTGCATAGCTGGCTCGCCGATTACATGCGCCGGCTCAGCCAGGACTATCCGCAACTCGAAGTGGAGCTTGCTGTGGATGTGAGCGTCGTGTTGCAGCGGCGTCTCATGGCGGGCGAGCTCGACCTCATCATTCGCGTGGAGGGCAGCGACGAGGCCTCGGTGGTGTGCGACGCGCTCGCCAACTACCCCGTGCACTGGATCGCACGCGCGGGCCTCTTTCCGCCCTCGCGCAGCTCGCTCGCGCGGCGCGTGCTACAGCATCCAATCCTGACCTTCGGCCGCGGAACGGCGCCGCATCGCGCACTCGAAGACATCGTGAGCAAGCTCGCGCTCGCGAACGGGGTGAACATCTCCGACACACGCATTACCGGGTCGCCCTCGATCTCGGTGATCGTGCAGCTCGTGCGCGACGGCTTCGGTGTCGCCGCCATTCCGCGCCTCTTCGTCGACGATCTCATTGCACGCGGCGAGGTGGTCGAATTGCCGCTGCAGCCATCGCCGCCTTCGATCGTCGTCTCGATGTCGCGGCGCACCGACGCGCCGCTATTCGTGCACGGCGCGGCGAACGCCGCGCGTGCGGCGTGTCACGACTATTGCGCGCACAGCGAAAAGCGGCTGATCGAGCGGCTTTGAGTCGCGCGCCCTGGCGCTTGCATTTGCATCAGGCCGCTATGATCGCGTGTGGCGCGAAATAGCCACCCATACTTCGCACGACAAACATTTAGAAACATCCTGCGGTGCGTTTTTCGAACGGCCAGGAGCCACGCATGAGCGATAGCATCGAAACGCCGACCTCGTTTGGCAGTCCGCAGGCGAGCACGCAGACCGGACGACTCGGCTACCTGCCCGTTGCGCTGTTCGGTTCGGTCATGGGGCTCGCCGGGCTCTCTTCCGCATGGCGGCTCGCGCACCGCGTGTATGGCATGCCGCTGTGGGTCGCCCAGGCCTTCGGCGTGCTTGCGTTGCTGGCGTTCTTGTTGATCGGCTTTGGCTACGCCGTCAAATGGGTCACCGGCCCCCATGCCGTAAAGGCCGAATTCAACCACCCCATTGCCGGCAATCTCTTTGGGACCGTGTTCATCAGCCTGCTTCTGCTACCCATCCCGCTTGCCGACTTGAGCGTGCCATTCGCGCGCGCGGTGTGGATCGTCGGCACAATCGGCATGATCGTATTTGCGTGGTTCGTCATCACGCGCTGGCTCAGTCAGCGTCAGCAGCCGTCGCACGCCACGCCCGCGTGGATCGTGCCGGTCGTCGGGCTCATCGACATTCCACTCGCCACGCCGGCCATTCAGATCACGGGGGTGAATGGCGTCCTGCTGCTCGCGCTCGCGGTAGGCCTCTTTTTCGCTGTGCCGCTCTTCACGCTCATCTTTTCGCGCCTGATGTTCGAAGAGCCGATGCCCCACAATCTGCAGCCGACGCTCCTCATTCTGCTCGCGCCGTTCGCCGTGGGCTTCTCGGCCTATGTCACCGTGACGGGCGAAGTCGATCGCTTCGCCGACGCGCTCTACATGCTCACGCTGTTCCTGCTCACCGTGCTCGTGGGCCGCTTGCGTTACATCGCGATAACCTGCCCTTTCCGGCTCTCGTGGTGGGCCGTGAGTTTTCCGCTTGCGGGCTCCGTGAGTTGCGCCGAACGCTACGCCGACCATGCGCCGGGCCCCGTCACGCATGGCATCGCGATCTTCTTGCTCGCAACGGTCACGCCGCTGCTGCTCCTGTTGGCCGCCCGCACGTTGTGGGGCGTGCTGCGCGGAGAACTCGAAGCACTGGCCCACTAGCGAGCCAGCACGACCGCGCTTGAATTTTATAGACGATCGGTCTAATATCGTCGGCATGGAACCGACCATCGACAAACCGCGCCGCGGCAGGCCGCCGAAAGACCCGCGCGCGCATGCCGACACACGCGCAACGCTCATTCGCGCGGGCATGGAAATGCTGACCGAACAGAGCTTCGCGGCCACGGGGCTGGACGCCGTACTCAAGCGCGTGAACATTCCCAAGGGCTCGTTCTACCATTACTTCGAGAGCAAGGAAGCGTTCGGGCGCGAATTGATGAGCGCGTACGACACGTATTTCTGCGCGAAGCTCGACCGCTGGCTGCAGGACGACACGCGCCCCGCTTTGGAGCGCCTTGGCGCCTTTGTCGAAGACGCCAGCAAAGGCATGGCCCGCCACCACTACACGCGCGGCTGCCTCGTCGGCAATCTCGGCGTGGAGGTGGACATCCTGCCCGACGACTTTCGCGAAACGCTCGAACGCATTCTGCAGGGCTGGCAGGCGCGTATCGTGGCGTGCCTGCGCGAGGCCCAGCGCGAAGGGGTGCTCGCGAAGCGAATCGACCTGACTTCCCTCGCCGCTTTCTTCTGGATTGGCTGGGAAGGCGCCGTGCTGAGAGCGCGACTCGTGCGCAGCGCGGCTCCCCTCGACACCTTCTTCAAAGGCTTCATCGCCGGCTTGCCTCGCGCGTGAGCCGAGACAACGCCAACCATTCACCGTTTCAGGAGCAGGACGCATCATGTTCAAGGTCATTCTCATTGATAAGGAATCCGGATCGTATGAGGCACGCATTGCCGAGCTAGACGACGCACGTTTGCCGGAAGGCGACGTGCTCGTCGATGTCGGCTACAGCACACTGAACTACAAGGATGGCCTCGCGATCACCGGCAAAGGCCCGGTCGTGCGCAGCTTTCCCATGGTTCCGGGCATCGATTTCGCCGGCACGGTCGCGCACAGCGCCAACCCTGCCTATGCGGTGGGCGACGCGGTCGTGCTCAACGGCTGGGGCGTTGGCGAACAGCACTGGGGCGGGCTCGCGCAAAAGGCGCGCGTTAAGGGCGATTGGCTCATTCCGCTTCCGCCGGGGTTCACGCCGCGCCAAACGATGGCAGTCGGCACGGCCGGATACACGGCCATGCTGTGTATTCTCGCGCTCGAACGGCACGGCATCACACCCTCGCATGGTGAGGTGCTCGTCACCGGCGCGAGCGGCGGCGTAGGCAGCTTTGCCATTGCGATGCTCACGCGCCGAGGCTATCGCGTGGCGGCCTCGACCGGCAGGCCGCAAGAGGCGGAGTATTTGAAACAGCTCGGCGCCGTCGAAATCATCGACCGTGCCTCGCTATCGGAGCCGGGCCGCCCGCTGCAAAAAGAACGCTGGGCGGCCGCGATCGATTCGGTGGGCGGCCACACGCTGGCGAACGTGTGCGCGAGCTTGCGCGCAGACGGCGCAGTGGCCGCTTGCGGCCTTGCACAAGGCATGGATTTCCCGGCCACGGTCGCGCCATTCATTCTGCGCGGCGTGAGCCTGCTCGGCATCAATAGTGTGACGCGTCCGTTCGCGGAGCGGCGGCAAGCGTGGCATGCGTTGGGAGAAACGCTCGACCTCAAGCAGCTCGATACGATTACGCATGAAATCGGTCTGGCCGAAGCCATTCCGGCCGCAAGCGAACTGCTCGCCGGGCGTGTGCGCGGGCGGCTCGTAGTCGACGTCAAGCGCTAACAGGCGCAGCAGCGGCGATTCAACGCTTCATGATTTCGCCGCTTTCGCGAACCAACCAGTCACGCGCCCCTTCGCGAACGCGCGCGGCGTGACGCCGAGAAGCCGCGTCATCCAGTGCGCCATATGGCTTTGATGCGCAAACCCCGCTTCGAGCGCCACCTGGCTCAGGCTGAGTTTGCCTTCGATAAGGAGCGCCCTCGCCCGCTCCACGCGCCGCCGCACGACATATTGATGCACCGGCATGCCCAGCGTCTCGCGAAACAGCGCCTTGAAATGCGGCACGCTCAAGTCGACTAGCGCGGCAAGTTCGCCGAGCGTGAGGCGCTGATCGAGATGGCTCTCGATGTAATCGGTCACGCGCGCCGCTTTATGTGCCGCCAGCACGGCGGCCCGGCCTTGAGGTGCATCCGCGCCACTGAGCAGCCGTACGACCATTGCGGTGGAAATGCTCTCGGCGAACAGCGGGTCGCAAGCGGTGCCCGCTTCGATCTCGGCCAGCAGCGCTCCCGCCAGCGCATTGATACGTGGATCGCGCAACTGGAGATGCGGCCGGATCTCGCGCTGCCCCCACGGGTTCTCCATCTGCTGCGCAATCGATCTCACGAAACGGTCGTCGAACCATACGCGCAGAATCGTGCAATCGCCATCGTCCGTCCATTCGCCTTCAACCCCGGCCGGCACCACATCGGCGTCGCCGTGCGCCTGGAGCCGCGATTGCCGGCGGCCGTCGCACGCACATCTCGCACGCACCGGCGTGCCGATATGGATGCCGACGCGGTGATACGTCATCGCGGGAAGGCGATGCTGCCCCGCACTCACACGCAGCAGTTCGGCACCGCCGCCATGCCAGCCCAACCCAACGCTCGAACGCAGGCTGATGCTGGCTCCCGCCCGCTGGTTCGAATCTGCAGTCACTGCGCTCATGACATTCCTTTTCGACGCTCAAGCCGTGCGGGAAATCGTGTGATGTTCGCGGCCAGTTTACTGGATTACGGCAACGCTCGCGCACCGTGCAATGGCGGACGTATTCAATCATCCGTTTCTGCGCAACGCCATCCTTTCCTGCGCGCCACAGTGCGTTGGTTTTCCTACGATGACGCAGACCTCGCAAACCAGGAGAAAGCGATTATGTTCGTGATTTTTGGAGCATCGGGAAAGGCCGGGCGCGTCACCGCTGCCGCGTTGCGCCGTGCGGGCAAGCCGGTACGCGCCGTGGTGCGCCAAGCACGCCAGGGTGAGAGTCTCGCGGCGCTGGGCTGCGAAATCGCGCTCGCCGATCTCACCGACCCGCACTCGGTCGCGGCCGCGATCAAGGGCGCACATGCCGTGCAGTTGTTATGCCCCGTTCCATCCGGTGATACGGATCCCGAAACAACCATGCGCGCGATGATCGACGTCGCCACCGACGCCTTGCGCGAAAATCCGCCCGCCGCGCTACTCGCCATTTCCGACTATGGTGCGGAACTGCCGTTGAATACGGGTATTACGCGGCTGTATCACTACCTGGAAAAGCGGCTGAAGCCCGTTGCAACGCAACTCACGCTGCTGCGCTCAGCGGAACATATGCAGAACTGGGCGGCGTTCATTCCCGGCGCGCTTGCCAGCGGTACGCTGCCAAGCCTCCATCTGCCTTTGGAGCACCGCTTTCCCTCGGTGGCCGCACAGGACGTCGGCGCAGCGAGCGCCGAGTTGCTGCTCGATTCGCAGCAGTCGGACACGGCGCGAATTGTGAGCATCGAGGGACCGCAGAGAATCAGTGTTAACGACATCGCGGCGGCACTCAGCGAAGCGGGCGGTCGCACGATCACGCCTCATGCGCTGCCGCGCGAATCGTGGACGCCTATGCTGCTCAAGGCCGGACTCAGCGAGAATCACGCGCGGCTCATCACCGACCTTTACGACGTCTACAACACCGGCCGCATCGATGTGGAAGCGAGCCGCAGCGAGCGGCGTTTCGGCACGACCGCATTACCAGACGTGCTCGGCCCGCTCGTTGCGAAATTCAACCGCCAATAATACGCACGCCGCGATGAAAAAAACGGCCAGCCGCCGTACACGCCTGGCCGTTCCCGCTTGACTACGCGGCGATCAGAACCACTTGCCGAACGGGCCGCCCGGCGCCAGCGACACGCCACGCAGCACTTCGCCGAAGCCCGCATTGCGCAGCGTCACGAAGCGCTCGTTCGCAGCACTTGTCGCCGTGCTGTTGCGCAGCACGTCGCGCACGGCGACGAGGCGATTCGGGTCCGCGCCCTGGTCGCCGTTGCCGCTCACCGTCGAGGTGATGGCCCAGATCGTGACCGTGCCGTCCTGCTCGACGTGGCCCGTGATGTTACGCAAGCCGTCGGTGGCGGGCGACCACGGCAGGTTGGTCGCGCTGTTCGTGCCGACCGGATAGCCTGCCACGGTGTACGACGTACCCAGGTTCAGGCCGTTCTGGAGCGTGTATGCGAGCTTCCACGATTTCGTGCCCGCGTTGTACACCCATTTTTGCAGGCCCGCAGTGGTCTGCTGCGCCGCATGCGTGTACAGGTCCGTGCCACCCGCATAGCCGTCGCCCTCGTCGGCGACATAAAGCGTATTCGCGTCGGCGAACCACAGCCCGAAGGGGTACGAAAGCGTCGTTGCCGACTTGTTCGGCGTGGCCGGGAAGCCCGCGAGCACGCATACATTGCTCGGCAAGCCGCTGGTCGTCAACGTGGACGCGTCGTACGCGAGCGGGTTGGTGGGCAGTTTCGCGCCCGCCACCGGCACGCCTACCCCGCTCGTGGGACACGCCTTGCCCGTGGTGTCGACGAAGTACACCGTGTTCACGCCGTTGCTGCCGCTGCCCTTCGTGAAGTACACCACGTTGTTGAAGACGGTAAGGCCGCGGTAGTTGTCGTCCTTGCCGACCTTGTCGGCCTTCGCACCGAGCTGCGTGACCGAAAAACTCGCGAGCGGCGTGGGCGTGCCAGGCGTTTGCTGCGCTTCGTGCTGGTGCGTCGCTTCGATGAACTGCGAACCCGCGCCAAGAATCACGCCTGCCGGCTGCGGATTCGCGCCGTTGCCTGCATTGCCCACCGTGTAGTAAAAGCCGTTGCCTTCGCCATTGCCGTTGCCGTTGTTGAGCAGCGCGCTGCGGCCGTTGTTGCCGCTGTAGGCATTAGTCTCCGTGAAGGAAAAGTGCCCTTCGGCATCGAGCCGCGCCACGGCGCGATAGAACACCTGACCGTCCGGATTCGTCGGGTCGATCGCGCCAGGCGTATTCGAGTTCGATACGTCGATCGCGTTGACCGGCGCAACGTAGCCCATGAAAGTCAGGTAGCGGCCGTCGCTCGAGAGGTTGAGCGCGAGTTCGGACTTTGAGCTGAAGCTCGTCACGAGCTGGTCGTGATCATGGCCCGGATGCAGGCTGTTGGGCACTTCCAGCGTGCGGACGACCTGGCCTCCCGGCGTGATGGTGTCGAGGAAAATGCGCGACGTGATACCAAAGCTCGGATCGTAAAGCACGTTGTTCCAGACTGCCGGGTAGGTGCCGTCACTCGGCGCGCCGCCCGTGGGGCAGCTCGCCTGCGCGCTATTGCAACTGGGCGGCAGCGTCATACCGGCGGTGACGTTGCTCGACACATTGTCGTACACACTGCGGCTCACGACGAGCAAGCCCGAACCACCGAAAAACGCGTCCGTATTTTGCGTGGCTGCGGCGGCTCCTGCACTGGTACAGACCAAGGCAGCGGCAATGGCAAGACGCGAAGGACGTGCGGCAAAGCAGGCGCCGCACAAGGCTGAGCGAAGGGTATGGATGGCCATCTGTAGCGTCTCCGAAAGGAATTACAAGCATTTTGTCAAGACGAACTCGGGGTCAATCCCGCTTACCGTAGCGAAATATTGTGAAAGATTCGTTGCAGTGTTTCCGCTTCGCCCATGCGATTTCCTCTGCGGAAACCGGTCTCTTCAGCCAGGCTTCAGCGTAGATCACATAGTTTGTTATCCTCATCATCTAGCGAATCGCGCGTGCAACGCTTCGTCAAAAACCGCGGCACGATAGCAGGATTCAATTTGAATCCTGCCTGTCATCATCCTGTAATTGACTCTACGCGGACGCGATCAGACATCCGCGAAGCCCCGCAGAACATGAATAACGGGAGAGGCTAGTGAGACCATTGCGCCCCCTGATTGCCGCGCTCATTTGCGGTGTTTGTGCGCTGACGTGCCGCGCGCAAGATGTGACTGGCTGCGGCAGCACGCTCGCCGCCCCCCTCTACACCCACTGGGCTACCGACTACCAGAAGTCCGGTGGCGGCAAGGTGATCTATCACAGCACTGGCTCGACAGACGGCCTCAAGCAGATCGTCGCGCACACGGTCGACTTCGCCGGTTCCGACGCCCCGCTCACGAGCGAGGAATTGAGCAAGGAAGGATTGCGGCAGTTTCCCACCGCGATCGGCGGCGTGGTTCCCGTCGTGAATCTTCCAGGCATCAAGGCCGGGCAGTTGATGCTGACCGGCGAGGTGCTGGGCCAGATCTTTCTCGGCAAGATCCTGTATTGGGACGACCCGGCGATTGCGCGGCTCAATCCGAATCTGAAGATGCCCGACACGCCAATCGCTGTCGTACGGCGCCTGGATGGTTCGGGCACGACGCTGATCTGGACGCACTATCTCTCGCAGGTGAGCCCCGAATGGAAACACAAGGTTGGCGAAGGCACCAGCGTTCACTGGCCCCTGGGAATAGGCGGCAAGGGCAATGAGGGCGTTGCCACGTTCGTCGGCTATCTGCCCGGGGCGATAGGCTATATCGCCTGGGACTTTACGAAGCAGAATCATCTGACCTACACGGCCATGACCAACGCGGCGGGCACGGTCGTGGAGCCGGGCGTCCAGACATTCAGCGCGGCTGCTGCGAATGCGGACTGGTCGAGCTCGCTCTTTCAGGTGCTGACCAATCAGCCGGGTAAGGACGCATGGCCCGTAATGGGCGCGACCTATGTGCTGCTGCAGGCAACGCCGGACCATGCGGCGCGTAGCGCCGAAACGTTGAAGTTCTTCGATTGGGCGTTCACGCACGGCGCGCCGACGATCCAGGCGCTGGACTATATTCCGCTGCCCGCGGTAGTCGTGGCAAAAATCCGCGCGCAATGGCACGGAGATAAAAGCGACGACGTCGCAAATAAAGCGGTTGCCGTGCAATAACTTCCACGTCAGTGCACGAGTGTTCTCACGCCAGGCGCCTTTGCGCCAGGGAGGCGTTGATGAAACAGGAAGCTGCAGAAGAGATCGTGAAGGCGATCGCGACCGAAACGCAAACGCCGCTGGAAATCGTCGCGCAGATGTATGAGCAAACGTGGGCGGAGTTCAGTGACGGCGCACGCGTGATGGATTATCTGACCGTGCTCGTCTCGCGGCGCGTTCGGGAGGACCTTCGGAACATGCGCAAGAATGCGCACTGAACGCTTGCGCGGCAGCATGCCAATGCCACGCGCATGCTCGAATCAGCGCTTGCCGGCTTTGCGCCTGCGGAGATCGGCTTTACGGCAAAGGTCGGTCAACACCCAGCGTGCAATGATCTCGGGACGATTCGTTCCGTGCTGCGCCGACTTGATTTCGTTTTCGAAGTAGACGATGACGCTTCCAGCCATCACGCGGTATGTGCCCGCGTAGTTCACGCCATCCAGTTCGATATTCAACGGATGCGCGGTTTCGTATTCTGCAAGAGCCAAGGTAAACGCGGAAATGTCTAAATTATGACAATAGCGTTTCGCGCCCCCATTGGTCAATTAAATATGCGTTTTGTTTCATATTAACGGCTGCGGTCCCGATATAGCGCATTACATATGGCTTTCGCGACCCCTTATTGGGGCTCGCATCAAAGCCGCATGATTAAGCCTGCCATAGGGGCTTGCTGCGAACCATCGCTCGCCCACGGAAGCGCTCCAGGCATTCACCCAGCGCGTCGCCATCATTTTTTCGGTTGCCGCTTCGGCATTCATCAGCCGCTTCATGGCCAGACCAAGGCGGTGCATGGCGTACCGCTTGCGGCGTGCTTCGGTGTCGATTCGCGCGTTCATCGTTTCGCCTTTTCCGACTGAGTATTGCGCAGACAAAAGCCTGGAGACCCACCTGCACCGATACCTTGCGAAGCTGCTGCTTCACTCGCGCTGAACCTCGCGTGAACGCACATTAAGGCACGGAAAAAAAGGCGGAAACATCAGGGAGAGTATTGAGGGCGGTTTTTCTGAAAGCGCTTTCGCCCCGCAGCGCGAATCAGGGCACATAGCCCACGGCGATCTGACTCTCCATTCACCAACGACGTTACGCCGGCCATATGACACCTATGCCACTCGGCTCGTCAGTGAGCCATGGAATCATGCCTTTTTTTGTCGAAATTCAACCGATGAATGGCGGCGGCTTAACGTCGCGCCGCGCGATCATGATGAATCGGCAACCTCGTTCCAGAAGGTTCACAGCGCGCAAATCCATGCGAACCACGACACACGGCGGCCCCCGATTCGCGCTCGGACGCGCACTGAAGCAACCGCTGCTCAACGCGGTGGCCCGGCTGCCCGACGGCGTGCAGCGCGCGATGTTCATATCGCCGATACGCCGCATCTTCATTCGCGTGCCGGTATTGCGCGCCGTGTATTCAGGCTGCCTGCGGCGCCATCCCATCGACCTGCAGTACGGCACCGACACGAGCGGTCTGGTCGATTCCAACGCGCTGCAGCGCGACGCCCGCCTTGCCGGGCAGCTAAGGCCCTACATGGGCTCGCAACCGAGCATCATCCGCCGCGCGCTCGACACCCTGGGCGAGATTGGCGGCTATACGTTCGTGGACATCGGTTGCGGCAAAGGCCGGCCGATGATCGTCGCCTCCGAGTATCCGTTCGCTTTGGCGCTGGGCTACGACATCAGTGCGGACCTGGTGAGAACGGCGAACGCGAACGCGGTCGTCATGGCGCGGCGCTTTCCGCAACGGCCGCCCATTCGCGCATTGCACGCCAATGTCGCCGATTTGCAGGTGCCGTCAGGAAAAGTCGTCGTCTTTCTGTTCAATCCGTTCGGTCCAGAGTTGATGGCATCATTGCTGGAAAAACTCGAAGCAGGCCTTTCGAGCGGCGCCATCCAGCATCTATTCATCGTCTACGACAACCCTGTATGTAGTGAAATCTTCGACAGATCGCAACTGTTGCAACGCTGGTTCGCTGGCGTGTTTCCGTACGATCATGGCGAAGTCGGCTTCGGCCCCGAAGACCACGAGAACGTCGTCGTCTGGCAGAGCGTGAGCGGCGCGCGCGCTGCTATTTTCGCGGACCGCAACCGCCGCATTACAACGAAAGACCGGCTCAGCACGTCCTTTGAAAGCTGAGTCATCAGCACGACGAATCGATTCAGGAGACACAAGTGCCGACCTCCGCCGTGGCGATATACGAGTCGTCGCCGGCCGCATCCCTGCGGTACGCGTTACGCACGTGCGAGACCGTCGATGCGTTTCGCGCCTTCGAGCCGCAATGGCAGGCGCTTTTATCCGGCGCCGAGGCCTGGTCGCCTTTCATCAGCTTTGCCTATTGCGAGGCGGCGGTTGCGGCAGCGCTGAAGAGCGGCGCAAAGGTCGAAGTTGCGACGGTGCACGACGCGCGAGACCTGCTGGTGCTATGGCCCGTTGCCATCACGCGCCAAGGCGCGTGGCGAGCGGCCCACACGCTGGGCTGCGGATGCGGCGAGGAATACGGCGGCCCGCTGATCGCCGACACCCGGCGCGCGGAACTTTACGACGCGGCAGTCCAGGCAGTCTCGCGAATACACGCCGACGTGCTCTACATTCCGATGCTGGAAAACGGCAGCACGCTGCAACGCGCGCTCGACGCCGCGCCACAGTCTTGGGTGCAGCGCGCGCTGCCGCCGCGCTGGCGCGTGATGCCCGGCTATTCGATCCATCTTCGGGCCGCACCCACATGGACCGACTTCCTCGCCACGCGGCACTCAACGCTGCGCGCCGCGCTGCGCTCGAGCGCAAAACGGTTGCGGCGCGAAGGCGAAGTCGGTTTTGGGTGGTGTGAAAGCGCCGAGGACACCGAACGCGTATTGCGATGGCTATTCGCGAACAAACGTCAATGGGCGCTCAAGCGCGGCGTCGAGTCGCCCTATTTGATGGACGACCGCGTACGCGATTTCTTCATCGGCCTTGCCAAGCTAACCGACCTGGCCCGCCTGCCGCTCGTCGCTTATGTGCAGGTCAACGGGCAGCCGGTGGCGGCCTCGGTCAATCTCGTCGGTGCGCGCAGCGTCGAGTATTTGATCACCACCTATGACGAGGCGTTCAGCGTGTTTTCAGTGGGCAACCTGCTGATCGAATACATCGCACAATGGGCCCACGCGCATGGCCGCGATTTCGACTTTCGGCCGCTGCACGGCGACTACAAGGTGCGTTGGGCGGATCGCGAAACCCGCCACGAGTCGCGCATTGTCGTGCTCAATGCGCGCGGACGGCTCGTCGAGTTGGCGCTGTCATGGGCGCAGGTCAAGCGCGTCTATCGCAAAGTCGCGACGCTTGTGATGGCGCGCTTGAAGTGAGCCAACAGCGTGCATACGCACCGTTCACGGCCTCACCACGCCGCCCTCCCCGGGCGTTTCGCTGAGCGCCGATTCGTCGAGCGTTTCGAGCGCCGGGTTGTGATGAAGGACGAGCGCGGCGCCCGCGCCCACGAGTCCGGCTCCCGCAAGACATAGCAGGCCCGCGCCGAAGCCGCCTGTGCTGTCCTTGATCCAGCCCATTGCATAGGGACCGAAAAAGCCCGCGAGGTTACCGAGCGAGTTGACGGCGGCGATACCGCCAGCCGCTGCCGCGCCGGAAAGGAACGCGGCCGGCAGCGTCCAGATCACCGGCAGGCAACCGAAAATGCCAAAGCCCGCAATGGAGAGCGCCAGCATTTTGAGCACCGGATTGTCGAGCCCTGCCGAAGCCGCAATACCCGCGGCTGCAACAGCCAGCGCAAACGCCACATGACGCTTGCGCTCCATGCGGCGGTCGGAATGCCGGCCCCATAGCACCATCGAAACGACGCCTACCGCGTACGGCAGCGCAGTGACGAAGCCGGTTTGCACATTCGTGAGCCCGAACGCCTTGACGATCTGCGGCAGGAAGAAGCTCAGGCCGTAATTGGTTGCGTTCGCACCGAAATAGATCAGCGCCACGGCCAGCACGCGCGGATTGATCAGCGCCTCCAGCACGCCGAACGTGCGCACCTTCTCGCGATGACGGCGCTCCTGCGCCTGGCGCTCGACGAGCCAGCGGCGCTCGTCGTCGGCTAGCCAGCCGGCGTCGGCGGGCTTGTCGGTCAGGTAGTACAGCACGGCCACGGCGAGCACGAGCGCGGGTATCGCCTCGATCAAATAGACCCATTGCCAGCCTGCGAGCCCTCCTTTTCCGTCCAGCGAAAGCAGCGTGCCGGACACGGGGCCGCCAATGACCGTCGACAAGGGAATCGCCGCCATGAAATAGCTCACCACACGCGCGCGATATTTGGCGGGAAACCAGAGCGTGAGCAAGAAGATGATGCCCGGGAAGAAGCCCGCCTCGGCGATGCCCAGCAAGATACGCAGTCCATAGAAAACATGCGCGTTCGACATGCCGGTGATGCGGGCGATATCAGGGATAAACGCCATCGCCCCCGCGATGATGCCCCACGTGAACATGATGCGCGCGATCCAGCGCCTTGCGCCAAAGCGCTCGAGCAGCAGGTTCGAAGGCACCTCGAAAAAGAAATAGGCAATGAAGAAGATCCCTGCCCCAAAGCCGAACGCACTCGCCGAAAGATCGAGCGCCTTGTTCATCTGCAGTGCAGCAAAGCCGACGTTGACCCGATCGAGATACGCCACGAAATAGCAAACGATCAGGAACGGCACGAGCCTCGCGGTCACGCGCGCCATGGTCCGGGCTTCAAGCTCCATAGGTGTCTCCTTCGAGGCCCGCGGTGCGGCGCGGTGCGCCAGTCACGGGCCGGTCGGTTTGGTATCGATACAGACTAGTCGCTCGCGGCGCGATACGAAAGGACGGTTCACATGGTGGGAAATGAGCCAAATGCGGAGCCAAACGCGGAGACAAATGCGGAGCCAAACGCGAAGCCGAAAGCGCGATTAAAGCCGAATTAAAGCTTCGGACACGAAAGCACTTGCAATGGCTGCGCGGCAACACCGGGCTGGGCGCCAGGGGTCGGCGTGCCCTGTGGCGGCGTTGAAACGAGGCGCACACTGTCTGGACCCGCGTTCGCGAGTGCGTATTTTTCTTCGCTGCCTTGTGGCTGCCAATAGGCACGAAATACCGGGCCGTCGCTGAACACGAGCAGCGTGCCGTGCGTGGCCTGTCCTGCGGAAACGAAATCAACTGGCTCGCCGCTGCGCAAGGCGAAGCCCCCCGCCGCGTTCGTCCCCACGAGCCTGCCGCACGGCGGCGCGGCATCAGGACTGGGAGTGGGATCTGCGCCATATGCCGGTTGGGTTGCGAGCAACGCCAGGCCAAGACATGACGACAACGCGAGCGTAAGAGTCGTATTCACGCGCCACCTCGTCAACTCGTCACCAGTCGCTACGGCGTGCGCAAACCGCATTCCTGCGTGTGCGGGCCAGGAACGGCCGCCCAGTCTGGCTAACGGGGTGGCGAGCGTTAAACGCCGCCGGAGGCCTTGCCGAGCGTGTCGATATCGATCTCGAGAACGCGGCAGACATCGCGCACGAATTCTTCCATGGCAGCCGTGCACTCCGGGCTCCCTGCCGGGAAATCCTCGGGGTTCTTCTTGCCTTGCGCGCGGCGAATGGCGCGAATGCTCGCCTCGAGCGCGCGCGCCTCGGCCCAGATGGGCAGTTTGTCGGGATAGTCTGGATGTTTGCGCGCCATGACTGGTATTTCGGCAACGGCCAGACGAACTTTAGGCTGGCGCAGTGGACTCCCCTTCGAATTAAAAAACGTACGCAACCCTTCGCCCACTTAGATGAGGACGCCAAACGTTTGCGCCCGCACTATGCGCGCTGCTGAAACCCCGCAATGGCCCGCCACATCGCGACCGGATTCGAATACATGGGGAAGTGCCCGCAATTCGCAATTTCGGCCAAGGCCACACCCTGCTCGCGAATGTGATCGAGGTACGAAAGCGACGCGTTCTGCTGCCCATACATAAACATACGCGGGAACGGCAGAGCGAGGAATTTGCGCATCAAGTCGCCGTTGTCGGAGAGTTCGACCATCGAGCGGAATATCGACCCCACCGCCTCGGCCCTGACCTTGCAGCGCAAACTCGCGGCATAGAGCGCACTGGCATAGGCCGGTGCGTGGCGCGTGCGCTCGATGAAATCGCTGAAGAAGCGCTCGGCGTCCGTGTGTGGATAGTCCACGATCTGCCTGCTGAGAAAGCAGTCCTCGGGCGCGATATTGCCTTCGATATCCACGAAGCTGAGCACGCGCTCCGGGTGCCGGTGCGCGAGCATGAGCGCGGTCAGTCCGCCCATGGAGTGACCGACCAGATGGAAGCGGTCAAAGCCAACGCGTCCGAGCGCGGCGAGTGCGGTATCGACGAGAAACGGTATGCCGACTTTCGAGAGATCGGCACACTGCGTTTCGCCGCAGCCCGGCGCGTCATACGCGATGAACGGGTGCCCCGCGAATTCGGCGTAACGCACGATATCGGCGTAATCCTCTTTCGTGGACCCGAACCCGTGAAGGAACACGATCGGCGCTTTGTCGCCTTCACGGTGAATGGCGGAAAGCGCGATCGCCTTGCCGTCTACATCGAACGAAAACGCCGAGCGGGTAAATTCTTGAAGCATCGTCACTCCCCAAGTGTGTGGCAGAAGTTCTGGATTGCGGTGCAAGCATGCCGCAGAGACACGTCATCCAGTGCATAGGCGATACGGATATAGGGCCCAAGTCCGAACGCGCTGCCATGCACCGTTGCTACGCCGGTTTCGTCGAGCAGCGCGTTGGCCACTGCTTCGTCATCCTTGAGATATGCCCCTCCTCGCGTCGTTTTACCGATCAGGCCTTCGCATGAGGCGAATGCGTAGAACGCGCCTTGCGGCGCCGCGCAGCGCAGCCCCGGCGCCTGATTCAGTTGATCGACCACGAGATCGCGTCGGCGCTGAAATACCCTGCGCGCCTGCTCGATGAAATCCTGCGGCCCGCTCAGCGCCGCCAGCGCGGCATGCTGCGAAATGCTCGACGCCCCGGAAGTTTGCTGGCCCTGCAGCTTTTCCATTGCGTCGACCAGCCATCGCGGTCCGGTACAAAAGCCAATGCGCCAGCCCGTCATCGCATAGGCCTTCGAGACGCCGTTCATCGTCAGCACGCGCTCGCGCATGCGGGGCTCGACCTGCGCAAGCGTGGAAAATTCGAGGCCATCGAAAATCAAATGCTCGTAAATGTCGTCGGAAAGAACCAGCACCTGCGGGTGGGCCAGCAGCACTTGCGCAAGCTGCTGCAGTTCGGCACGACGATAAATCGCGCCGGTCGGATTGGATGGCGAATTCAGAATCAGCCAGCGCGTACGCGGCGTAATCGCGGCGTGCAGCGCGTCGGCGGTCAGCTTGAAGCCGCTTTGCGCGCCACATGGCACGATCACGGATTTCGCGCCGCACAACTGCACGATCTCGGGGTAACTGACCCAATACGGTGCAGGCACGATGACTTCGTCATCCTCATTGAGCGTCGCCGCGAGTGCGTTGAAGATCACCTGCTTGCCGCCGCTGCATACGAGCGTGTCGCGCCAGTTCACGTCGAGCCGGTTTTCGCGCTGAAATTTTCCCGCGATCGCTTCACGCAAGGCCCGCAACCCTGCGACTTGCGTATAGCGCGTATGGCCCGCCCGAATCGCGGCGATACCGGCTTCGCAAACGTGCGGGGGCGTGTCGAAATCGGGCTCGCCCGCGCTGAGCGAAATGACCGTTGCGCCACTCGCGCGCCGTGCGGCCACACGGTCCATGACCTTGTATGTGGCCGAAGGCTTCGCGGCCGCGAGGAAGCGGTTCAATACTGTGACTTTCTCGCTCATCGGACCGCAATCGCCTCGAACGCCTTGTCGTGCATGACGTCCGCAACCGGACGCCCGGCGCGCACCGCCGCCACCATGCCGTCCTGGCGGCGCGCGATCCGCTCGCCAAGCTCCAGCACCGCTTCGATCTCGCCTTCGGGAACGAACACCGTGCCGCATCGATCGGCGATCACATAGTCGTTTTCATGCACGGTGATTCCCGCCATTTGCACCGGCTTGCCCGACTCGACCTGCACCACGCGATTGCGCGCGCTGATCATCGTGACGCCACGGCCGTATACGGGGTAGCCAATCGCCTCGCTGCCGTCGATATCGCGGCTCACGCCGTCGATGACCGAGCCGCGTATCTGCTTCGCCGTGGCGGCATTGGCGAGAATGTCGCCCCAGCACGAAATGCCCTCCACGCCGCCCGCGATCACCAGCACGCGATCGCTCGTCGTGACCGCATCGACAACGGGAGAGATGAGGTGCACCCCGGGTTCAGCGTCTTGCTTGGGCCCGAGCAAGATGGTGCTCGCGCGGCCAACGATCTTCGGGCAGTCCCAAAGCGGGCGCAGGCCGTAAGTCGCGCCGGGCAGGCCGAGAAAGTCGAGCGCGTCGGACACCGTGTTGGTGTCCAGCGACGCGAGTCGATCGAGGAAGGAAGGCGTAGTCATCACACTCGGCTCCGTTGAAAAGTCCGCCCATCCTCGCGCCGCGCGGCTGATATGTAAATTTCGCACTTCGTATCTCGGTGATACGATTTCCGGAACAGCAATTGACCACCGGAAAATGCGTGCACCATGAACACTACGATCGACTTCAGGCTGATACGGCAGCTATGGATGTTTCTCGCGGTTGCAGAGGAACAGCATTTCGGGCGCGCCGCCCAGCGGCTGAACATGTCGCAGCCGCCGCTTACCGAGCAGATCAAGGTGCTCGAGCAATCGCTCAAGCTGGAACTGTTCTACCGGTCCCGGCAGGGCACGCAACTGAGCCCGGCGGGCGCCGCGATACTGCCTGCCGTTCGGCAATTCGCCGGCCAGGTCGAGCGGCTCGCGCGGGTCGTGCGCGAAGTCGCCGCCGGTCAGTCGGGCGTGCTGCATGTCGGGGCGATCACGTCCGCCATGCTCGAAACGGTGCCACCCGTGCTGGATGCGCTCAAACGCGCTCACCCGCAACTGACCGTGCTCGTGAAGGAGATCGATAGCGTCGACGCCATACCCATGCTCGAAGCCGGCGAACTCGATCTCGCCTTCGTGCGCATCGACGGCGAGGTAGGCAGCGGCATCGCCACCATGCCGCTGGCCGAGGACCGCCTGGCCGTGGCGCTGCCGAAGGACCATCCTCTGGCGGCCCTGCCCCGCGTGCGGCTGCAGTCGCTGGCCGGCGAACAACTGGTGATGTCGTCGCGGCAGGTCAGCCCGGTGTACTTCGACTTCCTGACTTCGGTTTGCCGCTCGCATGGCCTGACGCCGCACGTCACCCACGAGGTGCGCACCGTCACTTCGCAAATTGCCTATGTCGGCTGTGGTCAGGGCGTGGCGCTCGTGCCAGCGTCAATGCGCAAGCTCGCACCCGGCAATGTGGTCGTGCGGCCATTGAAGGAAAAAATCTCAGTGGTCACAGCCGCGCTGCTGTGGAACACGCACCGTCATCACCCTATGGTCGACGAGGTCGTCGCTTCGCTGCAGAAACGAAAGACACGAACAGGCGCGTTGAAAGCCTGACGAAAAATGGGGCCGCGCACACGACAATGAAAAGCACGCGCGTTTCCTCCAGAAATCATGCGGGCGGTCGTAAACGGAGGTATTACATTTCGTTCCCGGCGGCTGCAACGGGACGACATCGACTCGCAAGACCATGTTCAACGTTGTGGCCCAGTATTGGGGAACGATTCGGCGCACTGTCGCCGGAAACAGCGCAGCATTGAAGCTCGCGCAGTTGCGCGTGATGATCTATCAGCTTCCCATGATGTATGGGCTGCTGGTCGTCAACACGTGGGGCATGGTGCTGCCTCACGAGAACGAGATTCCCGCATGGCAGGGCGTGTTCTGTCCGCTCGTGCTCACGGTATTTTGTTTCGTACGCGTCCTCTCCTGGTTGCGCCTCGCGAGGATGCGTGTGAGCGCGGACGATGCAGTGACGATCCTGCGCAATTCCGGCAGGCTCGCGTGGGTCTTCTCCATCTCGTTCACGGCGTGGTCACTGTCCCTTCTGCCTCATGGCGGCGCGGCCTTCAAGCTTCATGTTGCCTTTTACATGGCCATCACGGTCATCGGCGTCATCTTCTGTCTGATGAATGTCGTCAAGGCCGCTTTCACCGTTACCGCCATTGTCAACGGCGCGCTCGTCGTCACGTTTCTGAGTTCCGGCAATGGCGTATTCCAGGCAATTGCCATCGACACGTCACTGGTATCGCTGGCGATGCTGATCGTGGCATTCACGCAATTCAAGAACTTCTCCGACCTCGTTGCCACGCAAGGCGAAAACAAGCGCCTCGCGAATATCGACAGTCTCACGAACCTGCCCAACCGGCGGGCCTTTTTCGCTTCGCTCGACAAGCATTTCGATGCCGCCATGGCGTCGGGTGGCCGGCTCGCGGTGGGACTTGTCGATCTCGACGGTTTCAAGTCCGTCAACGACATTCACGGCCACTCGCTGGGAGACCACGTGCTGGCCGAAGTCGCGGCGCGCCTCGCGCAAGCGGCGCGCGGCACGATCACGCTTGCAAGGCTGGGGGGCGACGAGTTCGGCGTCATTGTCACCAGCGACTGCTCGGACGCCGGCCTCTCGCAACTGGGCCGATCCATTTGCGATGTCTTTCATGATCCCGTGCGTGTTGGCGAGATCTCCGTGCGGCTCGGGGCGACGATCGGTTTCTCGACCTATCCGCACATTTCGCGCAACAAGGCCGATCTATTCGAAACAGCGGACTACGCGCTTTACGAAGGCAAACGCCGCTCGCGCGGCTCGGTGACGATCTTTTCGGAGACCCATCGCAACGCGATCATCCGCGAGTCGCAGATCGCCCAGGCGCTGCGCTCCCCCGATCTCGCCGGCGAACTTCACCTCGCCTTCCAGCCGATCTTCTCGCTCGAGCGCCAGCGCACTGTCGGCTTCGAAGCGCTTGCGCGCTGGCAAAGCGCCTTGCTCGGCACGGTCCCGCCCGGCGAATTCATTCCTGCCGCGGAACGCAACGGGGTCATCAACGGCTTGACCCTCGCGCTGTTCGCCAAGGCCCTCGCCTGCGCGAAACAATGGCCGGCGCGTATCGGCTTGTCCTTTAACCTCTCCGCGCATGATTTCGCCAGCGAATCGGCGGTGAAAGAACTGGCGCAGTGCATTGTCAGCAGCGGCATCGACCCGGCGCGGCTTGACTTCGAGATCACGGAAACCGCAATGGCCAAGGACTTCGAGCAGGTCCAGAAAGCCGCCAAGGTGCTGCGCGCGCTGGGCTGTGGTTTGTCGGTCGACGATTTCGGCACCGGCTATTCGAGCCTCTCGTACCTGTGCAAGCTGCCGCTCACGCGCCTGAAGATCGACAGGATGTTCGTGAGCGGTCTGAAGGAACGCACGACGGCATTCACCGTCGTGCGCACGCTGCTCAATCTCAGCCGGCAGATGTCGCTCGACTGCGTGGTCGAAGGTGTGGAAACGGCCGCCGAACTGCAAACGGTCACGGCGCTCGGAGCAACGCTGATTCAGGGATATTATTGTTCCCGCCCGATGGACGCGTCTGCGGTGTCCGCATTTCTGGAGCGCGAGTGCGAGCGCGAAACGACAGGCAGGACGCGCGCATTGTCAGCGCCTACGGGGTTCCGGTAAAGCCATGAGGAAAGGCACACTTTGGCGCGCTAGTCGAATCGTTTCGCCTGCTATTGCCGCGAGCGCGATGGTAGCGTGCACGTCGGCCGCCAACGTGAGCGCCCCTGTCACGACATCGCTCGGCGACGGCAGTAGCGGACACATTACGTTCGAATCGATCACGCCCACGAATACCCTCGACTTTCTGCTGCATTACGCCAGTGCCCGCAAGGTCGCCATTACGGGGGATCTGAGCATGCCGGACAACGCGCCGCGCGCCGTACCCGCTGTGATCATTCTGCATGGAAGCAGCGGCGTAAATCCCGGTGAGCGGATCTGGGCACAACGCATGAACGCACTGGGTTACGCCAGCTTCGTCGTGGACAGTTTCACAGGCCGCGGTATCAGGAATACTGAAAAAGACCAGTCGCAGCTTTCCATGAGCGCCGACATTGCAGACGCCTATGCCGCCTTGCGCCTGTTAGCCACGGATCCTCGAATCGACAAAGAGAAGATCGCCGTCATGGGATTTTCGCGTGGAGGCGTGGCAGCACTCTATTCGACGCTGGAGCCTTTCCGCCAGGCCGCAATAGACGGCAATCTGCGCTTTGCCGCCCATGTCGCTTTTTATCCGTCGTGCGGCATCGCTTACAGCTCGGCGCATCTGGACGGCGCGCCCGTCATGTTGCTGCTCGGCGGCAAGGACAACTACACGCCGGCGCCCGCCTGCATGGCCTACGCCCAGACGTTGCGAGCGGAAGGCGCACAGGTCACGGTTCAAACGTTTCCGGATGCGTATCATGGTTTCGACCGGCCGACGCGCCTGCATGCATTGCCGCTTGCAACCAGCGCACGCGATTGCCACGGCTCCTACGACCTCGACACCCGAACGCTGACCATGATCCGCGACGGCCAGACGCTCTCCGGTTCCTCGGCCGTGGCCGAATCGAAACGTTGCCTGACGCGGGGCGTCATGTTGGGCGGCGACCCGCAAGCCCAGCAGCAATCTCCTGCCGAAGTCGCGGCGTTTCTCAAGGCGGCGTTCGACCCCACGCCGCGTCTTTCCTTACATTAAGCAGACATTCCGCCAAAACAGCGGCCGCACGATCGCGCCTGGCCGAGGCGCAGGCGCCCCGCGCTGACTGTCACCTCGTTGCCGCAGTCGCAGCGGCACACCCACATACCGTCGCCGGCGTACCGGTCGGTCGTCAGCTGGCCGAACACCTCGCCGCCCTTCAGCGCAGGCGAGCCCGGCCGGGAGCGCCACACGCGGCGCTGCTCACGGCAGCCGCAGTCCCGCGTCTGGCCGCTCTCCACCGCCTCGAGCGCAGCCGTGACGTGCGCGCCGCATCGGCACCGCCACAGCCACACGCCAGCGCCGCGATATTGAAGCGCGACGAGATCGCCGAACGCGCGGCCGGAGACGTCGCGATACGGCGGAAAAGGCCATTCAGGCGGCAAGGGGGGACGAATGCGCTGGTTCACAAAAGCTAAATGGGATTCGGCGTCCTGTTCTCAAGCGTAACCGGGCGCCTTCGATGCGCAGGCCTGGCTCAGCAAAGAGGGGCGGATCGTCCCGCACATTCGGTGCGGCGCCGCCTCGTATCGGGTTGTGCGCCTATTTTGGCACCAATTCGCGAGGCCTGGGCGGCGCGATGTCGCGCCAGTCGATGCGCAACGCAATCATCTATGGCGGATGAGTTCCCAACTACGCCGAGGCGAACAGAACCGCTTCGGTGCTGAACACGGCCCTGACCAGCTTCGTCGACCCGGGCGGATCGAACCACGCACAAGAAAGCTGCGGCCCATAGGCCGTCGGCACGACCTGGTTCACCGTCATCAACGGGCCGCCTGAACACAGGCGCACCGTCCTGCCTTTATATCGCTCAGCGACCGAACTCAGCGTCCCGGAACGCGAGTCACTGTGGATCGCACACACTGCGGACATGTCTCCTCCCGGATTCTCGCGACTCGTTGGCGAAGCGCCACCCGCTCTCGACAACGTCTGGAACGCGTATCTTCTCCCCAGCGCGCGTGCGCTGAATATAAATATTTCGCCGTCCTGGCGGAACAAATTCGCCATCGAAAGTCATTCCCGAACGTCCTGTTCGCGCGACGGACCGCGCGCCAGCAAACAGGCGTTGGCCGTGAATCTCCGCAGCCTTCGTCGCTCGAGCGCATTGCGCACCTGGCCCAGGAGCAGCGTACTGGCAATCAGCGCGAGATACAGCGTGACGAGATCGTGACGCACGCCGTTGAGGGCGGCTTGATGAACGACGAGCGCGGCATCGACGGGCGGAAGCAGGTGGCGTTTGCCCTCGACGACCCGCATCATGTGGATGAAGCCCGCAGCGGAAAGCAGCGGCAGCAGGACAAAGAGTGTCAGCAGCGCCAGCCGCATGCGACGCGCCCACGCATGGTGGCGCAGCCGGAACCATAGCCCGAGGCATCCGTGTATCCAGCCAGGCGCCAGCAGCGCGAGTTGCAGCCCCTGCGTGCCGCTCGTGAGCAGCACGACGATGACACGCTCGTAGTTGGGCTCGAAACCATAGAGCGAAGATGCAAGCCGTGTCGTCACGGCATGGCGGATCAGCAGGAGCGGCAAGCTGAGCCCTGCCCACAGACGGATCCATTCCGCGGGCGGCAGCGCCCAGTGACGCCGCCCGTAGATCGTGCGCAACGCCAACACGAAATGCACCGATGCGGCGCCATACAGCGCGAGCGTTCCGGGCGAGCTGCGCCAAAGCCGCAGCGCGAGCACGAGACCGCGTCCAGCCAGCTCGAGCGACCAGATGCCGAGCGCGTGATTGACCAGATGCAGAAAAAGGTAAGTCAGCATCACGAGGCCCGACGCGAGTTGCATTCGACGTAGAACGACTTGCAGCTTGATTCTCATTTCGCCGGCGCGGCGACGGCTCATCTCGATGATGTCCATTTTCGTTTCCGCCATCTCGTTTCGCACGCCTGCACTACCGCACACCCACGCCGGTTATTCCCGTGCGACAACCGGGAATAAAACAGCAGCGTTTGCGGTATTGCACGTGAAGCCCGCCCGGGAGGCGCTCCCGATCGCACCAGATCGCACTGGCGGTCGACTTCCTGAACCCAGTCGAGAGGACATCATGTCGTCAGATCTTCCTTCCCAACCGTCACGCCGCAACGCCCTGAAGTGCCTCGCCTTCGGTGGCATGGGCACCGTGTTTGTTCTGGCCGGAGGCGTCCTCACACCCGTGGAGCTATCGCTGGCAGCCAGTACCAAAGAAAACGCCGCGGATTCCGGCGTGCCGCTCTTTCTGCAGATCAGCGACTCGCATATTGGTTTTAACAAGGAGGCGAATCCCGATGTCGCGGCTACGCTGAAGCAGACGATCGACTACGTCAACGCCATGCCGGTCAAACCGGCGTTGGCCATTCACACGGGCGATATCACCCATCTCTCGAAGCCCGCGGAATTCGATCTGGCGGCGCAATTGCTGTCGGGTCTCACCATCACGGAATTGCACACCACGCCTGGCGAGCACGATGTGACAGACGGACCGCAAGGCGAATACTTCAAGCGTTTCGGCAAGGCATCGGACAACCGGGGCTATTACAGCTTCGACCACAGCGGCGTGCACTTCATCGCGCTCGTCAACGTGATGCATTTCAAGCCGAACGGGCTCGGAAATCTGGGCGAGGACCAGCTCGCATGGCTGGAAAACGACCTGAAGGGCCGCACGTCCAGCACGCCGATCGTCGTCTTTACTCACATGCCTATGTGGACGATCTATGAACCGTGGGGCTGGGGTACCGGCGATGCGGGCCAGGCGATGGATTATCTGAAGCGCTTTGGCTCGGTGACCGTGCTCAACGGTCATATTCATCAGATCGTTTCGAAGGTGGAGGGCAATATCACGTTCCACACGGCACGCTCGACCGCGTATCCGCAACCGACTGCCGGCGATGGCCCCGGACCCGGGCCGCTCAAGGTGGCAAGCGACCAGTTGCCGAAGATGCTTGGCGTCACCAGCATCCGGATTTCGCGCCATCCCCTCGCGGCGACGCTGTCCGACATGTCCCTCGCGTGACTTTGCTTATCGCTCATTCAACAAGGATCCGAGCCATGTTCTCCCTTCACTATCGTCGCGCGTTCGCCCTCTTCTACGGACTCGGCATGCTCATGGCGGGGACGTCCCTTGGCATGCCTGCTGCTCACGCGCAGGAGCCCAATGAGATCGTCATCAAGAATTTCATGTTTTCGCCCATGGCCATCACGGTCAAGGCGGGCACGACCGTTACCTGGAAAAACATGGATGGCGAACCGCATACGGTCGTCAACGACGCGGGCGTATTTCACTCGGCGGCGCTCGACCAGAACGATACGTATCAGTTCAAGTTCGACAAGCCGGGGGTATACAAGGTGTTCTGCGGCATTCACCCGTATATGAAGGCCACCATCACGGTGCAGTAGCACCTGGCCGAAAACTTTTCTGCGCAACTATTATTCGGACTGCTGATATACGCTCGCGCGTGCGCTCAACGTGCTTGCGCGAGCATCGAAGGTCAGCGTTTCGCGATATCGTCGCCGTGCGAGTCCTTGTGAACGACCTTCACGTCGATCGTGCGGCCATCGTCGCCGCGCGAGTCCTTGTGTACGACCTCCACGTCGATGGTGCGGCCATCGTCGCCGAACTCGCGCGCCTGCCGGCGCAGCGCGCGTATTCTCCACCACAGATAGCCGGCCACGACCACGCCCACCGCGAACAGCACGGCAAGCAGCACCAGCGACAACATTGCGGCCACCACGAGCACGATTGCGCTCACGACGACGGCCACCATTCGCCCGAACCATCCAGTCCCGCCGATCCGGAGCCCTTTCGCGTACGTCGCGCCCTGTGGCGACGGTTTGTCGTCTTGCATCCATCTTCTCCCAGCCGCCATCCGGCTGAACTTGAAGTGTTCCGAAACATCTCTGTCCACGCACGCCAGTCGTCGTTCGGCAAATTGAAAACTTAGCCCTCGCGAGCACGCGCCTGTGTCTATTCTAAAGAAGTAACGCAAGCCGTATCGAGTCGTTTCCAGTCGCATTTGAATGGGACAACCTATCATGGCTGACACGAGCTACATGGCGCGCAAGTCCGTCGCCGACATAGTGGGAAGCGCCGATGCCGAAGGCGGCCGCGCGCTCTCGAAGACCCTTGGGGCGCCCAGCATCACGGCGATGGGCATCGGCGCCATTATCGGCGCCGGTATTTTTGTCCTCACGGGCACCGCGGCGGCGCAATTTGCTGGACCGGGCATCATTCTGTCGTTTGTGCTGGGCGGAATTGCGTGTGCGTTCGTGGGCCTTTGCTACTCCGAGCTGGCCGCCATGCTCCCCGTATGCGGCAGCACGTACACGTATACCTATGCGACGCTTGGCGAAGTGTTTGCGTGGATCATCGGCTGGGACCTGATTCTCGAGTACGCCATGGGTGCCGCAACGGTCGCGGTCGGGTGGTCCGGGTATATCGTCAGTCTGTTGCATAACGTCGGCATCACTATCCCGCCAACGCTCGCTGCCGCTCCAGGCACCGCCGTCCAGCTTGCTGACGGCACCACTGCCACCGGCACGATCAATCTCCCCGCAGTGTTGATCATCGCGATCCTCACCACGATGCTGGTGCTCGGCACGCGGGAGTCTGCACGTATCAACAACATCATGGTGGCAGTCAAGCTGACGGTCGTCGTGGCCTTCATCGCCATCGGCGCGTTCTTCGTGCATTCCGCCAACTGGCATCCCTTCGTGCCGCCCAACACCGGCACATTCGGCAGCTTCGGGGCGAGCGGCATTCTGCGCGGCTCTGCGGTGGTGTTCTTCGCGTTCATCGGCTTCGACGCGGTATCGACCGCTGCGCAGGAAGCGAAACGGCCGCAGCGCGACATGCCGATCGGTATTCTCGGGTCGCTCGTTATCTGCACCCTGCTCTATATCCTCGTGGCCGCCGTGCTTACCGGACTCGTTCCATACGCACAACTGAACGTCCCCGATCCGATTGCCAAAGGGGTGGACGCCATTGGTTTCACCTGGTTCTCGGTGCTCATCAAGATCGGCGCGCTAACGGGGCTGACCACCGTGATACTCGTGCTGCTCTATGGGCAGAGCCGTATCTTCTTCACGATGT
This sequence comes from Paraburkholderia sp. J8-2, assembly GCF_905220195.1. Lineage (NCBI taxonomy): Bacteria > Pseudomonadati > Pseudomonadota > Betaproteobacteria > Burkholderiales > Burkholderiaceae > Paraburkholderia > Paraburkholderia sp. J8-2. The sequence goes on from NZ_CAJMZA010000007.1 coordinate 139,203, forward strand.
CGGAGGACAAGCTGCTGCCCCATCTGTTCTCCACCGTCCATCCGCGCTTGCACACGCCGCATCGAAGCCAGATCATGATCGGCATAGTCGTCGCCATCGTGGCGGCCCTCACGCCCATCGGCGTACTCGGCGAAATGGTCAGCATCGGGACGCTGTTTGCGTTCGTGCTCGTGTGCGGCGCCGTCATCTATCTGCGGCGCAGCGACTCCGACGCGAACCGCCCCTTCCGCGCGCCCGGCGTGCCCATTGTCCCCATTCTCGGGATCGCGTTTTGCCTGTTGCTGATGGTGGGACTTCCGCTCGTCACCTGGGTACGGCTGATCGTCTGGCTGCTGATCGGCATGCTGATCTACATGTCTTATGGCCGCCATCATTCGCGACTGCGCCATCCGGAGCGCGGTTGACGCGGGCCTCGAACCATCATGAACGTTCACCACGCGTGTTTCGTTCGTCCGGCGTTCGCTGCGATTTGCGTGACTTCCCTCGCAACGCTTGCCGCTTGCGGCGGGAACGCCTGCATCGGTCTCGGCAGTTGCGGCGGCACAACCGTGACACCCAACCTCACCCTCTCCGGCACGGCCGCCACCGGTTCGGCGCTCGCCAGCGCGACGCTCAACGTCAGTTGTGTGCAGGGTTCGGCGTCCGCCCTATCCGACGGTGGCGGGCACTACACGATCGCGTTCAATGCCACGCCGCCCTGCATCCTCACCGTGACCTCCGGCGGCGTGAGCCTGCACTCGCTGGCATTTGCTGGTGGGACCTTCAATACGACGCCGGAGACCGAGCTGATGGTTGTCTACATGGCTTCGCAACTCGGCACGAACGAGAATGGCTTGATAGCGGGCTTCCCGACCAACTCGCAGTACCAGCAAGCGCTGGCTAGCCAGGCCGACGTGCAGGCGGCGCAATCCGCAGTCGTCACGAATCTGCAGCAGCACTACGCGCTCACGCTGGCGGTACCGGCGTTTCTCACGACATCCTTCACGGTTGGCCAGCCAGGCGTCGACAGCGATCTGGTCGCGCTAGCGGCGGCGGGAGCGATCGATGCCAATGGCATGCCCGATCCGGCCGCCGTATCGCTGTTGTCCGCGGCGGGCCTCGCCCATCCGCTTACCGCAACGTCCGCCCCTTCTTCCGGCACGGGCGGAACGGGCAGCGGCAGCGGAACCATGTGACGAGAGCTTGCCGATGTCCGAGCGGCGTCGTGCCTCGACGCCCACCCGACAACCTTAGCTGCTCTTTTCAAGGTCGCCTGGCTTCCACGTTTGGTCGAAGAACGCCTGTTCCGGCGAATATAGGCGGAAGATCACGAAGTAACCCTTGCCTGGCACCGTGCGCAGCCAGTTTTTCTCCTTGCCCGGGGGCGCCGTGGGACCGAAGTAGAGATCGGTCGATCCATCGGCGTTCTGCACCGGCCTGTCCATCTGGTTCAGCGATGGGAACGGCTGGCCGTTGTCGAGACCCGAGGCCGTCGTGGCGTCGTAGACCGTCGCGGACCAGAAGTTCTTCGCCGGAATATGCGGCGGCAAGTGCAACGTGTACGACTGGCCGCCGTCGAGGAAATGGCCATCCTTGTCACGGAACGTGACGGGGTACTTGGCGCCCGCTCCCACGAGATTCTTCACCATGCCCGGGCTCGCCGAATAGGCGCTCGTAAAGTACCCGGAGCGCTGTTCGAGATTGGTGAACGTCTCGCTTGACTGGAAAGCCGTGTTCTCGCCGGCGAAGACGTTGATCCACTGACGATCCGGATAGTATTTGCCGCCTGGCTCGCGCGCGATCATGTCCGTGATGACCACCTTGCTCATCTTGAAGCCGGTTGCAGCGGCTTTGTCGAGCAGCGCGCGCATCTCGGCCGAAGGCTCGAAGGGCTTACCCTTGTCGATGCCGATCGTATGCAGGAAGCCACGCATGTCGAGATCGGCGGGGTCGACATATTCGCTGTCGATGAAGCGCGACATCATGTCGAAGTAGCTGGCATCGTGCGCAAACAGCAGGTTGGCGGGCTTCTCGTTGGCATTCGGAAACTGCATCGGCTTTGCCGTTTCCTTGTGCCCGAGCGGATAGATATGCGTAGCAGCGATCTCGGCATTCGGTTTTGATAGATCCTTTGGATCGCTAAAGAAGGCGCGCCAGAACAGGAACACGTTATACGTCCGCGAGCGGTAGATGAACGCATCCTTCGGCACGTTCTTTGGCTCGCCTTTGTAGTCGGGTGGCAGCAGCACATAGGTGCCGCCCTTGCCCTTGTCAGGGCCGGCAAAGCCAACGTCGCCCGTCCAGGTCTGGCCGCCGATCGTCGGGCCGACGAGAGGACGCTGGAAGAAGTCGTCGAACATGCCTTGCACGCCGGGCGGCACCTCGACCACGAGCGGTCCGTCCTTGTGCAGGTCGAGATAGCCCATCGCGTATACGACGTCCGAGTTCGGCGTCGTGACCTGCGTCGAGGCCTTGATGCGCTCCTTCCACACCGGCAGCACGTTATAGCCCGCACCGAATATTTTCTCCGAGCCTTCCTTCATCGCCCACATGTTGATGGCGGGCAGCCCCCACAGGTAGGCCTGTGTGGCGCGCTGGAAGATCAGTTCCTCTTGCATGCTGCGCGACGTGGCGGCGGTCGGATAGTCTTTGTCGAACGGTGCGTTGGCGAGCGCGTCGTAATGCGAGTCTTGCCCGAAGGCAACCTTTGCACCGACGAGCGCGAGACCCGCAAGCGTGAGAAAGGCGAAACACTGGCCCTGACGTTTCATGAAGGCTTTCCTCCAAGCGATGGTTACCGGAAAAATCGTGTGCCGTGCAGGCCCTGTATCCAACGGGCACCAAGGAGGCTAGCACAGGCGGATTCCTGCATAGTCGAGCGTGACCGGTAGCCGCCGTCACCACCGGGCCTGTATGCTTACCGGGCGAATCCTCTGGATCAGGGCCGATCGTTTGCAATCCTTCTGATACCCGATCACCGCCCCGCAAAACACCTCGATGCATCCGCATTCAAGACCCGCCGTTCTCGCCGACCGTCTACCGGGCCGAGGAAAATGGCCTGAAGCGCGTATTCATGACCAGGCGCCCGGTGTGATTCCCGCCTGCACGCGCTTCGGCGCAGCCGGAAATGGCTCAGACGGTCTGTCTTCGCGGGTCTTCCCAACCTCGTTATCGAGCGCGCCGGAGCGAATCGGCTCCCCTCGTATCGTCCCGATGCCGCAACGCCGCCACGCCGGACGGCGTTTCACCGCGCAACCCGCCGGCGAACACCACCACTTTAGGGTGGGCTCGCCCCCTTGAGCCGCCGTCTATCCTAGAAGCCGTAGAGCCCACAGAACAAGGCGCGGAGCACGACATGCCGCGTCTGGATGTCAAGGAGACAGGCGTAGTGACCCACGTCATCGACCCACAACACGCGGCGCCCCCCTGGCGCGCCGCCCGATTTCCTCAACGGCGAACGCTGGTCGAGCGCCGCGTTGACGGCACGCTGATTCTGCGCTCCGCGAACCCGCCGCCCGCTATCAGCCAGACGAGCTTTGCCGATTTCATTGCGCAATGGGCGCAGCAGCGCGGCGACACGGCGGCCTTCTGCCAGCGCGGCGAAGACGGCGCGTGGCGCGCGATGACATGGCGGCAACTGTGGGAGCAGGTCCAGTGCGTTGCGGCCGCATTGCTCGACCTGGGGCTGGGCCCGGACCGGCCGCTCATGCTGCTTTCGGGCAACTCCCTCGAGCAGGCCGTGTTGCTGCTCGCCGCCGAATACGTGCGCGTACCCACTGCACCGGTCTGCCCCGCTTACGCCATGCTCAGCAAGGACTTTGCGAGGCTCAAGGGGGTCGTCGAGCTCGTGCCGCCTGCCGCGATTTTCGTACAGTCAGCGAGCGTGTTCGAGCGTGCACTGGACCTGATCAAGGACATTGAAGCACCCGTCATTACCGTCGAAGAACCGCGCGGCGACCAGCTTGCGTGGAGCGCCCTCGCGGCCACGTCGCTTACGCCGGCGCGCCGTGCCGCGGTCGCGGCGGCGCACGCCGCGATCCGGCTCGACGACACCGTGCGGGTGCTGTTCACATCCGGCTCGACGGGCGTGCCCAAAGGCGTGGCGCTGACCTATCGCAACTTCCGGGCAGTCGCCTCCTACTATGCGGACAATCTCGCGTGGCTGCACGATGCGCAGCCCGTGTTCCTCGACTGGCTCCCCTGGCATCATGCCCTTGGCGGCGTGCTGAACCTCGGCCGCTCGGTCGAATTCGGCGCAACCCATTACATCGACGACGGACGCCCGCTGCCGGGTCTCATCGAGCGCACCGTGCGCAACCTGCGTGAAGTCTCGCCGACGATCTTCACGAGCGTGCCTTCCGCATGGGCGGTCCTCGCGAATGAGCTGGAGCGCGATCCGGAGCTGGCGCGCAGCGTGTTCTCGAACGCGCAATGCTTTGGCTACGGCGGCGCGAGCCTGCCCGTGGATGTCTGGCAGCGCATCCAGCGCGTTGCCGAGCAGACGATCGGTACACGCATCATGTTTTGCTCGGGGCTCGCCGCGACCGAAACCACCGGCATGGGCACCTATTGCAGCTGGCCGACCGAACAAGTCGGCAACATCGGCACCCCCGTGCCCGGCGCCGAAGTGAAGCTCTGCCCGCTGGAAGGCGGCGACGGACGCTTCGAATTCCGCATGCGCGGCGCGCACATCTTCGGCGGCTATATCAGGAATCCGGAACTGAGCGCGCAGGCGTTCGACGAAGAAGGCTTTTTCCGCCTCGGCGACGCGGTGCGGCTCGTCGATCCGGACAATCCGGCCGCCGGCATGATGTTCGCAGGCCGTGTGGTCGAGGACTTCAAGCTCACCAACGGCACATGGGTGCGCACCGGCGCCGTGCGCCTCGCGCTGCTGGAGCAATGCGCGCCACTCCTCAGCGACGCCGTGATCTGCGGCCACGATCACGACTTTCTCGCGGCGCTTGCGTGGCCCAACGTCGGTGCGTGTCAGCGCGCATTTCCGGAACTCGCCGGCCTCGACGCCGCCGCGCTCGTCCGGCATCCCGTGCTCGTTTCCGAACTTCGCAAACGGCTTGGCAAGACCCGCACCGGAGCAGCCAGCCTGAGCGTCGAGCGCTTGATGCTGATGGACGAGCCCCCTTCGATGGACGCCAACGAGATCGCCGACAAGGGATACGTCAATCAGGCCGTCACGCGCTCGCGCCGGGCGCATCTCGTCGAAGCCCTGTACCGCGCCGAGCCTGACGCGCATATCGCCCGCATTCGCTGATTTAGCCGCCCGCAGCGGCGTCGCTCATGGTCTTGCGACACCGCCTTGCAGATCGGTCGAATGATATTTGATAAGGATGGCGAACTGTATAGCCATATGCGACTTCGTCGCGCGCAAGTCTTAACCCTAACCTGTTATTCCGAAGGAGTCGCTCCATGAGCCGAAATGTCTATGTTGCCGGTGTCGGCATGATCCCGTTCAAGAAGCCCGGTACGAGCGAAACGTACGACACGATGGGCGCCATCGCCACGCGTCAGGCGCTCGCGGACGCGGGCCTCGAATATCGCGACGTGCAGCAGGCATATGCCGGCTACGTGTACGGCGATTCGACCTGCGGACAGAAGGCGTTGTATCACGTCGGCATGTCCGGCATCCCGGTCATCAATGTGAACAACAACTGCGCCACCGGATCGTCGGCGCTTTTTCTCGCCCGGCAAGCCGTGCAGAGCGGCGCGGTCGACTGCGCGCTCGCGGTTGGCTTCGAATTCATGCAGCCGGGGGCGCTCAAAGGACATTGGGACGATCGTGAGCGCGCGCTCGAGCGTGCACTGAACCTCGTCGACGAACTGGTCGACCGCCCCGACCTGCCGAGCGCGATCCGCCAGTTCGCCGGCGCGGGCCACGCGCATATGAAGAAGTACGGCACCAAGCTCGAAACGTTCGCGAAGATTCGCGCGAAGGCAAGCCAGCACGCCGCGCGCAATCAGCTCGCCGTGTTCCGCAACATCGTCTCGACCGAAGACGTCATGGCCGCCCCCATGCTGTGGGAAGGCGTGCTCACACGTTTGATGGCCTGCCCGCCGACCTGCGGCGCCGCAGCGGCGATCGTCGTGTCGGAAGAATTCGCAAAGAAGCGCGGCTTGCGCACCGACGTCATGATCGCGGCGCAATCGCTCACGACCGACCTGCCTAGCACCTACGACGCTCGCGACATGATCCGCGTCGTCGGCTTCGACATGACGCGCCTCGCGGCGCAACAAGTCTATGAGCAGGCAGGCATCGGGCCCAAGGACGTGGACGTTATCGAGCTGCACGACTGCTTCGCGCAGAACGAGCTGATCACGTACGAAGCGCTGGGCCTGTGCCCGGAAGGCGAAGCCGAGAAGCTCGTCAACGACGGCGACAACACCTATGGCGGCGAATGGGTCGTCAATCCGTCGGGCGGCCTGCTCTCCAAGGGCCACCCGCTCGGCGCGACCGGCCTTGCGCAATGCTATGAACTGACGCAGCAACTGCGCGGCCGCGCCGATCAGCGCCAGGTGGAAGGCGCGAAGGTTGCGCTCGCACACAACGTGGGTCTTGGCGGCGCGTGCGTCGTCACGGTCTACAAGTCGGCTTGATCTGCCAGGCACGGGAGGAGCGATCGACATGATCGACAAGCAATTCATTGGCAAGACGATGCCCGAGTTCAGCGTGACGGCCGAAGCCGGACAGCTGCGCTTTTTCGCGAAAGCGACTGGCGAGACCAATCCGGTTTACTTCGACGAGTCCGCGGCACGCGACGCGGGTCATCCCGCCCTGCCGCTTCCGCCCACTTTCCTGTTCTCGCTGGAACTCGAGCAGCCGAACACCGGATGGCGCGAAGAAGTCGGCATCGAAATGGCGCGCATCCTGCATGGCGAGGAGTCCTTCACCTATCACCGCCAGGCGTACGCCGGCGACGTGCTGCGCTTTCAGTGCCACATCGCGGACATCTACGACAAGAAAGGCGGCGCGCTGGAGTTCGTCGTGCGCGAAACGCGCGTGACCAACCAGCACGGCGAACACGTGGCGGATCTGCGCAGCGTGCTCGTGCAACGCAACGGCTGAACGGGAGAACACCATGAACAGTATTCGTTTCGACGACATCAAGGCCGGCGACACGCTCCCGCCGCTGACGCTGCCGCCCGTGAACCGCACGACGCTCGCACTCTTCGCGGGCGCGTCGGGCGATCACAACGCCGTGCATATCGATATCGACTACGCACGCCGCGCCGGCATGCCCGATGTGTTCGCGCACGGCATGCTCTCGATGGCGTGGCTCGGCCGGTTGCTCACGCAGTGGGTCGATCAGCGGCAGCTGCGTCATTTCGGTGTGCGATTCGTCGGCATCACGCATCTCGGACATCAAATCACCTGCACCGGGCGCGTGGTCGAGAAGTTCGAGGTGGATGGCGAGAAGCGCGTGCGGCTCGAAATCCAGACATCCAATCAGTATGGTGAACCGCGCGTCGTCGGCGACGCCGTGGTCGCCTTGTAATTCGCATCGACTCACAGGAGACAGCAAGATGGGAAAGCTTGACGGCAAGGTGGCGCTCGTCACCGGATCGGGGCGTGGCATCGGCCGCGCAATTGCAGAGAAGCTGGCGAGCGAAGGCGCGCGCCTCGTCATCAACGACCTCGACGCCGATCCGGCGCAAGAAACGGTCGAAACGCTCAGGAAAATGGGCGCCGAGGCGGTGGCGTGCGTCGGCAACGTGAGCGCGCCGGACTTCGGCGAGCGCATCGTCAACACGGCGATGAGCACGTACAAGGGCATCGACATCATCGTCAACAACGCCGGCTACACGTGGGACGACGTGATCCAGAAGATGAGCGACGAGCAGTGGTACGCGATCCTCGATTGCCACATGACCGCGCCATTTCGTATCCTGCGCGCCGCCTATCCGCATATCAAGGCCTTGCATCAGGCGGACGTCGCGCAAGGCCGCGAAGTCTATCGCAAGATCGTGAATATCTCGTCCACGTCCGCGCTCAACGGCAACGCCGGCCAGATGAACTACTCGTCCGCGAAGGCCGGTGTGATCGGCATGACGCGCGCGCTCGCACGCGAGTGGGGCCGCTTCAACGTCAACGTGAACTGCGTGGCGTTCGGTCTCATCCACACGCGCATGACGGTCAGCACCGAAGCCGCCGAAACCGTGCAGATCGAAGGCCGCGATATCCGCGTGGGCCTGAATGCGGACTTCTTCAAGGCGCATGCCCAGCGCAATCCGCTCGGCCGTGGCGGCAAGCCCGAGGAGGCAGCGGGCGGCGTGTACCTGTTCTGCTCGCCCGAATCGAACTACATCACCGGCCAGACCATCGCCGTAGCCGGCAATCTGCAGTAACGCTGCCGGCCACAACAACGTCGCTTCTCGCACTCGCTCCGGTTGGTGAAACGCCAACCGGAGCTTTTTTTCTGCTCTTGTCGCGCAAAAGCGCCCCGCCAATCAGGCGTCGAACGCATTCACCGGACCAATGAAGTCCAATTTGCCAACCTCGACCCCATTCGTGCGCAAGATCGCGTATGCCATGGCGACATGGAAGTACACATTCGGAATCACGATCTGCAGCAGATAGTTTTCTCCCGTCAGCTTCCCCGGCACCCATGATACCTTTACGACTTGTGCGGCTGCGTCGTCGTACCGGTCTGCCGGCACGCTTTCAGCGAACTCAATTGTCTTGCGGATGCGCGCACGCGCTTCGTCAAGCGTTTGCTCATTGTCTTCATGTCGCGGTGGCTGCTGCCCTGAAAGCCAGGCGGCCCCACCCTTCAAATAGTCGCAGGCGCTTTGTATCTGATAGAGCAATCCTCCCATGTCGGGAGCGAGACGTGTCGATAACAGAACGGCAACATCGAACTTTCTCGCATTCGCGAAGCGCTCCGCTTTGTCGAGGTAGGTTTCCATGGTTCTGACTGCTTGCACGCATTGTGCAATCGCCTGTGCATACATCGGGCTCTCCTTGAACAGATGTTTTCGTAAAGTCACGCTATGGACTGAACAAGCCGCCACGCCGGCCTGAACTTCCCATACAATTGGGCGACCTGATTCCACGTGGGCGAACGCGTTGGACCGACTAGAAGCCATGGAAATGTTGCTGGGCGCAGTGGACAGGGGCAGCCTGTCGGCAGCAGCTCGCGAACTGAAGATTCCAGTCAGCACACTCACTCGTAAAGTTGCCGATCTCGAGGAGATGCTGGGAACCCGCTTGCTGATACGAACCACGCGAAAGCTGACCTTGACCGACGCGGGCATCGCATACGTCGCAGCGGCGCGACGCATCCTCGACCTCGTGCGTGAACAGGAGCGCGAAGCCACGGGCGAGTTTGCGACAGCAAAAGGGGAACTGGTCGTGACTGCACCCGTGCAGTTGGGCCGCCTGCATGTCTTGCCCGTCATCAATCAGTTCCTCGCTCAGTATCCGGACATCACCGTTCGGCTCCTGCTTTCCGATCGAAACATCGACCTCATCGATTCACACGCCGACCTCGCAGTGCGCATCGGCGAACTCGCCGATAGCAGCATGATCGCGACGCGCATAGGTTCACTGCGGCCGGTCGTCTGCGCAAGTCCGGCCTTCCTCGGCCAACACACGCTGCCGCGCGAGCCCGATGATCTCGTGCAGTATTCGTGCATCGTCTTCAACAGCCCGTATCTTTCGCCGTGGCGCTTTCGCCTTCCCGCCACCCACAAGGTCTATCTGCTCGAAGTGAAGCCTCGGCTCGAGGTGACTTCACCCGACGCCGCAGTGAGCGCCGCCGTGGACAACGTGGGCATCACCTTCGTATTCGAGCACGATGCCGATGAAGCGCTTCGAAACGGGCAGCTCGAGATACTCCTGCCTCAGTTCGAAGTTGAGCCTGTGCCTGTGCATCTGGTTCATGTGTCCAGAAACCTCATGGCCGTAAAACTGCGCCATTTCATCGACTTCGCGGCGCCCAGGCTCAGGGAATCGATGTCCAGATTCGGCAAGCAAAAGCGGCGCTAAGCTGGGCCAGGGACGACCGCCCTCAAAACTCATCACTCGCCCGGTTGATCGCCGAGTACCCGGTCATTGCGCTCGTCGATCAACTCGCGCGTTGTTTGCGTCGCGCCTGGACCGGCAGCGAACCGAACGTCTCGATACGTGAGCGCCTGCCCGGTCGTTGCGCGAACCTCCACCGCCTCGACGGGGTTCCCGCTCGCATGCTCTACCAATGCGATCCGCGGCTTTCCATTCGGCGCAAGCCACTTGTCCCCCCATTGCATGAGCGCGACCAGCACCGGGTACAGGTCCGCCCCTTTCGAGGTCAAGCGGTAGCCAAACGTGTTTGCCCGTTCCGCGACCGGGAACCGCTCAAGAATATCCAGTTCGATCAGACGTTCGAGCCGTGCCGTCAAGACATTACGGGCGATGCCGAGCCCGCTCTGGAATTCGTCGAAGCGCCTGCTGCCTTGCGTGCACTCCCGAACGATCAAAAGCGTCCACCACTCGCCAACCTCGTCGAGGGCGCGAGCGATCGAGCAGTCCATTCCATCGAAGCGTTTTCTGTACATGATGAAACGCATCGTAGCTGAAGTTTCGTCATGCAACTTAACCAGATTCTGGGGAATAGCTTCCCGGTTTCGGCCCGTAGCGTGACGCAACGGCGTTCCCTATAGTTGCGTCACGAAACTTAGCTGGCAGTTGTTCCGGGGAAGTCACCCCGGATCGCTGCCTCACTCCGGATCACCCCGCTATCGTCATACCAGATAGCAAACATTGATCATCCGACGGGCAAACTGCGACACCTCTGTTCGTCGTGCAGCCTGTTCAAACACTTAGGAATGCCATGAATAACCGAATTGATCAGACCGAGGTGGAGATTACGACTCCACGGCGCTCGGCGACGTCCGGCTCCGTTCGATGGGTCGGTAAAGGTGTTGCCACCGTCGTGATCGTCGCCGCCGCGGCCACGGCGTTTCATATGCACGGGTCAAGTGCCGCGTCCGTTGCCGCTTCGCCTCCTCCATCAGTGAGCATCAGCGCGCCACTCCAGCGAAATATCGAGGGCCGGCTCGGGTTTCTCGGCCAGTTTTCAGCGGTCAATCGCGTTGAATTGCGTGCCCAGGTTGGCGGCACGCTCACGCGGATCAACTTCAAGGACGGCGACATCGTCCATCAAGGCGATCTGCTTTTCGAAATCGACCCGGAGCCCTATCAGATCAAGTTGAGCGAAGCGATGGCCGAACTCGAATCCGCAAACGCCCGGTTGGCACTCGCCACGCGGGAACTGGCCCGAGCGCAGGAACTGCAGCGTTCGGAAGCGGGAACGGCCGAGAACGTCGACCAGAAAGTCGCCGAGCAGCGCGCGGCACAGGCGGCCGTCGACAACGCGAACGCGCTCGGTCGCGACGCAAGGTTCGACCTCGACCGCTGCAAGATTACGGCGCCGTTCACCGGCCGCATCGGCACGCACCTCGTGTCGACGGGCAATCTGGTATCCGGCAGCCGCGCCGGCACGGGCCCGACAACGCTGCTTGCGACCATCGTTTCGCTGGACCCGATCTACCTCGATTTCGATATCAGCGAAAGCGACTACGCCGCCTTCCAGCGCTCACGCGAAAACCAGAGCGGCCCCCTGGCCGACACCGTGACGCTTTCGCCGACAGGCGACAGCGGGTACACGCGTACGGGCACACTCAACTTTATCGACAACACGCTCGATCGGGCGAGCGGCACGATCCATGCGCGCGCAACGATCCCGAATGGCGACCTCTCATTGACGCCCGGCGGCTTCGCCCGCCTGCGCCTCGCGACGACTGCGCCGCAACCGGCGCTGCTCGTTCCCGATGCCGCCGTGCTCGAGGATCAAACGGACCACATGGTGTACGTCGTGGGAGAAGACAACGTGGCCACGCCCAGAAAGGTGGAGGTCGGCGACCTGCGAGGCGGTCTGCGCGTCATCCGGTCCGGGCTTGCGCCGACCGACCGGATCGTGATCGACGGCATTCCCGCGGTCCACCCCGGCTCGAAGATTTCCCCGCACGCAGGATCGATCCGGTTCTCGGCAGAGCACGGCGACGAAGGAGCAAAATCATGAAACTGACTCACTTCTTTATTGAGCACCCGCGCTTTGCCGCGGTGCTCAACATATTCGCTGTACTCATTGGACTGGCGACCATGGTGAAGCTGCCCGTGGCCCAGTATCCGAACATCGTGCCCACGACCATTCAGATCACGACCTCGTATCCGGGTGCGTCAGCCGACACCATTGCGCGCACCGTCGCGACGCCGCTCGAGCAGTCCGTCAATGGCGTCGAGAACATGGATTACATTTCGAGCCAATCGACCAGCAACGGTCAGTTGACGATCACGGTGATCTTCAAGGTCGGCACGGACCCGAACACAGCCCTCTTGCTCACACGCAGCCGTGTGGAAGACACGCTGTCGCGCCTGCCTGTGGAAGTGCAGTTGCAGGGAGTCCAGGTGAAGAAGACCATCCAGGCGCTGCTGCTTGGCGTGCACGTCTATTCGCCCGACGGTTCCCGCAGTCCCGAATACCTGTCGAACTACATGCTCAAGGTACGCGATCAGATCGCGCGCTTGCCGGGCGTGTCGGACTTTCAGCTGTTCGGCGAGCGGCAGTACGCGATGCGAATCTGGATCGATCCGGACAAAGCCGCTTCGTACAACATCAGCGCCAGCGAGATACTCGCCGCACTTCGCGCGCAGAACGCCGCCGTTTCCGCCGGGGTGCTCAATCAGCCTCCGGTGTCGAACAACGGGACGGGCGCGTATCAGATCAACATCGACGCGCTCGGCCGTCTCTCGACCCCCGAGCAGTTCGGCGACGTCGTCGTCAAGTCCGATGCACAGGGACGCGTCACACGCATTCGCGATATCGGCCGTGTCGAACTCGGCTCCGTGGACTATGGTTCCAAGGCGTATGCCGACCGGTACGCCGCCACGCCGTGGTTCGTCATCGCCACGCCCGACGCGAACGTCGTGCAGGTCGAGCATGACGTGTGGGCCAAAATGGCCGAGCTGAAAAAGCGCTTTCCGCCCGGCGTCGACTACATCAAGATCTACGACCCGACTACTTTCGTTTCCCAGTCGATTCACGAGGTAGCTAAAACCATCGGCATCGCCATTTTGCTGGTAGTCGGTGTGGTGTATCTGTTCCTGCAGAACTGGCGCGCCACGATCATCCCCGTTGTCGCGATCCCGGTTTCGCTGGTCGGCACGTTCACCGTCCTTTCGTTGTTCGGCGCGTCGATCAACAACCTTTCGCTGTTCGGACTGGTGCTCGCGGTTGGGATTGTCGTGGACGACGCCATCGTGGTGGTCGAGAACGTCGAACGCAACATGGCGCTCGGCATGTCGCCGAAAGAAGCCGCCCATCGAACGATGGACGAGGTCTCGACAGCGATCATCGCCATTGCACTCACGCTGTGTGCGGTGTTCGGGCCCACTGCGTTGATGTCCGGCATCTCGGGGCTGTTCTTCAAGCAGTTCGCGATCACCATCGCCGCCTCCACCGTCATCTCGTGCTTCGTCTCGCTGACGCTGAGCCCTGCCCTGTGCGCGGTGTTGCTCAAGCCGCACGAGATGGAGAAGCCGCACGGCGGCTCGACGGTGCTGAGCCGCCTCCATCATGCGGTGTTTGGCCGGTTCAATCGCTCGTTCGACTGGCTGTCGTCGCGGTACGGAAAGATGACGAGCCGCTTCGTTCGCGCAACCACCGTCATGCTGATCGTCTATGCCGGTCTGATTGGCGCGACGGCCTTGCAGATGTCGAGAATGCCCACCGGCTTCATTCCCGAGCAGGACATCGGCTATCAGGCTGTGATCGCGTTCCTGCCTCCGGGCGCGAGTCTCGACCGCACCGACAAGGTGATCCGCGAGATCAACGACATCGTGCTCGAAACGCCGGGACTCAAGGGCGTCACTCACACGTCGCCCGTGTCGGGCTTCGACGTCACGACGGGCACGATCGCGCCCAACGTGGGCACGCTGTTCTACGGATTGCCTTCGCTGTACGGCAAGCATGTTCCCGGCGTGAATGCCGCGTCGACACTGATCGAACTGCGCAAGCGCGTCGCGGGTGTCAAGGACGCGGTGGTCGTCGTGGTCAATCCGCCGCCCGTGCAGGGGCTGGGCGCGGCGGGCGGCTTCAAGCTGATGCTGGAAGACCGTGGCGGACTGGGGCCGCAGGCGCTCGCCGACGCCGCGCACGCCCTCGTGGCCGCAGCCAACAAGGACAAGGTGTTCGGCGGCGTGTTCACGCTTTACAACGCGGGCGCACCGTCTGTCTACGCCGACATCGATCGCCTCAAGGCAGAAAAGCTCGGCCTTACCCCCACGGATGTGTTTTCCACGATGGACCTTTACTTAGGTTCGCAGTACGTGAACGACTTCAACTTCATGGGACGTACGTATCAAGTGCGGGTTCAGGGCGATGAAGCGTTCCGGAGGACACCTGACGACATCGGCAGACTCAAGGTGCGCAACGCGATGGGAGACATGGTGCCGATCAGCAGTGTGGCGACCTTCAGGAACACCACCCAGCCGTATCGCGTGCCGCGCTACAACATGTACCCCGCAGCGGAAATCATGGGGGCTGCCGCGCCCGGATTCTCGTCGGGCGAAGCCATCGAACACATGGAACAACTCGCCGGACAGGTCCTGCCCAACGGCATCACGTACGAGTGGACCGATCTCGCCCACCAGCAAAAAGAGCAGACCATGTCGCCGCTCGTGATCTTCGCGGCGTCGGCGCTGTTCGTCTTCCTCGTGCTCGCCGCGCAATATGAAAGCTGGAAAACGCCGCTTGCGATCGTCCTGATCGTGCCGATGTGTCTGCTCGCAGCGGCCATCGGTCTGAACATGCGAGGCATGCCCATCGACATTCTTGCGCAGATTGGCTTCGTGGTGCTCGTTGGACTGGCCGCCAAGAACGCCATCCTCATCGTCGAGTTCGCGAGACAGCGCCAGGAGGAAGACGGGGTCGATGCCGAGGACGCCGCCACCCATGCGGCCCATGTGCGGCTGCGCCCGATCCTGATGACGTCGTTTGCCTTTATCGCGGGCGTGGCGCCGCTCGCCATTGCCAGCGGCGCAGGCTCGGAAATGCGGCAATCGCTCGGCACAACGGTGTTCTTCGGCATGCTCGGCGTGACGATCTTCGGGCTCGCCTTCACCCCGGCGTTTTACGCCTTCGTTCGCAAGCTCGGCATGAAAGGCACGGCTGCCTTGCGGCAACTTCGCAGTGGAGAAGTGAAATGAACGGCTTCGTATCCAGGACTTCGAAAGCGCTCGTGGGTAGTCTGATCGTCAGCGCGTTTCTTGCGGGCTGTGCTGTCGGGCCGAACTATGTTGCGCCCACTACGGAGATGGCGCCGTTTCACAACGCGAAGATCGTGGCCGACCGGCAAACGACGTTGCCGGCCCCGAGCCTCGATAGCTGGTGGACCGGGTTCAATGACCCCGAACTGGTCAAGGTGGTGCAACGGGCGCTCGATCAAAACCTCGATATTCAGGCCGCGATGGCGCGCGTCGTCCAGTCGCGCGCCGCGGCCCAGGCAGCGGGTGCCCAGCTGCTGCCGACGGTGGATGCCAACGCGTCGTACACGGCGTTACACCAGAGCGTGCAGAGCCCGCTTGGCGCCCTCGCGAGCGCATTCCCCAACTACAGCCGCGATCAGAAGGAGTACATCGCGGGCGCAACGGCCAGCTGGGAAATCGACCTCGCCGGTGGACTGCGGCGCGCGCACGCGGCAGCCACCGACGAAGCGCAGGCCGCCGAAGCCGCGCAACTCGGAACGCGCGTGACGGTTGCCGCCGACGGGGCCGACGCCTACCTGCAAATCAGAGGGCTGCAGGCGGAGCTGGCCGTTACCCAGGATCAGGTGGATACCGACGCGCGCCTGCTGGAACTCGTGAAAGCGCGCAAACAGGCCGGTGCGTCCGACGAACGCGAAGTCGCTCAGGCTGAAGCGTTGCTGCGTGGCGCACGTGCCACCGTGCCGACCTTGCGCGTGGCACTCGAAGCGCAATTGAACCGGCTCGATGTGCTGATGGGCGCGCAGCCTGGGACCTATGCGGCGGAACTCGCCACGAACCCTGGTGCCATTCCCGACGTGCCTGCCATTGGCAGCGCGGATCAGCCCGTGGACGTTCTGCGGCGTCGACCTGACATCATCGCCGCGGAGCGCCATCTGGCGGCGTCGAACGAAGCCATCGGCGTCGCAATCGCCGATTACTACCCGAAGATTTCGCTCTCTGGCGCATTGGGATTCGACAGCATCTCGGCCAGCCACTTCCTGAGCGCGAAGTCGTTCCAACCGGTCGGGACCGGCGCGCTGCAATGGCGTCTGTTCGATTTCGGCAAGGTGGACGCAGAAGTCAAGAATGCGCGCGGAGCGTACGCGCAAGCCCTGGCGCAGTATCGCGAGGCCGCGCTCAAAGCGACCGAAGACGTCGAAGACGCCTTGATGACGCTCTCGCAAACGGAGATTCGCGCGCAGGAAATTCAACAGGAAGTCGATGCATTGACGAAGGCGCGCGACCTTTCGGAGAAAGCGTATCGCGCGGGCTCGATCACGCTGACCGATGTGCTCGACGCCGACCGGCAACTTCTCGACGCACGCGACGATCTCGACGCAACGAAAGCGGACGCTGCCCGCGCGGCAGTACGAACGTTCCGCTCGCTGGGAGGCGGATGGGATGCCCCGCACCAGCAGATGGCTCAGGCCAACTAAGCCGCAGACACCACTTAACCGGTTTATGGGGAACAGCTTCCTGCTTGCGGCCCGTAGTGCGATCCAGGCGGCTTCCCTATAGTTTCGTCACAAGACCAACGTTCTCATTTTTCTGGAGAAGTCGACATGGATCGCCGTCTTCTAACACTCTCACTCGGCATGTTCGCGCTCGGCACCGATAGCTTCGTCTTTGCGGGCATCCTGCCTGAAATCGCGCACTCGTTTGGCGTCAGCATCGGCGCTGCGGGCCAGCTCATCAGTGTCTATGCACTGAGCTATGCGCTTCTCGGCCCAACCATTGCAGCGCTCGCCGCGAACGTCGCACGAAAGCGTCTGCTGCTCAGCGGCATCGGCTTGTTCGTGATCGCCAATCTCGGCACCATCGTGGCGCCGAATCTCGGCATCGCGTTGGCCACCCGCGCTCTCGCGGGTCTGGGCGCAGCCATGTTCTCGCCCACTGCCAGCGGAACGGGCGCATCGCTCGTGCCGCCGGAGCGTCGTGGCTATGCGTTGTCCATCATCGTGGCGGGTTTGACGACCGCTACCGCGCTGGGCTCGCCCATCGGCGCCGTGATCGGCGGCCTCGCCAGCTGGCACTGGACGCTCGTACTCGTCGCCGCACTCGGCGCGGCCGCATTCGCCGGCATCCTGGCGTTCTTGCCTGAAGTGCCGCTGCCGCCGGCCATCTCCCTCAGCAAGCGCCTGTCTCCGCTCACCGACTCCCGCGTGGGACTCACGCTCACGACGACGGTGCTGGCCCAGATCGGCACCTTCATCATCTTCAGCTACTTCTCCGTCGTGTTCGACCGTGCCACTGGCCACAGCGCCACGGTGCTCGGTGGACTGCTGGTGCTTTGGGGCCTGGCGGGAACCTGCTCGAATCTGCTGACGGGGCGAATTCTCGACAGGATCGGTTCGCACAAGGTCGTCATGATCAAGCTGGCCATTGTTGCAATCGTCATTCTCACCATGCCGATCACTGGAGCACACCTCTGGAGCGCAGCGATCGCTGTCACGATCTGGGGCGCCTGTGCATGGGGCGTGCTGGTGCCGCAGCAGTTCCGCCTTGCGAGCCTGAATCCGCCGATGACCGCCGTGCTGGTAGGCCTGAATACTTCGGCGACTTATGTGGGTGTCTCCATCGCGGGCGCGCTCGGCGCCGCCGTGATCCCGGTCATCGGCAGTCACAACCTGGGCTACCTCTCGAGCATTCCCGTGGTCATCGCGATTCTCGTTTCCGAACTCGCAACGCGGCGCATTGCAGCGTCTGCGAACCCGGCAAAGCGCGCGGTAGCGGCTTGAGTTTCCATCCCGATACAAGGAAAGAGCTATGTCTTACGCAAACACATTCCGTCAGTTGCACGACAATACCTCGCCGCTTCGGCTGCCGAATGCCTGGGATGCCGGCAGTGCACGTCTCATCGAGGCGTTGGGGTCCCCCGCAATCGCCACGACCAGCGCGGGCTTTGCATGGGCATTGGGATACCCGGACGGCCGCATGCTGCCGTTCGACGAGGTCGCGGCTTGCGTTCGACGCATGATCCGCGTGCTGAACGTGCCTTTGTCGGTCGATATCGAACATGGCTATTCAGACGATCCCAAAACCGTTGCAGGCCATGTCATGCGGCTGGTGGATCTTGGCGTCGCCGGGATCAATATCGAAGACGGTACAGACCCGGCATCGCTTCTCGCCTTGAAGATCGAGACGATCAGGAATGCCGTTGCGAAATCGGGCTCGGATCTCTTCGTCAACGCGCGCAGCGACGTATTTCTTGCACGGCTCGCTGAACCATCGAAGCAGCCGGAAGAGTCGATCGCTCGCGGCAACCTGTATGCGTCAGCCGGCGCGGACGGTCTTTTCCTTCCGGCGCTCGCGCGGTCATCCGATATCGAAACGATCGTCGGCGCCATTCGCTTGCCGCTTAACGTCATGGCCGTACCAGGACTCGCCGACGCAACGACGCTCGGAAAACTGCGCGTGCGGCGCTTAAGTGCAGGTAGCGCCATTTCGCAAGCCGTGCTCGCGAAGGCGAAGACCCTCGCACAAGACTTTCTGGAAAGCGGCCGTTTTGAAGCTCTCGATAGCCATCCCCTGCCGTATTCCGAGATCCAAGGTCTTTTCGCATAACTGACTGTATTAACCATCACGCAATGGAGATTGAAATGACACTCAATGGCAAACGCGCTCTGGTCACCGGAGCAAGCCGCGGTATCGGTGCTGCAATCGCAAAGGCACTAGCGGCCGCGGGCGCAGATGTGGCGATCACCTATGAAAAGTCGGCAGAGCAGGCCGCGAGCGTTGTAAAGGCGATCGAGGCGGAAGGCCGGCGCGGTGTCGCCATCCAGGCGGATAGCGCCAATGCGTCGGCAGTCCAGGCGTCCGTGCAGAAGACCGTCGAAGCATTAGGTGGGCTCGATATCCTCGTGAACAACGCCGGTATTCTTCGGATGGGCGATGTCAAGGATATTTCCCTCGAAGACATCGACGCGACGCTCAACGTCAATGTGCGCGCGCCTATCGTGGCCGCGAAGGCCGCAATCCCCCACCTGGGGGCGGGAGGGCGGATTATTTCAATCGGCAGTTACTTCGCCGACCGGGTCCCGGCCTCGCTGCTCGGCGTATACGCGAGTTCCAAGTCCGCGCTTGTTGCGTTCACCCAGGGGCTGGCGAGAGAACTGGGCCCGCAAGGCATTACCGCAAATCTCGTCCAGCCCGGCTCCATCAATACCGACATGAACCCGGTGGAAGGTCCGTTCGGACCGACGCTGAAATCG
The DNA here is from genome assembly GCF_905220195.1 of Paraburkholderia sp. J8-2. Classification (NCBI taxonomy): domain Bacteria; kingdom Pseudomonadati; phylum Pseudomonadota; class Betaproteobacteria; order Burkholderiales; family Burkholderiaceae; genus Paraburkholderia; species Paraburkholderia sp. J8-2. The sequence goes on from NZ_CAJMZA010000007.1 coordinate 158,691, forward strand.
CTGACGGCTACCGGCGACTACGGCAAAGGCGAAGACATTGCGCAAGCCGTGGTCTTCCTCGCGAGCGCCAACGCCAGTTACGTGACGGGCGCCACGCTCACCGTTGACGGCGGCGCCAACGCTTGAGCGGCCACACAGGCTTCGGTATGGGCGGCATGCGTGCAACGGGTCTTCAAGCTCGAAAGCGCATGCCGCACAGACGCACGAGATGCCGGTGTTGCCGGCATCGTGTCACGCATGGCGTCACGCCACGCTGGCCGCCTCGGCCGACTCCTCAAACGGCAAGCGCGCGAATGCGTCCATGTGGTGATCGGCGTCCCCGAACAGCTGCCCCGCGGCCATCAGGAACTTGAAGTAGTCGCCGACCACGAGTTCCGCCGTCACGCCAATGCCGCCATGCAGCTGGATCGCGTGCTGGCCCACGAAGCGCCCCGCCTTCGCGACGATCACTTTCGCCGCCGAGATCATCTTGCGCCGTTCCGATGGCGCCGATTCCATCGCCGCGGCCGCAAGGTGCGCCATCGAGAGTGCAAGCTCCTTCTGCACCAGCATTTCCGCAAGACGGTGACGCAGCGCCTGGAATGCCGCGAGCGGTTGTCCGAACTGTTTGCGAGTGCGCAGATACTCGGCCGTCGCCTCGATCAGCTTGTCCATCGCGCCCACTGAAGCCGCGCACAGCGCCGCGATGCCGCGATCGAGCCCAGCCTGCAGCATCTCGACGCCCGCGCGCGGGTCGCCGAGGACATCTCCGGGCACGACGAACACCGACTCGAACGTGACTTCGGCTGCGCTCTGGCCGTCCACGGTCGGATACGTGCGAACCGTCACGCCCGCCGCGCTGGCCCGTACGACGAACAGCGTGACGGCCTCCACCGCCGCATTCCATGCGGGAACGATGAAAGCATCCGCCACGCCGCCATGCCAGACGTGGAGCTTGCAACCGTCGAGCCGGTAGCCGCCCTCCACGGCCGAAGCCCTGGTTTGCGGAGCATCGAAACCGTAGCGCGCGTTGCGCTCCTGCCAGGCCGGCGTGACGATCTTGCTGCCGTCGGCGAGTGCGGGAAGCCAGGCCTCCTTCATCGCATCGCCGCCGTATTGCGCGAAGAGATCCGCGCTCACCACGCTGCTCGCGATGATCGGCTCCAGCAGCAGCGCGCGACCGGCCTCGTACTGCACGACAAAGGTGTCGGTCGCCTTGCCGTCGAAGCCGCCGTAGGCCTCCGGTATGGTCAACCCGAGCACGCCGAACTCGGCGTACGAGCGCCACGCGTCCCGGCAAAAGCTGTCGTGCTCTCGCGCGATCTTGCGACGATGCTCGACGGTATAGCGGCTTTCGACAAAGCGTCGCAGGCTATCGGACAGCTGGCGCTGTTCTTCGGTATAGGAAAAGTCCATGTGGATGCCTCACTGTTCGAGGATCGCCTTCGCGATGATCTCTCGTTGCACTTCGTTCGTGCCGCCATAAATGGTCGGCTTGCGCATTTCCAGATAGCTGCTTGCCGCCCCCGGGCCGTGGAGCGTCGAGGGCGTCCAGCCGTCGAAGTCGCCCGTGAGCCACGCGGGCGCATACGGCCACGCGTCGGGGCCCATGACGTCGAGCTGAAGCGCCGAAATCTCCTGCTGAAGTTCCGAGCCGCGAATCTTGAGGATCGAAGCCTCTGGCCCCGCAGTCCGGCTGCGCGCCTCGGTGGCGACGCGCAACAGCAGCATCTCGAGCGCCATGATTTCCATTTCGATTCGCGCAATTTTTTCCCGCACGCGGATATCGGAAATCAACGGCTCGCCGCCCTGCTGCACCCGGCTCGCAAACGCTTTCAGCAAGCCAAGCTCGCGACGGCAATTGCCAAGACCCGCAATCGCGGTGCGCTCATGGCCGAGCAGATATTTCGCGTAGGTCCAGCCAGCGTTCTCTTCGCCAACCAGGTTTTCGAGCGGCACCTTGACGTCGTCGAACCAGACCTCGTTGACGTCGCTTGCCCCTTCTAACGTCGTGATCGGGCGCACGGTAATGCCCGGTGTGTTCATGTCGATCAGCAGCAGCGAAATTCCGGACTGCGGCTTGGCCTGCGGATCGGTTCGCACCAGACAGAAAATCCAGTTCGCGTGCTGCGCAAACGAAGTCCAGGTCTTCTGGCCGTTGACGACATAGTGGTCGCCCGAGCGGACCGCCCGCGTTTTCAGCGAGGCCAGGTCCGAACCCGCGCCGGGCTCCGAGTAGCCCTGGCACCACCAGTCGTCGCACGAAACGATGCGCGGCAAAAAGCGCTTCTGTTGCGCCTCGTTGCCGAACTTGATCAAAACAGGGCCGATCATGCTCAGGCCAAACGGCAACTGCCGCGGCGCTCCCGCAATCGCGCATTCCACTTCGAACAGGTGCCGCTGCAACGTCGTCCATCCGGTGCCGCCAAGCGACGTTGGCCAGCCCGGCGCGCCCCAGCCGCGCTGATGCAGGATTTTCTGCCACTGCACCTGCTCGTCGCGCCCGAGATGATGGTGCCCCAGCACCTTGTTGCGAAGCGAATCCGGCAAGTTTGCTCGGACAAAACGTCTGACCTCGTCGCGAAACGCAAGGTCTTCCGCCGAATAATTCAGTCTCATTTGCACTCCTCTTTTCATTGCGCGCCGACACTCGACACTTGCGCTCGCTTGTCGGGCGGCCTGCCTTGCGCTAGCGCGCGTTTTTCGGCGCGCGCATTGGGATCTCGTTGCGCGGGTCCTGGTTCAGAACGAGATCCCACAGCGACTGCCCGACCGGATTCTGCCGCTCTTCATAGAGGTGGCCGATCAACCCTGCCGCGCGCCCCACGAGCATGAAGCCGCGCGCCAGCAGCGGATCGAGGCCCATGTCGCCGATGATCGCGCCGATCGCACCGACCGCGTTGATCGGCAGCGACTTGCCCAGCTCCTCGCGGAACACGCTTTCGATGGCGTACATGAGCCGCCAGTGCTTGCCGAAGAAGCCGTTCTCGCGCGACACCGCAGCAAGCGTCGGCACACGCGGGTCGCCGTTCACGTGGATCGGATGTCCCACGCCATAGATCGGCTGCTTCTTTTCCTTTGCCCGCTGCACGGTTGTGCGCGCACACTCGAGAATCGCCTCGTCGTTCGCGTCGTCGGCCAGATGCTTCGCCGCTTCGATCAGCAGTTCGGCTGAATTCTGCGTAGTGCCGAGAAACACGCTGCCCGCGCCGAGCAGGCCTGCCGCAACAGCCGCCTGCATCGCCTCGGGCGCACCGAGGTAGGTCAGGCGTGCGCTCATCGCGCTAGGCGTGAGGCCGTGGTCGCAAGCGGTCACGAGGATGAGATTGATCATCCGCTTCTCCTCTACGCTCGGCACGCGGTTCAGGATCGTCAGCATCATCGTGTCGACGAAGTCCATCGTCGGGAGAATCTCGTTCGACAGGTCGCGTCCGCGCACGGTGATCTTGTCGATCGTGGTGTAGCCAATTTCCGTCTTGATCATGATGCGTTCCGTATTCAATGTGCGGCCGGCCGCCTGCCGACCATCATCTTCACCTGGCACTCGCACACGGCGTCGCCGTGCTGGTTGATGGCCACGCGGCGAAATTCGACGATCCCATGCGCAGGGTTCGACGTTTCGCGCCGTCCTGTCACTTCGATCCGCGCCTTGATGGTGTCGCCGATCAGCGTGGGCTTAGGGAAGCGATAGCTCACCTCCAGCATGCCGATGAGCGAGGGCTCGAGCAGCTGGTTGACGATCGTGCGCGTATTGAGCCCGGACATGATCGAGGCGACCAGCATGCCGTGCGCGATACGCTTGCCCCATGACGTGCCTGCCGCATACTCGGCGTCCACGTGCACGCGGTTATAGTCGGCGCTCAGCGCGGCGAAGCTCACGACATCCGCTTCTGTCACGGTCCGGCTCGATGTCTCGAACTGCAGGCCAGGCTCCATGTCTTCCCAGTAGTAGCGCATGGCGCCAAGCGAGCCGGGATGCACGCTGTTCATCGTTGTCATCGCGGCTCCTCAGGTGATCGCCGACATGCCGAGCACTTCGCGGCCCACGATGAGCGTCTGCACTTCGGCTGTTCCTTCCGGAATGACGCCGCCGCTCGTGTCGCGGAAAATCCGCTCGAGCGGGTACTCGGTCGAGTAGCCGAGACCACCGTGCACGGCGATCGCGATGCGCGCAACCTCGTGCGCCGCCTCCGCCGCGTAGAGCTTCGCGATCGAACATTCGACTCGCGACGGCAGCCCTTTTTGCAGCGAGACCGCCGCCTTGTAGCCGAGCGCGCGCGCCGCTTCGGTGCGAACCATCATGTCGACGATATGCTTCTGCACGAGCTGGAATTGCCCGATGGGCTTGCCGAACTGCTTGCGTGTTTTCGCGTATTCGATCGACAGATCGAGCGCCGCCTGTGCCGCGCCGACCGCACCCATGGCGATATTCATGCGGCCGTAGTTGAGGCCGATCGCCATCGACTTGAGTGCGCTTCCTTCGTCGCCCAGTCTGTTTTCCTTTGGAATGCGAACGTTTTCCAGAAAGAGTTCGGACGTACCGGAAGCCTTGAGCACCATCTTGTCGACCAGGCGCGCGTCGATCGGGGTGACCGACTTGTCGAGCAGGAACAGCGTGTGGCCGCCGTCCGACGTCGCGCTGTATGTCCGCGCGAGCACGATGACGTAGTCGGCCGCTACGCCGTTGGTGATCCAGAGCTTGCTGCCGTTGAGCAGGTAGTGGTCGCCCTTGTCTTGCGCCCGCGTTTCGACGCCGGCCGGGTTCGAGCCGTGATTCGGCTCGCTGAACGCCACGCACACGGCCTTTTGCGAAGCGAGAACGGGCTCGAGAAAGCGGGTCTTCTGTTCTGGCGTGCCGTATTCGCTCACGAGTCGCAGGAACACGTTCGTGATGTTGACGATCGTGCGCAACGAGCCCCAGAAGTAACCGGCCTCCTCCAGCATCATCGCCCACGTGACGAAGTCGAGGCCCATTCCGCCCGCCTCTTCCGGCAACAATCCGCCGATATAGCCAAACTGGCTGACGCCTGCAAGGAGGTCGAGCGGGATGCCGCGCGCCTTCTCGCACGCGTCGATCCTTGGCGCCACTTCCTTGCGCATGTAACGGCGAATGCTGTCACGCAGCGTGATCTGATCCGCGTCGAATTCGAAGTCCATCGGTAGTCGTCCTGTTCAATAGCTTGATGCGCGCGTGGCGTATCACGAAGAGAAGCGTCCGCCTGTCACGTACAGCGTGACGCCGGTGATGTAGCGTGCACGCTCGGAGGCCATGAACGCGGTGGCCGAGGCGATGTCGTCGGGAGCGCCGAGGAAGCCGACGGGATTCTTTGCGACCGCCGTATCGCGCAGCGTTTCGTAGGTCGGGTTGGCACGCATCAATTCGGTTTCAACGAAACCCGGTGCAATGGCGTTCACCGTGATGCCGAATTTCGCCTGCTCGAGCGAGAGCGCCCGCGTGAAGCCGACCAGGCCGAGCTTCGCCGTGCTGTAGTTGGTCTGACCAGGATTACCGAACACCGAGCGCGACGAGATATTGACGATACGCCCCCACTTGCGCGCCATCATGCCCGGCAGCACGGCGCGGCTGCAGTGAAACGCGCCCTTGAGGATCGTATCGACGACGGCGTCCCACTCGGTCTCGTCCATCTTCGTCAGATAGCGGTCCTTATTGAATCCGGCGTTGTTGACGAGAATATCCACACCGCCGAAGGCTTCGGTGGCGTTCGCGACCATCTTCGCCACCTCGTCCTTGCTGCACACGTCACAGCGCGCCGCGATGGCTTGCGCGCCGCCTGCGTTCAGCGCGGCGGCCACCTGCCCGGCGGCGGCGAGGTCGATATCCGAAACCACGACACGCGCGCCTTCGCGCGCAAACGTGCGCGCGATTTCAGCCCCGATCCCCCGGCCGCTGCCCGTGACGAGCGCCACCTTTCCGGCTAATCCGAGATCCATGTTGTCTGCTCCTCCCTATTTGTCTGCTGCCCGCCGCTGAAACTCGATGGCGGGCTCGTTTTGTCGTCGCGAACGCGAACGGGATGACGTCGCGTCGGCGTTGCGCACATGCCGCCCTTGTTCATGCGCCGCGTTGGCGATCCCAGTCGTAGGCGGGCGGTTGGCCTTCGAGAAACGCGGTGACCGCCGCGGTGTGATAAGCAAGGCTGGAAGCGAGGGCCTGAGTCGCCCCCTCCAGTTCGGCGAGCAACGGGTACGGCGATTCGAAACTCATGTTGAGCAAGCGCTTGCTGAACCCCATCGCTTCGCGTGGTCCCGCGACGAATCTGCGCGCAAAAGCGTGGGCTTCCTCGGCGAGTGCTTCGGGGGAGTGAATCGCATGCACGATGCCGAGCTGCTTTGCCTCGTTTGCATCGACCCGGCGCGCGGTCAGGACCAGTTCCTTCGCGACAGCCAGGCCCACGAGGCGCGGCAGGATATAGGCCGCGCCCAGGTCGGGCACGAGCCCCACTCTGGCGAACGACAAGGAAAAGAGCGCCCGCGACGACGCCAGGATGAAGTCCGCAGCCAGCGCGATTGAAAAGCCAGCCCCAATGGCCGCGCCGTCCACCGCGGCAATCACCGGCATTTCGAGGTTGCGCAGCCGCTGCAGCCAGCCGTGCGCGTTCATCACACGACGGCGAATGGCGTCTGGCGGCTGGGCGCGCGCCGCCTTGAGCGACTTGAGATCGCCGCCCGCACAAAAGCTGCCGCCGGAGCCCGTCAAGACCAGTACGCGCACGCCGCTGTCGCCCTCTACGGCGTCGAGCATGTCCGAATAGTCTTCAAGCAACTCCGCCGACAACGCATTGCGGGCCTCGGGGCGCTGATGCGTGAAGACGGCTACGCCGTCGTCGATAACGAGCGTTGCGTGTCGAAGCGGTGTTGGTCGAGCGTTCATAAGGCATCCTGGGCTGCAGCGATACGCGATGAGCCCATTATTGGCGTGCGTCCCGCCGCGCTCCCCACCCGCGAATGGGGGCCCTCCATTGCGAACGCCACGCAGCACGAAACGTGGTGCGCGGCTTGCACGCCGGCCCACCGCAGGCGGGTGGGAACCGCGCAGCCGCTCGCTGCTACGCTCATTGCAGTGGAGGGGCGCGCACTCGACGTGTCTCATCAGTCCGATTACGAAATGAGGGAGACAGACGGTGAAAACCAGAATATCGGAACGGCTCGGCATCCAATATCCGATCGTCCAGGGCGGCATGCAGTGGGTAGGCCGCGCCGAGCTTGCTGCGGCGGTCTCGAATGCCGGCGCCCTCGGCATGGTCACTGCACGCACCCAGCCTTCTCCCGATGCATTGCGTCACGAGATCGACCGGACCCGCGCACTCACCGGCAAGCCATTCGGCGTGAACCTCACGCTCTCGTTCTCAGCCAAAGACGTAACGTACGACGACTGGATTCGCGCGATCATCGACAGCGGCGTCAAAATCGTCGAGACCGCGGGCAATAATCCACGCGCACTGATCGAAGCATTCAAGGAACATGGGATCACGATCATCCACAAGTGCACGTCCATTCGACATGCCCTTTCCGCGGAGCGCTATGGCGCCGATATCGTTTCGATCGACGGGTTCGAGGCAGCCGGCCACCCAGGCGAGGACGACGTGCCGGGACTGGTCCTGCTGCCGCTTGCGGCCGACCGGCTGAAGGCCCCCATCCTCGCGTCTGGCGGCATTTGCGATGGCCGCGGCATCGCGGCCGCGCTGACTCTGGGCGCAGACGGCGTGAATATCGGCACGCGCTTCATGATGACGAAGGAGTCGCCGATCCACGAAAACGTGAAGCAGGCGCTACTGGCGGCAAACGAACGCGACACCATCCTCATCAAGAGAACGTTGAAGCATACGGGCCGTTTCTACCGGAACGCCGTGGCTCAGGAGATCGTCGCGATGGAGCATCGCCCCGGCGGCGCCACCTACGAAGATCTCCAGCACCTGCTGGCCGGCAGCCGGGGACGCGCGGCCATGGGTTCCGGCGATGTTCACGGCGGCCTGATTTGCGCCAGCCAGGCGATCGCCTTGATTGACGATATTCCGTCCTGCGAGGACCTGGTGTCGCGCATGGTCAGGGAGTGCCGCACCGTACTCGGGGCAGCACACAAGGCGGCGGACATCTTGTCGGATAGCTACGCCTGATCGCAGTCGCGCCGCTAACCTGATACCGGGACTTTCCATGACCGAATCCCCCAGCTATGAGCCGCGCTCAGCCTGGACCATGACGCTTTTGCTGACTGCCCTCGCGCTGATCAATTTTCTCGACAAGATCGTGCTCGGCATGATCGCCGTGCCGCTGGTCGCCGATCTGCATCTGTCGCCGCAGCAGTTCGGCGTGATTGCCGGCAGCTTCTTCTGGCTGTTCTCGGCCTCGACGATTGGTGTCGGCTTTCTCGCCAATCGCGTACGCACCCGCTGGCTGCTGCTCGCCATGGGCATCAGTTGGGCCGTGATGCAGATTCCGCAGGCGCTCACGACCAGCGCTTCGGCCTTGCTCGCGTGCCGCGTGATCCTTGGCGCCGCCGAAGGCCCGTCCTTCCCGACATCGGTCCACGCGCTCTTCAAGTGGTTCCCCGACTCCAAGCGCGGACTGCCGGTGGCCGTCGTCAATCAGGGCGCCGTGCTTGGGCTGCTGGTGGCCGGGCTCGGCATTCCGGCGATCACCCGGATGTGGGGCTGGCGCAGCAATTTCCTGCTGCTCGCGGCAATCGGCGCGGCGTGGAGCGTGCTGTGGCTCTGCTTCGGACGAGAAGGGCCGCTCGACGCACAGCGTCGCGCGGGCCATGCAGCGGCTCAGGGCGAACGCCTTCCGTACCGGCGCATCCTGACCGACCCCTCTGTGCTGTCGATTCTTCTGCTCGGATTTGCGGCTTACTGGTCGCTTGGCCAGGGGATTGCGTGGTTGCCCACCTACCTCGAAAAAGGCCTGGGATTCTCCAGCCTCGCCTCCGGGCGCTGGTTCGCGCTGATCATCGGCACGGCTTCGCCCATCAACATCGGCTTGAGCTGGGTGTCGCAAAAGATGGTGGAACGCGGCATCTCCACGCGCCGCGCGCGGGCTCAACTGATTGCGGGCGCATTTGTTGCGGGCAGCCTGCTTTACGCGGTGTTGTTGCTCGTTGCGCTTTCGCCGGTTCAGAAGGTGATGCTCTACGCGATCGCAGCCGCGTTGCCTACGCTTTGTTTTTCGCTCGCACCGCCCCTGCTCGCCGAAGTCGTGCCCGCAGGGCAGCGCGGCGCACTGGTTGCGATCCAGACCGCCATTTCCAGCCTGGGCGCGGCCATCGCCCCCGTGGTCATAGGCCACCTCGTGCAGACGCGCAGCGGCAGCGCAGCACAGGCTTACGAGCTTGGCTTCGCCCTCGGCGCCGTGCTGCTCGTGGTCGCCGCGCTCGTGTCGTTGCGCTGGCTGCATCCCGATCGTTCGAGGCAAGCCCTCGATCCGGTCGCCGTCGCTGCGGCGGTCTGACTCGGCGGCCGCGCACCGCACGCGCCCCATCTTTGAACGTGTCGATCGCTTGCGGGCGATCGACACGCCTGCACTTCGCGTCCTGTCCTCGCATCCGCGCAAAGGCGGCGCATGCCCTCTTTTCTCAAACCACAAGGAAGTACGCCTTGAATACGCTCAAGCAGTTTTATATCGGCGGCGCATGGGTCGAGCCGCTCGACGGCGCGACGCCGTTGCAACGAGTCGACCCCGTGACGGAGGAACCGGCAGGCTATCTCGCCATGGGCGTGAGCGCCGACGCCGATCGCGCCGTCAGTGCGGCACGAGCGGCGTTCCCCGCCTGGTCCGCCACGAGCCGCGAGACACGCATTGCGTTGCTCGAGCGCATCGCCGGGATTTATCAGGCCCGTCTCGAAGACATGGCACAGGCGGTACGCAAGGAGATCGGCGCGCCCATCACGCTCGCACGCACTCTGCAAGCGCCGCTCGGCCTCGCCCACCTGAACGCGGCCATCGACACGTTGCGCAATTTCGCGTTCAGCACCGACCATGGCAGGAGCGTCGTCGAGCGCGAGCCTATCGGCGTCGCCGCACTGATCACGCCGTGGAACTGGCCGCTGAACCAGATCATGGCCAAGGTCGCGCCCGCCCTCGCCGCGGGCTGCACGGTCGTCCTGAAGCCTTCGGAAATCGCCCCGCTCGACGCGATCATGCTCGCGGAAGTCATGCATGAAGCGGACACGCCGCCCGGTGTCTTCAACATGATCTTCGGCGAAGGGAGCGTCGTTGGTGCACGGCTCGCCTCGCATCCGTCGGTCGACGTCGTGTCGATTACCGGCTCGACGCGCGCCGGCGTCGAAGTCGCGATCAATGCCGCGCCGACGGTCAAGCGCGTGACACAGGAACTTGGCGGCAAGTCGCCGCTCCTGATTCTCGACGACGCCGATCTCAAGACGGCCGTGGCGACGGGTGTCATGCAATGCATGATGAACGCTGGCCAGACCTGCATCGCGCCGACCCGCATGCTGGTGCCGGCGGGCCTCTACGAGCAGGCTGTCGCGATTGCGGCGGGTGTGGCGAACGCGATTGCGGTCGGAAACCCCGACGACCCGGCAACGAAACTCGGGCCGATCTCGAACCGCTCGCAGTACGAAAAAGTCCAGCGCATGATTCAGACCGGCATCGACGAAGGCGCGCGCCTCGTGGCAGGCGGACCCGGCCGCCCGCAGGGCGTCGAACGGGGCTTTTTCGCGAAGCCAACCGTGTTCGCGGATGTGCGCAACGACATGCAGATCGCCCGTGAGGAAATCTTCGGGCCGGTTCTCGCGATCATTCCCTACACGAGCGAAGCGCAGGCTATCGAAATCGCAAACGACACCGAATATGGCCTTGCCGCCTACGTCGCATCGGGCGATCCGGCCCGCGCGCAGCGCGTCGCTGCAAGGCTGCGCGCCGGTACGGTGCTGATCAACGGCGCGTCGTTCGACCTTGCCGCGCCATTCGGCGGCTACAAGCGCTCGGGTAACGGGCGCGAGTTCGGCGCAGCCGGTCTCGCGGAATTCCTCGAGTGCAAGTCGATTACGTCGGCGTGATTCATCAGGATGACTGATCATGAAAAACGGGACCTCGCGGTCCCGTTCGTCATTTCGCCCTTCGCTGCGTCAGCGCATGACGCCTGCCCCGATCAGAATGTCGACAGCGTCAACTCGTTCTTCACCGCTGTCACGCCAGGCACGCTCTGCGCGATGTCAGCGGCCCGCTCGATCTGTGCCTGTTCCGGCACCCATCCTTGTAGTGTGACGGCGCCATTGTTCACCCGCACCGTCACGCCGCTGGCACGGAGTCCCTTTGCCTTGCCGAGCGCAGTCAGCACGCGCTTTCGCAATGCCCTGTCTGCGGCCTTCGCCTTCGCCTGCACCGGCGTAGACGCGCCCGCCGACGCAACGACAGCCGGCGCGGCGCCACTGCTCTGCGCGTGAGCGTGAAGCGACGCGGCGACGATCAACGCACCCACGACGCACCCGCCAATTCGATGGAATTTCATGTAGGTCTCTTCTTGTGGTTGGCTCTGGAATTTCCCCCGCCGCGCAAAGCGGCAGAAGTCCTGACTTGCCGGAATCAGAAACGATGGGTCATGCCGAGCACGACGAGCGTCTGATTCGTGCCTGCAGTCGTCACCGAAATGCCCGGCCAGCTCATCGTCGCCTGGCCATTGTTCTTCAGGTAGCCCGCGCGCATATACAGCGACGTGCGCTTGGAGAGACTGTGGTCCGCGCCGATCTGGACGCCGATCGTGTTGTCGTGCACGCCGCGCACGTCGCGCTCGATTCCGGCAATCTCGATGGTGTCGGCCGCGCTCGCCTGGATCGTCGCGCCAAACTCGATGATGCTGTTCGACCTGGCCGTTCCCAGCAGCGCGGCCAAAGAATGCGCAGCGGGGTCTTTCGGTTTGCTGTACGAATAGTTGAACTGCAGATTCACAATGCCGATGCGGTAGCCGAGCGCGCCGAGGAAGTGCTCGGTACCGACGAGGTTCAGCGCGGCAGGCAGGCCTGGCACGGTCTCCGTGCCCGGATGCTGGAACTGATACCCGATGGCGGCGTAGAGCCCATAGCCCGAATAGGTCGCGGCCAGATCGAGCGTGTTGCCAATGCTCTCAGGCACCGGCTGCGTGACCGTCGCGGCCAGCCCGTACATGCCGTAGAACTGGAATCCTCCGACATTTGGCGACTTGTAGAGCACTGAGTTGCTCGTGCGCCCGGTCGGGGACTGCGTCGAAAGCGTGTTGCGGTCGACCGCCAGCACCGCTGCGGACAGCGGAGAAAGAATCTCGTTGGCGCGGAACGGATCGGTCGGATAGACGGCCCAGAACGTCGGCTGATACTGGCGGCCGAAAGTGAGCGAACCATATTTGTCAGCGGCGAGGCCGACCCACGCCTGCCGGTAGAACAACGCGGTCGAGTCCGCGAAGAAAGTACCGTTGTTGACGTTGAAACCATTCTCGAGATCGAATACGGCCTTCACGCCGTTGCCGAGATCCTCGTTGCCCTTCAGGCCCACCATCGATCCCGTGTTGCCGCCGCTGCGCATCGAATACGAATGCTTGCCGCCGTTGTCGAGGTACTGGTAAAACGTGTCCGCCACGCCATACAGCGTGACGCTCGACTGCGCCGCCGCACTGCCTGCCACCAGGGCCAGCGTAACGCCGCAAATGCCTTTGCCCTTGCTGAAACCTCGCATGCATGTCTCCTCTTTATGTTTGCCGCATCGAATGGAATCGGGTAAAGCGGACGCCTCCGGCGCGCCCCTTTTACGGCGCACCGGCCCCGTCTGACAGCAGTGTTTCAGGGAGCACGCGGCAAAAACCTACCTGATGTGAGGGGGCTGGAATACCCGCGGGACGCGACCGTTGCACGGATCGCCAACCCTGTCGGCGCGGCGCTGGCCCCCCGAGCCAGCCTTTCTGACACGATTTCCTCCGCCCCAGCGCCAAGGGCAGGCCAAGCGCTCGACGCCGCCCCCCCCCAAAAAGCGGTGGTGTTTGCGCACCGCTAGCCGGCCTATTCTCGGAAACGGCGGCGCCGATTATTCGGGCCGGTCACGCAGGCGCTCCGCCGCTCGCAAGGACCGTCCGCAAGGCCCGTCCCGCCGCGTTCGCACGCCCGCCCCGGGACCTCGCACGCGCCCCGCGCCTTCACCCAGGCCGCGCGAAGCCTGGTCTTCAAAGCTGTCCGGATATGCTAGATTTGCTTTCTCAGAATGACCCGCGCCGCGACGACCGGCGCCCCTCGCGCATGCCTGAGAGTCCACCTGGCGCCTGGTCTGCCGCAAACGACGCGCCGCTCAAATCCGTCATCGACACGAAGCTCGTGCCGCCGCGTATCGTGCGCGGTGTCGTCACGCGCGAGTCGATGCTCAAAAGGCTGACCGAAGCGCGCCGTCAGCGCTGCTTCGTGCTTCAGGGGCCCGCCGGCTACGGCAAGACGACCACGCTCGCCGCCTGGTGCCGCTCGCTCATGCCGCTCGGCTACGACGTGGCATGGCTGTCTCTCGCGCCGGAGGACGACAGCCTGCCTGTCTGGCTGCGCTATGTGACGAAGAGCATCGCTGCTGTCTCGCCCACGATGACGCTCGAAGCGGAAGAACTCGAAGAAACGGGCGACAGCGAAGCCGCGGCGGAACGTGCCGTCATCGCGCTCGTGCGCGGTATCGCGCGGCATAAACGCGAACTCGTGCTCGTGCTCGACGATCTTCACTACGTGAAGGACCGCGCGATACACACTGCATTGCAGTGGTTGCTGGAATACGCGCCGGACAACCTGCATCTCGTCCTGGCCTCCCGCTCGTCCGTGCCCGTTTCGCTCGACCGCCTGCGTGTCGAAGCCCAGGTCGTCGAATTCGGCCCCGCCGATCTGCGATTTTCAGAAGAAGAGTCCGTGCTCTTTCTCAACCGGCAACTCGGCTCGATTGACGACGCGAGCGCGCGGCACCTGCACGAACTGACCGACGGCTGGGCCGCGGGGCTCCAGTTGTTTTCCGTCGCGTGGAAGCGTCGGCGCCGCGGTGCACCGAAGCCCGGCGCCACGAGCAAGTTCTTCCACAACCAGTTGCGCGACACGCGCGCATTCGCCCAGTACTTCGACGAGGAAGTGCTCGACCGTCTCGCCCCCCAGGATCTGGGTCTTCTGATTCGCGCCAGCGCCAGCAACCGCTTTTGTGCCTCGCTGTGCGCCGCGTTGCTCCACGAAACGAATGCGGGCGCAAACGTCAACGAAACCCTCGAGCGCCTGGAAGCCGACAACCTGTTCGTATCGACGGTCGATCGCAGCGAATGGGAAACGTGGTACGCGCTGCACCCACTGCTGCGCGACTCGCTGACCGAGCGCTTCAACGGCTGGGACGAAGCCGCGCGGCACGAAGTCCACGCGAAGGCGTCCCAGTGGTTCCACGAGCACGGCCACCTCGACGAAGCGATTCGCCACGCGCTGAGCGCCGGCGAGCCAGCGCGTGCCGCAGCCATGCTCGAGCAATGCGCGCAGACTTTGTTCCTCTGCGGCGACCGCGCGAAATTGATGCGCCTGATGCGCGAATTGCCAGCCGAGTACGTGCAGGCCAGTCTGCCGCTGCGCACGTGGATGGCGCACGTGCAGATCTACTGGCGGGAATTCGACGCGTGCGCCGCCACGCTCGACGCGCTGGACGCCGCGCTGCCGCCCGGCAATGCGCGGGCGCGATTCTCGGCGACCGTGCTGCGCGCCGGGCTCGAAATACATCGCGACGACGTGCACGCAGTGCAGGCGCTCGAAGCAGCGCTCAAGGCGATGCCGGAGTCCGCTGAAAAGGTCATCGCAACGATGGCGCGGCACGTGTTCACGTGGCTCTATTTGCAACGCGGCGAATATCAACGCGCCCGCGATGTGCAGTTCGATACACCCGTGGCAACGGTCGAAGGTGCGCCGCTCATAGGCAGCATCGCCGGCTCACTGTTCGGACGCTGTTTCGTAGGCCTGACCTATGCATACGAAGGCGACTTCGCGCAGGCCGAACCCATCTACCGCTCCGTGCTGCGCGACGCGGAACTCAGGGGGAAAGCCTGTTACGAGTCGGCAAACCTCGCTGCCGCGCTGCTTGGCGAAATACTCGTCGAACGCAACGAATATCGAGCCGCGCGCGACCTGCTCGAACAGCGCGTGGATATGCTCGAACGCGTTTCGCTTCCCGATGCCGTGCTGCGCGTCATGATGACGCTCGCCGCCGCGCACTGGGGCAGCGGCCACCGGCTCGACGCGCTTGGCTATCTGGAACGGCTCGAAGAATACGCCACCCAACTCGGACTCGATCGTCTGATCGCGCACAGCCTGGCGGCTCAGGCCAGCTGCCGGCTCGCAATTGGCGAATCCAACGCGGCACTGGCGGCGCTCGAACGCCTCGGCGCGCTCGAGGCGGCACACCATGGCAACGCACATCCTGCGTTCAGCGAAATTCATTTCGTCGCGCAAAACGCGAAGATTCAACGGTGCCTCACGACGGGCGACCTCGAACACGCCACACAGCAGCTCGCCCCGCTAATCGACTATTGCAGAACGCACGGCCGCCAGCGCGAACTGGTCAGCCTGTTGATGCAGCGCGCCGTCACGCTCGCCAGGCTGGGAAGGCACCCCGCCGCGCGTGTCGACACGCTGGACGCGCTGCAACGCGGCCACCGTCTGGGGCTCTACCGCACGCTGATCGAAGCGGCGCCCGACGCGCTGGCCCTGATCGTCGCCGTGAATCAGGAAAGCGCGGACGATCCCGTCGTGGCGTTCTATGTCGAGCGGCTGGAAGCGCGAGCCGCGCAAGGCGCGACGCGCGAGCAACCCGTGCCCAACGCAAGCGCGCAGTCGTCGGGCATCGCGAAGCTGAGCCAGCGCGAGACGGATGTCGTGCGCCTGCTCGCAGAAGGCTTCACGGCCAAGAAGATCGCTCGCACGCTCGGCCTCTCGCCCGAAACGGTGAAGTGGCACCTCGCGAACATCTACGGCAAGCTCGGCGTTTGCGGGCGGGACGAGGCGCTCGACCGCATTCGCGATATCCAGTGGGGTTCCGGGCCCGGTCTCGTGCGCGCGAAGCCGCAAGAGTGACCCGGCGAAGCTGACACCCCGACTTGCGCGCTGCCGGTGATACGGCTCCGGCTACGGCGTCCTCCGAAAGCGCAAACCCATCCGGCCGCCGCGTGGCCGACAACGCCTCCCTCCCGCAACAACCACTCGCACCCGCACGCGCGTCAAAGCCCCCTGTTTTTCGGGTGGGCCCAGCGCACGCAGGGCGATGGTCTACTTGTTCATCGCCGTATCGGGCGCAACGGCGCCTCACTCAGTCGTGCGTTGCGGCACGCTCAACGTTGCGGAAGCTTAATGGACACTAGTTACGACTACATCGTGATCGGCGGCGGCTCGGCTGGCTGCGCGATCGCTGGCCGCCTCGCACAAGGCTCGACGCACACGGTTGCACTGCTGGAAGCCGGTACGCACGACCATCATCCGAAAGTCACCACGCCGCTCGGCTTCGCGTTGACGGCGCCGAAGCGCGGGCCATTCAATTACGGCTTCCGCACACCGCCGCAGCCGCATTTCGACGGCCGCCAGGTGCGCGTGCCGCGCGGCCGGGGCCTCGGCGGCAGTTCGTCGATCAATGCCATGGTGTATGTCCGCGGCAATGCCGCCGACTACGACTCGTGGGCCGCGCAAGGCTGCAGCGGATGGGCGTGGCAAGACGTGCTGCCCTACTTCAAGCGTGCCGAATGCAACGAGCGCCTAGCCGGCCATAGCGATGACGAGCTGCATGGCGGCGCGGGCCCGCTGTCGGTGGTCGACCTGCGCTCGCCGGGGCCATTCTCGCGCTACTTCATCGAAGCGGCGCTCGCGGCTGGGCACCCCTACAACTCCGATTTCAACGGCGCGACGCAACTGGGCGTTGGCTATTACCAGGTCACGCAGCGCGACGGCGAACGCTGGAACGCGGCGCGCGCGTATCTTCATCGCGGCGAAACCAGCAACACCGCAACCGGAAACAGCCGCTGGCCAAACCTGAACGTGCTGATCGATACGCAGGTCATGCGTGTTCTGGTCGAGGACGGTCGCGCGACGGGTGTCATCATCTTGCGCGACGGTCAGGAAGTCCGGCTCACGGCACGCCGCGAAGTGGTGCTGAGCGCGGGATCGATCGGCACACCTCAACTGCTGATGGCCTCCGGCATCGGGCCTGCGGCGCATCTTCGGGAACTCGGCATCGATGTGGTTCGCGACGCGCCTGCCGTCGGGCAGAATCTCCAGGAACACGCCGACGTGCTGCTCGTGCAACGCAACGTGCCGAGCCGCGATCTGCTCGGTGTTTCGCTTCGCGGCGGCCTGCGTATGTGGCAGGAGTTCAGGCGTTACCGTCGAGAACGATCAGGCATGCTAACGAGCAATGTCGCCGAAGCGGGTGGCTTCTTCAAGAGTCGTCCCGACTTGGCGGAGCCCGATCTGCAGGTCCACTTTGCCAACGCAGCCATCACCGTGCCGATGAAATTCGGCCATGGCTACTCCGCACACGTCTGCCTGCTGCGCCCTCATAGCCGCGGCCAGGTGACGCTGCGCTCGGGCGACTGCCGCGAGGCGCCGGTGATCGACCTGAACATGCTCACCGACGAGCGCGACATGGATACGCTCGTGCGCGGCGTGCGTCTGCTCAAAGAGATTCTCGATCAGCCCGCGCTGCGGCGCTTTGGCGGCGATCCGGTCGACGCCTGGCTGCATGCAAACGACAGCGGCGACGAGGCAATCCGCGCGCTGATCCGTTCGCGCGCCGAGACCGCATTCCATCCCGTCGGCACGTGCCGGATGGGCAACGATCCGGAATCCGTGGTCGATACGCAGTTGCGCGTGCGCGGCGTGGCGGGTTTGCGTGTCGTCGACGCGTCGATCATGCCGACGCTCGTGAGCGGCAACACGAACGCGCCCACCATCATGATCGCGGAGAAAGCCGCCGATCTGATGCTCGGCAAAGCGCCGCCAGTCGCCGCGAACGTCGGCGCACTCGCGCAAGCCGCGCTAACCCTCCCCGATCCGGAGCATTTTTGATGACCACGCTGCTTACGTCGGGCTCGCTCGCAACGCCCGCGCGCGCCGACACATTGTCCTGTTCCGTACCGGAGGGCTTCGAACCGCTGCGCGTGTCGACGGGCTTTATTCCCTCCTGCGGCGGATTTTTTCTGCACCGCGAGCGGCCGGTTCTGGCGGTGCGGGTGCAGCCTGAACACCTCAACGTGCTCGGCATCGCCCACGGCGGATTCCTCGCGACGTTCGCCGACACGGCGTTCGGCGCCATTATTCGCCGCGAGACAAACTGCATGGCGACGCCGACTGTTCACCTCGGCGTCGACTACATCGCTGCGGTACGGCCCGGCACCTGGCTCGAAGCGCACGTTACCCTGGTGAAGGCAGGCAGACGGCTCACGAACGCCACATGTGTCGCGACCGCCAATGGCCGCACCATCTTGCACGCGAACGGCGTCTTCTATATGGGCGCGCCGCATCAGGCGGCGCTGGCTTCTACAGACGCCTGATACCACCGCGCGAAAAGCACAGACACACAGGAGACGGGTCGCCCATGCCGCACTACCTGGCGCGTTTGCGACAGCGAGCGCTCTGTGCCCCCTGGCATGCCTAACTGGCAGCGCACCGTCAACTCATTCAACCCGGCGGAAGGCGCGCCGCGACCGCTCGCTGCCTCCTCGCTCCATGCCACGCGATACCGACATGCAAACCCTCTCCAACGCCCCGCAATCCGACTGCGCGCCCGATACGCTCCCACACGGCGCGGCAACTGCAGCCACCCTTCTCGCCCACCAGAAAGCGCTTGCTGAATTGCCGCACGAAGATGGCCTCGATGAAGCAGAAGCCACACGCGGCTTCATCGGGACGATACCCGACGCCGAAGTGCGTGACGCCTATGGCCGCCTCGTCTGGAGTCTTGCCGACTACGGCTTTCTCGACGCGACGGATGCGCCGTCGACAGCGCATCCGTCGCTTTGGCGGCAAGCGAGACTGAACCGGTATCACGGCCTGTTCGAAGTGACCTCGCGCATCTACCAGGTGCGCGGCTTCGATCTTGCGAACATGACGATCATCGAAGGCGACACGGGCCTGATCATTATCGACCCGCTCACCTGCAAGGAAACCGCGCACGCCGCGCTCGACCTCTACCTCGCACACCGTCCCGCAAAGCCCGTCGTCGCCGTCATTTACAGTCACAGTCATACGGACCACTTCGGCGGCGTGAAGGGCGTCGTCGACGAGGCGGATGTGAAGGCCGGCAAGGTGGCCATCATCGCGCCAGATGGCTTCATGGAAGAGACCGTCTCCGAACAGATCATGGTCGGCACGGCGATGGCGCGACGCGCCCAGTTCCAGTTCGGCCATACGCTCGCGAGAAGCGCCTGCTGCCAGATCGATTCGGGCCTCGGCAAGAACATCCCGCGGGGGACACTCACGCTCATCGCACCGACGATGTTGATCCGCGAGCAAAGCGAGACACATGTGGTCGACGGCGTGGAGATCGTTTTTCAGCTGACGCCGGAGAGCGAAGCGCCCGCGGAGATGCACTTCTTCTTTCCGCAGTTTCGCGCGCTGAATCTCGCGGAAAACGGCACACGCACGCTGCACAATCTCTGCCCGCTTCGCGGCGCACAGGTGCGCAATGCAAAGCTCTGGTCGCACTATCTGGCCCAGGCGCTCGAACGCTATGCTCCGCAGGCCGACGTCGTGTTCGCCCAGCACCACTGGCCGACCTGGGGCAACGCACGCTTGAGCGCGTTCATCGAGCAGCAGCGCGACCTGTACAAGTACCTGCACGATCAGACGGTGCGCCTGATGAATCATGGCTTCACCGCGTCTGAAATCGCGGAGCATATGCGCTTGCCCGACAGCCTCGCCGCGCAGTGGCACGCGCATGGCTATTACGGCACCGTCTCGCACAACGTCAAGGCGATTTACCAGCACTACCTGAGCTGGTATGACGGCAATCCGAGCAACCTCAATTCGCTGCCGCCCGAAATGGCCAGTGCGCGTTACGTCGAATACATGGGCGGCGCCGATGCGATGCTGGAACGGGCGCGCCGCGACTTCGAGCGCGGAGAGTATCGCTGGGTGGCGCAGGTCATGAATCATCTCGTGTTCGCGCAGCCAACGTTACGCGAAGCGCGGGAGCTTGGCGCGGCAGCGCTCGAACAAATGGGCTTTCAGGCGGAATCCGCGACATGGCGCAACGCCTTTCTGCTCGGCGCGCGCGAATTGCGTGAAGGGAACCCGCGCGACAAGGCCTATGGTTCGCGAAGCGCCGACATGGTTCGCGCGATGACCGACGAGATGTTCTTCGACTATCTGGCGATTCGTCTGGACGGGTTGAAGGTGCAGACGATGCATGCCCGCATCGACTGGCATTTCACGGACACGGGCCGGCGCTATACGCTGAACGTTCAGCACGGAGCACTGACCTGTTCAGGCGCGACCTCGACCGATGCGCGCCAGGTGCAGGCTCAAGTGTCGATGTCGCGGCAAACGCTCGACCGCATCCTGCTGGGAGAGACCAATTTCGCCGAAGCGATCGGGCAAGGCCAACTGACGATCAACGGCGACGCCAGCGTGTTTCATTCGCTTCTTGGATCGCTGGACACGTTTAGCGGGCAGTTCAATGTTGTCGAGCCTTGATTCGCTTTCGTGCGAGTTCTGGCCGATATGGGGCGCTGCGGAGTTCAGGAATTAACTCCGCGGTTTGACAATCAATTTTTGTCGCATTGAAGTGCACAGCGCGCCCTGATCTTCGCTCGAAGCCGTCCAAGGCAATTCAGATGCCGCCGTCAGGTTGCCGTCCATCCGTGTCTTCCGAAAGGAGGCGCCGGGTGCATCCCGGTACGAGCCACCGGGACATGCGCTGTCGCCGCAAGGCGGTCTGGTATGATTAGTTAACAATTCCCATCGGTGATTATGGGGACCAAGCGATTGGAATTGTAATAATAGATTCGTAAACTACATTGACCAACAACGTGCCGCCGGAATTGCCTTCGAGTGGTATTGCACATAGCCATTTCGATGTCATGTCGCTCCCTCCCAGCCGCCAATTGCTTGCCTGGCGGGAAAGGGTCAGCCACGTCATCGACGTTCTCCCCTCCCGATCAGACGTCAAGACGCCATTTCGCGCATCCATTGACCGATACGGCGTCGGCGACGACCTTTCATTCACCGACTGCCGCTCCGAGACGATGATTCTCGAGCGCTCACTGGCGCGTATCTCGACCGACAACAAGCGAGATTTCATGTTCCATGTTTTTCTGGAAGGAGACGTGGACAACGTGACGGCACGCCCATCTGCGCGCACTGGAGCGGCCACTCGAGCAACGTTCCTCGCGCTTGACCTGGGCCAACCGGTGCGAATGCGCAGAAATACCTGTCATGTGCTCTCGTTTTTCGTGCCGGGCACGCTCACGGCGAAGATCTTTCCCGATCCCGAGGCTGTCCACGGACGGATGATGCGCAATGAAACGCCCTTCACCCAACTGGTCGTCGACCACGCAGCCGCGCTAAGCAGGGAAATCCCGTTCATGGACCCGAGCGCAGCGAGAAGTGCCATTCTTGCTGGCGCCGAACTTCTGGTCACCGCCTTTGGCAAAGACGCTGGATTAACCGGAAACGCGAGATCGGCAGTGCGGGCGGCGATGTTTGGTCGTGTGCGCAGGTACATTCAGGCGAATCTTCGCAGCGACGCACTGTCCCCCGAAAGCGTGGTGCAAGCATTGCAGCTTGCACGACCGAGCGTGTACCGACTGTTCCAGCACGAGGGTGGACTGAACGCTTATATCCGGCACCTTCGACTGAAGCAGGCGGCAGAGGAACTCGCCCGCTGCCAGCATCTTTCGGTGACGGAAATCGCTTTTGGACTCGGCTTTACCAGTTCCTCCGACTTCACGCGCGCTTTTCGACGCGCTTTTGACATGGCTCCGCGCGATTTTCGGGAGGCTTCCCTGAACAATGCGGCTTGAGCATGCCGATCAAGTCGAGCGCCAGTTCCACCTGCTGCTTCCCCGCTTTCAAGTACGCGAAACACAACGATAGCCCTCGTCGGAGAACCCGTTCCCGGTGTGGCTCGCAAATCATGCTTCGACGCCCGAAAAGCCGAAATCAGTTGATTCCCTTTCCAGAATGACCAGCCATTTGCCCTCACCAGCCCTCGCCTCTCGTCGCCTTGTGAGAGTCGTCATCGCGACATCCTTTGTCAGTTGCCTCGAAATCTTCAATTTCACTGCCTTTGGGCTCTTCGCGGGCTGGATCGGCGGTCAAATCTTTCCATCAACGAATTCGATGTCCTCCCTGTTGATGGCAGTCGGCACATTCGGAGTCGGCTTTTTGTTTCGTCCCCTCGGCTCGATCGTCATCGGCGCCTACGCCGACCGTTCAGGCCGCCGGGCCGCCATGACCTTGACCATCTGGCTAATGGCGGCAGGCACGGCGGCGATTGCAGCTTGCCCGACTTATTCACAAGTCGGCATCGTGGCACCCGTCATCATGCTGTTGAGCCGTCTGGTTCAAGGGCTCGCCGCTGGGGGTGAAGTCGGCAGCGCGGCGTCTTATGTCATGGAAGCGAGCCCGTTCGGGCGGCGCAATTATCTGGTGAGCTGGCAACTGGTCGGCCAGGCGAGCTCGGCAATCCTGGGGGCGTCGCTAGGCGTCGTGATGTCCAGCAGCCTGTCTGCCGCGAATCTGGCCGCGTGGGGTTGGCGCGTCCCTTTCCTGATTGGCCTGCTAATCGTTCCGTTCGGCTTTTACGTCCGGCGGCGGCTACCCGACGACATGGTTGGTCGGGCATCGCCGAATCGCAAGCTGGTTCCTCTCGCGGAACTCTCCAGGAGCCATGGAAAGACACTCGCTTTGGCAACGCTCATGATCGCTGGCCGCACGATACCGGCTTACGCGATTGCCTTTTATATGCCGAGTTACCTGACACATGTGATGCATTGGCCAGCTATCGCCGGGTTTCTTGCCTCGGTCGTTTTTGGTCTCGTGTTTATGCTATTCGCCCCGCTTACCGGTCTGCTGGCTGACAGACTTCAGAATCGCAAACCCTTATTGCTGTTTGCAGCTGGCGCGACCACCCTTCTCATTTTCCCTGTATTCCATATCATCACCCATGCACATGACTTAACCACGGTGCTGGCCGGCGTGGCGCTAATCAGCGTGTTTGTCGCACCGTTGAGCAGCGTGGGCAGTGTGTTGGTCCTGGAATCCTTTCCAGTCCAGGTGCGTGCCAGCGGCTTTTCAATTTCATACGCATTCGGGGTGGCACTGTTCGGAGGCACAGTTCAACTGATCATCACTTCATTGATCAAGTGGACCGGTAATCCCATGGCGGCCGCCTGGTATGCCGCGCCTGCATGCCTTGTTAGTTTTATTGCACTCTTGTTCTTCCCCGAGCGAGACCGGGAAATGGCCATGAAAACCCATTGATGACGTTTGAGTGTTGGGCTGTCACGCGTCCCATCGGCGCATTGCGCGCTCTAGCTGGGAAAATCCCGCCATAGTGGCGGCAAAGGTGAACGGCTCTGGCGTAAGCCGCCCTGTGCCCCCGAACAATAACGATATCTGACCCAATGTCCAGTCTTTCCAGCCTCGGCAAACTGCCTGTCACTCCCGCGCAACCGTGCGGCAGTGATGTCCGCGACGAACCCGAGTTCGAGTTGCTGCAGAACGAAATCGGCAAACTCTCGAATCCCTCCGCAACGAGCAGCGTCGACTGGAACCGCGTGAGCGACCTGTCCACGACGCTGCTGGCGAACAAGGGCAAAGACGTGCTCGTCGCGTCCTATCTGGCGACCAGCCTGCTCAAGACCCAAGGCCTGACGGGTTTCGCGGACGGCGTGCAGGTGGTGGCCGACCTGCTGCAGACCTACTGGGACGAACTGTATCCGCCGTTGCAACGCATGCGTGCGAGGCGCAACGCCATGCAATGGCTGATCGACCGGGTGAAGGCCGACGGTGCGGAACGCGACTGGTCGAGCTGGCCGCCGCAGAATCCCGCCCTGCTCGATGACGTGCGCACTGCGCTCGCGAGTATCGACCGCGTGCTAGCCGAAAAGGACGACGACGCGCCGTCGATGCAGCCGCTGCGCGCACTCGTGGACACCATGCAGGTTGCCGTGGAAGAGCCTGTGGCGCCGCAACCGATCGTCGCCGCTGCGCCGCCACCGGCACCCGAGCCTGAGTACAAGCCTGCCCCCACGCCTTTGGCCGCACCAGCGGCCGCGCCTGCGCCCGCGTTGCAGGCCGAAGCGCTCACGCCACTCGCCGTCGATTCAATCGACAGTGCAAGCCGTGCGATCGACGAAGCACTCGATCGCCTTGCGACTATCGGCTCATGGTACGCGCAGAACCAACCTTCTAGCGCACCTGGCTTCCGGCTACGGCGCGTCGCCGCGTGGACGGGCATCGAGCGTGCGCCGGCCGCCAACGGTTCGGAGACTCAGCTTGCCGGCCCGATTGCACCATTGCAGGATGCGCTGCGTGGGCTGCTGTCGCGCGCGGCATATGCAGACATCGTTGCATTTGCCGAGACACAGATTCTGCAATACCCATTCTGGCTCGATCTGAACCACGCGGCGGCAATGGCACTCGCGCAACTCGGTGACGCCTGGCATAGCGCGCACCGCGAAGTTTGCAATGAGACCGCGAAGTTCGTCGCCCGCATGGAAGGCATCGAGCGTCTGAAATTTGCCAACGGGGTGCCATTCGCCAATGCCGACACTGTGGAGTGGCTGGGCACGCTCACATCGTCGGCAGGACAAACGCAGACGGCCACCGCGCCGGACCCGCTCGCCGCAGTGCTTGCGCGCGCGCGTGCGCTCGCCGCTGACAACGATCTGCACGCCGCCTCGCAATGCCTGCAAGACGGGATTGCCCAGAGCACGGCAGTCGGCACTCGCCTGCGGCTACGTACGGCGTTGTGCGACCTGCTGCTGGAGAACCGCCCGGGCGCGCGGCTTGATGCGTTCGCTCGCGCGCTCGTGGAGGAAATCGATCGCTACGGCGCGGCGGCGTGGGAACCGGAGCTCACCGCCGACGCACTGCGCGCCGCCTATGCGATCCTCAGCCGCAACGAGCAGAACGAAGCGGAGACGGCGGCCCTGCTCGCGCGCATCGCACCGCTGAATGCCGCCATCGCGGTGCGCCTGATTACCTGACCAGCCGGGCTCGACCGGCTCAGAAGCCGGTCGTCAGCTGGGGCGCCTGGGCGCTCCAGCAAGCACCGATCGTCTTCGGCAACCCCAACTCCGCCAGACTCACCGGATTGCCAGCCACCGTCGGCAGGTTCGCCGGAAGCGGCGGATTCGTCGCGGCGAGCTGATCCGCGATATTGAGTTGCTGACGCTGCAGCAGCGCGTCTTGAATCTGCTGCTTTTGCTGCGCCGTGGTCTTCAGCAGAGCCTCGTAGCGCTCGATCTTCTGGGCGGCGTCGCTCACCTGGTCCCCACCCGTCACTGCAAAGCTCACCCTCAGCGACTGCACGTTGAGCGTCTTGAGCGCGCTTTCACTCGCCGGAAAATCGCCAGGCCCGAACTGATGCTGGCCGTTCGCGAATTCTTGCAGGAATTGCGCGACGCCAAGCGGCCCCGCATAGCTGCGGGTCAAGGTCAGGTTGCCGATCTTGATCTGCAGGCGTGTGTCGCCGCACTGCCCAGCCGTCCACGCGAAGCTCGTGCTGACCGGGAAATTGAAGTTATTCAGTGTCTGTTGGCCCGACGCACATTGCACGGTAAGGATCGTCGCGTACGGCTTCGCCTGCGCGTCGGCATTGACGTTCGTCGGCTGCGCGGTGAGCGTGAGCGGCACCGTCAGCGCACGCGCCGCGTCAGCCTGTTGTTTCGCTGTCGCAAGTGCCCGGTCGAGCTGGTCGAGTGACGCCTGCGCGTCCAGTTGGGCGCGCTGCGCCTGAAGTTGCTGCGTCTGTTTGTCCGCAGCGCTGCGCGCGGCCGACCGCTGCTGCGCGGCCTGGCGTGCGTACGCGCCGTTGAGCGTCGAGACGAATGCCGTCGTGAACGGCACACTGAGCCCTTGCGTCTGCACGACGTCATAGCGGCTCGCGTTGCGCGTGAGGAACGGCTTGGCCGGCCCCTCGGCAAATGCCCAGACCGCACCTTTCGCACCGAACAGCTGATCGTTCGCCGCGCTCTCGTCAGTGGCGCCCTGCAACGGAAACACGACGCTCGACTCCCAGCTGTGCTGCAGTTCGCACGATGCCTGCCGCTCGATATAAGCCGCGAGGAAATCGAACGGCCCGCGGATCAGTCGCCAGGTCAGCGCGTCAGAGCCATCGCCATCACCAGCGCCCGCGAGCGAGTGAAGCTGCGTAAACGATTGCAAGACACTGATCATCTCCGACGGCTGTGCTTGCGCACTGACGGCGAACTGATGGAAATCGGCCGCAAGCTGGTAGTCCTTGCCGCTGCCCACGCCGCTGTCGATGGCGAGCTTGTTCAGGTTTGCGAAGTAGTTGGCCAGCGCATCGACTGCACCGAGATTGTTGGCCACCGCCTGGCTGCCGCGCATGGGAGCACCGGCGAGCACGTCCTTGATCGCCGAACCGCCGACCGCGTTGATGGCGCCAGCCACCCTGACCATGTGGTTGGCCGCGCCGACGCGCGTCGCCTGCTCGCGCAGTTGCTGGAATTGCCGTGCGAGAGCCAGCCAGCCGGGAAGCGGCGCAGAAACGTCCTCACCGGCAAATTCCTCGTCGAGTCGCGCGATGAGGCGGAAATACGGACTCACGGGCCCGCTCACCATGCCGAGCGCGGCGCGCCAGTCGGCCTCACCCATGTAGCCCCCAGGATTGTCCGAAAACGCTTCGACGAAGTTCCGCCACGCGATCACGCGCTGCGTGCGATACCAGCCGTCGAACGCCGCGCGCTGTCTGTCGAATTGCGCCGGGTCGCTAATGGCCGCGCGAATCTGCGCCGCAAGTTCGTCAATCTGTTTGCGGCCCGCGAGGGTAAAGGCCGCGGGCACCGCGGCTTCGGGCACGCTTGCGCTGCTCGTACCGCCAGCGCCAATTACGCCGCCCGTTACCGTGTGCTGGCCAGGACCGTACAGCGCGTTCACGGGCTGGGCGTCGCCCCCCCAGAACTCCGCCGCGCGCACTGGCGCCAGCTCGCCCCCGTCCGGCACGAGCCCGACGAGCCAGGTCAGCTGAGGGTCGGCCGCGACTGCCTGATTCAGAAGTGCGCGCCGCTGCTTCAGGCGCTCGCGCAGATAGCCGGCATCCTTCGGCGACCAGGCGAGGTAGGACAGCCTGAGCGAATCGAGTTCCTCGTTGAGCTGCGCAGGATAGAGCGAACTGCCGCCAGGCTGCGGCATCGCTTCGAGCGTGGCCCGATCCGCACCATCGATACGCGCTTGCAGCAGGGCGACCGAGCGGGCAAGGCTCAAGATCTGCTGCGCCTGCTCCGCCGATTGCATGGCTTGCCCCGCTTGCCCCGCCAAACCGGATAGCGCCGCCAGCGTCGCCTCCTGCGTCTGGTCCATGGCGGACTGAATCCCCTGCTGATACTGCTGCACGAACACGGCATGCAGACGCGCTTGAACGGCGGCGACTCCCGCGCCGTTGCCGAGCAGCCCCGAGAGCCAGCGCTGGTCATTCTGTTCGGCCTGCGTCAAGACGTTGGCAGAATACGTTAGCGCGGCTGCGTCGTGAAACAGGGTTCCATTGAGGGCGACTTTGTCGGGCCGCGCGCTTCGGAGCAGATCGAGCGTCTGTTTGTTACCCGCGTAGGAAACCGAGATCAGAATACCGAACGTCGCAAGCAGCAGCGTCCACGCGATCACGCCCACGCGCTGCGTGACGCGCCGCCACTGGTGCACGAGCACGGTCGGCTTGGCGGCGTGACGATCCTGCGGCAGGATGCGGCCGAAAAAATCGTGCAGAAAGACGCCTGCCGTGCTGGCCTCGTGCGATGGCGACGGTGGCAGGGCCGCCCCCAACAGCGCCGACATTGCGCCGCCCTCCTGTCGCCCGCTGCTGAAGAAGATGCCGCGCAACAGCGGCCTCTCGAGATAAGGGCTGTCGGCGAGACAGGTGCCGAGAAACATCGTCAGACCGCTGCGCAATTGCTCCAGTTCGCTCGGAAACATCAGCAATTCGGGTGACGGCTTCGCCTCGCGCGACACCAAAGCCAGGCGCAGCGCCTGCAAACGCGCACCGATGGAGTCGAACGCGCGAGTGACGAACGCGGTTTCGCCGGTCTCGCTCTCCGTCGCGAGATAGCCCATCGCCTGACTGAGCGCGTCGGCGGGCAGAGACTTCGCCCATTCCTCGAAGCCATAAAGGCGATCGCATTTGGTGACGAGCACGTAGACCGGAAAGCGCTTGCCGAACATGCGGATCAGCTGCTCGATGCGTGCGCGCACGATGCGCCCTTCATCGGCGAAGGTATCGGCATTCGGAGGGTTCAACCGGTCCGCGCTGATCGCGAGCACGAGCCCGTCGAGCCCTTCACGCGGCCGGTAGCGCCCCAGCAGATTGAGGCCGACCTCCCATTCGCGCCGGTCCTGCTCGATGTCCTCCGCCTGCACGTAGCGACCGGCGCAATCGATCACTACGGCACGGTCGAAATACCACCAGTCACAGTTGGCTGTCTGGCCAATGCTGGCTTGCTGGCTGACCTTCTGGATCGGCGACGCAAGACGGGCACGCGTGAGGGCCGTGGTTTTGCCCGTGCCAGACTGACCGATCACCATGAACCACGGCAGCGCGTACAGCGGGTCGCCCTGGCCGCGCAGACTGGATTGCCGCAACGTGGCGACGGCAGCTTTCCATTTGCGCCGCAGCAGCGTTTCCGGGGAAGCAGCGGCCGCCTCGCTGTTGAGAGCCGCCGCCTGGGCCGCGAGACGGCTGCGCGAGCGCATCATCACGATCATGCGGCGAACGTAGGTCACCAGAAAGTACAGTGCGAATACGCCGACGAATATCGCAAGCGCGACCCACAGCGGCCAGCCGAAATAGAGGACGACGCCCCAGCTGGCGAGCGCCAGCAGGATCAGCGTCAACAACCACAGCAATGCGATGCCCAGCAGTTTCATAGATGGATCTGCGCAAGAAGCGTATCGGCGGACTGCGCGACGACGGTGTGATACACGCCGTACAGCAACGCCAGCAGGAAAAGCGGAAGGAGGTACGCGGTCAGCTTGCGGCCCGAGAAGCGCGAAAAACGTGCGGCGAGACGCGTGCGCGCAGTTTGCGCGTGCGCCGCCCCCTCAACGCCAGCGAGCGGATAGCCGTCGGGAAACAGAAACGCGCGCGCGGACGCACTGAGCAGATCGGCGTCCGGCAGCAGCATCGCAAGATTGGTGCGGCGAATGTCGGTGAGCGTCTTCTGGTTGCGGTCGTAGGCGTAACGGCCGCCAAAACCCAGTGCGAGAGACAGATAGAACACCTCGCGCACCGGCAACTGCGCAGGGGTGAGCTTGGCGAGTCGCTCGTAGAACACGACGCCGGCATTGCTCACGTCCGAGTAGCGACGCTGCAGCAGATGACGCTGCCATTGCGCGGCGCCGTCCCACTGCGTGGTGAGCAATAGCTCGTCGGCCCACGCGTTGAAGGCGAACAGCGCCTCGTCGATGTCGGCTTCCTGAAAACCGGCGTCGTGCGCGCCGCGCCGCGCCGACGCGATCGCGCCGTCGAGCTGCACGGTCAGGCTTTCGGCATCGCACGAGGGCGACAGCGCGAATGCACGCATCTGCGCGAAAAGGGGGATGAAGATGTCTGCAAGTTTCACGCTATCTCCGCAGCACGACAATTTCGGCACGCAGATCTTGCGGCGCATCGGGCCACTGCAGCGCGATGTTCTCGTCGCGTTCGACGGCATCCCACAGCTCGCTCACCTGCTCGATCCGGAAGTAGTTCGACGACGCGCGACGCGGCATGCCTTGAGGCGCGTTCGGCAGATGGATGAGTTCGAGCCCCGGCAACGCATGCGCGACGAGGCGCGTGACGTCGGCGGCATTGGCGAGGCGCGCATCGTGCAGCGCGCCATCGACAACCTGGGCTGCCAGTTGCTCCGTGCGCAGCACGAGATAGAAGCGGTTGCGCCGGTCGAAGAACGAGCGCGGCAGATCGCCCGCGAACATGCCATCGCGGTAGTCGAGCACCGTGAGATGCTCGGGTCCGGTTGCGATCTCCGCGAGCAAAAAGCCGATCAACACCTGCGCGCGCGAGAAGCAGGTGTAGAGATCGGTGTGATCGTAAGACGGCAGACCGGGCGTGCCGTCCTGCGCCTCGCCGAGCATGTCGAAGCGCTCGGAAAACGCGCTGAGTTCGCCCACCAGGCGGCGCAATTCGCCGTACAGGTGCCACGGATGGACTGTTGCCGTCTGCGCAAGATGCACGAGGCTCGGGGCGGCGCGAGAGAGCGTACGCATGGCGAGCAGCAGCATCATGTAGCCTGGATCGAACTCGGCCTTCTGCAGCTCGCGCGGATTTTTCAGCTCCTGCAACTGGTGCGCGCGCCCGACCACGTCATCGCGAATCTCGCGAACGATGCGCAGCAGCGTATCGGACCCGGACAATGCATGGCACGGCGGAACAAAGCGGTCCGATAGCGTCACGGTATCGCCCATTCGCGCAAGCTGCGCGATCGGAATGAGATCGTACTGGCCGAGATTGGCGGTCTCGCCTTCGAAGAAAATCTTGAGCACGTGCAGGAGCGTATGCACCGGCGCGGCGGGACCGTTCGAGTGCAGATCGGGCACCTCGGGCGGGTGCTGGAGACTCGCATAGCGCGTCTGCACGGCGGCAGCGGCGTCGAGCGATTCGCACAACGTGACGTTGTTGCCCTCGGCAGCGAGTTTGCGTACACCGAGATAGACGGTCAGCGTGCGCCCTTCGCCGATCGAGCTTGCGTCGAACGAGCGCGGCGCAAGCACCCCATTACCGGGAAATTCGACATACGTGTGATCCGGAAAGATCAGCCGCGCCGATCGCACTTCGATGGTCTGGCGTGCAATCGCGCCCGCCGCGATGTCGAGCGCGCCCACGCCCCAAAAGTGCGGCAAGCCGGTCTCGAAGACAGGCTTGTTACGGGACTGTTCGTGCAGCGCCGCCAGCTGGAAGTGCTGGGGCTGCATGAACATGCCCTGGTGCCAATAGATACCCTTGTTATGGTCCATGTGATGGGATCGATATGCTAGTTAGCGAGCTTGCGAAAGGACGTGTCCTGCGCACTCGCGGCGCCCAGAATGCCTGTCGTGGCGCCTGTTGCATCCGGATTAGCCGGAGCGGCGCCACTCAAACGAATTTGCTTGCCGCCGCCTTCGAGCGGCTGCGCGTGCTGAAACGCTGCGGGGTCTGGCCCGTCGGACTGGACTTCGGCGTTCAGGATGCCCTGCGTGCCCAGGTTGAGCCGCACGACGAGCGGTCCGGGCAACTGGCTGTGCGTACGGAAAATGAAACCTGAAGTTTTGGTGACAACTGGCACGTCGAATTGCCGAGCCGCATTGGCCACGCCGAACTGCGCATAACCCGCGGCCACGCCGATCGCGCGTGTGTTCTGCGCTCGATCGAGAATGAGCCAGGAGTGCTGACCTGGTGAGACCACGTAGCGCGAAAACTGGCTGAAGGCCTGTGGCACCTTGCCGGATGCCATCGTATCCGCCAGCGAACTGGGCTCGGCGGTGAGATTGCGGAAGGCTTGTGCATCGCCTGATTCGTAGATCCCGAGCAGCAGCGTGTGCGACTGGCCGTCGTACTGGTTGAGCGCCGGATCGGCACTTATCTCCAGAATGATCGAGTCGGCGGCATAGCTCCAGTTCACGTCGGCGAGCGGATCTTTCGGCGGCGTGCTTCCACATGCGGCGAGCGCGAGCACACCCGCGATGCTGGCCAACCCGGCTAGCGGCCGCGCAACCCGCGTGCAAGCTCCAAGGCGCTTTGCGGCCTTGCTCTTCTTTACAGACTCGGCCATTGTCAGTGCCTCATTTTTTTGCAGTGGAGCGTTGCCCGCCGCCACGAATTTTGCAGATATTCTGGTGTACTGAAGCAGTGAAGAAAGACCAATATGCGGCATTATTCAAAACTGAATCGAAAGCGATCTGGGGAACGCCGCGTCAAACCAGCGGCAGAATCGTTGCGCTGGCCTCGCTGTCCTCGGTGTAGGGCAGGAAAAGAATGCTTTCCGGCGATCCCTTGACCCGGGCGTAGTAAGCATCGCCATCGCCAAGCCGGTTGCGCACCGCCCAAGCCGTGTACTCTCGCTCTCCGACCTGCAACGTCAGACCTTCCTGCGCGTATTCGAGCACAGTCTTTTCCGGCAGTTTGCCGCGCGGGCCCACCGCCTGGAAATCGATCTTCGCATCACCGCCGTGTACGCCGAACACGACGCCGTGCCACTCGCCGCTACGCGGCCCGATGGCGAACCACTGGCCGAGCTGCTCTTCGCCGACCACCTCGAAGCGATGGTCTTGCGGCTCGCCCGCCTTCGCGAGATTCGCGCGCGCGACGATCTTCGCCGGCCACGCGGCATGGCTTTCTACGAGCACGGTCGCGTCGCCGAGTAGCGCAGGCATGTCCTCAATACCTTTCACCGCTGACACCACAACGGGAAAGCCTGAACCGCGCGCGGCGCGCAGGCTCGCAGCGAACACCGATAGTCCGTAGCGGACTGAAGGCTTGGCGAGCGTGTCGTCGTCGGCGAGGATCAGCCAGAGGTCGGCTCGCGCGGCATTGAGCGCATCGAGCCCCGCTCGCCACGCGAGCTTTTCGGGTTCGTCGACCCAGAAGTGGCCTTGCGTGGCGAGGCCGTATTGCTTTAGCAACTGCGACAATGCGGCGACGCGGGTGGCGTCTTTTTCTTTGTCGAATGCTGTAATCCAGATAGTCTTCATTGCCCCTTCCTAACTATCAACTCATGACCATAACGACGTTCTGACTCGGGACGAGGACCGCGCCCACCGCGTTGCCCGCGTTATGCTGAGTCGGATCGTTCAGGCGCACAGCCGCATTGCCTTCGAACTTGACTGTCATGCTGCCTGCAGTGAATTTCATCTCGGCCATCACCTTGCCCGACACCACACCACCTGCGACGCCGGGTTCGTCGCCGGACGAGTTCGGGATTTGAGACGCCTTCGTGAGTGCCGGCTTGCCCACGATCAGTACCTTCTGCGTCAGCTGATAGCCCATCTGCGGCATCGCGATGTTCGGGTACGGCACTGGCACGGGTGGCCCCGGCGGCGCGGGCGTCTTGCAAACGTCCGGTGTGCTCATGCACTGACCGGCTTCCACGGTAACTGCAAACATGATGGCGTCCTATCCGAGGTCGATTTTCGAGGCGTCGATCTTGACCTGGCCTTCCGCCAGTACCGTTGCGTGCCGCGCCGACATGTGGAAACGCTCGTCCACATGCATGCGTACGCGCCCAGCTCGAGTTTCATCGGTGTCCTCGACCCAGCGCAGGCTGTCGCGAGCGCGCAGGATCAGCCGCCCGACGGTATTCGTCATCGTGTGAGCCAGAGTGCGCACGGAACCCAGACTGGCTTGCAACTGCTGTACGGTGGCGTCGAACCGGGCAAACTTGAACTCGCCACGCAACCCCGACATGCCGATCTCCGGCGCATCCAGTTCCACCCGCCGGCGTGCGTGCATGTCGATCTGGTCTGCCTCGACCCTCAAGACGCCGTCGTCCGTATGCAGGGAAACCTCGCCGGGCAGCACGATTGCGGCGGCACCCTGAACTGCGCCCGAAAGGACGGCAAGAATGTACGAAGCGGTATGCGAACCGCCCGTGCAAACCAGCACCCGATCTCCGCAGTCTGGATCGATCAGGCAACTGTCGGCGCGCAGGGCGCGAGTCGAGACGACATCAGCCGTCTGCAGGAAATACCACTGACCGGCACGACCAGTTACCGTTGCGTATGTCATCGAGACAGCTTGATCGCTGCCAGGGCGCGTTATTGATACGAGTGCGGGATTCATAAAGGACTCTCCCTCTTTAGCGTTTATCGGTGTGGGGCGGCTGCCACGCTTCGGCGCGCGCCAATACTGGATCGGTTTGCCGCGCGCCATCCAGCTTCGCCCCGCTCCAGAGCGTGTTTTTCTGCACGAGCGAGTGAAGATTGGCACCGCTGAAATCCGCGCCCGAGCAGTCGGCGTCGGACAGATCGGCGTGCGATAGATCGCAATAAATGAATCTTGCGCCGTGAAGCGATGCTGCACGCCAGACGCTGTGGCACAGCACGGATTTCGACCAGCATGCACCGCCCGATTGCACGCCGCCGAAATCGGCTTCACTCGCATTCGCACCGTCGAAATGCGTGTCGCCAATGTCTGCCTGCGTCAGCACAGCGAGGATCAGTCCAACATACTGGCCGCGCGCACCGCGAAGATCCGCGCCCTGGAGTTGCGCGCCGAGGAAGCTGGTTCTATCGAGCGTCATCCCTGCCAGATTCGCCCTCTGAAGGGAGGCCCCGTCAAAACTCGTCATGGTCAGGTCGCAGCTGCGCAAGTCCTGACCGTTCAGGTTGGCGCCGCGCAAAAAAGCTTTGACGAGCGATGCCCCACCCAGTTGCGCCCGGCTCAGATCCGCTTGCGACGCCGACCAGCGGAACAGATCAGCTTTCGCGTAATCCGTGTCGACGTGAATGCAGCTATTCGTGTCGCAGCGCGCGAGGCGCGCGCCTGCGAACGACGTCCGCGTAAAGTTGCAGTCGTCGAAAGAGGCGAAGCTCATGTCCGCAGCGCTCGCGACAGCGCCACTCCAGTCCACATCTTCAAAGCGGGCCTGCTGAGCCGTCGCGCCTTCGAGCTGTGCGCCCGCAAAACTGACTTGCCGCAAGTCCGCGTTGTCGAGTCTCGCTTGCCGCAGATTTGCGCCTTCGAGCGTCACGTTAGAAAGGCGACACCCGGACAGGTCGCAACCCGACAGATCTGCGCCGGAGAGGTCCGCATCGTCAATCCGTTGGGTGCGCGCGAGTGCCGCTCGTGCCTCGTTCGCATCCATGCGCGTCCGTGTACCTGGATTCGTAGGGCTCATATGACGGGCGGACGGTATTGAAGAATGGTGCAGTCGATGTTTGCTCGCTCGACGCTCGCGAACGTCGGCTGAGTGCCGCCGAAGTCCACGCCATACAGGTTGGCGTCCTGCATGCGGGTGCCGCTCAGGTTGGCTTTGCGCAGCGAGCCGCCGAACATGTTAATGGCGCTCATTTCCGCGCCGCTCAGGTCGGCGTGCTCAAAGCGGGTACCTTTGGCCGAGGCCAGGCGGAACTGTGCGCCTCTTGCCTGCACGCGCGTGAAGTCGGCATGGTCGAGCCTTGCACTTTCGAACGACGCTTTGCGCAGTTGTGTACCGTCCCAGCACGCGTGCGCGATCTGCGCGCTCGCAAAGTCCGCTTCATCAAAGCAGGTCTTCTCGTCAGCACGCGACTTGCGCAGGTCTGCGCCGGTGAAATCGGCCTGGTGGCCTTCGGCACCATAGAACTCGGCGTGCTCGCAAAGCGCGCCGCAGAAGCGGCTTTGAGCAAGGCGACTTTCGTTGAAGCTCGCGCTCTGCAGCGTTGCGTTGCTGAAGTTCGCACCGCTCAAATCACACTCGGTAAAGCTCGTTTGCTGCGCTCGACAAGAGGCGGCATTCACACCAGGCAGCCTGGCCTTGTCGAATATTGCCCGATCCAGTTCAGTCTTCGCGAGGCAAGCCTCCGAAAAGTCACTGCTGCTGAAATCGCCCCCGACAAGTTGCGCGGCTTGCAGATTGGCCTTTGCGAATGTGCTGCCCTCGGCGCTAGCGCCATCGAGCCTCGCGCGCTCAAGCGTCGCTTCGCTGAAATCGGCTCCGCGTAGCAACGCGCGCGCAAAAACGGCATCGTCAAGCCGGCTCTTTGCAAACGAGACTCTATCTAGCGTAGCGCCCGAGAAGTCCGCACCCGTGAGGTCGAGTTCGGAAAGGTCCAGCCCCGTCAGGTCATAGCCCGCAAAGCTGCCACGCGTTGCATGGCGGGCTGCAACGTCTTCGCGCGTCAGTGCAGCGGCGGCGGCATCTTCCGCGGCTGCACGCGCCGGAGGAACTGCCCCTGATCGGAGTTCCGACTCAGGTGCTGGAGGCGGCTGCCTCATATCGAGCGCAGCGAAATCGACATCGGGCGGTTCCAAAAGCGAACCTTCACCCAGGCTTTCCACGACTTCTGGCGGCAGCGTGCGTTTAAGATCCTCTTCAGTGAGGTTGTACTTTTGCATGAGCGCCCGGGTCTCGGCGCTCAGTTCTGCCATCATTTTTCCCATTGCAGCAAATGAGGGCGTGTCCTCCTGTTCCGGTTCGGGTATGAATTTCTTCACGTCCTCATCGGTCAGGTTGTACTTTTCCATCAACGACCGAAGCTCATCACCCAACTGGTCACCCTGCCTCTGCAGCTCCTCGAACGTGGGCGCAGGCCCAACCGGTTCCGGCTTGGGCATGAATTTCTCGAGGTCAACGTCGCTGACGTTGTGCTGCCGCATCAGTGCACGCATCTCCGCGTCCAATTGTTCAGCCATTGCATGGATGCCTGCAAACTGTGCGTCGCGCTCCACGTCTACCGTGGCCGACGCCTCCGTATCCGTGTTCACGGCTGCATTACCGGGCGGCTGCGCCTCAGCGGTGGCCTGCTCCGCTTGTATCTCACCGGTTCCCGCTAGCGGCTGGGCGGATGCCGCTTCAGCATTCACAGTGCCGATTTCCCGCTCGAACTCGGCCCGGTAGTGCTCAAAAGGCAGCGGCACTTCGTTCAACGTCTCCCATACGGCCTTGATATGCTTCACGTCGCTCGCTTCGTCGTCCGCGCAATGGAAAATCGCGCGATAGACTACGACCCCGCAGTCGAGTTCGGGGAACAGGCAGACAGTCTCTGCATGGGCGGTGACTTCGCTCAGCAAATCGCCAGTGGACGTTTTCTGGTTGACAAAGCATCGTGCGCGAAGCCCCGGCAGAGCCCCTCTCTGCGTCGGCCGCACCGGGTGCATGTTGGCGATTTCAAAGGACTCGTTGCCCGAGAAATAGCCGGTCCGCAGCCGCTGGTCGGGGGCGGCACTCATAAACAATTCGGAGCGCGTGTCGGCTGGCAAGTGTGGCCAATCATGCTTGAGCCAGTGATCGTCGCACGTACCAAGGTACTGTTGGCGCGGCGGCGACGCGATGTCG
Organism: Paraburkholderia sp. J8-2; assembly: GCF_905220195.1. Taxonomy (NCBI): domain Bacteria; kingdom Pseudomonadati; phylum Pseudomonadota; class Betaproteobacteria; order Burkholderiales; family Burkholderiaceae; genus Paraburkholderia; species Paraburkholderia sp. J8-2. The sequence goes on from NZ_CAJMZA010000007.1 coordinate 195,832, forward strand.
AACCCCCAGAAACCAGCGGGTGCAATACGTTCACCACGGCTTGCAATACGACCGTATTCATATTCGATATTCGGCAATGGCCAGACTGTTGCGCCGTCGGCGTCTCCCGTTTCGCCATAACCCTTCCCGCGCGGGTTGTCCGCAAAGCCGTCGCCGCCGAATGCTGTCTCGGGAACGATCGGCATGCGAATGAACGGCTTCGGCCGCGACATGAGCCCGATGGCATTGAATTGGCGATTGCCGGTCACGATGAGCGATTTTTTCAACGAACCGAGGCAAACACTGACGCGAAGTTGTTCGACAGCCCGGCCCTCCGGCGCGTACGCTGCCCCGTAGACCGTGTACTCTCCCGCGGGCTTCGGATATACCTCATCCAATAGGCCGGCCTCGCCCAACACCTGCGTGACGAGCGGCCACATCTCATTGCCAGGGATCAGCGCATTCCGGCCGGTTTGTGCGAACCGGAAGCACGCCATCATGCCGATCACGAGTGCGTTACGCTGGGCGAACTGCAGGCTGCGATAATGCATCGCGAGATCATTGGAGCAGAGGATCTTCATCTTTAGCCTAGCTGTATCAGCTTACCTTCTCCGGCTTTCACGGTTATGTCCGCGCCTGCTTCGAATTTCATAGTCCCTTTAGTTGACATGGACGTTTGTTTTTCCGCGAGATGCAGCGAGGCTTTTTTACTGGAAAAATCATCCATGAGGCGCAGAGATATAGCTCCGTCTCTAACCGCAAGGTAGGTCCGAGCTTTCAAACCACCATCATTTAAAACCTCCAGACGAACTTTTTTCCCCGTGCACTCCACACTCCCCCGTTTTTTCGATGAATCACAAGACAAAATCGCGCCCTTCGCATTCAATTTCAGGTTGCTCGCGGGGTTCATCAATTTATTCTTGAAATTCAGAGACACACTCTCGTCGTCAAGCGATAGGGTGCTTTGATAATTCTCTTCTGCGGTTTGCACCAGCCCATCACTAATTTTTCTTTTATAATCATATACAGTTCGACCAATACCCAGAGCTGTCTTCGTCCAGCCAACCCACGATTTGATCGGTTCTTTCGACACCTTTTCAATGTTGCCAACTTCGCCCCATTGGACAGATCCTATAGCTGCATACTCACTTACCGAAGCCGCAGCCATTCCCCAATCGAAGGCTGAAAGCGCGGCGGCGATACGTCCACACCACTTCCTGATGGAAAGGTTTTTTATCGCTACGTCGCTGCTAAGCCCGCCCATAATCAATACGCTCTTATCAGCCTTCAAATATTTCTCACGACAGACCTCATAAGATTTTTCCCCAACCACCGTTTTGCTGTCGTGGGTTGTCCATCTTGAATATTTTCTGGTGATGGCAGAATCCAAAAGAGAACTACGACTGAGAATTGGGGCCGTCACACCAATCTGGACGCCCGCCACTGAGGAGTTCGCGATTCCGCTGACAGACGAGGTCGACAGTGCCGCCAGGCTTCCGGAACTACCGGTCGTAGCAAACCACAGGCTTCCACCTCCTCCGTCCGCAACCGTTGAGCCGATGCCGATCGAACTTTTCCCCGCTGGCGAATGAAGCCAGATACTCTCGTCGCCCTTTGCGTCATCGAGTTGGACCCGATTCCCGCCGGCCGTCTCGATGACGTTCTGACTTTCATTTGCCTGCGTCACCACATTCGGATTTTCCGAATTCGGCAAACTGCCCACAATCACGGGCTGATCCGGATCACCGTCGATGAATGACAGCAGCACCTCGGCATCCTTATGCAGAGGAAAATGCATGCCATGGTTGGTACCAGAATACGGCGTTGCCATACGCAAGCGTGCCGATCCCTTGTTGGGGTCCTTGTCAGTCTTGTCGAACAGCAACTGCACCTTGTACTGTCCAAACTCGTCGAGATCGGCGTACTCTCCCTTCCCCTCACTGTCGATCTTTGCATTCATCGTGCCGGCTACACGGGGTTTGGCCGTCACCCGTTCCGCGCGAAACTGGATGTCGAGGGGAATCGCCCGAAAGCTGTTCCGGTACACGATTTCATTGCTGCGTCCGCTTGAACTGGACGGATTGCTCACACCATTGAACTGGGCGCCGGCCTGCGAACCCTCGTGATGGACTTCGGTCACGAGATAGCTGCCGTTGAAGCTGCCGCGGTAATGTCCCGTCAGTTCTATCGCGTACCCGCTGCGCAATCCCACCGCTACTCCCTCACCGGAAAAAACCTTCGCGCCGCAAATGATCTCCTCAGCGCGCAGGCTCGCATAGCGACTGCCTTCGTCCGCGTCGAGGAAGTTTTCTCCATATATGGTCACTTCACCGAACCCATCCGCCGACACGTCTTTTCTCGCGGTGAGATCCACATTAGCCTTGCAGTAGTTGTAATCCTGTAGCACAACGGCTTCTGGAAGAGGCTTTTGCCGGCAGACCAGGTTGCGCACGGAATCAGCCGCGACACCTGTATCCAGCGTGTCGTCGGGCCGATAGCCGACCTTCAGCGCGCCCGGCGCTTGCTTGATCTTGTCGTCGATCAGGAGCAGTTTCTCCGCTTTGCCGGAGTGATCGAAGTAGTAGTAGATGCCTTCCTTTTCCATCCACCGCGAGATGAAGTCGAGATCAGTCTCCTCATACTGGCAGACGAAGCTACGCTGCCGATAGCTTCCTTTCAGATTGAACTCGAAGTCGTCAGGCCCGCCTGTTTTCGCCTTCTTCAGGATGCTCTCGATCAACTCCGGAATGGTCTGCTCCTGCAGATAGACTTCCGAGAGCCGGTACAGCGACAAGCGCCACAGTCTCGGCACGAGAACCGCCCGGTAAAACACGTACCCATCCGCACGGTGCAACTGTTCGAACTCCGCGAGCACGCCGTGATAGGGCGTGCTCAACGTTCTCTCCGGCCCGTAGATCGTGAAGGTCACGGGATTGCGGAGCATCAAGTCGAAATCGATTGCCGCGTCGCTGGACGACAGAGTCAGCGTAAATCGAAAGGGGCGCGAAATCGACTCGAACCCCTCCATCTCGACCACTTCGAACTTGTCGTTGTCCTTGGCGAATGCGCTCGATCTGAAATCGAAACGCCTGTTGGCGGTGATCTGACTGGCGGCTGAGTCCATGTTGATTTTCTGTCCTGTTCTTCTTCGGTGTTGGTGGCGCTGAGTCGCCGACCAACATCAATGGCGTCGGGTTGACAACGCCTGATTGCGCGCGGCGACTAGCCCGGAAAACTCACAACAAAATCGCCGCTCTCGTCCACGCCGAGCGCTACTTCCGGCAACGCCGAGCCCTCGCCCATACGCGTGAGGATCTCCTGCGACATCAACGGCAGCACCGTGCCACGAAGAATGAAATCGATATTGCGAGCGCCCGTTTCGACTTCCGTACAGCGCGCCGTGATCTGCTCGACCACCGCTTCGCTGTAGGTGAAGCGCATCTTGTTGTTGCGCGCAACGCGCCGCACGATCTTGTCCAGCTTGAGCCGCACGATGCCCGCCAGCGCCTCGCCCTGCAGCGTGAAGTACGGAATCACCGTCATGCGCGCAAGCAGCGCCGGCTTGAAGTGATTCGAGAGGATCGGCCGCACGGCGGAGAGCAGCGTCGCCGCATCGGGCTTGTCTTCACCGGCGGTCATCTCGGTGATCACATCGGTCGCGAGATTCGACGTGAGGAAGATCACCGTGTTCGAGAAGTCGATCTCCTTGCCCTCGCCATCCGAAAGCATGCCCTTGTCGAACACCTGGTAGAACAGATTCATCACGTCGAGGTGCGCCTTCTCCACCTCGTCGAGCAGCACGACCGAATAGGGACGCTGGCGCACCGCCTCCGTCAGCACACCGCCTTCGCCGTAGCCCACGTAGCCCGGCGGCGAGCCGATCAGGCGGCTCACGTTGTGCTTCTCCTGGAACTCGCTCATGTTGATGACCGTGGTCGATTTTTCGTCGCCGAACAGGATGTCCGCCACCGACAGCGCCGTCTCCGTCTTGCCGACGCCCGACGGTCCGGCGAGCAGGAACACGCCCAGCGGCTGATCGGGATCCTTCAGGCCCGACTTGGCGGTCTTGAGCACTTCGGCGATCTGGTCCATCGCATGATCCTGCCCGCGAATGCGCGCCTTCAGCGTGTCGGCCATGCGCATGACGCTCTGTGCCTGATCGCGCAGCATCTTGCCCACCGGAATGCCGGTCCAGTCCGAAATCACGCGCGCCACCACGTCTGGATCGACGTCGACGTGGACCAATGGCTGACTGCCCTGCGCGGCCTTGAACGCCTCGGCAGCGGCCGTAATCGCCACCGAGAGCGCTTGCAGCGTATCGGCCGGTGCATCGCTTGCCTTTGCCGCGTGACGTGCCGCACGCGCTTCCAGCAGCGCGCGTGCCGCGTCACGCTGCTTTTCCCAGAAGACGCGCAATTCGTCCGCCTGCGCCGTGAGCGTCGCAAGCTCGGTATCGATCTCTTCCAGGCGCGCGAGATTGACGGGCTGCTGGTTGTCCGCATCGCGCTCAAGTCCGTGCTTCTCGCGCTGCAAGGCCTGGATGCGGCGCTCCGTATTTTCCAGCACGTCCGGCTTCGCGCTTTGCAGCACCTTGACGCGAGCGCAGGCGGTGTCGAGCAGGTCGACCGCCTTGTCCGGCAGCTGACGTCCCATGATGTAGCGGCTCGACAGCTCGGCGGCCGCGACTATCGCATCGTCGCGCAGCACGACCCCGTGCACGTCTTCATATTTCGCTTTCAAGCCACGCAGAATCAGCACGGCAGTGTCGACGTCCGGCTCGTCGAGCTTGACGAGCTGGAAGCGCCGCGCGAGCGCCGCGTCCTTTTCGAAGTACTTCTTGTACTCGGCCCACGTGGTGGCGGCGATCGTACGCAGCTCGCCGCGCGCAAGCGCCGGCTTGAGCAGGTTGGCCGCGTCGGAAGTGCCCGCCTGACCACCTGCGCCGATCAGCGTGTGCGCCTCGTCGATGAACAGGATGATCGGCCTGGCCGACGCCTTGATCTCGGTGATCACGCCTTTCAGGCGGTTCTCGAACTCGCCCTTCACATTCGCGCCAGCCTGCAGCAAGCCCATGTCGAGACCGAGGATCGTCACGTCCTTCAGCGAGTCGGGCACGTCGCCTTCGATCACACGCAGCGCCAGCCCTTCGACCACCGCCGTCTTGCCGACCCCCGGATCGCCCACGCAGATCGGATTGTTCTTGCGGCGGCGCGCAAGGATGTCGACCATCTGGCGAATCTCGGCGTCGCGGCCGAACACCGGATCGAGCTTGCCCGCACGCGCCTTCTCGGTGAAGTTCTCACAGAACCGCGCAATCGCACTGCCGTCGCCGCTCGCGGGCGCCGAACCATCGCTTGGGTTGTCAGCCGAGGCCCCACGCGCGCCGGCCTCGACCGAGCCGCCGCAGATAGCGTCGAACGCACGGATCAGCGTTTCGCGATTCAACGCACGCAGCGGCGCGGCGTAGTCGCCGGTCGCGTAGTAGGTCGGGCGCGCGAGGAAGGCGAGCAAGACCGCTCCGGAACGGATAAGCGGTTCCTGCAGGTCCACCGATGCGATGAGCCAGGCGTCCTGCAGCAATTCGAGCAGGAGCGGCGAGAACGCGGGCCGCCCCGCGTTGCCCGTCTTCATCTGTTCGAGCGACAAGTTGACGGCGCGCTGCATCAGTGCAACGTCGACATCGTTCTGGCGCAACAGCAACGCGATATCGGCCTGATGATCGTCGAAGAGCTTCACCAGCAGATGCTCGACGGTGATCTCGTAGTGACCGCGCGACACGCACAGCCCGACACCATCTTCGAGCGCCTGTTTGCAAAAGCCGTTCAGGCGGCCCACCAGCGGCTTCAGTTCAACGAGCAACATCGTTTGTCCTTTTTTTAGTCTTTCGAGCAATAGCCAGCAAAGGGAATGGAATCCTGTCTGAAGCCCGGTTTAAAGGCAGTACTGCACGCGGGTCGCAAGCTCCGCCTCGCCTGGATTGAGCCAGGTGTCGAAGCCGAGCCGCGACCACGGGCCACGCCCCGTGCGCGCAGCGGCCACTTCGTCGCGACGCAGCTGAAGGTCCACTTCCACATCGAGCGGATCCGTCAGGTAGTGGCGCGTGAAAAAGCCAAGCCGCGCATGCGCGGTTCCGCCGGGCAGCATCTGTTGAAATAGCGCTTGCGGCAGATCGCTGAACTCGACCCTGATCGTGCTTTCGTAGTCGTCGACCTCGGAGCCGAGCCACGCGTCCTCGCCGAGGCAGCTCTGCCCCTCCCCAAGCCGCCAACGCTGGTCGTCGGGAATCGGCACTGGGCGCATCACGCCGCACACGACCTCGACGCGGGCGGGCGCGAACGCATCGGCAAGCAGCGTTTTCAGCCCAAGCGCCGAGCGCGGCCGCTGGTTGAACAGGCCCGCGTAGCGCAGCAGTTCCGCGCTCCCCGGCAGCAGATCGGCGCGCAGGTCTGGATCGTGCAGGCCAACGAACGCATACAACTGATTGAGCGACGCCTCGTGACGATCCTCGACAACGCGCTGCTCGACCCGATACTTCGCCCACGCGTCGAAGAGCAGCGGGTACATCGCGTAATGCACGATGTCGAGGAACTCACGCGTAACGTGACGACCCTCGCGCGCCTCTTCGAGCAGATCTTCGGTGTAATAGGTCGGCAGCGGCGAGGCCACGCCGTACAGGCCGAAGAAGTTCGCCGTAATGCGATACCCGTCTTCCGCCGTCGGCTCGATGCGATCGATGTCGTTCTCGGGAAAGCCGAGCGCGAGCCGCGGCCGGATGCGCAGGTTCTCCTGACGAAGCCCCGTGTGACGGTCGTACAACCGCAGCAGCCGGATCGCCTGAAAGTAGGAGTACTTTTCACCATTGGTGAGAAGCAGCGCCTTCACAGCATCGCTTGTTGTCCGAGTCTCGGTGGCCATTTGAATACGGTCCCTGAAAGCGTGTCTTCGAGCTCGACGCGTGTATACGAATTGATGCCGGCGTGGTCGCCGAGAAATCGTTCGAGCACGCAGCCAAAGAGATACAGATCACCAATCCCGGCGTAATGGTCCTCCCGGCAACGAATGCGGATCAGCTGGCCGCGCCGGGTGCCGCCACGGCCCACGAGACGCGTTTCTGCAGTCGCAGCCACATCGACGATACCTTCGATGCGACGGCGATTCGCCAATTCCTGGCCTTGCGTTCCGGCAAATACATAAAGTCCGAGCAGCTTGCGCAAACTATCGGCGTTCGCCAGCGACGCCAGATTCAGCGACACGTGCGAAAGCAGGCACCACAACAGTTCTTCGCCCGCCGGCGGATCCTGCGCTGGCGTGATCGCGCGAATATTGGCGAAACTCATCCGATCGGGCGACGTGCTGGTCGCGACGTTGATGTCGCCCGCTTTCAGACCCTCCGGCAGTGAGCGGTTCGTACAGGTAACGCGGATCGACAGCGTCTCGGGCAACGGCGTTTCGGACGGCGGATAGTTCAACGACAGATACACGTCGCTGCCCCGCTCGACGTTGGAGCTTTTCTGCGTCGTTCGATAACTGAGTTGCGTGCCGCGTCCGTCGTGGCGGAACATGCTGAAGGGCTGATAGACGCGCTCCCGCGCGTTGCCCTGCTGATACCCGAGCACCTGATCGACCGAATAGATCTGAAAGTGGCGACGGTCCCGCCCTTCCGGATTCACCCGATATTCCGCGACGCGATGATCGTGCGTGATCGGGTCTGCGGCGTGCGAGAACAGGTTGATTGCCGGAACCACGTTGAGCAGAAAGCTTTCGGCGTTGATCTCCGGCATCCAGCCATGCAGCGCATCGAGCGTCATGACGATGCTGAAGCTCGTGCCTTTCGCATTTGCCGACCAGTTTTTGAGCCCGACGATATCGACGAAAAGACATTTCTCGGGCTGCGTGAAGAATTCCTGGATCGTGCGGTAGCCGCTCATCGCGTGACTCGGCCAGGCGAGCAGTTCGGTGTCGAATCCGCTCGCGCGCAAGCTCTTTGCGCCTACCGAGATCCGCTCGCCTCCATGGCTCGATATACGCACATCAGTGACGTGGCGCATCAACAGCAGCAGCAAGCGGGACGCCGCGACATAGCCGCCGTTCAGGAACAGACGGATGGAGTCGCCGTTCCACTGCGCGATGCTGAGACCGTCGTCCATTTCGAAGTCGATCATCAGCACCGGCGCCGCGCCGGCGTGGCTCAACAGATTCACTTCGGCGATCTGCAACGGCTCGACATCGAGATCGCGGGTGGTGCGAAAGCGGCACGACGTGCCGTCCACTGGCACGGACGCGAGCTCGCTGCCAGCCGCAACCCGCGCGGCCCCCGAGCGTCGGCCTTTGGCCGAAAACCCGATCAGGGTCGACGCCGGCACTGGCCGCAGATAGTGCGGAAACAGCAGATTCGTGAGTTCCTGGATGAACTCGGGAAACTGGTCGTCCAGCTTCTGGCGCGTGAGACCCGTGAGAAAAGCAACCCCTTCCAGCAGGCGCTCGACATCGGGGTCCGCGGAGCTGCCCGACAGCATCGGAGCGATGCCCGGATTCGCGCGTGCGAACTCAGCTGCCAGCCCCTTCAGCTTGTTCAGCTCATCCTGGTAGTATCGATTGAACATGCGTGACTGCTTCAGCTGGATCGAAAAGACAGAGTGCAAACGGGATGAAATCAGCCGACACTGACGCGGCCGTTGGCGCCAACGGTAGTCGACAAACGCAGCGGAATCTCCCGATCCGCGACTTCGAGCGTGCCCTCGAGAGCGAAACGGATCGACAGCACATCCGTTTCCTCGCGATTGAGCGTCACGCGCGGCGACTTGATACGGGGTTCGTAGCGCACGATCATGCGGCGAATCTCTTCTTCGATCTCGCGCGTCGAGCCCATCGAAGTCGTCCCGGCAAGGTTGGTGAAGTCGGGCACACCGAATAGCGGGTCGATCGGCACGCTGCCTTGCCGGGTATTGAGCAGACGGCTGAGGTGGCTCATCACCGAGTCAATGAGCGCGTCAACCTTCGTTTCGTTGGTACGCTCTTGATCCGGGCCCCACCTCGCGATTCGCTCCAACAGCCGCTGCTCTCTCACCGTCGCTCCAGCTCTGGTTGGGTTCAGGACTTCGGCGCGAGCCAGGAATCTTCGGCTTCGATGCCGTCCGGATCGAACGTCCAGGTGATCTTCTCGTACGTGAACGAGATATCTTCCATGTGACCCAGTTGCTTGTTTTCCGGCGACAGGCAGTTCGGCGTCCACGACCGCATATTGGTCAGGATCGCATTCGACAGTTTCACGGTGTAGTACTTCTCCTCCGTACCCTTCGGCGAAATGCGATAGAACTCCAGCGTGACGTTCTTCATCTGTTCGCCCGACGTCAGCGCCTGAAACAGCTTGGGCGAGGACTTGTCGATTTCCTTGGTCAGCGTCATCGGCAGATGAACACGCTTGCCGGTCGGCAGCCCCGTTTGCGGACTCTTCGGAATTTCGATGGAGTGGTCGACGGCCTGGAGGAGAATCTTTCCTTCGTGGCCCTGAACCTTGGTCGAGCCCTCGATCTTGCCCTGGTTCTGGCCTTCGAGAGTGAGATAGCACGGCATTGGCATAGTAATCCCCGTTTTACGGCAGTAAATAATTAGTGGTACGGAATTGAACTGCGAGTCGCGTTCGACGTCTCGCACTGACTTCCATTTCGCCACGGCGGCCAGCCGACCGCCGTGGTTTTGCTCAACTGCTGTTCGTGTGGCTCATGTTTCACCTGTTGCAAGACGCGACGACCGGACTGTCGCTGTCTTTCCAGGTTGCGTTATCGATGAAACATGGCCTGTTTCACGGCAATTTTCCGCCTACTTTTTTTCCAGCTTGCCCACCAGGGACAACGTGAACGATGCGCCCATGTATTTGAAATGAGGACGCACTTTCATATCCACGCGATACCAGCCCGGATCGCCTTCAACATCGGCCACGACGATCTCCGCCTGACGCAGCGGACGGCGGCTGCGCACTCCCTCCGCGGGATTGTCCATATCCGCAACATACTGGCGAATCCACATGTTGAGCTCGCCTTCGAGATCGACGCGCTCTTTCCACGTGCCAATGTTCTCGCGCTGGATCACCTTGATGTAGTGCGCAAGACGGCTCACAACGAACATGTAGGGCAGTTGGGTGCTGAGCTTGTAATTGAGTTCGGCTTCCTTGCCTTCCTTGGTATTGCCGAAAAACTTCGGCTTTTGCGCCGAGTTGGCAGAGAAGAATGCCGCATTGTCGCTATTCTTACGCATCGTAAGCGCGATAAAACCCTGCTCCGCCAGTTCGAACTCACGACGCTCGGAAATCAGCACTTCCGTCGGAATCTTGTTCTGCAACTCGCCCATCGATTCATACGTGTACACGGGGAGGTCGCCCACCGTGCCACCGCCTTGAGGTCCGATCACGTTTGCGCACCAGCGGTAATCGGCGAAACTCGCCGTCAGGCGCGAAGCGAACGCAAAGGCCGCGTTACCCCACAGGAACTGGCTGTTACCGCCCGAAACGTCTTCCTTGTAATTGAACTTCTTGGCCGGTACCGTATCCGCTCCATAGGGCACGCGCAGCAAAAAGTGCGGCAAGGTGAGGCCGACGTAGCGGGCATCTTCCGATTCACGGAACGCATTCCACTTGACGAACTGTGGGCCTTCGAAAATCGATGAAAGATCCTTCAGATTCGGCAGCTGATCATAGCTGTCGACACCGAAGAATTGCGGCCCCGCTGCTGCGATAAAGGGCGCGTGGCTCATGGCAGAGACATTTGCCGCATACTGCAGCAACTTCACGTCCTGCGTGCCCGGCCCGAACTCGTAGTTCGCCACGATGGCGCCGAACGGCTGGCCGCCGAACTGCCCGTATTCAGCGGTGTAGAGATTCTTGTAGAGACCCGACTTGGTGATGTCCGCTGCGTCTTCGAAGTCTTCGAGCAGTTTGCCCTTGCTGACGCTCAGCACCTGAATCTTGACGTTCTCGCGAAAGTTCGTGCGGTCCACCAGGAACTTCAGCGAACGCCATGCCGATTCCATCTTCTGAAAGTCGGCGTGGTGCAAAATCGCGTCAACTTGCGCGCACAGCTTTTGATCGAGGTCCGCGATCATGCTGTCGACGGTCGCCTGCGTGATGCGCTCGACCGCGAGGTTCGGCTCCAGCAGTTGCGAAATAAAGGCCTGGATGCCCTGGCGCGTAATCGAATAGGCTTCGTCGCCTGGCTTGATCCGTGCCGACTCGATCAGTTGATCGAGCAGCGAAACGGTTGATTCCGATTCCGTCGTGACCGCGCTTCCCGGTCCTTTTTCCAAATCACTCATGTGCGGTCCCCGCTGCGTCCACCGATAAATACGAAAGTCACTTGTCTTCGATGCCGAGTTCGCTCATCAAGCGAGCGCGCACGCCTTGATCTTCGATCAGTTCCTGAACGCGCTTTCGGAAATCCGGAATGTTGCCGAGCGGCCCCTTCAGTGCCTTGAGCGCATCGCGCAAAGCGATCATCTGGCGCAATTCCGGCACCTTCTCGACGATCGCATCGGGAGAAAAGTCGTCAATGGAGTCGAACTTCAGACTCGTTGCGAGTTGTTCGCGCCCCTCGGCGTTCGCCTCCAGTCGGTTCGGCACCACGAGATCGAGCGAAAGCTTTTGCCCCTTGAGCACTTCGTTGAAGTTGTCCTTGTCCACGCTGGTCGGCTTCATCTCTTCGAGCGGCGTGTCGTCATCGCGCAACGTGAAGTCGCCGAGCACGAGCAATTTCAGCGGCAACTCGACTTCCGCTTTTGCATCGCCGGTGGCCGGACGATACACAATATTGACTCGCTCCTTAGGAGCGACTGAACCGTCGGATGCCATGCTTACTCCCAATTCAAAAACAACGAAAGTTGAAAACCCAAGCTTTTTTATGATCTTTTTGATACGTTCCGCGACAAATCTGCTACCGCCAGCGCTCGCTAGTGGAGTCACTCATCTCCCGTTCGAGGGCTGTATGTGTGTGGGCGTCAAGGTCGGATAGCTTCCCAGCGGTCTTCCGAACGAAGCCATTGCCCCCTTCTGCGGGGCAGCGCACAGTCCTTACAAGGCATCCAGGGAAAAATCGTCCAGCGGGTGCCACAAATACCCTCCTGAAAGACCGCCAAAATTCGACCCGGCGCAAGCGCACCATGCCACCTGAACGTACTGGCACATCATTTCTCGAGCAACACAATCTCAACTCGAGTTCAGCTTTCTTCGGTTGTCGCATTGAGGCTGATTTCAAGCGTTGAGGTTCGTTTGCCGCCACTTTCGATGGCTTCTCCTCTGGCGTTGACGCCTGCCTCCAGCCTTTCACAACCTGTCCGATAAGCAGGACGTGATCGGCGAAAATCGTAGCACCGGCCCGAAAAATTCACTTGACCGTGCGTCTCAGTTTTTCAGCGATCACGCCTCAAATGGCCAAGCCAGGACTCGCCCCGGAAAGCCATCGTTGCTTACAAACGCCGTACGGACTTTCGTGGGCGTTGCAGTCGCTCCCGCATCGGATACAATCGGCCAACCTGCGGCGTCACGTTACGCACGGGCGGAGTCAAAATAATGGACCAATACGCTACCCGGGCCGCCAACCGGCCATCGCAACCATCGTCGAGGGCTATTGCGCATAGCCACGTTGATGTCGCCTCGCTCCCCGCAGCCAACCGCTCGCGGGTGCGCTTCTCGACCGATAAGCACCGCGCCTTCTTTTCTTTCTGGAAGGAGAGCTTGCGCGACCACAGTAGAGAAAACGATTTCAGCCCTATCGTTCGCTTTAGCGTAAATAATTGTCAGAAATCCTGACGATTCAATAGCGAAACTGACTTTAACACCACCGTCTGAGCGCGTGCTTCAGACGTGTAGCAGTCGAAATTGATCTGTTCAATCTTAAAATGCAATACCTGAGACTAAAATGGCCAACCAATTCGAAATGATCGGCACCGTCCTCGTAGCCTGTTTGCAGGGGAAGCTAAACAGCACGAATGCGGAGCAAACGGAGGCGCAAATCCTGCAGCACATCAACCGGGGCACAAACCAGTTGGTGATTGATCTTGGGGAGTTGGACTATATTTCCAGCGCCGGGCTGCGGGTCGTACTTGTGACCGCGAAACGGCTCAAACAGTCGGCCGGCCAGATGGCACTTTGTGGCATCAGCGACCCGATACGGGAAGTTTTTGAAATCAGCGGATTCTTCAATATTCTCGATGTGGCGGAAACGCGCGAGCAGGCGCTCTCACGCTTCAACCAGACCGCTTGAGCTAAGGCTAATCTCGCCGCAACCAGACCAGAAGTGAGAGCGAGCTCGACAATATTGCTCGCCTCATTCGGGCGTCGGCGTATCTATGCGCTTTGAAAGGCTGATTCGGTTACGCAGCTCGTCGCGCTCATAAGTCATCCTGTCCATCATTTTCCGGGCGATATAAATGCCAACGCCGCCGACAGGTCGTTCTTCGACGCCGCTCGTCACGTCCGGATCAGGCAAACTTAACGGGTCGAACGGCACACCGTCATCGATTATCCACGCACTGACCTCACTGTCAGTGATGCTTAGATGAACCTGGATGGGCTCGCGCGCAGCACCGTACATGACAATATTGCTAATCAGTTCGTCAAATGTAAGCGCAAAGCACTGCACTAGTGAACTGTGCAGGCCATGGTCCGCAAAAAATTGCTGCAGTTTATCGAGCAATCCGTTGATGTCTGGATCGGCAGGGGCGAGAGTCGCGTCGAATGTGTGCTTCACTGCTACTCCATAACGAGCGACATCGCCCCAAAGCGCACCGCGAAACAGGTAATATCGTCAGACTGAGGCGCGTCGATCGCGAACGCGACAACGTCATTGACCAATTGGCTCAGCAACGCCTCCACAGTCAATTCCTCCCCTCCGGTAAGACAAGACGCGAGGCGTGCCTCGCCGTATTGCTCGTTGACCGGATTGAACGCCTCTGTAATACCGTCGGTATAGAGTAGCAGCGTGGAGTCGGGCTCCAGCCGCATGCGCCCCTGCTCGTAAACAATACCATCCATTACACCGAGCGCCATACCTGACGTTCGTTGAACCGCTGATACCTTGCCGTCGGCTGTGATCACATATGGCGAATTATGGCCCGCATTCGCATATTCGAGTTCACCCGTGCGGATATCCAGAATGCCGTAAAACAACGTCACGAACATCGTCGCTTCATTATCCTGGCTCAAAAGGTCGTTAGCGAGGGCAAGACAAGCTGCAGGGCCGCTAGCACCGGGCGCGATCGCGCGCAGCAGCGTTCTCGCCACTGCCATGAAAAGCGCTGCGGGCACACCCTTGCCTGATACATCCGCGATGACCATACCGATCTTGTTGTCGGAGAGCCAAAAATAATCGTAAAAGTCGCCGCCCACCTCTTTTGCCGGAATCATGCGCGCGAACATCTGCAGATCGGGGCGCGACGGAAAGCGCGTAGGGACAATGGATTGCTGCATACGCCGCGCAACATCCAGTTCCTGCTGGATCGACACGAGTTGCGTATGAGCGTTGAAGACATGTTGAATGGTGAGAAACCAAGGGCGCCAAGGCCGGGGAATATCCGGAATCGACTTCACCGAGCCGCGTTGTTCATCCTGAATGTAGCGCACGAGCTTTTGCGCGGGAACGATCACGTCGCGATACGCAAACCGGCTTGCAGTAACCAGCATGATGGCCAAGCTGATCAACAGCAGGAACATGCTCGGCAAACCGGTTTGCAGCGCCGTACTGACAAGGGCCCACTGCGGCGCAAGCAAGACAAGTCGAAACGGCGAGTTCTGGATGGCTACGGTCTCGACGTAATAACCGTGCAGCAGCACCAGGCGTCCGGTCGACGCTTCCAGCGTCGCGTTCATGTCTTGCGCCAGAGAACGTGGAAAGGCCACGGCCGCTGACTCGACCCCGAGCGCGCCATCATGGACCAGCGTTGGATGCGCGATCAGTTGCCCGCGGTCGTTGATGATGAACAGTGTCCCGAACGGGCTGCGCCAATTCCGCAGGAATTGATTGAGCCAATTCAGCGTGACATCTATCGAGACTGCGCCGAGAAAGGCGCCGTCCCCATAGACGCCGGCCGAAGCGGTGATCATCACCCCCCGCCCCGCCTGGTCCAGGTACGCGGGCGACCACACCACGGCTCGCTTGGGATCGGGAGCGCGTTCGACGCTGTCCAGAAACTCACGCTGTGCCGCCGTATCGGTGTAAAAGAATTCTTTTGACGAGGCCCACGGATACGCGTTGCTGAAGCGGCGCCTGGATGAGTAGTAGGCCCACGTCACACCCGCCAGGTTCGCCTTGATCGCCTTGAATACGTCATTCAGACTCAACGCCATTTCGAGCTCCTTGTCGAGCGGCGGCGCAGGCGAATCTATCAGGCCGGTAAGGTTTCCGGCATCTGCTGTCGTCCAGGGTGGCGGCAAACGGTCGAGGCACACGCGGCCCGAGTCGGGGCAAGGCTGAAGCGCCCGCCGCAACTGGGAAGGCCGCGCCCCCTCCGGATGCAGACGATACCAACTCTGCGCGTGAATACGCATCTCGTTGACTGCGTCAGCGTTGCTTTTGACTATCGCATCGAGCACGACGGCTTGCTCCTGCACGCTTTGCACCAAGCTTGCCGTTTCCGCGCCAAGTATCAGCTTGAACCGAAAATAGACGAGTGCACAAGCAACGAGGAGAACGCCGACAAACGTGCCCCACATAACACGGTTGTAGCGCTTGAATAGCACAGCTGTAAGGTCGACCATATGTCCTGCTACTCGCTCACGTACCACGCATCCGATAAACCGTTTCCATCCGACCTCACCTTCGCTGACTCCGTGATTCTCGCAGGCTTCTATATAGGTTCGTTTCGCGTCGTGAAGCGCGAAATCGTGTGAACTTTCACTGCACGGAAAAAAACGACGGTATCAGACCGCCTCTATATAGTCTTTACCGTGCGTCTCAGAAGTCGGCCCTAAAGAATTCGTCTTGCCGCCTCGGCGGCATTACGCCTGCGCCAGCGCAACTGAACCGCCCCGGGAATCATGGAGGCTGGCTGGTTTAAGTTAATGCTGGTTCTGCGGTGGCAACTGTTTCAAGTGGCCGCCAATAGCGTGCGCGAATTGCTCATCCCGACGTAAAGCTCTCTGCGCTGCAAACCCCTCCCAAAGGTCCCACTCCGGAGCGCGCAGGGTCCAGGTTTCCCGTAAATCGACATATAACGGAGCTATTGCAATAAGTATTCTTGCATTGATAGCGGCGTTTGCCGAAAAAGAGCTTTCGGCCGTGGCATAGCCGCCCTGCCCACGGTGACTTCCTGAAGACGTTTGGTGGATTTTGCGAACGGCCGCCTCAATGTGGCCACGATCTGTCTTGAGCGAACGAGAATCCTGCTGTTGGAACGACTACAGGACACTGGAACCTAACGTGCGAGCTACGCTCACAATTCGACCATAGCCGCCCCTCAGGTATCACCGTGAATGGGGGGAGCAGCTTTAGGACCCACAGCGTGAACTGGCGGAAGGCAGCCGGAGTCGAACCGACCCGGGAGCGGCTGACGCCCCCAACCGGGTTTGAAGCCCGGCCGTACCACCGGATACGAATGCCTTCCTTCGTCGAAACCAACAGCAACCGCGACTGCAATCGAAAGCACACATCGATGTGCCTACAACCACTCTCGCATCCGGCTATCGTGCCGTAACAGATGCGTGTCGCGCTGAAAGCGAGTATATCCAACGCGGTCGAAGTACTCCAGAATCTGGATCGCCCGTTTGCGGCCCAACGCCGTGGCGTCGCGAAACGCCGCAGCGTTGACGGCGCCGCCCTGCTCCGCCGCAATCTGCGCCACGGCGCGAGCGAGCGTCTGCACCACGTCCCGATCGTAAAAGAGATCGCGCACGACCTGATACACCACACCAAAGCGTGCGAGCTTGCGCAGCAACGCACGCACCTTCTCCTCCGGCTGACCCGTCTCGCGCGCGAGGTCCCGCACCCACGGCGGATCGAAACGCCCTTGCGCAAGCAAAGGCATGAGGCGTGCCGCGAGCGCTTCGTCGTCGGCGTCGAGCGTCACCGCATGCGAAGGCAAATGCAGCCACGGGCCACTGCGCGCCACGCGCCCCTCGCGTTCGAGCGCTTCGATCGCGGCGCGCCACACCGCATCGCTCACTAGCGGCGCCGCCATGCGCCGCAAACGCGCCGCGTCCGGCCCCTGTTCGTCGGGCGAGCGCGCATGAAACTCGCCGAGTGCTTCATCAATGCGCTCGGCGAGCTTCACCCAGTGCGCACGCGCGATCACCGCGCCTTCGTCGTCGCGCCCTTGCGGTGCGATTGAAATCGCATCGGCGGGCAATGCCAGCGCGGCATCGTCGTAGCCGGTCAACCGTACCAACGTCGCGCGCGCAATGCCGCGCGGCGCTTCTTCGATTAGCGGCGCGAGGTTCGCTTCGTCGAGCCACATGCGCAACGCGTCGAGCCATGCGCGTCGTTCTGCCGTTCTGCGCCGGCGCGACGGGCCGAATGGATCGAGCACGCGGCCGCCACCTATGGTGTGGTTTGCCTGCGCGTTGCGAACAATAAACCGATCTCCCGGCAACGCGTGCAACGGTGCGTCGAAAACGAGTTGCACGCGGGCGACTGCACCCGGTGCGAGCGTTTCGCCTTCGAGCAGCGCGACGTTTGCAACACGATGCGTCGTGCCCAGGTGCACATGAAGCGGCGACCAGTGCTGCAACGTCACGTCTGCGTCGTCGAGCAAGCGCAGTTCGACGTCGAGCCGCATGGCGGGCTCAGCGAGACGCGCATCGACGATCCAGTCGCCGCGCGTGATCTGTTCTTTGTCGATGCCCGCGAGATTGAGTGCGCAACGCTGGCCGGCGTGACCCGCGTCGCCAGCGTGGACCGCACGATTCTGCGCGTGCAGGCCACGTACGCGCGCGGGCGTGCCGGCGGGTGCAAGCATGAGCGTGTCGCCGGCTCGTACGCACCCGGCGAATACCGTGCCCGTCACCACCGTCCCTTGGCCCGCCAGCGTAAAGACGCGATCCACCGCCAGGCGAAAAAGGCCATCGTCTCGTCGCGCGCGCCACGTACTCGCGCGCTCGCGCAGCCAGGCGTCGAGGCGCGCGACGCCTTCGTCATGCGCCTGCGTTGCGTTCGTCTCGAAGACCGGTGCGCCCGCAAGCATCGTGTTAGCGAGCCATGCAGCGATTTCTGCACGCACGGCGTCGAGCCGCGCCGCCTCCACGCGATCTACCTTGGTCAACGCAATGGCGCCTTGCTGCACACCCAGCAGTTGCAGAATGGCGAGATGCTCGCGCGTTTGCGGCATCACGCCGTCGTCGGCGGCAATCACGAGCAAGGCGAAGTCGATGCCGCATGCACCCGCCGCCATCGTATGCACGAGCTTTTCGTGGCCAGGCACGTCGATGAAGCCAAGCACATCGCCATTGGCGAGCGGCAGGTACGCGTAACCTAGCTCGATCGAAATGCCGCGCGCCTTCTCTTCTTTCAGGCGGTCGGTGTCGACGCCGGTCAAGGCGCGGACCAGCGTGGTCTTGCCGTGGTCGATGTGCCCCGCCGTACCGACGATCACAGGCGCAGCTCCGCGAGTTGCGCAACGAACGCCGCTTCGTCCGCCGGTTCGAGGCAGCGCAGGTCCAGATGCAGGGCGTCGTCGGCAATGCGGCCGATCACGGGCCGAGGCAGTTCGCGCAAGGCGCGTTCGAGCTTGAGCAGCGCGCGGCCACTGCCGCCCTTGCCCGCATGGCGCACGACGAGCCCGCTGCTCGGCAGCACGTCCACGGGCAACGCGCCACTGCCGATCTGGCTGAACATCGGCTCGACGCTCGCGGCATACGCGTCGCCAACCGCACGCTGCAGCGCGGGCAGCGCGCGCTGCGCAGCCTCCTGCATTTGCGCGGCGGGACGTGTGAGCAGGCGCAGCGTAGTCAGCCGCTCCTGCAAGAATTCAGGCGCCTGATAGAGCCTCAAAACCGGTTCGAGCGCGGCGAGCGTGAGCTTGCCCACCCGCAACGCGCGCTTGAGCGGATGCTTCTTGATCTTCGCAATAAGTTCTTTGCGTCCGACGATCAGCCCCGCCTGAGGGCCGCCCAGCAGTTTGTCGCCGCTAAAGGTCACGAGGTCCGCGCCCGCTTCCACGGTCGCGCGCACGGTGGGCTCGGCGGGCAAGCCCCACTGTGCGAGATCGACGAGCGTCCCGCTGCCCAGGTCGACCGCTATCGGCAAGCCATGCTGCCGCGCCAGCGGCGCGAGTTCATCGAGTTCGACGCTCTTCGTAAAGCCGCTGATCGCATAGTTACTGCAATGCACCTTCATCAGCAGCGCCGTGCGCGCGTTGATCGCTGCTTCATAGTCCTTCAGATGTGTCCGGTTCGTCGTGCCAATCTCGCGCAGCCGTGCGCCCGCCCGGCTCATGATGTCAGGAATGCGAAACGCCCCGCCAATCTCGACCAGTTCGCCGCGCGAAACAACGACCTCCTTGCGATTGGCCAGTGCGCTCAACAGCAGCAGCACCGCCGCCGCGTTGTTGTTGACGACGGTCGCGGCCTCGGCCCCCGTCAGTTCGCAGATGAGCGAGTCGATCAGATCGTCGCGGTCGCCGCGCTTGCCGCTCGCGAGATCGAATTCCAGGTTCGCGGGTTGCGTGAGCGCCTGCACGACGGCCTTTACAGCTTCGTCGGGGAGCAGTGCGCGGCCGAGATTCGTGTGGAGCACCGTGCCCGTAAGATTGAAGACCGGCCGCAGGCGGCTTTGCGTGCGTTCGGTTAACCGTCGCGAGGTGGCCGCGATGATGCGCTCTAGCGAAAATGGTTCGGTATCCTTGTCTTCATTCGTCAATACGCCGGCTCGCGCGTCAAGACGCCAGGCGTCCTGCGTGGCGCGTATCGCGTCCAGCACCTGGGTGCGTCCATATTGTGCGATCAGCGGCTGCGCCTGCTCCGAGGCGATCACCCGCTCGACCGCCGGCATGGTTGCGAGCAGCGCATTGAGGGTGCGTGCATCGTGCTCCGCTGCTTGTCCCACGGTTTCACTCATGGTGTGCGCGACTCCTTTACTGATCGGCAGGCACTTCGGGCCATAGCAGCGGATTCGGGCTCGCGCGGCGGTAGCCCGCGTCGCTCATCAGCAAATCGAGCGTGAGGCTCGCGAGGTCGTCGGCGAGCGGCTCGAAGTCGAGATCCTTCTCCTGATAGCCGATCTTGCGGTACGTCTGGCACTCGTCGCACGATTCGGCCTTGAGTGCGGCATTGCCGCCTTCGATACCGTGATACGCAATGCCCTTGGTCGAGTCGCAGTTGGTGCACTTCACGCGCACCACGTGCGCCTCGGTGCCGCACAGGCCGCATTGCACATACCGATAGCCCTGATACGCGCCGCCAATGCGCACGATGCTGGCAACGGGCGGCGAGCCGCACACGGGGCATACGCCCGGTGTGTCGACATAGGGAATGTCCCGCACGTCGATGCGGCTCGCGAGGTCGGTCCACACCACCTGCAGCGCGGCCATGATGAACGGCGCGGTGGCAGGTGCGACTTCGGTGTAGCGCTGCGCGAGAATTGCGTCGGCCTGGGCGTCGAGTTGCGTTTGATTCATGGCGCGCAGTTCGGCGAGCACTTTTGCGAGCGCAGGCGCAACGGCGCCCGCGGCTTCAACGTGATCGGCGAGACGGTATAGCACCGCGCGCCATTGCGGATCGCGCTCGCCCGAAAGCGCCGGCAGAATCGGCATGCAATGATGCTGCGCGTTCGCAATGGCGTCGCGAGAAGGCATGGGCGCGCTGCACTGTTCGAGCGCCTCCTGCTGCGCGTCGACGAGCGCCGCCATCAATCGCACATAGCCGCCAATCGGATTGTGATCCGCGAGATGCCGCAGGCGCACGGCGCGCGTGCTGAAAAAGGCGAAGCGCTCGGGCAGACGGATGCGCGGAATGGCCGTTGGGTCGAGCGATTCGATTTGCTGCGGGTCGAGAATGCGTTGCGTCACGACGGGTCTGCTCCAGAACGGCTTCACCAAGAAAAAACCGCCGTGCCCTTGCGGGCGCCGGCGGTTTGCCGCTCGCGCCACCCCCGCCTTGACGGCAGGCGGCGCGCAGCCTGTGCGTTACTTGATGCTCTCGCGGAACCAGCGCGGATGATGCTTTCTCGCCCAGCCCCAGGTGACGTAGCCGCGCGTCATGGCGCCGATCGATCCCTTCACCCATAGCGCGGCATAAATATGGACGATGATGCCGCATATCAGCACGAACGCCGCGACCGCATGCACCACTGAAGAGAGCCGGATAATCTCGATCGGGAAATAGAACGAGAAATACCGCCGCCAGATCACGATGCCGCTCAAGAGCAACAGCACGAGGCAAACCACCATCGTAAAGAATAACAGCTTCTGTCCCGCATTGTATCGGCCGATCTCCGGCAGCCGGTCTTCGCGGTTGTTGAGCACGTCGCCCATCTGCTTCATCCACTGGATGTCGTCTTTGTCCAGATAGTTGTGGTGCCAGAAACGCAGCGCAAGGATCAGGAACGAGACGAACATCACGACGCCGATGAACGGATGCAAAATGCGCGTCCACTGGCCGCCGCCGAGCACCGCATAAAGCCACGACATGGCCGGATGAAACATCGCGAGCCCCGAGATCGCGAGCAAAATGAAGCAGATCGCGGTGATCCAGTGGTTGCTGCGCTCGTTGGGCGTGTAGCGCTCGATCAGTTGCGGTTCATCGTCTTTCATCGTTGCGCTCCTCGGGTGGTTCGCCACGGATGCGCCGCGCCTCGTCGCGCGCGGCGGCTTCGTCTTCCGCCGTCACTTCGTTCGGGCCGATGCGCGTGTAATGGAAGAAACCGGCCAGCGCCGTGAGCGCCATGATGCCGAGTGCAACCGGCTTGGCGATGCCCTTCCAGATCCGCACCATCGGGCTGATGCGCGGGTTGTCGGGCAGGCCGTGATAGAGCGAGGGCTGGTCCGCGTGATGCAGCACGTACATCACGTGCGTGCCGCCCACGCCTTGCGGGTCGTAAAGCCCCGCGTTTTCGAAGCCCCGCTCCTTGAGATCGACGATGCGCTCGGCCGCGTGCTGCTTCATGTCTTCCTTGGTGCCGAACACGATCGCGCCGGTCGGGCAGGTCTTCACGCAGGCCGGCTCCTGCCCCACGGCCACGCGGTCCGAGCAAAGCGTGCATTTGTACACGCGATGCTCGGTCTTCGAGAGACGCGGAATATTGAACGGGCAGCCCGTGATGCAATAGCCGCAGCCGATGCAGTTTTCCTCGTGGAAATCGACGATGCCGTTCGTGTACTGCACGATCGCGCCCGGCGACGGGCATGCCTTCAAACAGCCCGGATCGTCGCAATGCATGCAGCCGTCCTTGCGGATCAGCCATTCGAGGTTGCCGTTCGGGTTCTCGTATTCCGCGAAGCGCATCACGGTCCACGAATGCTCGCTAAGGTCGTGCGGATTGTCGTAGACGCCGGTATTGACGCCGATCTCGTCGCGCAGGTCGTTCCACTCCATGCACGCGGTCTGGCACGCCTTGCAGCCGATGCACTTGGTCACGTCGATGAGCTTCGCGACCGTGCCCGTGACCGGCTCGCGCACGCCGGGCGGGGGCGTAGTCGTGGCGGAAATGCGTCTGACGTCGAGTGATTGAAATGCCATGGTTCGCGCCCCCTATGCCTTTTCGACCTTCACGAGGAACGACTTGAACTCGGGCGTCTGCGAATTGCCGTCGCCCACGGGTGGCGTAAGCGTATTCGTCAGATAGCCCGGTTTCGTGAGCCCCTTGAAGCCCCAGTGCAGCGGCACGCCAACGGTATGCACGGTCTTGCCCTCGATCGTGAGCGGCTTGATGCGCTTGGTCACCACGGCCACGGCGATCAGATAGCCGCGATTGCTCGACACCTTCACGCGGTCGCCCGCCACCACACCCACCTCCTTCGCCAGCGCCTCGCCGATCTCGACGAACTGCTGCGGCTGGATGATCGCGTTCAACCGCGCATGCTTGGTCCAGAAGTGGAAGTGCTCGGTGAGCCGGTACGTGGTCGCCACATGCGGGAACTGCTGCACGGTCCCGAATGTCTTGCGATCGTCGGGGAACACGCGCGCCGCCGGGTTGTTCGTGGCAAGCGGATTGTTCGGATGGAACGGGTTATAGCCGAGCGGGTTCTCGAATGGTTCGTAGTGCTCGGGGAATGGGCCCTCGTTCATACCGTCGCGCGCGAAAAAGCGCGCCACGCCCTCGGGGTTCATGATGAACGGCCCCATACCCTGGTCCGGCGATTCGTCGACCTTGAAGTCGGGGATGTCCGCGCCCGTCCAGGCGCTGCCGTTCCAGCCGATCAGCTTGCGGGTGGGATCGAAAGGCTTGCCCGCCGTATCGCACGAGGCGCGGTTGTAGAGCACGCGCCGGTTCACCGGCCACGCCCAGGCCCAGTTCAGCGTCTGGCCGATGCCCGTTGGGTCCGAGTTGTCGCGCCGGCCCATCTGGTTGCCCGCCTGGGTCCACGCGCCGCAGAAGATCCAGCAGCCGCTCGACGTCGTGCCGTCGTCCTTCAACTGCGCGAAGCCCGCAAGCTGCTCGCCTTTCTTCACGAGCACCTTGGTCGGGTCCTTCGCGTCGGTCTGGTCGGCAAGCGCGCGTCCGTTGTACTCCTTCGCGAGTTCTTCCGGCGTGGGGCTGGCAGGATCCGAATACGGCCAGTCGAGCTTGACGATCGGATCGGGCAGCTTGCCGCCGTCCTTCTGGTACGCCGCGCGGATGCGCAGGAACAGGCCCGACATGATCTCGAGATCGCTGCGCGCTTCGCCCGGCGGCTCCGCGCCTTTCCAGTGCCACTGCAGTACGCGGCTCGAACTCACGAGCGAGCCGTTTTCCTCCGCGAAGCACGTGGTGGGCAGGCGGAACACTTCAGTCTGGATCGATGCGGTATCGACATCGTTATAGTCGCCGAACTTCTTCCAGAACTCGGAAGTCTCGGTGGCGAGCGGGTCCATGATCACGAGCCACTTGAGCTTGCCGAGCGCCGAAAGCGTCTTGGCCTTGTCCGGCGCCGATGCGATGACGTTGAAGCCCTGGCAGATATAACCGTTGACCTTGCCCTGATTCATCAGCTCGATCGTCTGCAGCAGGTCGTAGGGCTTGTCGAGCTTCGGCAGCCAGTCGTAGCCCCAGTTGTTGTCCTTCGTGGCCGCGCCGCCCCACCACGACTTCATGAAGCTCACGAAGAACGCGCCGTAGTGCTGCCAGTAGCTGAGCTGGTTCGGCCGCATCGGCTGCGAAGCGCGCTTCTTGATGTAGTCGTCGTAGTCCTGCTCCGCTTCGAACGGCAGCGTCATGTAGCCCGGCAGCAGGTTCGACATCAGCCCGAGGTCCGTGAGCCCCTGGATATTCGAGTGGCCGCGCAGCGCATTCATGCCGCCGCCCGCAATGCCGATGTTGCCGAGCAGCAGCTGCACCATCGCGCCGGTGCGGATCATCTGCGCGCCAATCGAGTGATGGGTCCAGCCGAGCGCGTACAGGATCGTGCACGCGCGGCCCGGCTCGGCCGTGCTCGCAAGCATTTCGCACACCTTGAGGAATTTGTCCTTCGGCGTGCCGCACACCTTCTCGACCATGTCGGCGGTGTAGCGCGAGTAATGCTGCTTGAGCAACTGGTACACGCAACGCGGGTTCTGCAGCGTGTCGTCAGTCTTCACGAAACCGTCGTCGCCGATCTCGTAGTTCCACGACGACTTGTCCGGGTACGCATGCTTCTGCGGATCGTAGCCCGAGAAAATGCCGTCGTTGAACGCGAAATCCTCGCGCACGATGAACGAGAAGTCGGTGTAGTTCTTCACGTACTCGTGCTGGATCTTGTCGTTCGTGAGCAAATAGTTGATCACGGCGCCAAGGAACGCGATGTCCGTGCCGGTGCGGATCGGCGCGTAGAAGTCCGCGACCGATGCCGTGCGATTGAAACGCGGGTCCACCACGATGAGCCGCGCCTTACGGTGCGCCTTCGCCTCCGTGACCCACTTGAAGCCGCACGGGTGCGCCTCGGCCGCATTGCCGCCCATCACCAGAATCACGTCCGCATTGCGAATGTCGACCCAATGGTTCGTCATCGCTCCACGGCCAAACGTCGGGGCAAGACCTGCCACCGTCGGGCCGTGTCAGACACGCGCCTGGTTGTCGAATGCGAGCAGGCCCATGCTGCGGGCCACTTTGTGCGTGAGATAGCCGACTTCGTTGCTGCCCGCCGATGCCGCCAGCATTCCGGTGGTCAGCCAGCGGTTCACGGTCTTGCCGTCCGCCGTTTTCTCGACGAAGTTCGCGTCGCGATCCTCCTTCAGCAGCTTCGCAATGCGGTCGAGCGCCTCGTCCCACGAGATACGTTTCCACTCGTTCGAGCCCGCCGCTCGATACTCGGGGTACTTCAGGCGGCTCTCGCTGTGGATGAAGTCGATGAGGCTCGCGCCCTTCGGGCACAGTGTGCCGCGATTGACGGGGTGATCCGGATCGCCTTCGATGTGGATGATGCTCGCCGTCGCGTTCTTCGCGCCATCGCCGAGACCGTACATGAGGATCCCGCAACCGACCGAGCAGTACGGGCAGGTATTGCGGGTTTCAGTGGTGCGCGCCAGTTTGTATTGTCGAACCTCGGCAAGCGCGTTGTCGGGCGCGAAACCCATCAGCGCGAGGCTGGAACCCGCCAGCGACGTTGCCGTGACCTTGAGAAACTGACGCCGGGACATCTGCAGCATGATTCGTCCTCGGCCTGGTTGTGGGTTTTTTCAGTATAAGACGTTTTGGGCGACGGATCGCGCTGGATGTTCGCGAGCTTTGCACGCGTACAGCGCGAGGCCGCCCGGGAACCGCGCTTGCTAATATTGGATGGCGAATGAGCCAGGTGTGTGACGAAACGAACCACGGAAGAACCACTTCGGGGCGCTCCCTCATGTCAACGCTTTCCTCCGAACGACTGCAGCATGCCGCACGCAAGGAAGCGTCGTGGGTGGTGGGCGCGCTGCGCCAGTTCATTGCCAACCGGTGCCCGTCGCTCGCGGCGAGCATCGCGTTTTATTCGGCGTTTTCGCTCGCGCCCACGCTCGTCATGGTGATTGCCGTAGCCGGCTGGTTCTTCGGCGACGACGCCGCACGCGGCGAACTCTTCCGCCAGGTCCACAATGTGCTCGGCAACGACGCGGCCGCCGGCATCACCACCATCGTGCAGAACGCGCACCGCGCGGGCGGCAAGGGCGGTGTCGCGGCGATCATCTCGCTCAGCTTGCTCGTGATCGGCGCGTCCGCAACCTTCTCCTCGCTCAATTCCGCGCTGAATATCGTCTGGCCGCCGGACGGGCAGCGCCCCTCCAGCGTGCTGGCGCTCGTGCGCGTGCGCCTCATTTCATTCAGCCTCGTGCTGGGCGTCGCGTTCCTGCTGATCGTCTCGCTCGTGCTCGACACGGCCATCACCTTTGTCGGCCAGTGGCTCTGGGGCAATTCTCCTTATGTGATCATCGGCAACCTGATGCAGCTGGGGGTGGGCCTCGTGGTGCTGGCCGTCGCATTCGGCGCCCTGCTGCGCTTCCTGCCCGACGCCGACGTGCGCTGGCGCGACGCGATGGTGGGCGGCATCGTCGCTGCCGTCCTGTTCTCGGCGGGCAAGAAGCTGTTTGCGCTCTATCTCGCGCACGCGGGCATGGCAACGGCGTTCGGCGCCGCCGGCTCGCTAGCGGTGCTGCTCATGTGGCTCTATTTTTCGGCGGCGGTGCTGCTGCTCGGCGCCGAATTCTCGGCGGCGCGCGGGCGCCTGCACGACCCGCGCGGCGCGTGGGGTTTCCTTGAGGAAACACCGCCTGGCAGCCGCGCCAAGCTGGCCTCGGTGCTCGCCGCCTCCACCATCGTCGCGCGTCACGACACGAAGCAGGCGGACCGTCCTCCCGCGGCCCCGCAGCCGTTGGCCGTGCCGATCGGAAACGGCAGTCCAGCAGCCACGGCAATGCCCGCGGCCCTGGCGGCGGCCGTTGCGGCAGACAAATCGACACTATCGGAAACTCCGCTCGGCGCGGTAGGGCTCGCGAGTGCGCGTGGCGGAGCGTTCGGGAGGATGAAGTCGGGGCTGCAGATTCGCCGTTCGGTCGTGCGCATGGAGGACAGCGCCACCTACGCGGCTGCGCTCACGCTGGTCCAGGCGGGCCGCACGGTGGCCGCCGCCGACCGCTATGTGAAGCGCCATCCGTGGAGTTCGGTGCTGTTCGCCGCGAGCGCGGCGCTCGCCATGACGGCCGTTGGCAGGCGCCGTCACCCTCACGAAGCCGGGCCAATCGAGGCTGCTTCCAATGGTCGCAGCAAGCCAAAAAAATAACAGTCGTTTACGGAACTTTTATCAAAAACGACAATAATGCTCGGTCAACAATCCAATATTTCTGAAATCGGCATAATCGACGCAGCCCCCGTCTGACAAGGGATTCTGGCTGGTGTCAGGTTTTTGCGACAAACTTTATTTTTTCAGTTCAGGTCGCCTGACCTGCTGCGTTATTCTCCATCGCGCAACAACTACACAATTTCTGCGTGGAGAAAACAGAATGAAACGAGTCGCTCTCTCGACCCTCTCGCTGGCCCTCTTGGCCGCTGCTGGCACCGCGCACGCTCAAAGCAGCGTGACCCTCTATGGTGTGATCGACGAATCGATCCAGTGGGCCCACAACACGGTCGACGCAAACGGCAACAATTCGAATTTGGTCGGCCTGGCCGGCGGCAACCTGTCGGGCAACCGCTTCGGCTTGAAGGGTACGGAAGATCTGGGCGGCGGCCTGAAGGCAATTTTCCAATTGGAAAACGGCTTTGACATCAACACCGGCAAGCTCGGTCAAGGCGGCAAGATGTTCGGCCGTCAAGCCTACGTCGGCCTGACGGCTGACCAGTACGGTACGGTTACGCTCGGCCGCCAGTACGACCCGCTGGTCGACATGGTTCAGCCGCTGACCGCCGACAACTACTTCGGCAGCACGTTCGCAACGCCGGGTGACGTCGACAACAACGACAACACCTCGCGTACGAACAGCGCAATCAAGTACGTTTCGCCGGTTCTGCAAGGCTTCCAGTTCGAAGGCATGTACGCACTGGGCGGCGTGGCTGGCGCAACGGGCTCGGGTCAAAGCTGGGGCGGCGCAGCAACGTACGGCATCGGCTCGTTCAACGTCGCTGCTGGCTACTTCCGCATGGACAACGCGGCGTCGGCAGTCGAGCGCGCAGGCTGGTCGTCGACGTCGACGTCGGACGGCATCTTCGGCGACAACCAGATCACCGCTGGCTACACCACGGCGAAGTCGGTCGGCATCGCTTCGGTTGCACTGCAATATGTTGCTGGTCCGTTCACGATGAGCGGCCGTTACAGCAACGTCCAGATGCGCCAGGACGCCGCTTCGGCATTCGCTTCGAACCAGCGCTACAACGTTGCTGCTGGCTTCCTCGGCTACCAGCTGAACCCGGCTCTCCTGCTCGGCCTCGGCTACACCTGGACGCACGGCGCTGGCGACACGTCGAACACGTACAACCAGGTTTCGCTCGGCGCGGACTACAACATCTCGAAGCGCACCGACTTCTACGCTGTGGCTGCCTACCAGCACGCCAACGGCACGCAGCGCAACGCGGACGGCACCACGACGACCGCTGGCGCAGCAATCGGTTCGTACAGCTTCGACTCGGCTTCGAGCTCGCAGACCCTGGTCAGCGTCGGCATCCGCCACAAGTTCTAAGCAACGCTTTAGTCCGGGCTTCGGCCCGGCGCCGGAACTGGCTGACGAGCCACCCCGGCGAAGCGAGCGAGACCGCGCAGCTAAAAACTACACGCTGCACAAACCAGCCTCGGGCGCAAGCCCTGGCTGGTTTTTTTATGCCCGCGCGCTTTTAGAGCAGGCTCTCTACCTGCCTGTGATTCATGCCGCTCGTCGAGGCACGACACGGCAGGCCCAACGCCGTTCGATATCGCCAGTTCATTGCGCACCCTGGCTGGCAGGCGCCTCGGCGTCATATCCGCCGCCCAAAACCTTGATCAAGGCGATCTGCTGATTGACCCACTGTCCGTCGACAGACAGCAAGCTGGCCTGCTCCTCAATAATGGGCAAGCGAGCCTCCATGGCGGCAAGCCGGCTCCCCAATCCCTGCTCATACCGCGCTTCGGCGGCACTTTGGGAATAGCGCGTGGCTTCCAGTTTGTCCGCCTGCAATTTGCGCTTGTCGGCCAGCGTCTGCAATTGACTGCCGTTCACCGCGACGTCACGTACCGCGTCGAGTACGGCCTGGTTGTACTGTTCGATCTTGATGTCGCTCGACGCCCGAGCGCTATGCAATTGCGCATTCAGACTGCCGCTGTCGAAGATCGGCAGGTAGAGTCCGGGAATCAGATTGACCTGCTGGCTCGCACTCTTGAACAGCTTGGACAGGGGAATGGCATTCAATCCATAAAACGCCGAGATATTCAGGCTCGGGTAGAAGGCCGCCTTGGCTGCCGCGACCTGATCGAGTGACGACTCCACCTCCCAACGCATGGCCTGCAGATCGGCGCGCCTTGCCAGCAACGCATAAGACAGCGTGCTCGGGACACCGGACAACACCGCTTCAGGCAACGGCGCTGGCTTGATCTCGGGCATGTCGTCCGCGCCGGCGCCAATCAGTGCCCGAATGCCCTCCCGCGTTTCCAGAATCTGGCTACGCGTGGCGGTTGCCTGCTGCTCGAGCGCCAGCAGCTGGGCACGTGCGGACTGCAACGACGTTCGCGCCTCGACGCCGCGCGCGTACTTGTCCGCGTGCGCCTGCACGATGAACTCGAGGACTTGTTTCGACTGCTGGAGAAGATCGAGCTGCCGGTAGCTCATCTGCATCGAGTAGTAGGCTTGGGCGACGCCAGTGGCCAGGCCGAGCTGCGCAGAGGCCGCCTCAGCAACACTTGCGTTCTCCTCGCCAATCGCGGCCCGGACAGACGACCGATTCTTGCCCCACAGGTCGATAGTCCACGTACCGAATACGCCGAGCAAACCTGCGGTATACCAAGGGCTCATCGGCACCAGAAAGCCGCTGGCCGGGCCGCGTCCACGCATCACGACGCCCAGACCGCCGATCTGCGGGCCGCCTTCGGCCCTGACTTCATCAACCTGCGCCTGGGCTTGCGTCACACGCAATCGGGCCGTAGCCATGGTTGGCGAGCCCGCCAGCGCTCGTTCAATGAGGGCGTTGAGCTGCGGATCGTTGAAGCGTGTCCACCATTGCGCGTCGGGCCATCCGTCACTCGCGAGATGAATGTCGCTGGCCAGCTTGATGTCCTTTGCGGCGATTTGCGCGTGTGGCGCCGTGTCGTGATGGATTAACGCGCAACTCGACATCAGCCCGGTGATGAGGAAGGCGCCGGAAATGCGCAGAGCTTTTCTTTTAAACGTCATTACACGACACCTTTACTTACCCGGCATATAAATGAGCGGCGCGCCGGTTTGAGGTCCACCCCATTCCGGCAGATCGCGAATATCGTCCATGAGTCGCTCCGCTTTCGCGGCGAGACGCGGAACCTCGATGGCGTCATCGCGGCCAAACAGGACATGCGTGGCTTCTGCCGGTTCGCCCGCCATCCCCTCGGCATAGCGCTGCAGCCGCGCCTGTACCCTCTCCTGCCAGGCTGTCGAATTGCGCTGGGTGGCATCCCCCTCCCGCTGCGCTGCAAGACCGTCTCGCAACGCGTCCCACGACTGGAGCATGGCGCGGCTTTGCTCGAGCACCTGGTCGCCGTTCTCCAGCAACGCTCGTCGCTCGCCATGCGGCCGCGTGTCCTCGAGAAACACGCGATTACGCGTCTCCTCGCAGGCCACGATCGCCATATGGCAAGCCTCCCTCTGCTGCAGATAGTGCAACTGTTCGTCGGCTGCGCCTTGAATGGGCTGGGCCACGAGCCGGCCGAGCTGCCTGACGAGATCGACCAGTTTCTGGCGGAGCGTGCCGGCTTCGCTTTCCGGCCAGAGCATGGTGTACACCACTGCCGAAACTGCCGTACCAATCCAGATGCCCATGGCACGGTCCCGAATTTCGGTGAGATCGACATTGGGACCTTGATCCGCCATGACCGCGATGCAGAACGTCGCCACCATCTGTATGCCGATGTATGACGAGCGCTCGGAACCCGCAGCGATCCACGCACCGACGAAGAACACAGGCGCCGCCATCAAAAGGAGGCTCACGATGTCGTCTATCCGGGGCAGGACGGTCACGCTGCACAGCAGCGCCAAAGCCCCGCCCATGAGCGCGCCACCGAAGCGCAGTATGAGCTTTCGGGAAGTCGCGCCTTGAGTAGGATTGGCGACCAGACCGCAGGTGATCATGCTGGTGTGAATACCGTCCCAATCAACGCTGTGATAGAACACATAGCAAATCAGGCTTGCGAGTAGCGTCTTCAGGGCAAAGCGAAGGTAAGCCGGATTGGTGAACGCATCGGGCACGAACATGCCGCCTTTCCTGGCTGGCGGCATGGTCAACTGCGCCGGGTCGAGACGCGCCAGCTCCTGCAGCGCTCTGCAGACGCCGCCCAAACCGAGTTGCTCGTACTGGTCGGCTTCCTCTGCCGTCGGCTTCCAGTCGGACCGATACGGCGTCAGATCGATAAAGGATCGGTTCAAGGCCTCGACCTGATCGCGCAAACTGGCCAGCAAACGGCGAGCGTGATCGCCGGAACCCAGTTCACTCACTCCGGAAGCACTGCATACCACGCCGTGCATATAGGACACCGCATCAATGCAGACTTTCCAGTAAGCTTGCGCCGACCGATAGCGGGCACTGCGCATGGCGGCAAACCCATGCAGTTTCTGCAACCTCCCGGCTGCCGCGTCCAGATTGCCTTGAGTCAGCGCGGTCGTGCCGCCCTCCGGGGTAGCGCCCCGCTCAAGGCGTGCGGCGATATCCGATATCTGCCGACCAACCTCCTCCTGCAATTGGCGCAGGGGCTCCGCGGGAAAAAACCAGCCATAGACAATCCAGATGACGATCACCGGATAGAGGAACGACATGCCCATCCACATTGAGCTGCGAACGGCGATCTCCGGATAGTCGAGCGTGTCTGGAGTGGTCTGGCCGATGAGCACGGCCACCGCGACCGCAAAAAACACAATCCCCAGCTTGTGAACGCGCATCAGGTACATGCATGCCAGAAAGATGAGCGACGACACGACAATGCGCACCATCGGATATCCGTATGCAAATTTGAGCACCAGAAGAATGGTCGCGACGACAACAAACGTCGATATCACGAACGTCATGCCGACAAGCCGCGTCAGCACGACGTTGGGCTGGACCACGTTGAAAGCGACAGCCCCAATCGACAAGACCAGATAGGGCACACCCAATGTCATCGAGATCAGAACGAGAAGCAAGCCGATAAGCAGCAGACGCAATGTCCACGCCATGCGACCGGGATAGTCGGCCAGCTCCAGCTTGAAAAAGCGCGTGATCGTCGATAACTCTCCGGAGAAAGGCCCGGTTGTCGTCATGGCAACTAACTCCCCTTCTTCGTCCCGGCGCTTTGCGCGTGCTCGAGCAGAGCGACCGCCGACGCGCCTATGCGAAACGCCTCCGGATCGGCATTGTCGACGCGGATCTTGACGGGAAAACGCTGCGCAACCCGCACCCAGTTGATCGTGCGCTGCACCTTGGGCAAGCCGTCCACCACGCTACCGCCATCGTCGGGGAGTACACCGTAGCCAACCGAGTCGACTTCGCCGTGAAAACGCCTGGTCGAATCGTTCATCAAATAGACGGTTGCCGCCATGCCGGGACGAATGCCTTTCAGCTCTGTTTCGCGAAAATTCGCCATCACGTACCAGTGCCCCGTGTCGATGAGCGTGAAGATGGCCTTCTGCGCCGAGGCGAACTCCCCAACGGCGGTCTTCAGCGACACGACCCGGCCGTCGAACGGTGCGCGCACCGTCGCCTGATCCAGATGCAGTTGCGCGAGGGCAATTTCGGTCTGAACGACGTCACGCTGGGCCACCAGGGCCTCGACGCTCGTCACCGCGGCCTCAGCCTCGCGCGCCTGCTGTTCGGCCGACGCCAGATCGGCCTGGGCCGTACGCGTTGCTGTGCGCGCCTGGTCCAGGTCTTCGCTGGACACATAGCCGGGCGCCAGCAACGGCTCGGTACGCTTGAATGTCTGCGCGGCCTTGGCGGCGGTTGCTCGCGCGCTTTCCACCTTGGCGCGCGCGGATTCGGCTGCGTATTCCTGAGACTTCACCGTTCTGCGGGCCGTTTCGATTTGCTTGTCGAGCGCAACCAGCGAAGCGTTGGATCGCGCCAGATCATTCTCGAAGGAACGAGGATCGATGCGAAACAGCACATCGCCCTTTTTAACCCGTTGATTGTCCTTGACGGCGAGTTCGACAATACGGCCACTCACCTCGGGGGCTACGTCGATCGTATCGGCCGACACGTAGGCGTCGTCCGTGCGCGGAGCCGTATCAAGGCGAAATATCACGTAAATGCCAAGGAGCAGCGCCAGGAGAGCAAGAGCGAGGGCTGGCCACTTCCTGTTCTGCTTTTCATTGGATGAACCGGCCATAACCGTATTCCTTTAAGAGATACTAAAAAAACGACACCCACAAGAGCAGGGAAAACAAGGCATACAATGCGGAATACAAGACGACTGGCGACCCAACGAGCCGCTCCAGATTCAGGCGCATCAGCAGCGCGCGCACCATGACCGTGAGCGCGAGCGCCCCCACGAGGCAAAAGAGCCAACCGGGGAAATAGGCACCCAGAACCGGAATGGAAGGTGGCAACGAGCACCCTGCCAGCGATGCGGCGAGCAGCAACGCAACCCCACATCGGGATATGAGCAATTCGATTGATGTTTCTTTTCGCATAGATTTCGTCAGGGCTCGACTTTCCAATCTCCGGGCCTGCATAAGCCCATCAGGTTTCTATTCCCTTTGCCGACTGCCCCATGGTGAGCAGATAGGAAATAAAGCAAATGTTGTGTGCTGCGCCCAGGATGCCGACTACCATGGCAAAAGCGCGGCCGGGGCCGCTATGCGGCACCATGTCGCCGTACCCGATCGTCAGGAAGGTCACCAGGGTGAAATACGCGTTGTCCAGCGCATTGCGACTATCGATCAACGCGAACTTCTGGCAGATCAACCAGAGCGGCTGCTGAAACAACAACGTAGTGACGAGATAGGACACCCATAACGAGACGTATCCACCCCTCACGCCGAGATGGACAAACCAGCGGCGCAAAAGCCGAAGTCCCAGTGGATAGGTCAATATCATCAACGCCAGCGCAATCGACATCGCCACCACGGACCATCCGTGATGACTATCCTTGTCCGGCGCAATGGCAATCACAAACAAAGCCGAGAGGTAGGTGATTCCCACGGGCGTGCCTGCGACGAAGAGATCCTTCGCGATCTCGCGAACCGCCCGGCATGACCACCGCCCGCCTGAAACTGGCGAATCATTCAATCACGCTTCTCCGTTGTGAATGTTCGCCTCCGGCTTTCGCATTGGCAATGAAACGCTCGCCATGCAACCTGGAAACACTGAAATAAACTGACCTGACAACACTTAAGACTCTTAATCTTTATCAATACTCAGACGGCCGCCACCTTGACCTGCGAGAACCAGCAGGCCGCCCGCGACTGCAATGTTCTGGGCAAACATGATGACTTCCTGCATTCTCCGCGCGCCCGATATCGCCCAGAAAGGATGATAGAGAACCGAAGCCGCGACAGTGAACAGCATGAGCAGAGTCGCGGCAACACGCGTCTTGTAGCCCAACAGCAGAGCCAACCCGCCGCCGATTTCCAGAGCGATCGTCGCCGCCGCGCAGAAGACAGGCAAGGGCAGACCACCGGCGGCGACCTCATTGACCGTACCGGAAAAGTCGAAGAGCTTCGCCAGTCCGGCGGGGAGGAAAAACAAGGCGATCAGGACGCGTCCTATCAATGCGACAATTTCCTCACTCCGGGTACGCACGGATGCACTTGCAACACACTTTTCCAACTTTCCGCAATTTCGGTCCATGAACGATTTGATCCGCTGAAGAAAAAGATGGGTTT
This sequence comes from Paraburkholderia sp. J8-2, assembly GCF_905220195.1. NCBI lineage: Bacteria > Pseudomonadati > Pseudomonadota > Betaproteobacteria > Burkholderiales > Burkholderiaceae > Paraburkholderia > Paraburkholderia sp. J8-2. The sequence goes on from NZ_CAJMZA010000007.1 coordinate 230,873, forward strand.
CGCGAGGCCCAAAACCAGGCCCGAGATTAGCTGCAGCAAACGATTGAATCGGCGGCTCACAAGTTATCCAAATTCCACGCCATTTCTAATAGGAGAATTCTTAAAGTTGTGTGGCGCACGGAGACGTCCGTCGGCAAGTCGCGCCGGGAGAACAACGCGGCTACCGAGTAGCGGCTCACGGACAATCAACGCTCATGGGGTTGTGAACGGTGAGCGCTGTCTCTGCGCGAAGTGAAGGCGAGTGGTCCGGCGTAGGCAATGGACCATGTTCTGCGCGTCGCCACCGGCAGCACGTGGACGTTCAATCACGCTCTCCCGGACTTGGCGGTGAACGCAACTGCGCCCACGCGGCGGGCGGCGGCATGCACTCGTCCCGGCCGGCGTGGACACTTCCCTGCTTTCAAGGGACCTGCGATGGCAGGCCGTAGTGCCGCCGGCAACGCACAAGGCAGAAGTCGGCCTGAAATGAAAAATCCCCGCGGGCGTCTACGCCGACGGGGATCTTTGGGTACTGACGAATCGCCGCCACCCGAAGGGCGCGGCTACAGCGCGATCAGGCTGCTGCTGCGTCCTTCAGCTTCTTCAGGGCGCGCGCCTTGATGCGGACCGATGCGGGCTTGGCCGGGAACCAGCGCTCTTCACCCGTGAACGGATCCTTGCCGAAGCGCTTCTTCTTCGCCGGCACGGCCTGCACGACGATCTTCAGAAGGCCCGACAGCGTGAATTCGCCGGCACCCTTCTTGTGGACCGAACCGAGGATCGTGTCTTCCAGCGCTGCGAGCACAGCCTTGGCAGCCTTCGGCTCGACGCCTGCGCGCTCAGCGACGTGGGTAGCCAGCGAGGCCTTCGTGAAGGTGTCCTTGATCGGCGTCGGTGCGCCGGACGCCTTCACGGCGACCTTCTTAGCTGCGGCCGTCTTGGTGGCGGGCGCTTTCTTTGCAACAACCTTCTTGGCCGGGGCAGCTGCCTTTTTGGCCACTTTCTTTGCGGAAGTCGGCATGTTTCTCCTACCAGTGTTGGTCAGTGAATCGAAGAAGCACTGCGGAATGCATGTGCTTCAACGGCGGATTCTACATACGCGCAAGCGTTTTGCGTGAAGCTTTTGCGTTGTCGTTACGATTTTGTTGCGTGGCGCTGACTCTCGAACACATTTTGACGCCTGTTTACAGGGGTAAACGTGCACCTTGCGTGCCCGAAGCCATGCCGGACGACACGCTTCGCCCGGTGCGGCGCCTGGCGCGTTTGTCAGGAAAGCGCTATACGTATGGCGTTTTTGCGTGATTTTGGCTGCCATGCCGGTGCCCGCGCGACGGTAACGCGCAGTCACAGTGTGCGCAGCAGCGTGGCGAGCGACGTCAGCGCGGCGTCGATACGCTCGGTGTCGACCCCGCCGTAACCGAACAGAAAACCGCTCTGCACAGGCGCTTCCATGTGAAACGGCAAGAGCGGATGCAGGCCGATCGACGCACCGCGTGCAGCCTGCGCCACCGCCGCGGCGTCGAGCGGCGCGGCGAGCCGCGCCGCCAGGTGCAACCCCGCCGTGTTCGGCGTGACGGGTTCGAGCCACGGTGCAAGCGGTCCACGCAGATGCGCGAGCAGCACGTCGCGGCGCTGCGAATACGTCTGATGCATGCGCCGCAAATGACGCGCGAAATGGCCGTTGAGCATGAAATCGGCGAGCGCCGTCTGCGTGAGCACGCAGCCGTGCGCGTCGCCAATCTGCCGTGCGCGGGCGAGCGGCGCGGCCAGCGCGGCGGGCGGCACCGCGTAGCCCACGCGCAGCTCCGGGAACATGGTCTTCGAAAACGTGCCGACGTAGGCGACGAGACCGGCGTTGTCGAGGCTCTTGAGCGGCTCCATCGAGCGGCCCTCGAAGCGGTATTCGCAGTCGTAGTCGTCTTCGATCACGAGTGCGCCGCGCGCCTGCGCCCATTCGAGCAGCGCGACACGCCGCTCGAGACTCATCGGCATGCCGAGCGGGAACTGGTGCGAGGGCGTCACGTACACGAGCCGCGCCGCTTTCGGCAGACGCGCGACCACAAGCCCCTCGCGATCCACGGGCACGGGCACGACCTTCGCCCCTAGTGCCGCGAAGATATCGCGCGCGGGGGGATAGCCCGGGTCTTCCACGGCGACCACGTCGCCCGGCGCGAGCGTCACGCGTGCGAGCAGATCGAGCGCCTGCTGCGCGCCCTGCGTGACGATCACGTCCTGCCAGTTGCTCTGTACCGCGCGATTGAAGGCGAGGTAGCGCGACACCGCGAGGCGCAGCTTCTCTTCGCCCGCTGGATCGCGATACATGCCGTGCCCGCGCGCCTGCACGCGCAACGCGTCGTTGATGCAGCGCCGCCAAATGTCGAAGGGAAAGCGTGACTTGTCGGTAATGCCACCCGCGAAGTCGCAGGCAAGCCGCGCGTCAAGGCGCGGCAACGAGCCGTGCAGCGCTTCGGCTTGCGCCTGCCACCACGGCGTGGCCTGCGCTTTGCGCACCGAAGCGGCTACGGCGCTGGAAGCCGCGGTGGCTGCACGAATCTGCGGATTCGGATGACCGCGCCCGCGCGCGGGCAGGCGTTCGAGCGTATCGGCGACGAATGTGCCCGAGCCGCGCCGCGAGTTCAGATAGCCCTCGGCGAGCAGCCGCTCGAATACGTCGAGCGTGGTCTTGCGCGAAACGCCGAGCTGCAATGCGAGGTCGCGTGTGGACGGCAGACGCGTGCCGCCTGCAAGGCGGCCGTCGACAATGCTGTCGCGCAGTTGACGATAAATCTGGCCTGCGAGGTCGCGACGGCCCGAAACGGTGACGTGGAGTTCCATGATGACGCGGCAGATAGCGTGCTGCGGGAGCGAAAGTGGTCACCCGAAATATTGCCAGAATGGCTATGTGAACGCGCCAGCGCAACGCCTAAAGTGCACCTGTGGTTACGCAATTCGCAGGTCCAACCGATCAACGCAAGCCAGTCAACTCGAAAGGTGAACGCTCATGCAGGCACGTATGGATTTCTACAAGGCCAGCCCGGAAGGCACGAAGGCCATGATCGCGCTCGAAGAGCGCGCGAGCAAAAGCTCGATCGAAAAGCCGCTCGCGGAACTGGTGCGCCTGCGTGCCTCGCAGATCAACGGCTGCGCGTACTGCGTAGACATGCACACCACGGACGCGCGCAAGGGCGGCGAAACCGATCGCCGGCTCGCCACAGTCTCGGTGTGGCGTGAAACGCCTTTCTTCACTGAACGCGAACGCGCGGCGCTCGAGTGGACCGAATCGGTCACGCTGCTCGCACAAACGCATGTGCCCGACGAGGTATGGGAGCGCGTGAAGCCGCATTTCAGCGATCAGGAGATCGCCGACCTCACGCTCTTGATCATCGCGATCAATGGCTGGAACCGTATTGCGGTGACGTTCCGCAAGTTGCCGGCCTGAGCATGCAATAAAGCGCGCCGCTCCCGCCGCAGCAAATTAAGCGGCGGCTGAACGCGGCGCGCGTATCGATCACTCGATGCTTTCCGATTGCGGCTCGCGCGCGGCTTGCGCGCCGCTTTTTGCGTGATGCTCGCGCGAGAGGCGGTTCATGATCGGCAACAGCAGCACGGCGACCAGCACGCCCAACGACGCGAGCCAGCCAAGTCCGGTGAAGAGCCGCGTATAAAGCGGCAACGAGGTAAGCGGGTCGAGCGTGCCCGAGGGCATCTGCGCGAAATTCGCCACCACGCTGCCCAGATATTGCGAAACGCCGGTCGCGACAAAATACGCGCCCATCATGAAGCCGCTCATGCGCGCGGGCACATAGCGCGCGATCATCGCGAGCCCGAGGCCGCTCACGAGCAGTTCGCCGAGCGAATACAGCCCGTAGCCGGCCACCATGAACCACGACGACACGCGCCCTTCTACCGCATAACGCCCGCTCGCCGCGAACACGAAAAAGCCGGCGGCGACCACGGCGAAGCCGAGGGCGTACTTCACCGCCACCGGCACGTCGCGGCCCCGGCGCGCAAGCGACGTGTAAAGCACGGCGAGCACCGGCGAAAGCACCATGATCCAGATGGGATTGAGCGCCTGGAATTGCGCCGGGCTCCATCGGAACAGCGCCATACCGAACAGCGAGAACTGCGGATCGACGTTGCGCAGCGCGAACAGCGTGAGCGACGTGGACATCTGCTGATAGAACACGAAGAACAGGATCACCTGGCACGTGAGGATGAGCGCAGCGATCAGCCCGGCGCGTTCGGCGTGCTCGCAACGCACGAGCATCCAGCCGAATATCGCGAGAATGGCGGCCGCCGCAGCGTACACGCAGTCGCGCGCGATCGTTTCATGCTGAAGCACGAACATCGTCGCCGCGCCGAGCGCCACGGCGCCCACTGCCACGAGCGTGGCGCGGCCCAGGTGCAGCGGCTGGTCGTCCGGAGCCGAGCCGATACGCGCGAGCGAGCGGCGCATCAAAAGGAAGTTGAGGATGCCGAGCGCCATGCCCGCGCAGCACACGCCGAACGCGGCATGCCAGCCCCAATGCTCCTTGATCCACGGCGTGGCGAGCATCGAGACGGTCGAGCCGATGTTCACCGCCATGTAGTAAATGGTGAACGCGCTGTCGAGTTGCGCGTCGTCGCCCTCGTAAATGCGCCTCACGAGGTTCGCTGCGTTCGACTTGAAGAGACCGTTGCCGACCACGATCACACCTAGCGAAGCGTACATGTGGCTCAGACTGTCGTTGGGCAGCGCGAGCATGAAGTAGCCTGCGGCGAGAATCACGGCGCCTGCCGCCATGGAGCGCCGTGCGCCGAGAATCTGGTCGCCGATCCATCCGCCGATGGCCGGGGCCGCGAAGACGAGCGCGACAAAAGCGCCCCACGTGAGGTTCGCCTCGCGGTCGCTGAAGCCGACCTGCTCGACCATGAACAGCACCAGAAGCGCCGCCATGCCGTAGTAGCCGAAGCGCTCCCACATCTCTATCAGGAAGACCGTCGTGAACGAACGGGTCCGGCTTGCGGTGGTCGGGGCGGGGGCTGGCGTATTCATGTTGCGTATTTCCTGTTGCGGTAGTGCACGGCGCGCGATTGTACTCGCGCGGGCGGCGCTGGCAGTTTTTGCGCGGTTTTTGGCATGGCTACGTATCGTGGCGAGATTACAGTGATTCCCGATTCATCGGCCCACCGCCTGCCCTTTTCGACAGCCCAACCCTTGACTGGAAACACACCATGGCACTGCAAATCGGCTTTCTCATCTTTCCCAGCGTTCAACAGCTCGACTTGACCGGACCATACGACGTGCTCGCCTCGATGCCGGACACCCAGGCGCGGCTCATCTGGAAGACGCTCGATCCGGTTCGCTCGAGCACCGGACTCATGCTCACGCCCGACACGACTTTCGACGACTGCCCGCCGCTCGATGTGATCTGCGTGCCGGGCGGCAGCGGCGTTTCGCAGTTGATTCCCGACGACGAGACACTCGCGTTCCTGCGCCGCCAGGCGGGCACGGCGCGCTACGTGACCTCGGTTTGCACGGGCGCGCTCGTGCTCGGCGCGGCCGGGCTGCTGCGCGGACGCCGCGCGACCACGCACTGGGCCTTCCACGAACTGCTGGAGCCGCTCGGCGCGCTGCCCGTGAAAGCGCGCGTGGTGCGCGACGGCAACGTGCTGACCGGCGGCGGCATCACTGCGGGTATCGATTTCGCATTGACGCTCGCCGCCGAGCTGATCGGCGACGAGGCCGCCCAGGCGTTGCAGCTCGAACTCGAGTACGCGCCCGCGCCGCCGTTCGCTGCTGGCGACCCAGCCAGCGCGCCGCCTGCGATCGTAGAAAGGTTGCGCGCGCAGACAGCTGCGTCGCTCGCCGAACGCGCGCGCGTGGTCGCCGCGGCAGCCGCGAAACTCGCCGCCTGAGCGCAAGGTGAGGCCGGCGCGGTTGCCTCGCCGTTGCCTCGTCGTTGCCTCGCTGTTGCCTTGAGGTGACGTGGCAGCCAGGGTCAGCGCCAGATACCGCCTTTGTTGTGGATCGATTACATTGAGTGACGGGCGCACCGCCGCCGTTTGCGCCCGTCGTCCCAGCCCTGGGTAAGCCGTTCAAATCAATCATTAGGGGAATCAATGCGCTCCACCACCAGCAAGCTGACTCTCGCCGCAGCTACCGCCGCATTCCTGATCGGCGTCGCCGCGCCGGCATTCGCGCAAACGGAAGCCAGCGCTCCCGCCGCCAATCAGGCCACGCAACCGCTCACCAAGGAACAGAAAGCACAAGCCAAGGCTCAGGCCAAGGCGCAGCGCAAGGCCGAACGCAAGGAAGCCCGCGCGAAGAACAATGCTGAGTTGAAGAAGCTGGAAGACGCGGGCTACAAGCCGGCGCTGAACGATCCGAACTATCCGCAGAACCTGCAGGACGCACAGAAGAAAGCTAACGCTGCTGGCGCCGCCCAGTAATTCGCGTGATCAGCCGTTTTAACCGGCTGCGTTGCCGGTTAAAACGCTTCCGCCTTCCATTTGCCCGCCGCACCCGCAGCACGATTGAACGCTGCACGTCCCCCGCTTTCGCGCCCGCCCGCTCCCGCCGTACACACTAAACGCTTCATCAGTCGAATGGCAGTACCATCCGCGAAGCGAATGCGCTGACTCGTTCGCAAGCCGCTACACCGTCGCTTTTCGACGCAGCACGCGCTCGCCCGGATGCCACTCCGATGCCATCGCGAGCCATGCCGCGTGCATGCCCAACATGGAGTCATCGCCATGAACGCACCCCAGCCAGCCGCCAACGCAAGCGCCGCGCCGCAGAAAAAAGGCATACCGGTGGGCCTGATCGCGGGCGTGATCGCGCTCGTCGTCGTGCTGCTTCTGCCCTTGCCCGATAGCCTCCCGCCCGCCGGCCAGCGCATGCTCGCCATCCTCGCATTCGCCGTGGTCGTGTGGCTTACCGAAGCCGTGTCGTACGAAGCGAGCGCCATCATCATCACCTCACTCATGGCGTTTCTCGTGGGCACCGCGCCCACCATCGAAAACCCCGCTGTCGACTACGGCACCAACAAAGCCATCAGCATGGCGCTCGCGGGCTTCTCCAATTCCGCGCTCGCGCTCGTGGCCGGCGCCCTCTTCATCTCGGCAGCGATGACCGTCACCGGTCTCGACCGGCGCATTGCGCTCGTCACGCTCTCGCTCATCGGCACCACCACGCGGCGCATCCTGATCGGCGCGGTCGCCGTGACCATCGTGCTCTCGCTCGTGGTGCCGAGCGCCACCGCGCGCAGCGCCTGCGTCGTGCCGATCATGGTGGGCGTGATCTCGGCGTTCGGCGTGGACAAGCGCTCGAACATCGCGGCAGGCATCATGATCGTGGTGGCCAACGCCACCAGCATCTGGAACGTCGGCATCCAGACCGCCGCCGCGCAGAACCTGCTCACCGTGGGCTTCATGGACAAGATGCTCGGCGCACGCGTCACGTGGCTCGACTGGCTCATCGCGGGCGCGCCCTGGGCGATCGTGATGTCGGCCGTGCTGCTGTTCATCGTGCTGAAGATGCTGCCGCCCGAAGCCGATGCGATCGCGGGCGGCAAGGAAGCCGTCGAAGCGTCGCTGCGCGAACTGGGCCCCATGACCGGGCCGCAAAAACGCCTGCTGGGCGTCTCCATCGGCCTGCTGTGCTTCTGGGCGACCGAAGGCAAGCTGCACCCGTTCGACACCACCTCGGTCACGTACGTGGGCCTCGTGCTGCTGTTATTGCCGCGTTTCGGCGTGATGGACTGGAAGACCGTGCAGAGCCGCATTCCGTGGGGCACGGTGATCGTATTCGGCGTGGGCATCAGCCTCGGCACCGCCCTGCTCACGACGAAGGCGGGCCAATGGCTCGGCGATCTCGTCGCGCATCACACCGGGCTCGACACCGCAGGCCCATTCATTGCCTTCGCGATTCTCTCGGCCTTCCTCATCCTCATCCACCTCGGTTTTGCGAGCGCAACGGCGCTCACTTCCGCCATGCTGCCGATTCTCGTGTCGGTGCTGCAGTCCATGCAGGGCGACTTCAATCGGCTCGGGCTCACGATGCTGCTCGGCTTCGTCGTGAGCTTCGGCTTCGTCCTGCCGATCAACGCGCCGCAAAACATGGTGTGTCTCGCCACCGAAACGTTCACGGCGAAGCAGTTCGCGCGCGTGGGCATCGTGTTGACGATTGTCGGCTACCTGCTGTTGCTGCTGTTCGCCGCGACGTGGTGGCGCTGGCTGGGCTGGATCTGAACGCTGCACCTGAACACTGCACTGTTGCGAGGAGCCGCTCATGGAAGTCAATATCGACGACGCACGCCGCTTCGCCACGGCCGTGCTCACGAACGTCGCGGTGCCCGAAGACATCGCCGCCGACGTAGCCGACCATTTGATCGAGTCGGACCGCGTGGGCTACGCGAGCCATGGCCTGTCGATCCTGCCGAACTACAAGCGCGTGCTGGCTGCGGGGTTCGTCGCCGCCGACGGCCGCGCCGAGCGCGTGGTCGACCGCGGCAGCCTGATCGGCTACGACGGCCACAGCGGCTTCGGCCAGCACGTGGGCAAGGTCGTGATGGAAGACGCGATCGCTCGCACGCGCGAACATGGGCAATGCATCGTGACGCTGCGCCATAGCCATCACCTGGGGCGCATGGGTCATTACGGCGAAATGGTCGCAGCGCAAGGCTATGTGCTGCTCGCGTTCACCAACGTGGTGAACCGCTCGCCGACCGTTGCGCCGTTCGGCGGGCGCGAGCCGCGGCTCACGACCAACCCGCTGTGCTTCGCGGGCCCGCTGCCGGGCGGGCGGCCGCCCTTCGTCGTGGATATCGCCACGAGCGCCATTGCCGTGAACAAGGCGCGCGTGCTCGCGGAAAACGGGCTGCCGGCGCCCGATGGCTCCGTGATCGACGCGAACGGCCAACCGACGAGCGACCCGAACGTGCTGTTCGCCGACCCGCCAGGCGCGCTGTTGCCGTTCGGCCTGCACAAGGGTTATGCGCTTGGGCTCGTGGCGGAATTGCTCGCGGGCGTGCTCTCGGGTGGCGGCACGATCCATCCGGACAATCCGCGCAATGGCGTCGCGACCAACAATCTGTTCGCGCTCGTGCTCGATCCGCAGGTGGATTTCAATACGACGTGGCGCTCGCAGGAGGTCGAATCGTTCCTCGACTATCTGCTCAGTTGCCCGCCCCAGGACCCCTCGCAGCCGGTGCAGTATCCTGGCCAGTACGAAGCGGAAAATCGCGCGCGCCACATGCAGACGATCACGCTGCCCGACTCCGTGAAAAAGCCCTTCGCCGATATCGCGAACGAACTGGGCATTGCGCCGCTCACGGCGATTTGAGCCGGCCCAGCACGAGGCCGTAAACGCATAACGGCCGCGCGAGCCCCTCGGGACTCGCGCGGCCGTTTCGATGCGCTGCAATTACCTCACACCGCGACCGCGCCGACGTAGTTCTCGGCCATCGCCGTCGCGGCGGCGCGCGACGTGGTGACGTGCTCCAGCTCGGCTACCTGCAGGCGCTGCTCGAACGGCGTCGCGTCGTCGAGACGGTGCATCATGCGTGTCATCCAGTACGAGAAATGCTCCGCGCGCCAGATGCGGCGCAGCGCCGTTTCGCTATACGCGTCGAGCAGATCGTTGCGGCCTTCCTTGTAGAACGCGACGAGCGCCGCGCTCAGCACGCGCACGTCCGCCACCGCGAGATTGAGGCCCTTCGCGCCGGTAGGCGGCACGATGTGCGCCGCGTCGCCCGCGAGAAACAGGCGGCCGTGCTGCATCGTGGTCGTGACGAAGCTGCGCATGCCCACGATGTTCTTCTGGAAGATCTTGCCTTCCACCACCTGGTGGCCTTCGAGCGAATCGACGCGTGCGTGCAACTCGGCCCAGATGCGGTCGTCGGACCAGTTCTCGACCTTGTCGTGCGGGTCGCACTGGAAGTACATGCGCTGCACATTCGGCGAGCGCGTGCTGATGAGCGCGAAACCGCGATCGTGGCGCGCGTAGATCAGCTCGTCGGAAGTGGGCGGCGCTTCGACGAGAATACCGAACCAGCCGAACGGGAACACGCGCTCATAGTCCTGGCGCAGCGCCGCCGGAATCGTGGCACGCGACACGCCGTGAAAGCCGTCGCAGCCGATCACGTAGTCGCAATGCAGCTCGCGCTCCTCGCCTTCGTGGTGGAAGCGGATCGACGGCGTGCTGGTTTCCACGCCGTGAATCGAGGTGTTCGAGACGTTGAAGAAGAGCTTGCCGTCGGCGGCCACGCGCGCGGCCACGAGGTCCTTGAGCACTTCATGCTGCGCATAGACGGTGATGGCTTTGCCTGTGAGGCCAGTGAGATCGATGCGGCGGCGCTTGCCTTCGAACGCGAGTTCGAAGCCGTGATGCAGCGCGCCTTCAGCCTTCATGCGCGCGCCGACGCCCGCTTCGGTGAGCAGGTCCATCGTGCCTTGCTCGAGCACGCCGGCGCGAATGGTCGATTCGATCTGCTCGCGGCCACGCAGCTCCAGCACGACCGAGTCGATGCCACGCAAATGCAGAAGATGGGAAAGAAGCAGGCCTGCGGGCCCGGCGCCGATGATGCCAACCTGAGTGCGCATGAGATGTCTCCTGATGCGGCGTTGCTTGAATTGATTTTTCGCAAGTTTCACCGCTGCACCCGTTATCGCGCAACGCGATATGGAGAATATGCACTATCTCGATTTCGAATAGCGCCGCAGCCGCCGGCCGGCTCGCTAACCGTTGTGCGGAACGGAAATTGCTCAACGGCACGCTTCGCCTGCGCTTCAGGTTTGCCCGCCGGCGCGCTCCTCGCCCTCCAAGAACATCAAGCCCATGCCTTTGCCACGCCGCTCCCCCACGCCCGAATCCGCCACGAAATCCCGCCGCACGCCCCGCCGTACACCGCTTGCCGCCACGCTAGCCGCCGCGCTGTGCCTCGCATGGCCGCTCGCCCAACCCGCCTGTGCCGCCGACGCTCAGGCTGACGCCGCAGCCCCCGCCAGCGCGCAGGAATTACAGAATCCGGTTCGTACTCCAGCGCAACACGACACGGCAAAAGAGAACCCGCCCGCCACGCCCGCCGACCTCTACGGCCGCCTCTATCACGACGTGCAGCTCGCGCAGATCTTCCCCGACAGCAAGACGTTTGCCGACATGCTGCCGAACGAGCGCCCCGCCCAGATCACGGCGGCCTACGAGCGCTGGCGCCAGCAGCACGCGGACGAGCACGACGCCGCCGCGCGCCAGGCCGCGCTCGCGCAGTTCGTGAACCAGTATTTCGCGGCCCCGGCGCAAACCGGGGACCACTACGTTTCCGATCCGAACCAGGACGTGGTCGGCCACATCGACACGCTCTGGAACGTGCTGAGCCGCCGCCCCGACGCGAAGCCGAATCCGTATTCGTCGCTGCTGCCGCTGCCCTATGCGTACGTCGTGCCGGGGGGCCGCTTCAACGAGATCTACTACTGGGACTCGTACTTCATCATGCTCGGTCTGGAAACGAGCGGCCGCCACGAACTCGCGCTCGACGAGCTGAACAATTTCGCCGCGCTGATCGACCGCTACGGGCACATCCCGAACGGCAATCGCACGTACTACCTGAGCCGCTCGCAGCCGCCGTTTTTCGCGCAGATGGTGAGCCTCGTCGCCGAGAAAGACGGCGACGCCGTGTACCTCCATTACCTGCCGCAACTGCGCAAGGAATACGACTACTGGATGGCCGGCGAACAAACGCTCAAGCCCGGCCACGCCGCGCGCCACCTCGTGCGCCTGCCCGACGGCACGCTGCTCAACCGCTACTGGGACGCACGCAACCGGCCGCGCGACGAGTCGTACCGCGAGGACATCCTCACCGCGCGGGCCACGCCGCAACGCGACGCTTCGGACCTCTGGCGCAACCTGCGCGCGGGCGCGGAAACGGGCTGGGACTACAGCTCGCGCTGGCTCGCCGACGGGCACACACTCTCGACCATCGACGTGACCTCGCTCGCGCCCGTGGACCTCAATTCGCTGATGGTGATCCTCGAGCGCACGCTCGCGAAGGCCTACGGCCTGAAGGGCGACGCGCGCGAGGCCGCAAGGATGACGAAGCGCGCACAGCAACGCGCCAAAGCCATCGACCGCGTGCTCTGGGACCCGCAATTGCATGCGTACAGCGACTACGATTTCGCGCACCGCACGCTCACGCACCGGCTCACGGCGGCGACCGTCTACCCGCTTTATGCGGGCGTCGCGACGAAAGGCGAGGCGCAGGACGTGGCCGCCGCCGTACGCGCCGGCCTGCTGCGCCCGGGCGGCCTCGCCACCACCCAGGTCGCGACGGGCCAGCAATGGGATGAGCCGAACGGCTGGGCGCCGCTGCAATATCTCGCGGTCGTGGGGCTGCGCCGCTACGGAGAGGCGGACCTCGCGCAGGAAATCGCCTCGCGCTGGATCGCGACGAATCTCGCTTACTACGCGCGCACGCACAAACTCGTCGAGAAGTACGACGTGAGCGCGTCGGCCACCCAGGCGTCGGCGGCGGGCGGCGGCGAATATCCGCTGCAGGATGGCTTCGGGTGGACCAACGGCGTGCTGCGCGCGCTGCTGCAGATATATCCGCAAGCCGGTGCGGCACAAGGCGCGGCGGCGGCAAGCGCGCCTTAATGCAACATCCGCAACATCCGCAACGCCCGCAACGCCCGCGGCGCAAGCCCTGGGCTCGCGGCGTACACTTTTTGCGCCGCTAAAGCGTCATCGTCGTGTTGCTTCAGGAGCTACCCATGCGCAGCGAATCGGCCTTTTTGTTCGACCTCGACGGCACGCTCGTCGACAGCGTCTATCAGCACGTGCTCGCGTGGAAGGAGGCGCTCGATGCGGACGGCATCGAGCTTTCGGTGTGGCGCATTCACCGGCGTATCGGCATGAGCGGCGGGCTCTTCATGAACCAGTTGTTGCGCGAGACGCACGAGGCCATCTCGCCCGAGCGCATCGCGCGCCTGCAAAAACTCCACGCCGACGCCTACCGCCGCCACGCCGACCAGGTGCGCCCGCTGCCCGGCGCGCGGGCGCTGCTCGACGCACTGACCGCCGCCCAGGTGCCCTGGGCGATCGCCACGAGCGGGCGGCTCGCCACGGCTTCCGTGAACTTGCAGGCGCTCGGCGTGGACCCGGCTGTCACGACCGTGGTCACGCGTGACGAAGTGCGCCACGCCAAGCCGGACCCCGATCTTTTCGTCGCCGCGGCGTTGCGGCTGAACGTGCCGATCGAGCGCTGCCTCGTGGTGGGCGACAGCGTCTGGGACATGCTGGCGGCCCAGCGCTGCCGGGCGCTCGGCATTGGCCTGCAGTCGGGCGGCTACGGCACCGAGGAACTGCAATGCGCGGGGGCGCTGCGCGTGTACGAAGATCCCGCCGATTTGCTTGGCCACCTCGACGAAGTCTGCGCCCGCGACTGAGTTGGGTCACTACGGAGCAAACCGGGCACCGCCGGCCATGGCGCGAAAATTGCGCGCTTGACGGCTGTGCAGTGCAGCAGCACCGCCGCGGCACCACGCCTTTAGCACATCGCGTGTACTGCATGTCGCGCGCCATCGGCGTATGCTGACATAGGTCAATTCGACAACTCACCGGCCGGCTTCCGCCGCCTGCTGCGATGAACGACTCCGCTCATGCCCCCGGAACTCCCAGCGCGCCACGCGTGACGGTGGTCGTCCTCACGCGCAATCACGTGCGCCAAACCATCGATACCGTCGCACGCCTTACCGCGCTGCCCGAGCACCCCGACGTCATCGTGGCCGACAACGGCTCCACCGATTCGACCGTCTCCCTGCTGGCGTCGCTCTTTCCACAAGTGCGCATCGTCCAGACGCTCGGCGACCGCGGCATGGCCGGCTTCAATCGCGCCGTGCTGCTCGCGCGCACCGATTATGTTGCGTGCTGCGACGACAGCACCTGGTTCGCACCCGGCGCGCTCGCGCGTGCGGCGCAGCTGTTCGACGCGCACGCGCAAGTCGCCGTACTCAACGCGCGCGTGGTGAGCGGCGACGAGCGCGAAATTCACCCCGCCTGTCTGATGCTTGCCGCCACGTCGCCGGGCGCCGAAGGCCTGGCGGGCCCTGTGCTTGCTAACTTCATGGCCGGTGCGTGCATTTTCCGCGCGGCCGTGTTCCGCTCGCTCGGCGGCTACGAGGAGCGGCTTTCGCACGGCGGCGCAGAGGAGCTTGCCGCGCTCGACATGCTTTCGGCCGGCCACCAGATCGTTTATTGCGAACAGGCGCTCGCGCATCGCGAACCGCTGTATCGCTGGTTCACGCGCGCGCAGCAATGCGCGCTCGCGCGCAACACGGCCTGGGTGGCGTGGATGCGCCTGCCCGCACGCGACGCACTCGCAGCAACCGGTCGCGCGCTCGCCGTGTTCGCCCGCCAGCGCTCGCTCGGCCCCGCGGGCGTCGCGCTGCTGCGCGGCGCGTTCTGGACACTGCGGGCGCGCCGCGTCGTGCCGCCCCACGTCGTGCTGCTCACACGCCAGGTGCGCCGCGCGGAACGCCACGTGCGCGCAGGCATTCCGGCAATGGCCGAAAAGTACGACCGCTCTGGGCAGCGCGCGTGGTAAGCTGCGGCGCCTGCTGCACGCGGGCCGTCCATTCAGGAGGCCAGAGCCTGTCAAACTTCTGACCAGGCCCTATGACAGACCCGAGGACCATGACGACGCCCGACCCCGGCATCGCCCCGCACACCGTCGCCGCCGAAAGCCACACCGAACGCCGCTTCGAGGCGCTCGTGGAGCCGATCGAGGATTACGCGATCTTCCTGCTCGACACGCGCGGCTACATCGTGAGCTGGAATCGCGGCGCGGCCCGCATCAAGGGCTATGAAGCGCACGAGATCATCGGCCAGCACTTCTCGCGCTTTTACACCGACGAAGCCAACGCGCGCCGCTGGCCCGATCACGAACTGGAACAAGCCGCGCTGCACGGACGCTTCAACGACGAAGGCTGGCGCGTGCGCAAAGACGGCTCGATGTTCTGGGCCAACGTCGTCATCACCGCGCTGCGCGAGCGCGACGGCTCGCTCTCGGGTTTCGCCAAGGTCACGCGCGACCTCACCGCCGAACGCCGCCAGGTCGAGGCGCTGCGCCTTTCCGAAGAGCGCTTTCGCCTGCTCGTGGAAAGCGTGAGCGACTACGCGATCTTCATGCTGGACCCGCAAGGCCACGTGATCAGCTGGAACACCGGCGCGACCAACCTGAAGGGCTATCGCCCGGCCGAGATCGTCGGCCAGCACTTTTCCGTGTTTTATCCGCCAGACGAGATCGCCGCCGGTCTACCCGAGCGCGAGCTGCGCCGCGCGAAGGACTTTGGCCGCGTCGCGACCGAAGGCTGGCGCGTGCGCAAGGACGGCTCGATGTTCTGGGCCAACGTCACGATCACCGCGGTGCACGACGGCCATGGCCGGCTCACGGGATTCGCGAAGGTCACGCGCGACATGACCGAGAGCCGCCGCACCGACGAACTCGAGCATTCGAGCGAGCAGATGAAGCAGTTCCTCGCCATGCTCGCGCACGAGTTGCGCAACCCGCTCGCGCCGGTGCGCAACGCCGTGGCCACCATGCGCCTCATGGATGCGCCGAGCCCCGAAATCGAGCGCGCGCGCGAAATGATCGACCGCCAGATCGTGCACCTCACGCGGCTCGTGGACGACCTGCTCGACGTCGGGCGCATCACGTCGGGCAAGATCGAGTTGCGCGAAGCGCCGCTCGACCTGTGCGAAGTGGTCGCGCACGCCATCGACGCGGCGCAGCCCTTTACCGCGGCGCGCGGCCAGCACGTGGAAGTGCAGATGCCCGACGCGACGCTCACCATGACGGGCGACCACACGCGCCTCGTGCAGGTGCTGCAGAACCTGCTGCACAACGCCTCGAAGTTCTCGCCCGACGGCAGCCGCATCGTCGTGGACGTGCGTGCCGCTGCGCGCGCCGTGCAGATCCAGGTGCGCGACGAAGGCCGTGGGCTGCGGCCCGGCACCCACGAGTCGATCTTCGGCCTGTTCAGCCAGGACCGTTCGGTGCCGGGGCCCGCGGAAAACGGGCTGGGCATCGGCCTCATGCTGTGCCGCTCGCTCGTCGAACTGCATGGCGGCACGATCTCCGCCACGAGCCAGGGGCCGGGCAAAGGCAGCACGTTCACGATCCGCCTGCCGTTCGCGCGCGAAACCGTGCACGCTATGCAGCCGCCGCAGCTCACCCCGGACGCGGCCGAGCTTGCCGCGCTCGCCGAGGCCGGCGTGCCGCCGCTGCGCGTGCTCGTGGTCGACGACAACCGCGACTCGGCCGACAGCCTCGCCATGCTGCTCGAGCTCAAAGGCCATGAGGTGCGCGTGGCCTACAGCGCCGCCCACGCGCGCGAGGAAGTGGACGGCTTCACGCCCGACGCCGCGCTCATCGACATCGCCATGCCCGAGATCGACGGCTATGCGACGCTGCGCGCCCTGCGCGCGCTACCGCCGCTCGAGCACACGCTGTTCGCCGCGATGACGGGTTTCGGCCAGGCCGCCGACATCGAACTCACGCGCGAAGCGGGCTTCGAGATGCACCTCGTGAAGCCCGTGGACGTCACGCTATTCGACGAGGTGCTCGCGCTCGCGGCGACACGGCAACGGCGCCGCAACGCCTGAGCGCCTAAGCGCCTGATGCTGCTTTAAGGCGCGACCGGCACGAACGGCCGGTATTCGACCTTGGGCCCGCGCACGACAATGGCCGTCGATTCCGGCACTTCGGCCCACACCTCGGGCCGGTCGCCCAGCGGCTCCGAAACAAGCAGATACGCGTCGTCGCCTGCCGCCACGATGCGCGGGTCGTCGGGATACAGTTCGCGCAGATGCCGGAACGCCGTGGTGTGAAAAAGCGAGCGCGAATTGCGTTCGCTCGAATAACGCGCGGCGACGATCTGCTCGCCGTCGCAAGCGCACACGGTCATATTGAGCGCGGGCTCGACGCCATGCTTTTTCGCTGTGGCTTCCACAAACCCCGCCATGCGTTCAAGCGCGGCGACCGGGTCGATTTCGAGGCCGAACGTCATGGCCAGATAGAACATCGTTTCGGAATCCGTCGAGCCTTCGAGCGCGTTGAAGCGGTCGGGATCGATCGCGACGAGCAGGTCGCGGCGCATGAGCGGATAGCTGCGAATCAGCCCGTTGTGCGCAAAGATCCAGCGCCGGTGACGAAACGGATGGCAGTTCGTTTCCTGCACCGGCGTGTCGGTGGCCGCGCGAATATGCGCAATGAACATGGGTGCGCGCACCGCACGCGCGAGTTCGCGCAGGTTGCGATCGTTCCAGGCCGGATGCACGCTGCGGTAGCGATAAGGAATGTCGTCCGGGTCCTGGAACCAGCCCATTCCGAAACCGTCGCCATTCGTCGTGGTCGCGCCTTTGGTCGAATGCAGGCTTTGGTCGATCAGCGAGTGGCGTGCGTGAAACAGTACGGTTTCGAGCTGTACGGGGTTCCCGCTATAAGCGAGCCAGCGGCACATGATGGTCTCCTTCGTGTAAGGACGCTCGTGTACGCCGGCCGCCTCGAAAGCGCCGCTACTTCACGGCGCGCAGGTCGGCGATCGGCGTGAGAAAGCCGGTCAGGCCAGTCAGTATGATCTGCACCCCGATGCACAGGAGCAGAAATGACGACACGCGCATGGCCACGCGCGTGCCTTCCACACCCAGGTACTGCGAAAGCCGCGCAGCGCGGCTATATACGTAATAGATCACGAGCATGACGAGCGCGGAGATCACGATCGACGCGCAACTCGAAAGCAGCCACGCCGAAAGCTTGTGCGTGCGGTTGGCGTTCAGCGCAATGGCCGTGGCGATGGAGCCGGGGCCGGTGGTGAGCGGAATGGTCAGCGGGAAAAAGGCCTTGCCGGCGGCCGAACTCGGGCTCACGGGCTTGACCGGATGATCGACCGCGGGCGGCTCCGGCTCCGGCGCATTGAGCATTTGCCAGCCGGCCACGGCCACGGCGAGACCGCCGCCAATACGCAACGCTTCCATGGAAATGCCGAAGAAATGCAGGATGGGCGTGCCGACGAAAAACGCCCCGACCAGCACGAAGAACGCGTTGATCGCCACGCGTTTGGCGAGCAGGCGCCGCTCTTCGTCGGTCAGCGTTACGGTGCGATCGAGAAAAACAAAAGCCCCGCTCAAGGGATTGATGATGCTGATGAGTCCGGTAAAACCGAACAGGATGTCTGAAATCAGGCTCTCGATCATGGAGTCGATCCGGTAGGGGCATGCGCGCAAGCAGCGCGCCGGGCTGCGAGAAGTGTAGCCGGATCGGCGTTTGGCGTGCCTGATCGATGTCGCCGTGCGCCCGAAAAAATGGCGCGCCGCACCAATATTTACCGCAAGCGTTTCAGTATTTTTGGCAGCTTTACGGGGCGCGTTCACAAGCATAGAGTGGTTTGCCTCGCACCCCGGCGCGACGTTTCTTTTCTTCTCATATAAAAGAGGAGTTGCCATGTCACTGCGGTTGCTCGCTGCCTTGCCCTTTATCGGCATCCTGTTAGGGGTGCCGTTCGTCAATCGCACCGAGCCGCTCGTGCTCGGCATGCCGCTCGTGCTGGCCTGGATCGTCATGTGGGTCGTGCTGGCCGCAGTGATCATGGGGATCGTCTACCGGCTCGATCCGGCCAACCGCCTGCCACTCGAAGCGGATGCGGAGGTACAAGCATGAGTGCCCTCGTCATCATCGCGGCGATGGCCTTCATCGCGCTCTATCTCGGCATGCGCGCCCGCAGAGGGCACGACATGGACCTCGAGCAGTGGGCCGTGGGCGGCCGCAGCTTCGGCACCGCGTTCGTGTTCCTGCTGATGGCGGGCGAGATCTACACGACCTTCACGTTCCTCGGCGGCAGCGGCTTCGCCTATGGCAAGGGCGCGCCCGTCTACTACATTCTGGCTTACGGCACGCTTGCATACATCATCTCGTACTGGATGCTGCCGCCCGTGTGGCGCTTCGCCAAGCAGCACCGGCTCGTCTCGCAGCCGCACTTCTTCGCGCGCAAGTATCAGAGCCCGGCGCTCGGCGTGCTGGTGGCATGCGTGGGCGTGCTCGCGCTCGTGCCGTATCTCGTGCTGCAACTGAAGGGGCTCGGCATCATTGTGACGACGGCCTCCTATGGCGCGATTTCCTCCACGGCGGCGATCTGGATCGGCGCGGCCGTGGTCACGACTTACGTGATCGTGTCAGGCGTGCGCGGCTGCGCGTGGAATTCGGTCGTGAAAGACACGATGATTCTCGCGATTGCCGTGTTCCTTGGCATTTACCTGCCGATTCATCACTACGGCAGCCTGAGCGAGATGTTCCGCGCCATCGACGCGGCCAAGCCCGGCTTCCTCACCTTCCCGGCGCGCGGCCAGAGCGTGACGTGGTTCCAGTCCACCGTGCTGCTCACGGCGCTGGGCTTCTTCATGTGGCCGCACACGTTCATGTCGGTCTACACCGCGAAGAACGACCGTATCTTCCGCCGCAACGCGATGATCCTGCCGCTCTACCAGCTCATCCTGCTGTTCGTGTTCTTTTGCGGCTTCGCGGCCGTGCTCAAGGTGCCGGGCCTGAAGGGCGGCGACATCGACCTCTCGCTCCTCCGTCTCGCGCTGCAAACGTTCGATCCGTGGTTCGTGGGCGTGATTGGCGCGGCGGGCGTGCTGACCGCGCTCGTGCCTGGCTCGATGATCCTCACCACGGCTTCGACGCTGCTCGCCAACGATATCTATCGCGGCGGCGTCGCGAAGAGCGCGGACGACGCCCAAGTCGCGAAGCTCGCACGCATTTTCGTGCCGGTGGTCGCACTGGTGGCGGTAGGCTTCACGCTCAACGGCGGCGACACCATCGTCGCGCTGCTGCTGATGGGCTACAACTTCGTCACGCAGCTCTTCCCGGCAATGGTGTGCAGCCTCTCCACGCGCAATCGCGTGACGAAGCAAGGCGCGTTCTGCGGCATCGTGGCGGGCGTGCTCGTGGTGATCGTCACGACGCTCACGCATGTGAGCGTGGCGCAGCTCATTCCGTTCGCGCCCGATGCGCTCAAGGACGTCAACATCGGCTTCCTTGCGCTGTTCGTGAACGTGATCGTGCTGGCCGTGGTGAGCACGGTGACGCAGCCGCGCACGCATATCGATCATGAGCATGCGCGGGCGCATTGACCTGACCTGACGCGATAACAAGGCGGCCCAACCGGCGTGATCCGGTTGGGCCGTTTTTCTTTTTATGCTGCCTTGCGCGCTTCGGCGATGCGCTGCGGCGCCTCGGGCCGTGCATAGAGGCGTTCGAGATACGCCTGCAAGCGCGGGAAGCCCTCCAGCAGTTGCACTTCGTTGGCCCAGTCCATCAGATAAACCGTCACGCAGTCGGCAACCGAGAGCTGGTTGCCGACAATGAACTCACGCCCTTCGAGGTGTTTCTCGAGCACAGCGGCCATGGTCTTGAAGTCCTCCCGCGCGAGTTCGATATCGGCGGGACTGCGCTTGTCCGGCGGATAAAGGAACGAGTGCCGCGTGATGCGCCAGAGCGGCTGTTCCAGTTCGGTGACGGCGAACAGGGTCCAGCGATACGCCTGCGCCCGCTCGTCGAGATCCTTGGGCAGCAGCGCCTTCTCCGGATATTTGTCCGCCAGATACAGCACGATTGCGGCCGACTCGGGAATCACGCGGTCGCCGTCGATCAGCACGGGCACCTTGCCCGCGGGATTGATGCGCAGGTATTCGGGCCGCCTGTGCTCGCCTTCGAGCAGATTGACCGAAATGAATTCGAAATCGGCGTCGACTTCCTTGAGGCCCCATAGCGCGCGCTGCGAACGGGTGCCAGCGAAACCGTAGAGTTTCATGACGAACCTCCGTTCAGGCACTGGGAATCGGCAGAACGGGCATCACTTCGACGGCCTCGCCAGGAAAAATCGAAAAATGCGGGTGCCCTTCGAACAGCTTCGCGGCCTCTTCGTGCGATGCGGCACGCAGAACGGTATAGCCGGTTAGCGCGTTAGACGTGTCCGCAATGCCACGCTCGCCAATCGACTTGGTCTTGCCGAGCGGGCCGCCCATATCGACGATCGACGCCTTGTGCTTTTCGACCCACGCATGCCAGGCCGCAATGCCCTCCTTTTCCTTTGCGTGCCGCTCCGTTTCGGAAAGCGCCGCCCACCCCTTCATGCGCGCGTTGTCTTTGGTGCCGAGAAAAACAGCGAGAAACAGTTTCTGATCGCTCATGTGTCCTCCAACTGCTGGTCTGGTGAATGATCCGGCTACGGGTCTGAAATCGGGTGCAACGGCGTGACGCCCGTCCGGCCTTGACAGCATAGGTTGATATCAACATAATTTCAACATGGCACGCGCAAAGAAACTTCCCTTCGAAACCACGCTATTGGTGCGCGATTGCTGCCTGTGTCTGCATATGCAGCGGGCGGCGCGCAATCTCGCGCGCATTTTCGACGACGTGCTGCGCCCGCTCGATCTCACGAACGGTCAGTTTTCGCTGCTGATGTCGCTGAACCGGCCGCATCCGCCCGGCATGAAAGACGTGGCGTCGCTGCTGGCCATGGATCGCACTACGCTTACGGCCGCGCTCAAGCCGCTGGAGCGGCGCGGCCTCGTGGTTATCGAGCAGGACCCCGAAGACAAGCGCAGCCGCTTGCTGAGCCTCACTGACGAGGGGCATCGACTGCTCAACGCGGCATTTCCGATATGGCAGCAAACGCATGAGGAAATCGAACAGGAATTCGCCAAGGGCGAGGTCGACAAGCTTCGCGAGCATTTGCGCGCGCTTTCGTAGCCCTAGCGCTTCGAAGCCCCATACAACGTCGAATCCGCAAACCCCTCGGCCGCGAGCACACGCCCCACGAGAATGAGCGCTGTACGCTCGATATCCGTGGCATGCACTTTTTCGGCGATATCCGCGAGTGTGCCTGTCACGCGTTCTTCGTCGGGCCAGCTCGCGCGATAGATCACCGCCACGGGGCAGTCCTCGCCATAGTGCGGAAGCAATTCCTCGACGATGCGCGCGATATGGCGCACGCCAAGGTGAATCGCGAGCGTCGCCTTGTGGCGCGCGAGGTCGCCCAGTTGCTCGCCTTCGGGCATCGACGTTTTCGTGGCGTAGCGCGTGAGGATCAGCGTTTGCGAAATACCGGGCAGCGTGAGTTCGCTGCCGAGCGCCGCCGCGCATGCGGCGGTCGCGGTCACGCCGGGCACGACTTCATAAGGAATGCCAAGCACACGCAAGCGCCGGATCTGCTCGCCGATTGCGCCATAGAGCGACGGGTCGCCCGAATGCACGCGTGCCACGTCGAAGCCCTGGGCGTGCGCGTTTTCGAGCAGCGCGATGATCTCGTCCAGCGTGAGCGGTGCGGTATCGACCACCTTGTGCGCGCGGTGGCCTTCCAGCACGGCGGCCGGCACGAGTGAACCGGCATAGAGAATCACGGGGCAACTGCGCACGAGGCGCTGGCCCTTCACGGTGATCAGTTCAGGATCGCCCGGCCCCGCGCCAATGAAGAAAACGGTCATGCGTTCAAACTCCGCTTAATGTAGTCGTCGAGCGCGTCGATCGACTCTTGCGCCGACGTGAATTCGCGCTGCGCATCCGGCAGCGGCGGCCGCTGCATCAACACCACGGGCAGGCCCAATTCCCGCGCGACGGCGAGCTTCGCTTCGGTCGCCGCGCCGCCGCTGTTCTTGCTGACCACCACATCGATATGCGCTTCGGTGAACAGGGCGCGCTCGCCTTCTGCGGTGAACGGCCCACGAGCGTCGATGATGCGAGCGCGGGCGTGGCCGGCATGCGCTTCGAGGCAACGGACCGTCCAATGCTGCTGTTCCGGCACTTCGTGCAGATGCGCGAGCGGTTCGCGCCCGAGCGTGAAGAGCGGCCGCGCAAATGGCGCAAGCGCTTCGACTACGCCAGCCCAGCCGCTCACCATGCGCCAGTCGTCGCCGGGCTGCGGCTGCCACGGCGCGCGCCGCAGCGCCCAGTACGGCACGTGTGCCGCCAGGCAGGCGCGCGCCGCGTTGGCGCTGATCTGCGCGGCGTACGGGTGTGTGGCGTCGACAACGATCGCGATGGCTTCGTCGGCGAGAAAACGCGCGAGCCCTTCTGCCCCGCCGAAGCCACCCACACGCACCGCGCAGGCGAGATCGGCGGGCACGCGGCCAAGGCCCGCGAGCGAGTACACGTGCTGGGGCCCAAGCGTGCGCGCGATCGCCAGCGCATCGCCTGTGCCGCCCAGCAGCAGGATGCGTGCGGTCATGGCTTGACGGCCTCGTAGAGCGTGACGGGCAACGCCTGACGCCAGGTATCGAAGCCGCCAAGCGGCTGCGCCTCGCCAATGCCGATACGCGTGAGCGTGCCGCCATGCTGCGCGCGCCATGTCACGAGCGCCGCTTCGCTTTGCAGCGTCACCGCATTTGCAACGAGCCGGCCGCCGCTCGCGAGCGCCGCCCAGCACGCGTCCAGCACGCCGGGAACGGTCACGCCGCCGCCGATGAATACGGCGTCGGGCGTGGCGAGTCCCGCGAGCGCTTCGGGCGCGCGGCCCGCGACGAGTTGCAAACCCGGCACGCCCAGCGCGGCGCGATTGTGTTCGATGAAGCGTTGACGCTCGGCATGCGCCTCGATCGCGATCGCACGGCAAGCGGCATGCGAGCGCATCCATTCGATGCCGATCGAGCCGCTGCCCGCCCCCACGTCCCAGAGCAACGCGCCGGGCGTCGGCGCGAGGCGCGCGAGCGTGAGCGCGCGCACGTCGCGCTTCGTGAGCTGGCCGTCGTGGCGGTAGGCGTCGTCGGGAAGGCCCGGCGTGAGCGTCCAGCCGTGCGCAGGCGCATTCGCAACATCGCTTTCGCATTCGAACGCGACGAGGTTGAGCGCCGCGGTTTCGTCGACGTGCCACGCATCGGCGCGGCCTTCGATGCGGCGCTCAAGCGGGCCGCCCAGATGCTCGAACACGGCAAGACGCGTGGCGCCGAAGCCCGCTTCGGCGAGCAGCGCGGCGAGCGCCGCGGGCGTGCGCCCGTCCGCGCTCAACGCCAGCACGCGCGAGCGCGCGTAGAGATAGCGGCGCAGCGCATCGAGCGGTCGGCCGACGAGCGAGACCATCGCCGTATCCTGCAACGCCCAGCCCATGCGCGCCGCCGCCAGCGAGAGCGACGAGGGCGCGGGCAGCACGCGCATTTCACCGGGCGCCACGCGGCGCGCGAGCGTCGCGCCCACGCCGAACAGCATGGGGTCGCCGCTCGCGAGCACGCATACGGGCGCATTCGACTCGCGATGCGCGAGCAGCGCCTCGACGCTGAACGGCTGCGGCCACGCTTCGCGGCGCGCACGCACGCGCGAGGGCAGCATCGCAAGATGGCGCTCGCCGCCCGTCACGACGGCAGCGTCGAACAACGCGCGCCGCGCGTCGCGCCCGAGCCCCGCATAGCCATCGTCGCCTATGCCCACCACCGTCAGCCATGCCTGCGTGCCCTGCATTCGTTCTCCCGCTTTTGCTTGCTTTGTTGCCTGGTTTGTCGCCTGTTTCCGCGCGCCGCCATCGGCCCGCAACCCGATTGCCGGGCGGAGCGCGCGCGAAAACGGGCATAATACCGTGTCCGCCGGCGCCTTTAAGGCACTTTGTATGAGGCCGGAGTCAGCGCTGAAGCGCTAACTCCGGATCGCAAACAGGGAACACAGCAAGCTGTGGCCGCCCCCGCGACTGTAAGCAGCGAGACCGCATCCACCCGAGCCACTGGTTTTACCGGGAAGGCCGATGCGGTCCACGACCTGCGAGCCAGGAGACCTGCCGGCCGACTGTTCGTGCGAACCCATATCGGGCGGGGTGTACCGATACCGCTGCCGTTTCCCGCCTCACGTGCGGGCAGCGCGCCGCTCCCGCGCGATGCTTACCCGGTATTCCCTTGAAACACGAAACGAAGCCCGTCTCGCCCGCTGCTGCATTGGCCGTGCTCCGCCCCTCGGCGTGCCCGGGGCTCGTGCGCGTGGTCGCGGCGCGCGACGGCGGCCTGTGCCGCATCCGCCTGCCCGGCGGCGTGCTGAGCGCCACGCGGGCGCGCGCCCTCGCCGACGCCGCGTTGGCGCATGCCGGCGGCGTGCTCGAACTGACCAATCGCGCGAACGTGCAGATTCGCGGCGTACGCGTGGGCGAGGAGGCCGCGTTGAGCGCCGCGCTGATCGGTGCGGGCCTCGGGCCCGCTGGCATCGACGCCGCGAGCCCGGTCGAGCACGCGTGCGCCGCCGACGAATTGCGCAACGTGATGCTGAGCCCGCTCGCGGGCGTTGACCCTGAGGCTTTGTGCGACACAACGGTGCTCGCCGCAGCCCTCATCGACATGATGCAGCGCGAAGCGCGTTTCGCCGCGCTCTCGCCCAAGTTCGCGCTGCAACTGGACGGCGGCGAGCGTATGGCGATGCTCGGGCATCCGCACGACATCTGGCTCGCCGCGTTGCCGCACGGCGCGACCGTGCGCTTTGCACTGGGCCTTGCAGGGTGCCCCACGACGCAGCCAATCGGCACGCTCGCGACCGAAAATATTTGCGCATCGATACGTGCGCTGCTCCATGCGTTCCTCGATCTCGCGGGCGCAGACGCAACGCGCATGCGTGACGTGCTCGCCGCACACTCACTCGATGCGCTGCTGCAACGCGCGCGCGATCATGGCGGCTTCGCGCTGATGCGTGACGACGCCGCGCTGCACGCGTGGCGTCGCGAGCCGAGTCCTGCCGGCTTGCGACTGGGCGCGCACGCGCTGCACGTCGACGGCAGTGGCTACGTAGGCGCGCAGCCCGCGCTCGGCCGCATCGACGCGCATACGCTGCGCGCGCTCGCCGCGCTCGCGCAAGACTCGGGCGATGCGACGCTGCGGGTGACGCCATGGCAAGGCCTGCTGCTGCCTAACGTGCCCGCGCGCGCCATGACCGGCGCGCTCGAACGGCTGCACGCGCTCGGCCTCATCGTCTCGCGCGCCGATCCGTTCGCGCGCCTGATCGCCTGCACGGGCTCGGCGGGGTGCGCCAAAAGCCGCGCCGACACCAAAGCCGACGCACAGCGTCTCGCCGCCCTGCTGCCGCCCGGCGCGCAAGCGCACCTGAGCGGCTGCGAACGCTCCTGCGCGGCCGCGCATTGCGCGCCGTTCACGTTGCTCGCCAGCGAGCCGGACCACTACGACCTTTACCAGCGCGACGACACGCAAAGCGGCTTCGGCCAGCGCTTTGGCCAGCTCGTCGCGCGCAACCTGACGATCGAAGCGGCTGCGCTCGCACTCGCGCAGCGGCCCCGGAGTACCCAAGATGTCTGATTACATCCGCGACGGCCAGGCGATCTATCGCGAATCGTTCGCGACGATCCGCGCCGAAGCCGACCTCTCGCGCATTCCCGCCGACCTGGAAAAACTCGCCGTACGCGTGATCCACGCCTGCGGCATGGTGGACGTCGCCGCCGACCTCGCGTTTTCCGCAGGCGCGGGCACGGCGGGCCGCAACGCGCTCGCAGGCGGCGCGCCCATTCTCTGCGACGCGAAAATGGTCGCATACGGCGTCACGCGCGCACGCCTGCCCGCGAACAACGCCGTCATCTGCACGCTCGACGACCCCGCTGTGCCCACGCTCGCACGCGAGTTTGGCAATACGCGATCGGCCGCCGCGCTCGAACTTTGGCGGCCGCATCTTGCAGGCAGCGTCGTGGCGATCGGCAATGCGCCCACCGCACTCTTTCACCTGCTCGACATGATCGCCGCCGGCGCGCCGCTGCCCGCGCTCATCCTCGGCTTTCCCGTGGGCTTTGTCGGCGCAGCCGAGTCCAAGGCGCAGCTCGCCGCCGAAAATCACGGCGTGCCCTTCGTCGTCGTGCATGGCCGCCGTGGCGGCAGCGCGATGGCCGCCGCCGCCGTCAACGCACTCGCTTCGGAGACCGAATAAATGACCCGCAAAGGACGTCTGCACGGCATCGGCGTCGGCCCCGGCGACCCCGAACTGCTCACGCTCAAAGCCGTGCGCCTGCTCAAGGCCGCACCCGTCGTCGCGTATTTTGTCGCGAAGGGCAAGAAAGGCAATGCGTTCGGCATTGTCGAGGCCCATCTCGAAGCGGAGCAGGAACGCCTGCCGCTCGTGTACCCCGTGACGACCGAGGCGCTCGAACCGCCGCTCTCGTATGAGGCGATCATCGCCGACTTCTACGACGGCGCCGCGCAAATGCTGTCGCGCCATCTCGACGCCGGCCGTGACGTGGCCGTGATCTGCGAAGGCGATCCGTTCTTCTACGGCTCGTATATGTATCTTCACGACCGGCTCGCCGCGCGCTACGAAGCCGAAGTCGTGCCTGGCGTGTGCTCGATGCTGGGCGGCGCGGCGGTGCTGGGCGTGCCGCTCGTCTACCGCAACCAGAGCCTCGCCGTGCTGTCGGGCGTGCTGCCCGAGGACGAATTGCGCCGGCGGCTGGCCGACGCGGACGCCGCCGTCATCATGAAACTGGGCCGCAACTTCGACAAGGTGCGCCGCGTGCTGGGCGAGCTGGGTCTCGCGCATCGCGCGCTGTATGTCGAGCGCGCAACGATGGCGAACCAGCGCATCGTCCCGCTCGACGACGTCGACCCCATGGCTTCGCCCTACTTCTCGCTGCTCGTCGTGCCGGGGGTGAAATGGCAGTCGTGACGCCGCCTGCCATCGTCATTCTCGGGCCCGGCGCGCTGGCCACCGCGCGGCGCGTGCAGGCGCTCTACGCGGGCGCGCAAATCCATGCGCTGCAAGGCCGCGTGGAAGGCGATGTCGCGTTCAGCGAGCTTGGCGCGCATTTGCGCGAATGCTATACGCGCGGCTTGCCCATCGTCGCGCTGTGCGCGGCGGGCATCGTGATCCGGTGCCTCGCGCCGCTGCTGGCCAACAAGGGCGCGGAGCCGCCGGTGCTCGCACTCGCCGAGGACGGCAGCGCCGTCGTTCCCCTGCTCGGCGGACTGACCGGCGTGAACGTGATGGCGCGCGAAATTGGCGCGGCGCTCGCGGTCGCGCCCGCCATCACCACGAGCGGCGAACTGCGATTCGGCACCTGTTTGCTCAATCCGCCCGCGGGCTATGCGCTCGCGAGCCTCGCGCAAGGCAAGCGTTTCGTCTCCGATCTGCTTGCTGGCGCAACGACACGCGTGGACGGTGAGGCGCCGTGGCTGGAGAGCGTCGATCTGCCGCGCGACGCAGCGGCCAGTCATGCCATACGCGTGAGCGCGCACGCCTGGAACGGCAGCCCCGACGACCTTGTGATTCATCCGCGCAGCATCGTGGCGGCCGTGGGCGCGCCGCAAGAGGCGCTTGCAGAAGGCGTGCGGCGCGCGCTCCATGCGCACGGCCTCGCGCCGCTCGCGCTCGCTGCGCTTGCCGCCCCGTCTGCTCACATGTGCGACGCATCGCTCGCGCAGGCGGCAACCGAACTCGGCGTGCCGCTGCGCTTCGTCGATAGCGCCGAGCCCACGCCGCAAGTCACGCTCGCCGCGCTCAACCTTGCTGCAGACGTCGAGCGCTACGCGCCGAACGAAGACGGCATCGCGCTGGCCTGCGCCGCCGCGCCGCTCGATCCACGCGCGCTGGGCCGCTCGCGCGGCAAGCTCACGGTGCTGGGCCTCGGGCCCGGCCGCGCCGATCTGCTTACGCCCGCCGCGCGCGCCGCGCTGGACGACGCAACCGATATCGTCGGCTACGCAACCTATGTGGAGATGGCGGGACCGTTGCGTGCAGACCAGCAGCGCCACGCCACCGACAACCGCGAAGAGCTGCAGCGCGCGCGCCACGCGTTCGAGATGGCGAGCGAGGGGCGGCGCGTGGCCGTGGTCTCGTCGGGCGACCCCGGTGTGTTCGCCATGGCGGCCGCCGTGCTCGAAGCGCTCGAAGGCGCCGACGACCCGCGCTGGCATGCCGTCGAGCTGGCGATCGTGCCAGGCGTTTCCGCCGCGCTCGCCACGGCAGCGCAGGTTGGCGCGCCGCTCGGCCACGACTTCTGCATGCTGTCGCTTTCCGACAACCTGAAGCCGTGGGCGGTGATCGAAAAGCGCCTGCTGCATGCGGCGCAGGCCGATCTCGTGATGGCGTTCTACAACCCCATCTCGCGCGCGCGGCCATGGCAACTCGATCGCGCGCTGGACATCGTGCGCAGCGTGCGCGCGCCGCTCACGCGCGTGGTGCTGGGCCGCGACGTGGGCCGCCCCGGCGAAGCGCTGCGCGCCACGACGCTGGGCGAACTGCGTTCGTCGGACGTCGATATGCGCACGATGGTGATCGTCGGCTCCTCGGCCACGCGCGGGTTCTCGCGTGGCGACGGCGGCGAGTGGATTTATACGCCGCGCTGGTATTGTGAGGATGCCGAATAAAAAGGCGTGCTCACGCCTTCAAGGTGGGTAGCGCGTCGCGCGGGTCGGGCGGCGCGCCCTCGAATTCGCGCGCCTTCACCTGGTTGCGCCCCGCCTGCTTCGCCGCGTACAGCTCGGCGTCGGCGGCGCGCAGCAGCGCCTGCGCGCCCGTGCGCTCGCGCGGCACGCAGGTGGCGCAGCCGATGCTCACGGTCAGCGTGCCGTATTCGCTGTGCTCGTGCACGATTCCCAGCGCCGCCACTTGCTGGCGCACCCCTTCCGCAATCTTCACGGCGCCAGCGAAAGGCGTGGCCGGCAGGACCACGGCGAACTCCTCGCCGCCGTAGCGCGCGAC
This sequence comes from Paraburkholderia sp. J8-2, assembly GCF_905220195.1. Taxonomy (NCBI): domain Bacteria; kingdom Pseudomonadati; phylum Pseudomonadota; class Betaproteobacteria; order Burkholderiales; family Burkholderiaceae; genus Paraburkholderia; species Paraburkholderia sp. J8-2. The sequence continues at coordinate 260,542 of NZ_CAJMZA010000007.1, forward strand.
CATGTCCGTTCCGCGGCGGCAGGCCTCGCGTATCGCGCGAGCCACGGCGGCGAGCACCTTGTCGCCCTCCGCGTGCCCATAAAAGTCGTTGAACAGCTTGAACTTGTCGATGTCGACGAAGAGCACCGAGAGCGGTTCGCCCGCGCGTCTCGCGTGCTGCCATTCGGTTTCGATACGCAAGTCGAGTGCGCGCCGGTTGTAGAGGCTCGTCAGCGCGTCGGTGACCGCGAGACGCTCGAACTCCTTTTGCGTGGCGAGTCGCGCGCGCATCGACAATGCGAGCAGCCACGACGAAGCGGCGATGAGCGCGCCGAAGATCAACGCCATCGGCACATAGATGCGCAGGCGCTGATGCCATGCGGCGAGCGCGCCGTCCACGGAAGGCGCGACGACCGCGATGAGCGACGTGTGCGGCACGCGCTTGAACGTATAGATGCGCTGGACCTTGTCGTCCTCGCCCGCGGCAATGAACGAACCGTCGCTCGTTTTCAGCATCGTCTGGATGTAATCCAGCTCGCCGACCTGCGCGCCCACTTCGTAGTCCGAATAGGGGCGGTGCGCGAGCATGGTCCCGTCGCTCAGCATGATGAACGCACTGCCTTTGGAGTCGACGTCGATCCGGTCGAACAATTGCTGAAAGTACGCGAGCCGCAGCGTGAGCATCACGATGCCGCCAAACGAACCATCGTGCTCAGTCACGCGGCGCGAGAGCGCAATCGAATAGTGGCCGTCGCGCACCCGCGAGCGAATCGGGTCCGAAAGAAACATGCCGACCGAGCGCTCGCGCTGCGCCGTGAAATAGTCCCGGTCGGCGAGATTGACGCCTGGATACGCGCGGCCGTCCTGCGATTCGACGATATGGCCGTACTCGTCGACGTAGAACGCGTCGTCGAGATAAGCTCCGGTCGCCACGCGGCCGAACAGCAGCTTACGGCGAATGTCGGGCGGGAGACTTTGCGTGCGCGGGTCCCGCGCGCTATCTGCGGCGTCGAGCAGCAACAGGTCGTAAATGCTGGAATTCGCCTCGAGGTCATTCGACATCAGCGAAACGAGCGCGGCCGAATTGTGTTGCGTGCTGACGATGGCCTGCGTGCGCTGCTGCATGAACCCCACCAGCACGATCGCCACGATGGCCGCGCCGACGAGCGAGCCCATCGTGCCGACGATGAACGGATGGCTCCCGACCCACTGCATGAGTGCCCGATTCCATCGACTTGGGATTCGCAAACATCGTTTCCAGAACTCCATGAGGCGCTTCCTCTTGCTCCGCTCGTGAGAGTTGCCACGTTTGCCGGCCGATTACAGATTGCATTCGGGATTCATCATACTGCGCCTCGCGAAACTGCCTTCGAATCGCGGCACGCACTCAATTTCCCTGCCGCAGCGCCGTAAACCAGTTGAACCCGCGATGTCAATTCGCGACGCGAACCGCTCACCGACCACCCTGCGCCGATGACCCACCCGACCCCTGAAGCTCAAGCCGAAGCCAGCGACGCCGCCACCGCAATCGAAGCTGCCGCGCTCACGCCGGACGCCATGCCGGTAGGCGAGCCGCTCGCCTGGCCTGTCGTCGATCACGACGGCGCCCTGCTGCTCGAGGCCGGCGCGGTGCTGGTGGGCGAAGCGGAGCGCGCCTTTCTGTTCCAGCACTTCGCGCCGCATCGCGGCGACATGGAAAGGCTCGAGGTTGCACCGCAAAGCGCGGCGGGCACGGCCAATGCCGGCGAGCCGGCCGCCACCACGCGCGACATGCATTTGACCATCGGCGCGCTGACGGGCTTGCGCCCGCAGATGGGCGCGAGCGGCGCGCCCATGCACCCGTGCCGCCTGATCGGCTTCGCGCCGAATGAGGCGCTCTTTGTGACGACGCCCTATGTCGATGGCCGACCCATCGCCGTCACGCCCGGCGAAAACGTGGAGATCGTCGCGATTGCGAGCCAGGCCGTCTTTCGCTTCGTATGCACCGTGCATGCGCTCAGCCAGTCGCCGCTCGACTACCTCGTGCTTTCGAAGCCCGCCAACATCCGCCGCCTGCGCGAGCGCCGCTCGATTCGCGTGCGCGCGCAATTTCCCGTGCGTTACGGTATCGGCGAAGAAGGCGCGGGTTATGACGGGGTGGCGCTCGCACGCGGCATCAGCGCGCTCGGGCTTTCGGTGAGCGCGGCGTGGGCGCTCGGCAAGGTTGGCGAGCGGTTGCGCGTCGCATTTCAACTACGCTCCGGCGAGAACGATACAGCGATCGAAACCACCGCGGTCATCCGCAACGTGCAGGCGGAAACGGGCGACCCCGCGCACACGACGCTCGGTCTCGAACTCGACCGCCTCACGCCCGCCGAGCAGATGGCGATGAAAGTCTACGTATTCGATCGTCAGGACGACGTGCTGTACTGGACCGGCAGCGTGCGCTAACGCTCGCTCACGCGAGCAGCGCCTGAGCGTCCAGGCACTCGCCGGCCCATGCCTGCGCGAGCGCCTCGCAGCGCCCCACGCGCAGCGCGCCCAGTTCGCAATCGATTACCGTGACGTGATCGGCATGACGCGGCCGCGCGGGCCACTGCGTCGTGCGGCCGTCGCTGAAGAGCCAGAGATGGCGCGCGCGCGCCGGGTCACGCCGTGCCGCCGTCTCCAGCACGCGCGCCGCGCGGCCAATGCCCGTTTCCAGCGGCGTGCCGCCGCCCCCGCCAATCGGCTCGATCCAGCGCTCATTCCACCAGCGCGGCACTGCGGGCCCGAAACGCAGTTCGGCGGCCGCGCCGCCGAAAGCGATCAACGCCACTTCCACCCGCTCGGTGCGAGCGCGGTCGAACAGTGCGATCAACAAACCCTTGGCAAGCGCGAGTTGACCGCGCGCGAGCATGGAGGCCGAGCAGTCCAGCACGAAACAATGGAGCGCGCCGGAACCCGTCTTGCGTTTGGCAAAGCGGAAATGTTGCGCTTGCAACGATCCTGCGCGTTTGACTGCGAGCGTGGGCGGCCAGGCAATGCGCGCGCCATGCTTTGCGACTTGCGCGGGACCGCGCCCCGGGCCTTCTCGCCGTCGAGCGCCGCCCTGTGCGAAGGCGGCGGCCTGTGCCCGACGGGTCAGCGTTTTTTTGCGGGCAGCGGGATCACGCCTTTCACCGCCTTCGCGGCGACGGGCTCGGGCGGCAATTCGCCCCAATCGGCATCCGGGGTTGCTTCGGTACGCATTTGTTCGCGCGTGGATGCGGATGCGGATGCGGACTGGGGCGGCTGCGGCCCAGCGGCAGACGGCGCATCGGAGCGCTGCGGCATGGCGTGCCGCCGATGCGCGAGCACGCAATCGGCGACCGCATCGACATGTGCCGGGGTCACGGCATCCGCGCCTTCGAATGCGGCGAGCGCGCGCGCCGCGCGCAGCATCACCAGGTCGGCGCGCAAGCCGTCCACTGCCGCCTCGATGCAGCGTTGCGCCGCGCGCTCGTGCACGGCGTCGCTCCAGTCGAGCCTGGCGAGCGCGTCGCGCGCCGCCGCGATGCGTTCGCCAAGCGCGCGCTGTTCGGTCTCGCGTGCCGCGCAAAACGCCTGTGGATCGGCGTCGAACGCAAGACGCGCCTTGACGATGCGTTGCCGCTCCTCCACGTCATAAGGCGTGCCGAGTTCGACCATCAAGCCGAAGCGGTCGAGCAGCTGCGGACGCAACTCCCCTTCTTCGGGATTCATCGTGCCCACCAGCACGAAGTGCGCCTCGTGCGAGTGCGAGACGCCATCGCGCTCCACGGTGTTCACGCCGCTCGCCGCCGCGTCGAGCAGCACGTCGACGAGCGCGTCGGGCAGCAGGTTCACTTCGTCCACGTAAAGCACGCCGCCGTGGGCACGCGCGAGCAGGCCAGGCGCGAAGCGCACCGCGCTCTCGCGCAACGCCGCTTCGAGGTCGAGCGTGCCGATGAGCTTGTCCTCACTCGCGCCGAGCGGCAGCGTGACGAACGCGCCTTGAGGCAGGAGCGCCGCAAGCGCACGCGCTGCCGTGGATTTCGCTGTGCCGCGCGGCCCGCTCACGAGCACGCCGCCGATCGCGGGGTCGATGGCCGCGATGAGCAGCGCGCGCTGCAACGGCGCCTGCCCGACCAGCGCGGTAAAGGGAAACGCGGGACGCGTGGCGGCGGCGCTCATGATCCTGATCCTTCCAGATGCTGCCCGGCTTCGAGCAGACGGTGTTCGAGTTGTGCGCGATGCTCGCCCGGTTCCTGCCAGAGACCGCGCTGGATCGCTTCGAGCAGGCGCTCGCACACGGCGTGCAGCGCGTGGGGATTGTGGCGTTGCATGAAGGCGCGCGTGTCGTCGTCGTGGACATAGGCGTTCGCGACGAGCGCGTACTGATGATCGCCCACCACGCGCGCGGTCGCGTCATAGCCGAACAGATAGTCCACGGTCGCCGCCATTTCCGCCGCACCCTTGTAGCCGTGACGCTTCACGCCGTCGATCCACTTCGGGTTCACCACGCGCGAGCGGATCACGCGCGCGATCTCCTCGTGCAGCGGACGAATGCGCGGGGCCGAGGGGTTGCTGTGGTCCGCGTGATAGAGGGCGGGCTGCGCCTGCGAAAAATGCCGCGCCGCCGCGGCCATGCCGCCCTGGAACTGGTAGTAGTCGTTCGAGTCGAGCAGGTCGTGTTCGCGGTTGTCCTGGTTCTGCAGCACGACGTCGAGCGTTGCGAGACGCGCGCGGAACGCGTCGCTCGCCTCGTCGCCCGCGCTCTTTTGCGCGTAGGCGTAGCCGCCCCATGCCTGGTAGGCGTTCGCGAGCTCGGCGTCGGTTTGCCACTGGCGATGGTCGATCATCGACTGCAGGCCCGCGCCATAGGCGCCGGGACGCGCGCTGAACACGCGCCAGCCCGCGCGGCGGCGCGCCTCGTCGGCGGCCATGCCGCCTGCGACCAGCGCGTCGCGTTCGCGCAGCACACGTGCGCGCAACGGGTTCTGGTGCTCCGGCTCGTCGAGATCGGCCACGGCCTGCACCGCTGCGTCGAACAGATGCATCACGTTCGGAAACGCGTCGCGGAAGAAGCCCGATACGCGCAGCGTCACGTCGATACGCGGCCGGTCCAGCGCCTCGACCGGCATGATCTCGAAGTCGGTCACGCGCTGGCTGCCCGCAGCCCACTTCGGGCGCACGCCGATCAGCGCGAACGCCTGGGCGATATCGTCGCCTCCGGTGCGCATCGTGGCCGTGCCCCAGACCGAAAGCCCCACGGCGCGCGGATAATCGCCGTGCTCCTGCAAATGGCGCTCGATGAGCTGCTGCGCCGATTTCATGCCGAGCGCCCACGCGGCCTGCGTGGGGATCGCGCGCGTATCGACGGAGTAGAAGTTGCGCCCCGTGGGCAGCACGTCGGGACGGCCGCGCGAAGGCGAGCCGCTCGGGCCCGGCGGCACGAATCGGCCTTCGAAACCGCGGCGCAGCTGGCGCATTTCTTCTGGGCCGCAGGCATCGAGGCGCGGCAGCACATCGTCGTGCAGGCGCGCGAGTACCTGCGCCGCGAGCGGCAACGATTGAGTTGCCGCATCGTTTCGTTCGCCTGAGCAAATGCCTTTGATCAGCGTGGCCGCGAGCATTTCCAGGCGTTCGCGCGTATCGCCCGCGTGGCGCCATGGCGTGTCGCTAACACTTGCGAGCAGCGATGGACGCGGGCCCTGCCACGGCGCGGCCCAATCCACCGTGGCCGGATCGACCAGGTGATCGATGCGCAGGTCGCGCGCGATCGCCTCGATGAAGCCCGCGTTCGCACCCTGACCGTCCCCGCATGCGTAACGCCCTAGCGCGAGCAGCGTGTCGCAACGCTGCTGGCCTTGCGGCGATTCGCCGAACGTGTGCAGCCCGTCGCGAATCTGCGCTTCCTTCAGTTCGCACAGGTAGGCGTCGGCGCGCGTGAGGAGTTCGTCTTCGCCAGCCTGATCCGCGGGCGCGGCGACGCTCAATTCTTCGTGCAGCCGATGCTCGATGATGGTCGCAAGTATGGTCTTTCGCAGCAGCTTCGCGCGGCGCGGGTCCACCATCAATGCTTCGTAATACTCATCGACCTGACGTTCGAGGTCCTGCAGCGGCCCGTAGTTTTCGGCACGCGTGAGCGGCGGCATCAGATGATCGACGATCACGGCCTGGGCGCGGCGCTTGGCCTGGCTCCCCTCGCCCGGATCGTTGACGATGAACGGATACAGATGCGGCAGCGGCCCGAGCGCCATGTCGGGCCAACAGGTGTCGCCAAGCGCCACGCTCTTGCCCGGCAGCCACTCCAGATTGCCGTGCTTGCCCACGTGCGCGATGGCGTCGATGCCGAACGTCTCGCGCAGCCAGAAGTAAAACGCGAGGTACGCGTGCGGCGGCACGAGTTCGGCGTCGTGGTAGTTCGCGTAAGTGTCGTCGCCGCGCGAGCGCGAAGGCTGGATGCCCACGAACACCTGGCCGCAGCGCCAGCCCGCGATCATGAAGCGGCCGCGCCGCACCGTGGGGTCCGCTTCCGGCGCGCCCCAACGCGCGATCAGCGCGTTTTGCGCCTCGGCGGGCAACTGCGAGAAGCGCGCGCGATAGTCGTCGAGCGAAAGGCTCTGCCATGCGGGGCGCAGCGCGCGCGTGTCGGGATCGTTCGTCACGCCCTGTGTGAGGATGCGCATGAGCGCGTCGCCGTCTTCGGGTAGATCGGCTACGCGGTAGCCTTCGTCGCGCAGCATGCGCAGGATGCCGACCACCGAAGCCGGCGTGTCGAGCCCCACGCCGTTGCCAATGCGACCTTCGCTCATCGGATAGTTCGCGAGCACGAGCGCGAGCTTTTTCTCCGCGTTCGGCAGGCCGCGCAAACGGCACCAGCGGCGCGCGAGTTCGGCCACGAAAGCCACGCGTTCCAGGTCCGGCTGATAGCGCACCACATCGACTTGCGTCTCTTTGCAGTGGTACGCGAGGCCCTTGAAACTGATCGCGCGCGTGATCACGCGGCCGTCCACTTCGGGCAGCGCGATATGCATGGCGATGTCGCGTGAGTTCAGGCCGTGATTGTCCTTGACCCAGTCGTCGCGGTTGCCGCCGCTCAGGATCACCTGAAGCACGGGTGCGTCGCCGGCGAGCGCGAGCGGTTCGGGGTCGTCCAGCGACGAAGCCGCAAACGCCGTGGTGTTCAGCACGAGCGAGACATCGTGCTCGGCCGCCAGTTGATCGAGCACGTCGCGGCTCAAGGTGTCCTTGAGCGAGGTGATCGCAAGCGGCAGCGGGTTCATGCCGCGCGCCAGCAGCGCGGTAATGAGCGCGTCGAAAGCGGCCGTGTTCGCGGCCTGCAAATGCGCCTTGTAAAACAGCAGCGCGACGACCGGGGCGCCGGGTTGCCAGCGCACGCGCCATTCGTCGATGGTCGCGACGTCGCGCTGCGGACAATAGAGCGCGGCGGCCGGCAGCGCGACGGGCGGCGCAGGCTCGCTGCCCCAGTCGAACGCGCGCCACGCGAGCGCGCGCAGAAATGATTCGGCATTCGCCGCGCCGCCTTCGCGCAGATAACGCCAGAGCAAGCGGCAAAACTCGGGCTCGGCGCGGCTCTTCGCGATGAGATTGGGGTCTTCCTGCAAGTCGCCCGAAAACATCGCGAGCAGTTGCCCGCGCCGCTGCGCAAGCGAGACGACCTGCTCGATGCCGTAAGGCCAGTACGTTTCGCCGCCCAGATGATCGACCACTACCACCCGCGCATGCTGCAACACGTCTTCGACGTAGAAGTCCACCGATGCGTTCTGGCGCAGGTACGTGACGTTCGCGAGCCGCACACTCGGAAAACCGTTGGGCAGGCGCGGCACGGCGCTCGCCAGCAGCGCGAGCGTCGTATCCGCCGAACTGAGCACGACGATTTCTGCGGGCTGCTGGTCAATACGGATGACGCCCTGCGTGTCGTCGACAAAACCACCTGGCGTGGTGCGCAGCAAGTGCATGGTACGGCCTCGTCTAGCTCAGCGCGGTCACTTCGCGCCCGCGATCTGCACGTTCGCGAGCGCCGTGTCGAATGCCGCTTGCAGCGTCGTGCCATCGAGGTCTTCGCCAATCAGCACGAAGCGGCTCGCAAGCGGCTGCGTCGCGCTTTCCTGCGCGTTCCAGCGGCGGTCGAAATAGCTGTCGAAGCGGCGGCCTACACCTTGAATCACGAGACGCATCGGTGCCCCCGGCAGCGCGGCGAAGCCCTTCACGCGATAGATCGTGTGTGCATCGACGAGCTGCTGCAGCGCTTCGATCACGCTCTCGCGCGAAGCGGCCGCGCCCGACACCACGACCGAATCGAACTCGTCATGATGATGATCGGGATCGTCGCCGGAACCGTGATGGTCGTGCCGCAGATGAATGCTCTCTTCGGAAGCCGCTTCGAGCCCGAGCAGCGTATGCAGATCGAGCTTGCCGTGCTGCGCGCGCACGATCTTCACCTGCGGCGGCAGTTCTTCGCGCAGCTCGGCAATGAGCGCGTCCTGGCCCGCTTCGTCGAGCAGATCGGTCTTGTTGAGAATGACGAGATCGGCGGCCGAAAGCTGGTCTTCGAACAGCTCGTGCAGTGGCGATTCGTGATCGAGATTCGGGTCGGCGCGGCGTTGTGCGTCCACGGCCTGCGGGTTTTCGGCGAACTGGCCGCTCGCGGCGGCGGGGCCGTCCACCACGGTCACGACCGCATCGACGGTGAACGCGTTGCGAATCGACGGCCAGTTGAACGCCTGAACGAGCGGCTTGGGCAGCGCGAGGCCGGAGGTTTCGATCAGCACATGATCGATGTCGCCGCGGCGTTCGAGCAGTTTCTCCATCACCGGGAAGAACTCTTCCTGCACGGTGCAGCACAGGCAACCGTTCGCGAGTTCGTAGAGCTGGCCTTCCGTTTCGTTGCCGTTCTCGTCGCAGCCAATGCCGCAGCCGCGCAGAATTTCGCCGTCGATACCGAGTTCGCCGAACTCGTTGACGATGACCGCGACGCGCAGACCACCCGCGTGCTGGAGAATGTGACGCAGCAGCGTGGTTTTGCCGCTGCCGAGAAAGCCCGTCACGATCGTGACCGGAATCTTGCGCATTTGCATGAAGTGCTCCTTCGGCGCCAAGCCGGATAGCGGGGTGCGTCGCGTTGGCCGTTCGTGCGGGTGTCTGTGTGTCGTCACGCGAGCACGCGCGTATCCGTGGAGACGCACTCACGCGTAACGATTCAAAAAAAACCTGCGGGGGGACGAACGACCAGAAACGCACCGGGGCCTCGCCCGGCCGACGCGTGAATATCATGGACCCGGCACCGCATCCCCGCAGCGCGAATCCCACGTATCTGGCCGGTATCCGGACTGACGAAACACCGCTTCGCCTTCCCGCGCGAGTGGCCTTGCGGCCGGCTCGGGCAGTGGCGTGGACTGCGTAAAGCATGGAAGCGGTTTGCGGCATTCGTTCGAACGCCGCGCTCGTTGTACCGTTGCGGGTGCAGTTCAGGTTGGCCACGCCCGAGGCGGGATGGCTCCCTGATTCCCGTTTAACTGCGCGCGCATCATGAATCGCGCGCGCGAGCACCAGAGTGCGTGCGAGTGTAGGCGCGGGGGGCTTGCGCGTCAAGGAAGGCGTGGGAAGCCGCAAAAGCGTGTGCTATCGTAGCGCGCATCCGGCAACGGCCGGAATACGACTGTTTTGCTTGCTCCGCTCCCGCCGTGAATTCTGTCGAAAATCGCGCCACGCGCGCAGCTTCATTCGAAACCACGCTGGAGCCCGCACAGCGCGCGCCGTCGCTCGCGCTCGGCATTGGCTGCCGGCGCGGCGTGACGCTTGCGCAGGTCGACGCCGCCGTGCGCGCCGCGCTCGGTGCGTGGCCGCTCGAAAGCGTGACCTCCGTGGCCACGCTCGACGTCAAAGCCGGCGAACCCGCGCTACAGGCGTTTTGCGGGGCGCATGCGCTGCCGCTGTACACGTTCACGCGGGAGCAAATCGCCGCGACGCCCACGATCGCGCCGCCCTCCGCTGCTGCCCAAGCGCAATTCGGCGTGGACGGCGTGTGCGAGCCCTGCGCGCGTCTCGCGGCGGGCGGCGGTCCGCTCGTGCGCGGCAAGCTGGCGCTCGACGGCGTCACGGTCGCGATCGCCAGCACGCTGCAAAACCCGGCAAACACGCAAGCGAAAGCCCCGCAATAAACCCACTCACGACGATGAAAACCGATCCCGAATCGCACCAACGCATGACGCAACGCCGCCGCGAGGGCCACGAGAAAAAACAGGCCGCCGCAACGCACGAAAAGGGCCTCCTGATCGTCAACACCGGCAACGGCAAGGGCAAGAGCACGGCAGCGTTCGGCATGGCCGTGCGCATGCTCGGCCACGGCATGAAGCTCGGCGTCGTGCAGTTCATCAAGGGCGCGCTGCATACGGCCGAACGCGATTTTCTCGGCAGCGTCGCGCACTGCGACTTCGTGACCATGGGCGACGGCTACACCTGGAACACGCAGAATCGCGACGGCGACATCGCCACCGCGCGCAAGGGCTGGGACGAAGCAAAGCGCATGATCGAAAGCGGCGAGTACGCGATGGTGATCCTCGACGAGCTCAACACGGTGCTCAAATACGAGTACCTGCCGCTCGACGAAGTGCTCGGCGTGATCGCGTCGCGCGCGCCGCACGTGCACGTGGTCGTGACGGGCCGCCATGCGCCCGACGCGCTGATCGAAGCCGCCGACCTCGTCACGGAAATGCGCCTCGTGAAGCATCCGTATCGCGAGCAAGGCGTGAAGGCGCAAAAGGGCGTGGAGTTTTGAGCGCATGAGCGCAACGCTTGCCTGCCCCGCGCTGTTCATCAGCGCGCCCGCTTCGGGCCAGGGCAAAACCACGCTCACGGCGGGCCTCGCGCGCCTGCACCGCCGTGCGGGCCGGCGCGTACGCGTGTTCAAGACCGGGCCGGATTTTCTCGACCCCACGATCCTCGCGCGCGCGAGCGGCGCACCCGTGCTCTCGCTCGACCTGTGGATGGTGGGCGAACAGGCGTGCCACGCCCTGCTCGTGCAGGCCGCGCGCGAAGCCGACCTGATCCTCATCGAAGGCGTCATGGGTCTGTTCGACGGCACGCCGAGCAGCGCCGATCTCGCCACCACGTTCGGCGTGCCGGTGGCCGCTGTCGTGAGCGCGAAGTCGATGGCGCAGACGTTCGGCGCGATTGCGTTCGGGCTCGCGCGTTTTCGGCCCGAAGTGCCGTTTCATGGCGTGCTGGCAAACCGCGTGGGCTCGCCGCGCCACGCGCAGATGCTGCAGGAGGCCTTGCCCGCCGACGTGCGCTGGCTGGGGCACGTAACGAGCGAAGCCATGATGACGCTGCCCGATCGCCATCTCGGCCTGCATCAGGCCGCGGAGATCGACGACCTCGACGCGCGCATCGAGCGCGCCGCCGACGCGCTCGCGCAAACCGCGCTCGCGGAATTGCCGCCTCCGGTGGAATTTTCATATTCTTCGCATGACGAAGTAATTCCTCGCCTGCTCGAAGACCGCCATATCGCCATTGCACGCGACGCCGCGTTCTCGTTTCTCTATCCCGCGAACATTGCGTTGCTCGAAACGCTCGGCGCAAGCGTGAGCTACTTTTCGCCGCTCGCGAACGAGCCCGCGCCCGCCAACGCCGATGCGATTTTTCTGCCCGGCGGCTATCCCGAGCTGCATACATCGGCGCTCGCGCGCAATACGCTAAGCGCGAATTCGCTGCGTGCGCATGTATCTGCGGGAAAGCCGCTCGTCGCCGAATGTGGCGGCATGCTTTATCTGCTCGATGCACTCACCGACGTAGAAGGCACGCGCACGCCGATGCTCGGCCTGCTGCCCGGCGAGGCGGTCATGCAAAAACGCTTCGCGGCGCTCGGCATGCAGCAGATCGATGGCGCACATGGCGCGCTGCGCGGCCACACGTTTCACTATTCGCGCATCGCCACGCCGCTTGCGCCCACGCTCACGGCACGCCACGCACAAACTGGCGCGCCCGGCGAGGCGCTTTATCGGCATGGTTCGATCGCGGCCACCTATATGCACGCTTACTGGCCCTCCAACCCGGCTTTCGCGGCCGCACTCTTCCATGGCACAGCCCTTTGACGAAGCCGAGCGCGCGGCGGTCTACCGTGCGATTTACGAGCGCCGCGACATGCGGCACTTCGCGCCGGGCCCCGTCGATCCCGCGACATTGGCACGCCTGCTCGACGCCGCGCATCACGCGCCGAGCGTGGGCTTCATGCAGCCGTGGCGCATCGTGCGCATTACAGACAACACGTTGCGCGAGCAACTTCACGAGGCGGTCGAGCGCGAACGCATTGCGACCGCCGACGCGCTGGGCAAGCGCCGCGACGAGTTCATGAAGCTCAAGGTCGAAGGCATGCGCGACTGCGCCGAGGTGCTCGTGGTCGCGCTGATGGACCGCCGCGAAGCTCATGTCTTCGGCCGGCGCACGCTACCGGAGATGGACCTCGCCTCCGTGGCCTGCGCGATCCAGAACATGTGGCTCGCGGCGCGCGCCGAAGGGCTCGGTATGGGCTGGGTGTCGATCTTCGATGTCGACGAGGTGCGCGCCCTGCTCGCCATGCCGCCCGGCGCCAAGCCGGTGGCCATACTCTGCGTGGGTCAGGTCGACGCGTTCTACCCGCAGCCGATGCTCGAAATGGAAAAGTGGGCCGAACGCAAGCCGCTTGGCGAATGCGTGTTTGAAAACCACTGGCCGCACGACGAGGCCACCGGCGCGCCCGAAGCGCTACCCAAAGCAGCGCCGGACGCCACGCCCGGCACCTGACACCCGCTCACGCTTCGCGCGCGTAGCAGACGGCCTCGACATTGTTGCCGTCTGGATCGATCAGGAATGCTGCGTAATAGTCGGGGCTGTAGTCTGCGCGCACGCCGGGTTCGCCATTGTCTTTCGCGCCTGCGCGCAGGCCCGCTTCGTAGAAGCCAACGACCGCCGCGCGGCTCGCCGCCGCGAACGCCACATGCACGCCGCGTGGCGCAAGCGCCGCGTCGCCAGAGACGGCGTGCAACCAGAGCTTCGGCTCGCCTGGCTGGCCGAGTCCCGCATAGGTGTCGTCGCGCATGCACACCACGACGCCTAACGGCGCGAGCAGCGCCTCATAAAAACGCACGCTGCGTGCGAGATCCTGCACGCGCAATCCAATGTGATCGAACATGAGTGACTCCCGTGATGTCTGTGCGCAACCGTTGCGCCAGATTCGGGAGCCAGCATAGCGCCTTCGTCGCCGCCCCGGCCTGGGGAAAGTTGCCCTGAACTATTTGTCGACTGGCGAAACGGAGAGCACTTCCGGCATGCCCGGCGCCTGATCCGTCGTGCCGGCGTTGTGCGGACTCTTCAGCTTGACGCGCCATTGCGGCGCGCCCGCGTACGGCAGCCGCGCCAGCGCGCCCGCCACGAGGTACGGCACGGCTTCGCGTGCGTCGGCGTTGCGATCATGCTTGACAGCGCTGACCTTGTAGACCTCGCCGCCATCGGGCAACGCGAAGAAACGCAGCGTCAGCGTATGCACGTAGGGCCGACCGAACCACGGCAACGACGGTCCCTCGGCTGGCACGCAGCCGGCACCGCAGTCGCCGTCGACGACTTTCACGTCGGCGGGACGTGTGGCCCAGGCCACCGAGACGAGAAAGCGCGCCGCATCGGGCGACCCCGCGCTAAAACCGCGCTGCGCGAGGCCATCGCTTAGCAAGGCCTGGTACGGAAGCATCTCGCCCGCGTCGACCTGGGCGGGCGTGGGCGCGAAACGGTAGTTCGCGCCCTGGTTCGCGGTGGCGGGCAACGCGCCCGTGGCCGCGACGTCGGTCGTCACGCCCGCACATCCGGCGAGGGCGACGAGCACCGACAAGAGACAAATCGACAGCAAGGTCTTCACACAACACTCCATTGGGTTATTCATGCGCTTCCGGTGCGGCACTTCCCGCCCGGCTCAACCCGGCGCGTCGAACGCGGGCAGTGACATCGTCAGAACGGTGCCCTCGCCCGGCTCGCTCTCCAGCTGGATATCGCCGCCGTGGCGCGTCACGACTGTCTTCACGAACGCCATGCCGAGCCCCGCGCCGCTCACCTCGGGCCGCTGCTCCGCGTGAAAGCGCTGGAACGGCTGAAAGAGCCTCGCCTGGTCTTCGTGCGCAATGCCGTAGCCCTGATCGCGAATCGAGCAGACCACCCGCGGCGGAATGTGGTCGTCCAGCCCGACCGTGCAGACGATACGCGTATCCACAGGACTGTACTTCACCGCGTTGTTCAGCACGTTCACGAGCGCGCGCGTCATGAGCGAGCGGTCGGCGTTGATCCAGCCCATCTGGTCGCCTTCGAACGCCGTGTCGATCTGGATGCGTTTCGCGCGCGCCTGCGGCCACACTTCATCGCTCGCGTCGATCACCAGCTCCGCGAGGCTCGTGGGCTCGAGCGCGTAGACCTGGGACTCGGCGCGCGCGAGCTGCACGAAGTCGTCGGCGAGCTTGAGCGAGCGGCGTGCGTAGCGCTCGATGCGCTCCATCACGCCGCGCACGGGCTCCGAGGCGAGCGTGCCGCGTTCGCGCTCCGTCTCGACGAGCGCGACGATCGAGGCCTGCGGCGAGCGCATGTCGTGCGACAGCAGGCGCAGCGCGTCCTCGCGCTGGCGTTCGGCGTCGTGCAGCGCTGTCACGTCGACGAGACCCGCGATCCAGCCCACCGCCTGCCCTTGCGCGTTCGTGCAGCGCGCGTAGCGCAGCAGGTAGTCGCTGCCGTCGCGCGCGCGCACTTCCACGCCGCGCTCCATCAACTCCGCGAACTCGCCGCGCGCCGGGTCGAGCGGCGCGGGCCAGTGCGCGTGCGCGAACGCCATCGCATCGGGCGCCGGGTCGATCGGCTTGACGAGCGAGAGGTCGCCGAACACATCCTGCATCCAGCGCCCTTCCGCGGCGCTCACCTTCAGGCGGGCGAGATACGCACGCGAAGCGTGATTCGCAATCAGCACGACGCCGCGCAGATCGGCGACGAGAATCGGCTCCGGCACGGAATCGAGGCTGTCCCACACGAAGCGGCGCATGTCCTGCAGCCGCTGCGCGGCCTGCGCCATGAGCGCCATCTGCTGGGCGAGCGCATCGCCGGCGAACTCGCGGCGCTGCGTGGGCGCTTCGGGCAGCAGGTAGGGTTCGTCGGCAAGCTGGCGCAGTTCCTTGCGCAGGTAGGCCATCGTCATTTCGAGGCGGCGCCAGCTCCACACCGGATAGACGACAAGCAGCGCGACGATCGCGGGCACGGGCGGCAGCCACAGGCGCGCGCCGTGCAACATACCCGCGCTCGCGCCGAGCGACACGGCGATCAGGAGCGCAAGCAGCAGCAGCGCGCGCAGCGGCGAGAGCACGAGGAAACCCGCCAGCAGCAGCGCGAGCGGCGCGAGCGAGGCGAGCACGACCATGATGGGTGGCGCGGGCTGGATGGCCGTGCCGTTGAGCAGCGTGTCGAGCACGATGGCGTGGACGTACACGCCGGGCAACGG
This sequence comes from Paraburkholderia sp. J8-2, assembly GCF_905220195.1. Lineage (NCBI taxonomy): Bacteria > Pseudomonadati > Pseudomonadota > Betaproteobacteria > Burkholderiales > Burkholderiaceae > Paraburkholderia > Paraburkholderia sp. J8-2. Next base: position 276,005 of record NZ_CAJMZA010000007.1, read on the forward strand.
GCCGAGCGTACCGGAGAGCGGCGTGGCGAAGCGGTCGTAGAGCCCCGAGGCCGTCACGCCGACGATCGCCACGTGCCCGCGCAACTGCTCGGTCGGCACGCGGCCTTCGAGCACGTCGGCGAACGAGACCTTGCGGTAGGTCTGCGAATTCGCGCTGAACGGAATCAGGAAACGCGACTCGGTGCCGGGCGCCGCCGCGTGCAGCACGTCATCGCGCTGCGCGGCGGCCGGCGTGCCATGCGCGAGCTTCACGGCGCCGCTGCGCACCGCGCGCCACACCGGCACCATCAGTTGCGGCCAGCGCTGCTGCGCGTCGCCTTCGAAGAGCGCGACGCTGCGCACGATGCCGTCGCTATCGACTTCGAGGTTGATATGGCCCATGCCGGCGGCCGCCTGCGCGAGCGGCTTAACCGGCAGCACGGCGTCGCGGTGACCGGTGTCGTCGGCGGGCGTAAGAAGAATGGGAAGGAACGCCGGACGCGCGCGCAGCGCCTGCGCAAACTGCGCGTCGTCGTGCGATGGTTCGGTGAACAACACGTCGTAGACGACGGCCGCCGCGCCCGCCTTCGCGAGCTGATCGACGAGCCGCGCATGCGCCTCGCGCGGCCACGGCCAACGCCCGAGCGCGGTGACGCTCGCGTTGTCGATCTCCACGAGCACGATGTCGGGCGACACCGGCAGCGAGCGCGCGGAGAGCAAGCGGTCATAAACCAGGTGGTCGGCGCCGCTCGTGAGCCGCCAGATCACGCAGAACACGACCACGGCCACGCCAGCGCAGCCCACGCCGGCCCATTCGAACAGGAAGCGGCGCCCGACTGAGCGGCCAAGGCGCGCGGGCGGCCTCACGCTCATGCGCGCCTGCGTCACCAGTCGAGCCTGAACGACTGGACCGGACTCGCCTTCTGGTAGTAATGGCCGTTGTCGAACTGCTCGGCGATCACCGTCCAGTAGTAGACGCCCTTCGGCAGGTCGCGCACGACGGCCTCGCCCGCCGTGATGTCGGTGCGGTCGATGAGCGGGACACGCAGATCGGACGTCGTGCCGAGCACGAAGCGAAAGCGCGTGTTCTGTGCGTTGCCGTCGATGAACCAGCGGAACGCAAAGTCGCGCGAGCCTTCAATCGGGCCGGCGCTCGCGCCGAGCGCCACGCGGCGGCGCTCGAACGCATACGACGCCGGCATGCCTTCAAGACCGCGCGCGTCGACTGCGGAGATGCGCACGAAGTACGTGCCGTCTGCGAGGTCGGCGAATGACACGTGCGGGTCGGCGCTGCGCTTGTCGCGGATCATGTCGAGCAGGCCCGCGTCGCGGCCGATCTGCACGCGGTAGGCGCTCGCACCCGCTGCGGGCGCGATATCGAAGGCGACTTCGTCGTCGGCCTGCACTTTGGAAGGGTGCAGCAGTTCAGGCGCGTCGAGCAGCGTGACGGGCGCGCCCGCTGGCTGGCCCGCCAGCGTGAGGCTGCCGTAGTGCGCGGCGACGAGTTGTTCGGAGGCGGCCAGCGGCGTACCCGGTGCCGGCGGCTGTACGTTGGCGCCGCGGCGGTTGTGGCCCGGCGAGCCGGCGTCCACGCCCACTGCACCGTTCAGCACTTCGACCGCCGTCGCGCCGTTGTCGCCGTCATAGCTCACGCGAAACTGCGTACCGCGCACGCCGGCCACCACGGAAGGCGAGCGGATCTGAAAGCGATCGTCCTTCTTCGTGGCATGCGTGACTTCGCTGCTCACTTCGCCGCGATGAAGATCGACGATGCGGTCGGTCGCGCCGGTGAGCACAGTTTGACGCAGCGTGGCCAAGTCGAGCGAGGTATCGGGCGGCAGCGCGATATGCGAGCCGTCGGCCAGTTCAAGCGTCGCGAAGCCGTTGTGGCCGGTCTGCACCCGATCGCCTTCAACGAGGTTCGCGCCGACCGTGAGCGGCAGGAGCGGGCCGGCGCGGAACGCATGCTGCACGGGACCGTTCGCTGCGATCACCTTTGCGCTGAGGCCGTCCTGGCGCAGCAGCGCGACCGGCACGCGCAGCGTCGTGCCGGGCTGCAGGCGGCGCGGCGCGCTCACGTGATTGAGGCTCGCGAGCTTTTTCCAGTCGGCGGGATTGCGCAGATAACGCCTGGCGATGTCATAGAGCGAGTCGCCGGGGCGCGTGACGTAGGTGGTCGTCTCGGGCGACCGCGCGGGCGCGCGCGGGGCGCTCTCGCGCGCCTCGGCGCCGCGGGGAATGGGAATCAGCGCAAGCGCGAAGGCAAAGAACGGAGCCGCGGAGGCGCGCACCGCACGCGCGCCCCTCACGCGTCGTCCCCCTCGATGCGCTCGAGCCGGTACCCGTAGCCGTAGATCGGCGTAAGGCGATAGCCGTTTTCGGGACGCAGGCCGAGCTTCGAGCGCAGCATGGAAACGTGCGTGTCCATCGTGCGCGAAGGAATGTCGTCGGACTGCTTCCAGATCACGTCGAGAATATGCGCGCGCGACAGCGGGCGGCTCAGATGCTGAAACAGCAGCAGCGCGAGATCGAACTCCTTCTGCGTGAGCGCGACGTTGCGCCCGCTCACCGACGCCTGGCGCGACTTGAGGTCGAACTCGTACTCGCCGAAGCTTTCCTTGAGCGCGGGCGCGTGCAGCTGATAGGCGCGGCGCAACAGCGAATTGACCCGGGCGATCAGCACCGGCGCCGAGACGGGCTTGACGACGTAGTCGTCGGCGCCTGCGTTGAGCATTTGCGCGATGTCGACCTCGCGGCTGCGGCTCGTCATGAAAAGCACTGGCAGGCGCGTGGAGAGGCTCTGCCGCACCCAGTGCAGTACTTCGTCGCCCGCCATGTCGGGCACGTTCCAGTCGAGCACGAGCAGATCGAACGTCTGCCGCCGAAGCTGCCTGACGAGCTCGCTGCCCTTGGCAAACGCGTGGCAGGCGTGGCCCGCCGCGCTCAAGGCCTGGCAGACGAATTCTGTCTGCGCTGCATCGTCGTCCAGTACTGCAATTCTCATAGCACCCCGCAACCAGGTTTGTTTTTCATCGTCTCAGGATGGACTGCCTGCCTGCCGCAGCGCGCTGCAGCCGCGACCCGCGTCTCGCGACGACGGCTGCGCGCACCGGCGCCAGGTCGCAACGCGCCCACTCTGGCGCTGGCAGCACGCGCAACCCGCCGTGCGCCAAAGCGCACTACTTTCGCCGCGTCTCGAAAAAAATGGGAGCGCGAGGCCACGCTCGTCTTCGGTGAACAGATCGCTCTCATGTTAATCACTCATGGTAGTCGAATTTGCCATCGTTCGAGCCGGGTTTGCCCGCCCCGCCTGCGGTTGACGGCGATCCCGCAAGCAGCGCCGTCAGATGGGAGCGTACGTGCTCCCATGCCGCGTGCGCATAGTCGGGTTGCACGGCCGCGCGTGACTGCGCCATGACAAACACGCGCAGCACCGTGGCCGAACACTGCGTCAGGCGCTCGGCCGCGACGAAACGCGAAAGACGCAACGCTTCGCTAAGCCACGGGAGTTCGGCCGCGCAGGAATCCGCGTAGGCCTCCATCGCGGCGCGCGCGTGGCGATCGCGCGCGAGGTCGAGCTCGACGCGGTCGAACTCGCGGCCACCGTCGGGGCGGTCTACGCGCGAGCCCGGTGGAAAACGCATACGGCCGGATCGGAAAAACATGGAGCCCCCGTGACGAGAAGCAGGCAGAGCAACAGAAGTGAAGCGGCCAGGCGTTTTTTTTCGCGGACGCAACAACGTCGAGCCGCTCGCAATGCGCGAAGCGGCAAAAGAATTCGTGTCGTTCAGAAGTGCGGAAAAAATGTGGCGACGGCCGCGTGCTAAACACTGCGTGGTCTCCGGAATCCGCCCCCGGAGTCGGACCGCCAGCGCAGTCATCGTCATGCGCAGCGCGAGCCCCGCTGCGAGCGTCACCGCCCGACGCTCTACAGCGGACCGCAGCCGCCTCCCTGCACGACGAGGCACGTGCCGCCATCGCCACGTCCACCTCAAAGCACTGGTTTTCCCAGCGTTATCCGGCGAACTCGGGTTCGCTCTGACTTCCTCTTACTGACCGCGTCGCCAAGTCCCGAGCGTGCCAGCCCCCGTAGCAGAAATTCGTTGCCAGCGGCGCATGCGCGAAGCGCGCGTGACGCTGGTGTTGTGCGGCTGTGCTTGTGTTTGCCGCGACGACGTATTCTCGCCTGGGTGCTACGAATTTACTGTCAGGGATTGTTAAATCCTTCAGGACGACGATAAGGCGGTGTAAGAAAGGCGGTTGGCATGCTTAGGGGCATTGCCCCACCGTTTCTGAGCAGCGCCATCTGGTGTTCGTACACGTCGACTGCCTGGCATTCCTAATTCATCGCCGGAAAACAGCAGCGGCGAGATCCCGCCATGAAGATCCCGCCGTTGCAGCGAAGACAATCGCTATGGATTAGTGCTCGGGTTGCCGTTCGTTGCCCCGTTCGCCACCCTGGCTGGGAGCATGCCCGCCCTGACCACCCTGAGGCGGCGCAGGCGGCCGTCCCTGTTGAGGCGCGGGTGCCGGCGCACGCATGCCGCCTTGCGGCTGGGGCGGCTGCGGACGAGCGTAGCCCTGCTGCGCGGGCGCCCCAGCCGGCGGGCGGCCGCCGAACTGCTGCTGCTCGGGCGGATGCCCCGCCTCGTGCGGACGCATCGTGGGCTGTTCCATGTTGCCGGGTGGGCGGCCCGCGCCCGGCGGCGGCATGTTACCCGGCGCGCGCGGTGCTTCCTGATTGACGGGCGGACGGCCCGGTGCGCCATGCCACGCCTGTGCCACCGGCGGGCGGCCGCGTTCGGGGGGCGGCACGTGCTCCCATCGCTGCTGTTCGCCATACCACGGCCGGTCGCGATAGAAGCTGCCCCAGTAGGCGCCAAGCGAGAACGTCACGATCGGCAGGCCGATCGCCGCGCCGTAATTGGTGAGCGGCACGTAACTGCCTTGGTACGGATAACTGAGATAACCACCGTAGACCCAGCCGCGCAGACCGGGCACCGTAACGTCACACCACGAATAATCGCCCACACAGCCCATCACGGTGACCGGCTGGCCGGGCGCCAGTTCGGCAACGACCGGATAGTCGCCGGAAGGCCCCGCATACAGATCCACAGGTTCGCTCGTGTAGGCCGCGGTTTGCGCGCTGGCGTCGGACGACGCAAGCACGAGACCGGTTACGAGGCACGCACTGGCGAGCGCAGACGCGAGCGCGCGCACGCGCGTCGTCTTGAGGCGCTTGAACATCATTTCTCCCTGTTCCAGCTCATTTGATTTGTCACTGCGCAATTCTCGTGCCCGCTGCTTGCAGCGGGTTATTCATTCTCTTCGAAGTAATGCCCGAACTTGACCTGCTTGGTGCGGATATACCGTTCGTTTTCCTCGCGCATCGGGATCGCGAGCGCCACGCGCTCGATCACCGGGAGGCCATGCTGTCTGAGCGTGTCGAACTTCTTCGGATTGTTGCTCATGAGCCGCACCGACGACACTTTCAGCATACGCAGGATCGCCGCCGCCGAATCGTATTCGCGCGCGTCGTCGGGCAGGCCGAGATCGAGATTCGCCTCGACGGTGTCGCGGCCCTGCTGCTGCAACTGATACGCGCGGATCTTGTTCGACAGACCGATGCCCCGGCCTTCGTGACCACGCAGGTAGAGCAGCACGCCGCGGCCTTCGGCCGCGATATAGCGCAGCGCGAGGTCGAGCTGCTCGCCGCAGTCGCAGCGGTAGGAGCCAAACACGTCGCCGGTCAGGCATTCGGAGTGGAGCCGCGTGAGCGTGGGCTCACCGCTGCCCACGTCGCCCATGACGAGCGCGAGATGCTCGGCCCCGCCGTCCTTCACCCGGTAGACATAGGACTCGAACGTGCCGTAGCGGGTCGGCAGCGTGGCAGTCGCGTCTAGCACGACGCATTCGTTGGCGTTATCGCCGTCCGCACAGGACGACTCAGGAAGCGTAGGCATGATCTGGAGCAAGAAACTGGCAAAAACCGGCACGGGGCCGGGTTGAAGTTCGGAACCGGAGTTTACCGCCATTTGCTCCACCCCGCCGCGCCGTGCTTGGGTGGCGGCTCCGGGGACTACCCGGAAAGCGGCTCGAGCGCGCCGCATGCCCCCGGCATAAATGGTGCGACCCCGCGCATACCCCGACGACGCCCGGCACGCCAGCGGCCTATACTGGAGTGGCTTTCCAATGGCTTGACGGGCAAAACGCCCGGCCTGCCGCGCCGCGCAATGACTGGACAACCAGAAGGACGAAGAGGGGTCGCCCTATGACAAGCGTTGCACAGGTACTCAAATCGAAGCCGGAACAGGTGGTGTACACGATCGAAGCCTCCGATTCCGTCTATAACGCAATCCGCCTGATGGCCGACAAGCAGATCGGCGCGCTGCTCGTGACCGACGGTCCAACGATCGCCGGCATCGTCACGGAGCGTGACTACGCGCGCAAAATCGTGCTGATGGACCGATCGTCGAAAACGACCGCCGTGCGCGACATCATGAGCGCGCACGTGCGCTTCGTCGAGCCGAACCAGACCACCTACGACTGCATGGCGCTCATGACCGAGCGGCGCATGCGCCACCTGCCCGTCATGGACGGCGGCAAGCTTGTGGGAATGGTGTCGATCGGCGACCTGGTGAAGGAAATCATCGCCGAGCAGAAGTTCACGATCGAGCAGCTCGAGCACTACATCACCGGCGGGCCGGGCGCCTGACGTCGAAGTCCGGCCGTCTCCAAACTGCCAGATGTGAAAAAACGCCCAATCCCGACGGGGTTGGGCGAAGCCACCTTTCGGCGGCGGAGGTTCCACGTATGAAAAATCGCGCGAATGGTGTGCGCGGCGGCGGGCTGCGCAGGCGCAACGGTGTCCTGCTTCGCCGGTATCGGTTGGGAGCCTTGCTGGGTGGGGCCGCTGCCGGGTCATCTTGCGCGGGCGTCTGAGCCTGCTCGAAGCGCCCGGGCGCCGGCCTGCACGGGAGCGGCCAACCTGTGGCCGCTCGATGTCGCCTCGCGCCGGTGTCTGAGCGACGGCCGTTTGCAGCTCGCGCTCTACCTGGGCTTTGGCGCGCTCTGACGGCGCGCCCTGCCCGGTTATGCGCTCAACTACCCGCGTGGTTGCCCACTTAGTTGCCGAAATACACCGATTGCGACGGGCGCATCGTGGCCGGCTGGCCCGATTGCGCTGAACCCGAGGTCGACGGGCCGTAGCCGCTCGTTTCGGCTACCGGCGCCTGCGCCACGCCTTCCTGCTGGTTCACGCGGGCTTCTGCGGCCTGGATGTCGGCCGGATACGTCGCATCGTTGGCGGTAGCCGGGTTATAGCCGGCCTTCTCGAGCTGGATCAATTCGGACTTCACTTCGGCGCGCGTGACCGGACCGTTGTTTTGTACCTGGGCAAACGAAAGGGCCGGAGCAGCCACGAGAGCGGCGACGAATGCGGCTTGAATCAGGGTACGGGACTTCATGGTCATGACCTCCATCACTTGTTTTATGCCGGCAGCGGTGTCTGGATGCACCGCCAAACCAGTGATTTCAGTTTATTGAGACGAGTGACCAGGGGAAACCCTTAATTTGAGAAAATACACTTTCAACCAAAGCAACAATGCCGCGCGCATGAGTCGTCCCGCGAGCGCCCTGCGGCGCGGCGCTTCCAGTGGCGCTTGCGCAAGTCACAACCGGGCGGCACTGCCATCCAGCAGCTTGCGCGGCCCGCTCACGAACCGGCTGCCCAGTTCATAGAAGCGCAGCGGCCGGTCCATCTCCCGCGAGAGCCCGATGCGCGTCGTCACCCCCACGGGCCGCTCGGGTTCTTCCACCCGGCCGATCCAGAGTCCGTGGCCGCGGCACAGGTCGACGCCGTCGAAGGCCGCCGCAATGCCGAACGCCTGCGAGAGCCTTCCCGGCCCGCGCGCGAGATCGCGCAGCGGGACGCCGGGTCGCAGCGCCTCCATCGCGCCGATGCCTTCGAGCGGCTCCAGCGCGCGAAACAGGATGCCCGCGCCCACGTCCACAGCTTCGCTCGACATGTTGAACATCCATGCGCTGCCGTAGGTGAGCCGGACATGCGCATGACCGCGCTCGAGAAACATCGCGGCGTTATAGGGCCGCCGTCCGATATAGGCGTAGCTCGTGGAGTCGCCCACGGGATACGCTTCGACTTCGACGAACCGCCCGGCCATGCGCCCGCGCGCCAGCTCGCGCACGAGATATTTGCCGACCATGAAGCGCGCCAGTTCGGCGGTATCGAGCGGCAGGTCGTCGCGGCGCAGCGGCAGGATCGTCGTCGTCATCGAAGCGTTCTCAGGTCGGTCGGCACGGGCATGGCGATTTCGCGAACCGGCAGAGTGTAGCGCCCCGCCGCCTACCGCTTGCTCACGCGCGGCTGGCCGTTGCGCTACCATCGTCCGCATCTCTGCGCGAACGGTTCGCGCGACCTCATGACCCGGCGCGCGTCGTTCGACGATTCGTCACGACCGGGCGGGCGCCACAGAAGGAGCCGCAAGATGAACGAACAAAGCGCAATTCAATTTCTCTCGACCGTGCGCAAGCCGCTGCTCACGCTGCACAAGGCGATTCTCGACCACGAGCGCAAGGAGTACGAACGCGAGTTCGGCCCGGTCACGCCGGCGGCCTTCCTGCAGGTGCTCATCAACGGTTCGGGCTTTCGCTGGCTCATGCCGCTCTCGACGGTGATCGCCAACGTCGACGAAACGCTCGACGCCAAGGACGCGAGCCCCGAAGATCGTATCGGCGCGGCGGAAGGTGTGGCCGCGCTCTTTTCCGGCGAGGAATCGGCGGAGTTCTACGAGCGCTATCAGGCGCTGTTGCAGGCGAGTCCCGAGATCCTGCATTTGCATGGGACTGTTGCACCGCTGCTCAATGCGCTGAAGAACTGAGTTCGATTCAACCGCGCGGCGCCTTGCGAGGCGCCGTTGCCTCGGTTGCCTCGGCCACTGCGCTGCCGCGCTTGCCCTTCGCGGCTGAGAGACGCCGCCAGAGCGTCGTCTTGCTGATGCCGAGCATCTCGCACGCGCGGTCGCGGTCGCCGTTACAGGCGTCGAGCGCAGCGCGGATTTCGTCGGCTTCGGTGTTGAGGCTGCGCTCGCGCAATGTGAGCGCGCCCTCTGCCGCAATCGCCGCAATCGCCGCCACCGCTGCGGCGCCGTTCGCCGCGCGGCGCGACTCGAACACCTCCGGCGCAATCGAGCGCAGCACGTCCGGCGTCAGCACGTCCTCTTCCGAATCGGCCAGCTCCACCACCATCCGTTCGACCACGTTCTGCAGCTCGCGCACGTTGCCAGGCCACGTGTGCTGCGCGAGCGCGTCGCTCACCAGTGCGAGCGTGCGCGCCGCGTCTTCGGGCGTGCGGATGCGCACGGCCACGCGCGGCTCGCGGCGCGAGGCCTGAAACAGCAGTTCGCTCGCCAGCAGCGCGATGTCGGCGCTGCGCTCGCGCAGCGGCGGAATGGCGAGATTGAGAATGTTCAGCCGATAGAAAAGGTCCGCGCGAAACTCGCCCGCCTCGATCTGCTCGGTGAGCGCGCGGTGCGTGGCGGCGACCACGCGCACGTCCACGCGCGTGGGTTCCGTTGCGCCAAGGCGCACCACCTCGCGCTCCTGCAGCACGCGCAATAGACGGCTTTGCAGCGGCAACGGCATCTCGCCGATTTCATCGAGAAAGAGCGTGCCGCGGTGCGCCGCCTCGATGAGCCCCACCTTGCCGCCGCGCCGCGCGCCCGTGAACGCGCCCTCCTCGTAGCCGAACAGCTCGCTTTCCAGCAGCGCCTCGGGAAACGCGCCGCAATTCATCGCGACGAACGGAAAATCGCGCCGCGGACTCTCGCGATGAATGCCCTGCGCGATCATCTCCTTGCCGGTGCCGCTCTCGCCGCGTATGAGCACGGTGGCGTCCGACTTCGCATAGCGCCGCGCAAGCTGGCGCACGCGCTCGATGCCAGGCGTTGCGCCGCTCAGGTCGTCCAGGCGATAGCGCGCGACGAACTGCTGCGTGCGCTGACGCGAGCGCAGCGTGCGGTCGAGCCGCTCCACCGCACGCGACTCCTGGAACGTGAGTACGGCGCCCGTCGTCACGCCGTTGTCGACGAGCGGTCCGCGATGCACGACATAGCTCACGCCACGCACGGTCTCGAGCGATTCGCCATCGGCTTCGGGCAGCGAGAAGGCAATGTCGGGCGCGAGCGCCGCGAGCGACTGCCCCGCCGCCGCCGCCGGATCGATGTCGAGCACGGCGGCGAGGCGCTGGTTGATCGCCTCCACGCGGCCGCGCGCGTCGAGCGCGACCACGCCATCGCGCAGATGCTGCAGCACGCTGTCGAGCCGCTGGCGACGCTGCGTCTCGCGCCAGGTGGCCTGCACGAGATCCAGCGCGGTGTCGAAGGCCGCGCGCACCGACGGCCGCGAGTAGACGAAAAACGGCACGAGCCCGAGCCGGGCCGCGAGATCGTTGACGAGGCCCGGCCCCACGACCGCGCCCACGCCGCGGTCGCGCAGGTCGAGTACGCAGGCTTCGGCGTCCTGGACCGTGCGGTATTGGCCGAACACGACGTCGATGCCGTAAGCGCTGGCAAAGCGGCGCACCTCCACGGGCGTCTCGCCATAGGTCACGAGCGCGACGAGATCGGCTTCGCGCCGCGCGCGGGCGAGCGCCTGCATGACGTCGAAGCCGGTGGGCTGCACGAGCACCACGGGCACGTCGATGCGCGCCTTCAGGTAGGTGCCGTTCGAGCCCGCCGCCACCACCACATCGGGCCGCTGGCTGGGCCCCGCTGCGGCGATTTCGGCCACGGCTTCCTCGAAACCGCGCGGCACCACGCGCAGGTCTGCGAGTTCGTCATATTCGCGGGCGATGTCGCGAAAGAGATCGCGCAGGCGGCTGATGCCCATGGCCCACACACGCGGGCGGATCGCGGAAGAAGCGGGAGCAGGAAAGCGGTTCATGATGTCCAACGATGTGTCCAACGGCGCGGTCCTGGCCGGTGTGGCCGGTGTGGCCGGTGTGGCCGATGGGGCCGATGGGGCCGCAAGCCGGCCGCCAGCCTGATTTCACATTATCGCGCGCTGATTTCATTTTTGAAATCTCGATTTCACCGAAGAAATCAGGGCCTGCAACGCGGCTTGGCGAATCCTACGCAAAATCAATGCGTTAGCCTTCTCTCGCAAAGCTGGCACGCTACCTGCAGTATGGGTCGGCGATTCAATTGGAGACATCACGCATGAACAACACTTCCCCCGCAAGCGCCGGCGCGCGATTCCGCGCAGCCGTGGCCACCGAACAACCGCTGCAGGTCGTCGGCGCCATCACCGCTTATGCGGCAAAGCTCGCGCAGGCGACCGGCTTCAAGGCCGTCTATCTCTCGGGCGGCGGCGTGGCCGCCAACTCGCTCGGCGTGCCGGACCTCGGCATCAGCACCATGGACGACGTGCTGATCGACGCCCGCCGCATTACCGACGCCGTGGACATTCCGCTGATGGTCGACATCGACACCGGCTGGGGCGGCGCCTTCAACATCGCGCGCACGATCAAGTCGTTCATCAAGGCGGGCGTGGCGGCCGTGCACCTGGAAGACCAGGTGGGCCAGAAGCGCTGCGGCCATCGCCCGAACAAGGAAGTCGTGGCGACTGGTGAGATGGTGGACCGCGTGAAGGCCGCCGTGGACGCGCGCACCGACGACCAGTTCGTCATCATGGCCCGCACCGACGCCGCCGCCGTGGAAGGCATCGACGCCGCGATCGAGCGCGCGGTGGCCTACGTGGAAGCGGGCGCGGACATGATCTTCCCCGAAGCGATGAAGACGCTCGACGACTACCGCCGCTTCCGCGCCGCCGTGAAGGTGCCGATTCTCGCCAACCTCACGGAATTCGGCTCGACGCCGTTCTTCACGACCGAAGAACTCAAGAGCGCGAACGTCGATATCGCGCTCTACTGCTGCGGCGCGTATCGTGCGATGAACGCCGCCGCGCTGAACTTCTACGAGACCGTCAAGCGCGACGGCACGCAAAAGGCCGCCGTCTCGACGATGCAGTCGCGCGATGACCTCTACAAGTACCTCGGCTATCACGCATACGAAGACAAGCTCGACGCGCTCTTTGCCGCGAAGAAGTAACGCTGGCCATACAGCCAATAGACACATAGAGAGGAAGACACCATGAGCGAAGCAGAAAACACCACGCAAGCCGCCGGCGGATTCAAGCCGAAGAAGTCCGTTGCGCTTTCGGGCGTGGCGGCGGGCAACACGGCGCTGTGCACCGTGGGCCGCACCGGCAACGACCTCCACTACCGCGGCTATGACATTCTCGATCTCGCGACCGCATGCGAATTCGAAGAAGTCGCGTACCTGCTCGTACACGGCAAGTTGCCGAACACCGCGGAACTCGCCGCGTACAAGGCGAAGCTCAAGGCGATGCGTGGCCTGCCGGCCAATGTGAAGACGGCACTGGAAGCCGTGCCCGCCTCCGCGCACCCGATGGACGTGATGCGCACCGGCGTCTCGATTCTCGGCACCGTGCTGCCCGAGAAGGACGACCACAACCTGCCGGGCGCGCGCGATATCGCCGACCGCCTGATGGCGTCGCTTGGCTCGATGCTGCTGTACTGGTATCACTTTTCGCACAACGGCAAGCGCATCGAAGTCGAAACCGACGACGACTCGATCGGCGGCCACTTCCTGCACCTGCTGCACGGCCGCGCGCCGTCGAAGTCGTGGGTCGACGCGATGCACGTGTCGCTCAACCTGTACGCCGAGCACGAGTTCAACGCCTCGACGTTCACGGGCCGCGTGATCGCGGGCACGGGCTCGGACATTTATTCGGCCATCACGGGCGCGATTGGCGCGCTGCGCGGTCCGAAGCACGGCGGCGCGAATGAAGTCGCGTTCGAGATCCAGTCGCGCTACGAGAACGCCGACGAAGCAGAAGCCGATATCCGCGCGCGCGTGGAAAAGAAGGAAGTCGTGATCGGCTTCGGCCACCCGGTGTACACGATCTCGGACCCGCGCAACAAGGTCATCAAGGAAATCGCCAAGAAGCTCTCGAAGGAGCAGTCGAACCTGAAGCTGTTCGACATCGCCGAGCGCCTCGAATCGACGATGTGGGAAGTCAAGAAGATGTTCCCGAACCTCGACTGGTTCAGCGCCGTGTCGTATCACATGATGGGCGTGCCGACCGCCATGTTCACGCCGATCTTCGTGATCGCGCGCACGGCTGGCTGGAGCGCGCACATCATCGAGCAGCGCATCGACAACAAGATCATCCGCCCGAGCGCGAATTACACGGGTCCGGAGAATCTGAAGTTCACGCCGATCAGCAAGCGCTGAATGAGGCACACCAGTCGCCCGGACGGACTATGACGTCCGCACGACTGGGAGACGGCGGCGCGCGCGTATAGAGTGAAGACATTCGCTCGAGGCGCGCGAGAGCCGCCGCCAACCCACTACATCTTTGGTCCCCAAGCCGTGAATACCGCCTACCGCAAGTCCCTCCCCGGCACCCGGCTCGATTACTTCGACGCGCGCGAAGCCGTCGAGGCCATCCAGCCCGGCGCCTACGACACGCTGCCGTACACCTCGCGCGTGCTCGCCGAAAACCTCGTGCGGCGCTGCGACCCGGCCACGCTCGTCGCTTCGCTCAAGCAGCTCATCGAGCGCAAGCGCGACCTCGACTTTCCGTGGTTCCCGGCGCGCGTGGTCTGCCACGACATCCTCGGGCAAACCGCGCTCGTCGATCTCGCGGGCCTGCGCGACGCCATTGCCGACCAGGGCGGTGACCCTGCCAAGGTGAATCCGGTCGTGCCGGTGCAGCTGATCGTCGACCACTCGCTCGCCGTGGAATGCGGCGGCTTCGATCCGGACGCGTTCAACAAGAACCGCGCGATCGAAGACCGTCGCAACGTCGACCGCTTCGACTTCATCAACTGGACGAAGAAGGCCTTCAAGAACGTCGACGTGATTCCGCCGGGCAACGGCATCATGCACCAGATCAATCTGGAAAAGATGTCGCCCGTGATCCAGACGCGCGACGGCGTGGCCTTCCCCGACACCTGCGTGGGCACCGACAGCCACACGCCGCATGTGGACGCGCTCGGTGTGATCGCCATCGGCGTGGGCGGCCTCGAGGCCGAAAACGTCATGCTTGGTCGCGCCTCGTGGATGCGCCTGCCCGATATCGTCGGCGTGGAACTCACGGGCAAGCGCCAGCCCGGCATCACCGCAACCGACATCGTGCTCGCCCTCACCGAGTTCCTGCGCAAGGAAAAGGTCGTCGGCGCGTACCTGGAGTTCCGTGGAGAAGGCGCGTCGAGCCTCACGCTCGGCGACCGCGCCACGATCTCCAACATGGCGCCCGAATACGGCGCTACGGCGGCGATGTTCTTCATCGACAACCAGACGCTCGACTATCTGCGCCTCACGGGCCGCGAAGAAGAGCAGGTCAAGCTCGTCGAAACCTACGCGAAGACGGCAGGCCTGTGGGCCGACACGCTCGCTCACTCGCAATACGAGCGCACGCTCACTTTCGATCTGTCGAGCGTGGAGCGCAACATGGCCGGCCCGTCGAACCCGCACAAGCGCCTGCCCACGTCCGCGCTCGCCGAGCGCGGCATTGCGGGCAAGTGGGAAGAAACGCCGGGCCAGATGCCCGACGGCGCAGTCATCATCGCCGCCATTACGAGCTGCACGAACACGAGCAATCCGCGCAACGTGATCGCGGCCGCCCTGCTCGCGCGCAATGCGAACGCGCGCGGCCTCACGCGCAAGCCGTGGGTGAAGAGCTCGCTCGCGCCGGGGTCGAAGGCGGTCGAGCTTTACCTTGAAGAAGCCAACCTGCTGCCGGATCTGGAAAAGCTGGGCTTTGGCATCGTCGCGTTTGCGTGCACCACGTGTAACGGCATGTCGGGCGCGCTCGACCCGAAGATCCAGCAGGAGATCATCGACCGCGACCTGTATGCCACCGCCGTGCTCTCGGGCAACCGCAACTTCGACGGGCGCATTCACCCGTACGCGAAGCAGGCGTTCCTCGCCTCGCCGCCGCTCGTCGTCGCGTATGCGATTGCGGGCACGATCCGCTTCGACATCGAACGCGATTCGCTCGGCACCGACAACGACGGCAAGCCGGTGTACCTCAAGGACCTCTGGCCGACCGACGAAGAGATCGACGCCATCGTCGCGAAGAGCGTGAAGCCCGAGCAATTCCGCAAGGTGTACGAACCGATGTTCGCGGTGACGGCGGCCAGCGGCGAAACGACCGACCCGCTCTACGACTGGCGCGCGCAAAGCACGTATATTCGCCGTCCGCCGTATTGGGAAGGCGCGCTGGCCGGTGAGCGCACGTTGAAGGGCCTGCGCCCGCTCGCCGTGCTTGGCGACAACATCACGAC
The DNA here is from genome assembly GCF_905220195.1 of Paraburkholderia sp. J8-2. Lineage (NCBI taxonomy): Bacteria > Pseudomonadati > Pseudomonadota > Betaproteobacteria > Burkholderiales > Burkholderiaceae > Paraburkholderia > Paraburkholderia sp. J8-2. Next base: position 291,375 of record NZ_CAJMZA010000007.1, read on the forward strand.
GGACCACCTCTCGCCTTCGAACGCCATCCTGGCGAACAGCGCAGCGGGCGAATACCTCGCGAAAATGGGCCTGCCCGAAGAGGACTTCAACTCGTACGCCACGCACCGCGGCGACCACCTCACGGCACAGCGCGCGACCTTCGCGAACCCCACGCTCATCAACGAGATGGCCGTGGTGGACGGCGCGGTCAAGAAGGGATCGCTCGCGCGCATCGAGCCGGAAGGCAAGGTCACGCGCATGTGGGAAGCGATTGAAACCTACATGGAACGCAAGCAGCCGCTCATCATCATCGCGGGCGCCGACTACGGCCAGGGTTCGTCGCGCGACTGGGCGGCCAAGGGCGTACGTCTCGCGGGCGTGGAAGTGATCGTCGCGGAAGGCTTCGAGCGTATTCACCGCACGAACCTGATCGGCATGGGCGTGCTGCCGCTGGAGTTCAAGGCGGGCACGAACCGCACGACGCTCGGCATCGACGGCACGGAAACCTATGACGTGATCGGCGCGCGCACGCCGCGAGCCGACCTTACACTCGTGATTCACCGCAAGAGCGGCGAGCGCGTGGAAGTGCCGGTCACCTGCCGGCTCGATACGGCCGAAGAAGTGTCGATCTACGACGCAGGCGGCGTGCTGCAGCGTTTCGCACAGGACTTCCTCGAGTCGTCGCAGGCAGCGGCATAAACGGGAAACGGGCGGCGCGGTGGTAACCGCAGTGGCACCCCCGCGCCGCCCTTCGTTTCAGGACAACACATGGCACACGTACCCCAGATCAAAATCTCCGCCACCTATATCCGCGGCGGCACCAGCAAAGGCGTGTTCTTCCGCCTTCAGGATCTGCCTGCTTCGGCGCAGCAGCCAGGCATTGCGCGCGACAAGCTGCTCATGCGCGTGATCGGCAGCCCCGACCCGTACGGCAAGCAGATCGACGGCATGGGCGGCGCCACCTCCAGCACGAGCAAGACCGTGATTGTGGCGAAGAGCAGCAAGCCCGGCCACGACGTGGACTACCTGTTCGGCCAGGTCGCCATCGACAAGGCCTTCGTGGACTGGAGCGGCAACTGCGGCAATCTCTCTGCCGCCGTGGGTCCGTTCGCGATCAGCGGCGGCCTCGTCGACCCGAGCCGCGTGCCCGATAACGGCGTGGCGACCGTGCGCATCTGGCAAGCCAACATCGGCAAGACGATCATCGCGCACGTGCCGATGACGAACGGCCACGTGCAGGAAACGGGCGACTTCGAACTGGACGGCGTGACCTTCCCCGCCGCCGAAGTGCAACTCGAATTCCTCGACCCGGCCGCCGAAGAAGAAGGCGCGGGCGGCTCGATGTTCCCCACCGGCAACCTCGTAGACGACCTCGAAGTGCCGGGCGTGGGCACGCTCAAGGCCACGATGATCAACGCAGGCATTCCGACGATCTTCGTGAACGCCGAAGCGATCGGCTACACGGGCACGGAATTGCAGGACGCGATCAACAGCGACGCAGAGGCGCTCAAGAAGTTCGAGACGATCCGCGCGCACGGCGCACTGCGCATGGGCCTCATCAAGCACCTCGACGAAATCGCCACGCGCCAGCACACGCCGAAAATCGCCTTCGTGGCGAAGCCTACGGGCTACACGGCGTCGAGCGGCAAGCGCGTGGAAGCTGGCGACGTCGATCTGCTGGTGCGCGCCATGTCGATGGGCAAGCTGCACCACGCCATGATGGGCACGGCAGCCGTGGCGATCGGCACGGCTGCGGCCGTTCCGGGCACGCTGGTGAATCTCGCGGCGGGCGGCGGCGAGCGCAGCGCGGTGCGCTTCGGGCACCCGTCGGGCACGCTGCGCGTGGGCGCGCAAGCGCGCCAGGAGAGCGGCGAATGGACGGTCACGAAGGCCATCATGAGCCGCAGCGCGCGCGTGCTGATGGAAGGCTGGGTGCGGGTGCCGGGAGACGCGTTTTAAGAGGCGGTATTAAGAAACGCGCTGTTTGCGGTGATGAAAAAACCGCCCTGACGCTGCGAGGTGTCAGGGCGGTTTTGTTTTAGCGCAGTGTTTTCCAACTTAACGACAGGACTGGCGTTGGACACATCAAAATCCGCGTCGTTTGATGGTCGGGCAGTAGAAACCCGGGCGCCCCACGCCGCGTTCAGCCCTGCATTCAGCCCTGCGGCGACGACGGCAAATACGGCATCGGATCCACGGGCTTCCCGTCACGGCGCACTTCGAACAGCACCGCCACGCGGTCGTTGTTCTCGCTGCCCATCTCGGCAATCTGCTGGCCCTGGTGGACCGTATCGCCGGTCTTCACGAGCAGACGCCGGTTATGCGAATACGCCGTGAGGAAGTCCTTGTTGTGCTGGACGATGATCAGGCTGCCGTACTCGTTCAGGCCCGTGCCCGCGTACATGACCTTGCCGTCGGCGGCGGCGATCACCGGGTCGCCGGCCTTGCCCGCAATCTCGATGCCGCGCGTCGTGCCCGCCGCGAACGGCTCGACCACGCGGCCATGCGCCGGCCACACGAGCGCGACGCTGCTCGCGTGGCGCGCCACCTCCGCGGCAACCTGGCGGTTTCCGGCCGAGTTCGCGGTGGAATTCGCCGCTGCGCCGCCAGCCTGCGGCGCGGCCACCTGAACGGTGATCGTCTGCTTCGACACCAGCTTGATCGACTGACCCGCGCGCAAGTGGCTGTTCGGCTTCAGGTGGTTCCAGGCGGTCAGATCCTTCACTGAAACGCTGTGCTTTTGTGCGATGCGCGCAAGCGTGTCGCCGCGGCGCACGCGTACGTACGTCGTTTTCGTGACGACGCGCGTCACGGGCGCACTTGCCGCCTGTTGCGAGTTGGCGCCGGCGGCCGTTGCATCCGAAGCCGGGCTCGCCGCTGCCGCCGTGTCGGGCTGCGGCTGTTGCGGTTGCTGCTGGTTCATGTCGGCACAGCCGCCCAGCAGGGCCGCCAGTCCCAACGCGGCCCAGAACCCTTTGAGACTGCGTTGACCGATACGATCGTCTTCGAACATTGTTCTCTCCTGCGGCACCTGCCGCCGTGCGATGCAGCGAGTGGCGCCTGGGACGGTCTGCTGCGTGTGCCGCGCTCCCGTATTCCTGGCGTTCCAGCTCGTCTGCGCCGGTCCGCTTCGATCTGCGTCTAAATCGACTGCATCCCGAGCGATAAACATTCAACGCACGCCATCGCCGCATTAACGAACGGGCGTGCCATCTCAAAATCGATCCGGCATTGTAAAGCGCAACTCCCCTGAATCAGCCCAGGGAGAACACTTTGAAACAACTCTTAAATACGCGAATTCTCGCCCCGCGAACCACGGTCAAAGGGCCAAAAGGGAGCGCTCACACCGGCGTCGGTGCGGCGTTTGCCGCGTCAGCACGGTCGTGCCCCTTCCCCTGCCTTATCGGCACATGCCCTGGAAACTTGAACGGCGCATGGGTCACGTCTGCTGAAAGGCATTTGAAATTACGGTAGTATCGGCGGCGTCAACGTAAACCCTGGTCTTAGGGGAACCCTTGCGCATTCTTCTGGTCTTTTCCTGCGCTTGTCGTGCAACCACCCTGGTGGATGCTTCACGGTTCCCTGCGCCTGACGCCCCGCGAACCTCGCCCGAATTCCTGAATTCCTGATTTTTCCAGGTAGGTACTTCCAGCATCTGCCCGCCCGGCCCGTCTGCATCACCGGCTGCCTCTTCGTCTGCCGTGTGCGCCCCACGCCGGCCCGGCCTGCTGCCCCAACATGTCAAAGTCATCCAATCGTCTAGTCGAACTCGATTTCTTCCGCGGCCTCGTCCTGCTCATCATCGTCGTCGATCACATCGGCGGCAGCATCGTCTCGCGCGTCACGCTGCACGCCTACGCGCTATGCGACGCGGCCGAGGTGTTCGTCTTCCTCGGCGGCTTCGCCACCGCCACGGCGTGGGCCACACTCTGCGCGCGCCGCACCGAAGCCGCGGCACGGCAGCGCTTCATCAAGCGCGCATTCGAGATCTACCGTGCGTTCGTCGTGACGGCGCTCTTGATGCTGCTCGTCACCGCGATTCTCGTTGCCTGCAACGTGGATGCGCCCAACCTCGCCACCACGGACCTCGACGATCTCACGCTCGCGCCTGCCGCCGCGTTGCGCGACATCGTGCTGCTGCGCCGCCAGCCCTATCTGGCCGGGGTGCTGCCGATGTACGCGTGCTTCGCCCTCGCTGCGCCGCTCGCGCTGCCGCTCGCGCGCACGCGGCCGTGGCTGCTGCTGGCCGTGAGCCTCGTGCTCTGGGGCGCAGCACCCCATCTCGCGCCGTGGTTGCCGCACGTCGAAGACGTGCAATGGGACTTCAACCCGTTCGCCTGGCAGCTGATGTTCGTGCTCGGCGTGATCGCGCAGGCGCAACCCGTGTTCCAGCGGGTGAGCGCACACCGTTTCGGCGTGGTCGTCACGCTCGCCGCGCTTGCCGTCGTGGCGGGCGCCGCAATCTATCGCCTGCAGCTTGGCAACGTCGCGCTCGACGCCGACTTCAAGCGCAACCTCGCGTGGTTCCGCGCGCTCAACTTCCTCGGCATCGCGTGGCTCACGGCGCATGTCATCCGGCTCGGCTGGGCGAAGCGCGTGGCGCATGCGCTGCCGTGGGTGGGACTCGTCGGCCAAAAGGGGATGCTCTCGTTCGTGGCCGGCGCCGTGATTTCGCTCACGGTCGACTCGGTGCTCTACTGGTACACCGACGGCTATCTGAACGTGCCGCTCGGCCTGTGCGCCGACGCAATCGCGATCACCGCGCTGCTGCTCGTCGCGCGTGCGTCCGACCCGCTCAAGCGTCTGCTGCCTTCGCGCGCCAAAGCTTCCGCCTGAAACGACACGGCTCGCCGCCAGCGAGCGGCGCGCCGGCTCGCCGATCACGGCTTCCGGCGCGCGCGGGCGGCTGCTAGCATGATGACCCCGCGCCGCCGGCGCGCCACCGCCCTCGACGTCCCTGCCATGCGCAGACTCCTTCGCACCGCGCTGCTCCCCCTCGCACTCTCATGCGCGGCATTCGTCACGCCGGCGGCGCCCGCCGCGGCGAGCACGATCTCGGTCCGCACGTTCCACTCGGCGGCGCTCGAGCGCGACTGGCCCTACGTGGTGTATCTGCCGAACGGCTATCGCGCCGACCAGCGCCGCTACCCGGTCCTCTATCTCCTGCATGGCAACAACGGCGAGCCCATGGACTGGGTTACGCAAGGCCAGCTGCAGACCACCGCCGACACGCTGATCGCCCGTCACGAGATCCCGCCCGTGGTGATCGTGATGCCGCAGGGCGGCACCGACTGGTACGTCGACCGCAAGGAAAAGATGGAGACGGCGTTCTTCCAGGACCTGATGCCCGAGATCGAGTCGCACTTCGCGGTGGACGATACGCGCGAGGGGCGTGCGATCGGCGGTGTGTCGATGGGCGGGTTCGGCGCACTGCGCTACACGCTCGAGCACCCCGACATGTTCTGCGGCGCGCTGCTGCTTTCGCCGGCGGTCTATGCGAGCGACCCGCCGCCCAGTTCGGCGGCGCGTCATGTGGGCGTGTTCGGCGAGCATCAGTTCGACGTGCAGATCTGGCGCACGCTCAACTATCCGGCGCTCTGGAAGGCGTATTTCGCGCGGCCCTGGCGCGTGCCGTTCTTCATCGCCGCCGGCGACGACGACCTCGTGATCCAGGCCGAGTCGTCGCTGCTCTACACGCGGCTGCGCGAGGCGGGCAATACGGCGGCGCTGCGCATCGTGGACGGCGGCCATGTGTGGCCGGTGTGGCGCGAACTGCTGCCGGCCGCGCTCAAGTACACGCTCGCCTGTTTCCGCTGAGCGAGGCGCGCGGGGCGCCTCGTAGACGGAGCATGGATCACTCCGCCCAGTTCACCCAAAGCACCATCAGCACGGTCATGAGCGCCGGGCCGATGAAGATGCCGATCAGGCCAAAGGTCGTCGCCCCACCCAGAATGCCGAACAGCACGAGCAGAAACGGCAGGCGCGTGGAATTGCCGATCAGCACGGGCCGCACGAAATGCTCGGCGACGAACACCACCACGAATCCCCAGACCGCGAGCGCGGCTGCGGCGATCAACGAACCCTGAATAACGAGCCACAGCGCCGCGCCGCAGAACACGATGGGCGCGCAAAACGGCAGCATGGCCGCGATGGCCGTCACGGTGCCGAGCAGCGCCGCATGGGGCACGCCGGTCGCGATATAGGCGGCGGCCAGCAGCACGCCCTCGCCGAGGCCCACGACCACGAGCCCCGTGACCGTGGCACGCACGGCGGCGGCCATGCGCTGCAGCAGCTGCGCGCCGTCGCTGCCGAAGGCGCGCCGCGCACCGCGCATCACCGTGGCTGAAAGACGCGGGCCCGCCCGGAACATCACGAACAGCGTGACGAGCATGAAGCCGAACGTCATCGTCGCGTGAGCGGCGCGCGCGCCGAAGTGACGGCCGAACGAGGCAATCGTCTCGCCGTGCAGGCTCTTCATGGCCGGAGAAGCCTTGAGCGGCTGGGTGAGATTGGCCTGCCACCAGTCGCTCACCTGGCGGCTGCCCACCGGCAGATGCGCAACGAAATCGGGCACCGGCACGCCGTTCTCCTGGGCGTCGTGCAGCCAGAGGTACAGTTCGTGGGCCTCGCCGCCTGCCTGAATGGCCGTGACGGCGATTGGCAGGACCACGAGCAGGCCGATCGCGGCCGTGAGCAGCGTGGCGATCAGCGTCTTGCGGCCCTTGAACCAGGCGCGGCGCTCGATCGCCTGATAGGCGGGCCACAGAACGATGGCAAAGACGCTCGCCCAGGCCACGGCGGGCACGAACTCGCGCACGATCCACAGCGCCAGCAGCACGAGCGTGGCGTACAGCACCGCGGAAGCGGCGCGCTGGATTTTCTGCTCGTTTGCGGAGTTCGGAGCAGGCGGACGATGAATCATGTAACCTCGTGAAAATTCAAAAACAGGTGCTCGGGTTTTATGGCGGCGCAACCGCGGTATTGCAAGTCAACGCGGTGCAGCAAGTCAATCGAACCGGGCCGGTCTTCCCTCAGATTCATCTCCGCCCCAGCCGTTCCGTCCCCAACCTGGAACGCCCTCCAGGCGCCCGTTTTCGGGCCACTCGATGTCGCGTTACGTACAACAGTGCGTTGCACAAATTCGAGATGTCGACCCTAATCCGCCGCAAACCCCCATTCCTTCGTTAATCGCAACGTGTCGCAGGCCGATTGTTGCTAATAATGGAATGGTGTTTCAACGGCGACAGAATGGCACTTGTCGGCGCGCAGGAATACATTCGCGGCACCACACTTACGGAGCCGACAATGAAGAAAAAAGCGTGCCTCTCGCTTGACGGAGCCAACGGTGAGCGTATCGAGATACTCGAGCAGACGGATACGGCGTTGGTAATCCGCTGGGTCGAACCCGGGCGCTGCCATTATGGCGAACAGCGCTGGCGCCGCCGCTCGGCGCATTCTTCGGGCACCTGCGCCGTGTCGCGCCGCAAGATCCGCCGCGGCGACGCCGTGTTCAAGCCGGCCGAACGCCCCGCCCCGCTCAATGCCTCCGTCATGATCGCTGCCGAAGTGTTCGGCGACCTCATCGGCGCGGAACTGCCGAAGTAAGCGCGGCGACGCTGCCTGAGCGCCTTCAACGTGGTGCGCGAGGCGCGAGCGAAATCGCCCGAGCGGCGTGGCGCGGCGCAAAGCCCGCCGATGCAGCGCACAATGCCGCCACCCGCGCGAGCACATCGGCGTCGAAAGCCGCCGCGCGCGGGCCCGAGCGGTCCACGTGCAAGAGCAACTGCTCGCTCGCCGAAACGGGCGAGGCCTGCGCATCGTCGATTTCCCCCGCGAACATCTCCAGATACAGCCGCACGCGTTTCGCGTCGTGCTCGATCACCCGCACGTCGACGCGCACCGGTGTGCCCTCCTTGATCTCGCGGAAATAGTTCAGGTGCGCTTCCAGCGTGTACATCGACCGGCCGCGCGCATCCCGCACAGCCGCATCGAGCCCGATGGCGTCGAGCAGCGCGTCGGTCGCGTAGCTGTAGATCAGCATGTAGAACGCGTCGCGCAGGTGGCCGTTGTAATCGACCCACTCCGCGCGCACCGTGTCGCGGTAGACCACGAGCGCCGTTTCGTTCGTCATCCAGTCTCCTCTCCCATCTACACATGCGGTGCCCGCGTGCAGGCGGGAGCAGTGTAACCGCAGACCGCGCTCGCCGCCGCGACGCCGGCATGCTCCGGCGCTGCCGCATGCGCGCTCGCGTCGCCGTGCACGCCTCGCGCCGCTGCGGTAAGGTTGAACGGTCGCGGCACAGCCGCCGCAATCCGAACGCAAACCCAACGCCCTTCAACCGGCGCCGCCCGCGCGGCGCTTCGCGAGGCCAAGGCCATGGCAGAAAACACGCCCCCGCTTCCGTTTCCCCCGCAGCAGTTCTCGCTCGACGTGATGCTCGAGAAGTACGCCAAAGGCGACGAGCAAACCGCCGACGACATCTACCGCCGCGTCGCACGCGGCGTCGCGGCGGTCGAGCCGCCCGCGCTGCGCGCCGAGATCGAGGCGCGTTTCGTCGACAACCTGCGCCACGGCGCGCTCGGCGCGGGGCGCATCATGAGCGCGGCGGGCGCCGGCATCGAAGCCACGTTGATCAACTGCTTCGTGCAACCGGTGGGCGACAGCATCCAGGGCGTGGACGACGAAGGCCGCCCCGGCATCTATGTCGCGCTGCTGCAGGCCGCCGAAACCATGCGGCGCGGCGGCGGCGTGGGCTACAACTTTTCGGCAATCCGGCCGCGCGGCGCACACGTGAAGTCGACGGGATCGAGCGCATCGGGCCCGTGCAGCTACATCGACGTGTTCGACGCCTCGTGCCGCACCGTGGAGAGCGCGGGCGCGCGGCGCGGCGCGCAGATGGCCGTGCTCGACTGCGATCACCCCGACCTGCCCGAATTCATCGAGGCCAAGCACTCGAAGGGGCGCTGGAACAACTTCAACGTCTCGGTCGCGGTGACCGACGAATTCATGCGCGCCGTGGAAAACGACGCGCCCTGGCAACTCGTGCATCGCGCCGAGCCCTCGCCCGCGCTGCGCGCTTCGGGCGACCTGCGGCGCCGCGACGACGGCCTGTGGGTCTACGCCGAAACGCGCGCCCGCTCGCTCTGGGACGCGATCATGCGCTCGACCTACGACGTGGCCGAGCCTGGCGTGGTGTTCATTTCGCGCATGAACGAGGACAACAATCTGCGCGCGCTCGAAAGCATCCGCGCGACCAACCCGTGCGGCGAGCAGCCGCTGCCCGCCTATGGCTGCTGCAACCTCGGGCCGCTCGACCTCACGCGCTTCGTGACCGAACCGTTCGCACAAATGCGCGGCGGCAAGGCGGATTTCGACTGGGATCAGCTCGCCGAACGCACGCGCATCCAGGTGCGCTTTCTCGACGACGTGCTCGACGCCACGCTCTGGCCGCTGCACGAGCAGCAGGCCGAAGCGGCGGCCAAGCGGCGCATTGGCGTGGGCTTCACAGGACTCGGCGACACGCTCGTGATGCTCGGCATCCGCTACAACTCGCCCGAAGGCTGCGCATTCGGTGCGCGCGTGGGACGCACGATGCGCGACGCCGCCTACCGCGCGTCGGTCGAACTCGCGCAAGAGCGCGGCGCTTTCCCGCTTTTCGACGCGAAAACGTACCTCGACGAAGGCACTTTCGCCTCGCGCCTGCCCGACGACCTCAAGGCCGAGATCCGCGTGCACGGCATCCGCAACAGCCATCTGCTTTCCATCGCGCCCACGGGCACGGTGAGCCTCGCGTTCGCCGACAATGTCTCGAACGGCATCGAGCCCGCGTTCTCATGGACCTACCAGCGCACGCGCCGCATGGCCGACGGCAGCCGCGAAACGTTCAACGTCGAAGACCACGCGTGGCGCGTGTACCGCGAACTGGGCGGCGACGTGAACGCCCTGCCCGCGTATTTCGTGAGCGCGCTGGAAATGAGCGCGCAGGAACACATTGCGATGATGGCGGCCGTGCAGCCGTACGTCGACACGTCGATCTCCAAGACCGTCAACGTGCCGGCGGATTATCCGTTCGAGGACTTCGAGAACCTCTATCTCGACGCATGGCGGCGCGGCCTGAAGGGTCTCGCGACCTACCGGCCCAACGAGACGCTTGGCGCGGTGCTGCAAACACTGCCGCCCGAAGCGGCGGCAACCGCCGACGACGCGCTCGGCGACGCCCTGCTCGACCCGCTGCGCGTTGCGATCGACCATCGGCCCAAGGGCGAGCTGCCCGCCGTGATCGAGAAAATCGAGTACATCACGCAGACGGGCAAGGTGTCGCTCTACGTCGCGGTGTCGTTCCTCGAAGTGACAGGCCACGTGGGCGGCGAAGCGGTGACAATCGAGCGGCCTATCGAATTCTTCATCCCCGTGGGCCAGCGCGACGAGCAGCAGCAATGGATTACCGCAACCATGCGTTCGCTCTCGCTCGCGGCGCGCGGCGGCTTTGTCGCGCGCAACCTGCAGGACTTGCGCAAGGTCTCGTGGGACCGCGGCCAGGTGCGCTATGGCGAAACGCAGCGCCTCGACGGGCGGCGCATTCCGCTGTGGCACGACTCCGAGGTCGCGGCCATTGCCTACGCAATCCAGCAGATCCTGCACCGGCGCGGCTTTCTCGATGCCGAAGGCCGGCAAGTGCCGTCACGGCTGCTCGCGCAGCGGCGCGACGGCGCGCTGGCCGCGCAATTCACCGGCAACGCGCGGGCTGGTGCTGAGCAGCCCGGCGACCAGGTGCTCGATGGCGACAATGCGCTGCCGGCCGATGCGCAGCACGCGTTCGCCCATGCAATGCTCGGCCGCAAGTGCGGCTCGTGCGGGGCGAATGCGGTGATCCGCAAGGATGGCTGCGACTTCTGTACGGCGTGCGGAGAGATTGGGACTTGCGGTTGAGGTCTCGCGCTCAAGCCCGGGGCGGCGCGGCGGCCGCCCTGTGTGCTTTCCTCCCCTCAAGATACCCCGCAAACCCCTGCGCCAGCGCATTGGCCTCCCCGCTGCGCACGAGTCGTAGCACCTGCGATTCATAAGGATTGCTTTCCAACGGCCGGAACACCACACGCCCGCCGCCCGTCGCCCCAAGCGCAGCGGGGACGAGCGCGACGCCCATGCCGAACTCCACCATCGTGACGACGGTTTGCCAGAGCCGCGCTTCGTGGCGAATCTGCGGACTGAATCCAGCCTCTACGCAGGTCGCGATGATCTGATCGTGATAATGCGGCGACACCGAGCGCGGAAACAGAATGAACGGTTCGCGCGCGAGCGTGCCGAGTTCGATACGCCGCCTGCGCGCAAGCGCGTGCCCTTCCGGCAGGCAGCAAAGAAACGGCTCGGAAAACAGCACCTCCGACTGCACCTCGGCAGGAAAGCGCCCCCAATGCGCGAAACCCAGATCGATCTGCAAGCGCTGCAGCGCCTGCACCTGCTCGGCCGTGTTCATCTCGCGCAGCACCACTTCCACGGCAGGATGATCGGCCTCGAAACGCCGCACCGCCTCCGGCAACCCGCGATACAGCATCGAATTGACGAAACCGACGCGCAGCCGCCCCGCCAGCCCGTGCGCGGAGCGCGCCGCGATGCGCCGCACTTCGTCGGCCTGCTCCAGCAGCCGGCGCGCCTCTTCGAGCAGCACGTTGCCCGCGTTGGTCAGCGCGACGGCCTTGTTGGTGCGTTCGAGCAACTGCACGCCTAGCTGTTCCTCGAACTTGCGGATATCGAAGCTCAGCGCCGGCTGCGAGATGAAGAGCCGGCGCGCCGCGCGCCCGAAGTGCAGCTCTTCCGCAACAGCCACGAAATAGCGCAGTTGCTTGAGTTCCATGGCGGGCTCCTTCGGCGTTTCATCGATAGATGGCGCTTATCGTACATGACATCGGTTGTATTGGACCGTTATCGAAGCCGCGCCTAAGCTACGCCGAATCACATAGCAAAACAGCACGGAGACAGCACACGATGAGCGATCGCCCCGCTTTCGCCACCCCGGCCACCCTGGCCAGCGGCTCGGCCAACATTCCCGATAGCCGTGGCATCAACTTCTACACGAGCGACCCCGGCTTCGCGCCCCTTTTGCGCGGCTATCTCGGCATCACAGCATTCAGCGCGATCGAAGCGCAGCTCGTCGCGCTCGGCCAGCGTGCCTCCGACGAACTCGACGCGCTCGCGCTGGTCGCCGACAAGCACCCGCCCACGCTCGAACAACGCACGCGCAGCGGTGAAGCGATCCAGCGCATCGACAAGCATCCCGACTACGTGGCGCTCGAACGCGTCGCCTACGCGGAGCTTGGCCTCGCGGCCATGAGCCATCGCGAGAGCGCACCCGCGCCGCTCGTCAAATACGCGCTCACCTATTTGTTCGTGCAGGCCGAGTTCGGCCTGTGCTGCCCCGTGAGCATGACCGACTCGCTCACGCGCACGCTGCGCCGTTTCGGCACGTCCGAACTCATTGCGCGCTATTTGCCGATGCTCGCCTCGCAGGACTTCGACACGCTCTACCAGGGCGCGATGTTCATGACCGAGCAGGCAGCAGGCTCGGACGTGGCGCGCATCGCCACGCGCGCCACGCACGAGCGCGGTGCAAATGGCGAGGACGCATGGCGTCTTTACGGCGACAAGTGGTTCTGCTCGAACGCCGACGCCGATCTCGCGATGGTGCTCGCGCGCCCCGACGATGCGCCGCCCGGCATCAAGGGCCTCGCCTTGTTCCTCCTGCCGAAAACGCTCCCCGACGGCACGCGCAACGCCTATCGCATCGTGCGCCTGAAGGACAAGCTCGGCAGCCGCTCGATGGCGAGCGGCGAGATCGTGCTGGAAGGCGCGCAGGCGTACCTGATCGGCGAGGTGGGCCGCGGCTTTCATCAGATGGCGGACATGATCAACATGTCGCGGCTGTCGAACGGCGTGCGCGCCGCGGGCCTCATGCGCCGCGCCGTGACCGAGGCGCTGCACGTGGCGCGCAACCGCGAGGCGTTCGGCCGCAAGCTCATCGAAATGCCGCTAATGCAGCGTCAACTGCTCAAGATGATGCTGCCCGCCGAACAGGCGCGCTCGATGTTCATGCGCATCGCCACGCTGCTCACGCGCGCCGACAAAGGAGACGAACTCGCGGCGAAATGCGTGCGCATTCTCACGCCGCTGATCAAGTTCCGCGCCTGCCGCGACGCGCGCCGCGTCACCGGCGACGCCATGGAAGTGCGCGGAGGCGTGGGCTATATCGAGGAATGGAGCGACCCGCGTCTCGTGCGCGATGCGCATCTCGGCTCGATCTGGGAAGGCACGAGCAATATCGTCGCGCTCGACGTGGCGCGCGCGGCGAAGCGCGAGGGCGCGCTCGAAGCGCTGACGCAGTACTTGCATGCGGAGCTTGCCGAAAGTGGCGTGCCTGAAGCCAGCGCAGCGCTCCTGCGCGACGTGTTCGACCGTGCCGGTGCGGCGCTCGTGAGCGTGGCCGAATGCGGCCGCGACGAATCGGTGCGCCAGGCCGCGAGTGCGCTCTATCACGCCACGACGGCGGCCATCATGACCTGTGAAGCCGCGCAGGTTTCGCAAAACACGCCTGATTACCGGCGCCTCGCGCTCGCCCATCTACTCGTGCGCCACAAGCTGCTGCCGCGCGACCCGCTCGCGCTCGACGAACGCGACGCAAGCGCCGAAACGCTGCGCGCGCTCGTGGACGAACGGGCGCTGACGCTCGAACAGGCCATGCAACTGCTCCCGGCACACTGAGGCGATGCACGATGAACACCACAAAGGAATCCGAAGCAACTACGGTGAACGGTGCGCTGCACGGCCTGCGCGTGATCGATCTGAGCCGCGTACTGGGCGGTCCGTACTGCACCCAGGCGCTCGCCGACCACGGCGCCGAAGTCATCAAGCTCGAACCGCCCGACGGCGACGAAACGCGCGGCTGGGGCCCGCCCTTCGTCGGCGATACGGCGTCGTACTACGTGGGCGTGAACCGCAACAAGCAGGGCATCGCCGTCGATCTTTCGCGCGAAGAAGGTCGCGCGATTCTCTGGCAGTTGCTCGAAGGCGCAGACGTGCTGGTCGAAAACTTCAAGCCGGGCACGCTCGCACGCTGGGGCATGGACTACGAGCGCGATCTGCGCCCGCGCTTTCCGCGCCTGATTCATTGTGCGATTTCGGGCTTCGGCCCGGACGGCCCGCTCGGTGGCCTGCCCGGCTACGATGCCGTGATTCAGGCGATGGCGGGCCTCATGAGCGTGAACGGCGAGCACGACGGCCCCGCACTGCGCATCGGCCTGCCGATCGTGGACATGGTCACGGGCCTGAACGCGCTCGCGGGCATTCTGCTCGCACTGGCCGAGCGCGAAAAGAGCGGCCTCGGGCAATCGGTGGATATCGCGCTTTACGACTGCGGCGTGTCGCTCCTGCATCCGCATCTGCCGAACTATTTCGGCAATGGCCGCACGCCGCAGCGCAGCGGCAACGCGCACCCGAACATCGCGCCCTACGACAGCTATGCCACGGGCAACGCGCCCATCTTCCTCGCGGTGGGAAACGACCGCCAGTTCGCGAAGCTCTGCGCGCACCTGGGCGTGCCCGAACTCGCAATCGACCCGCGCTTCGCCGACAACCGCAGCCGCTGCGCGCATCGGCCCGAACTGAAGGCAGCGCTAGAAGCGCGGCTTGCTGCCCATGACTGCGAGCCGCTCGCGCGCGACTTGATCCAGGCCGGCGTGCCGTGCGGCCCCGTGCAAACGGTCGACGCCGTGGCCGCGCATCCGCACACGCAGCACCGCCGCATGATCGTCGAAATGGAAGGCTATCGCGGCACGGGCGCGCCCGTGAAGCTCTCGCGCACGCCGCCGACCTATCGCACGCGTCCGCCCGCGCTCGGCGCCGACACGCGCGCCGTGATGGACGCGCTAGGCATCGACGCCGACACACAGCAACGGCTCTTCGAAGCCGGCATTGTCAAGGATTCCGAAACGACCGTAAGCGCCTAGCGTTTCATCGAACCCCAACGGAATACAGACCGGCCCAAGCCGGCTCACCCCGATCAAGGAGACATGCATGACCCGCCCCAACGGAAATTCTGCGCGCCAGCCCGCCCGCGCCTCGCTCGCCGCCTTCGTCGGCACCACCATCGAGTGGTACGACTTTTATATCTACGCCACCGCTTCGGCGCTCATCTTCGGCAAGCTGTTCTTCCCTTCCCACGAGCCGTTCTACAGCACGCTCGCCTCGTTCGGCACCTTCGCCGTGGGCTTTTTCGCGCGCCCCTTCGGCGGGCTCGTGTTCGGGCATCTGGGCGACCGCATCGGCCGCAAGAAGGCGCTCGTCGCCACGCTGTCGATCATGGGCGTCGGCACCGTCGGCATCGGCTTTTTGCCGACCTATGCGAGCGCCGGCGCACTCGCCCCGGCGCTGCTCGTGCTGCTGCGCGTAGCGCAGGGCATTGCGATTGGCGGCGAATGGGGCGGCGCGGTGCTCATGGCCGGCGAGCATGCACCCAGGGAAAAGCGCACGTTTCTCGCCTCGTTTGCGCAACTCGGCAGCCCCGCAGGCCTGATTCTGGCGCTGCTGGCGTTTCGCTTCGTCGCGCATCTCGACCGTGACGCGCTCTTTACCTGGGGCTGGCGTTTGCCGTTCATCGCGAGCGCGGTGCTGCTCGTGGTGGGTCTGCTGATTCGATCGGGCGTGGGCGAATCGCCGGAATTCGAGGCGATCAAGACGCAGCGCCGCACCGCCGCGATGCCGATCGTCGAAGTGCTGCGCGACTCGTGGCGCGTGGTGCTGCTGTGCCTCGGCGCGAACGTGATCGGCGTGGCGGGTGCGTGGTTCGTCAACACCTTCATGCTGAACTACACCACGCAAACGCTCGGGCTCGACCGCGCGCTGATTCTCGACTGCCTCTTCGTCGTCGCGTTCATCCAGCTGTTTACGCAGCTCTTTTCCGGCTGGTTTGCGCAGCGCGTGGGCGCCGGGCGCTTCCTCGTGCTGGCCGCGGCGCTGGCCATGATTTCGCCTTACCCGATGTTCGTGCTCGTCTCCACCGGTCGGCCGGTCGCGATCGTGGTTGGCATTGCGATTGCGGTGATGTGCATGAGCAGCTCGTACGCGGTGATGGCAGGTTTCATGACGAACGCGTTCCCGGTGCGCGTGCGCTACTCGGCTATTTCGATCTCCTACCAATGTTGCGCGGCGCTCGCGGGCGGTCTCACGCCGCTCGTCGGCACGCTGCTCGCGCATGACTATCCCGGGCAGTGGTGGCCGCTGGCGCTGTTTTACAGCGCGCTGGCTGCCATTTCGCTCGTGTGTATCGCGGTGCTGCAGCGTAAGCAGTCGTCGGCCACGCAAAGCGACGTGGGACTCGCGTTGCAGGATTAACGATCTCTGCTACGCGGCCGATATGATGGCCTCGATCAGCCCGTTCAGCGCAACGCGCCACGCTTCGCTGTGCGGGCCTTCAGTCAGCAGCGCGCCGACCACCTCCCGATGCAACGCGTCGCGTTGCTCGCCCGCAGGCAGAATGGCGCCGAAGCCCGCGAGCGACTGCGCGAGCGGAACGTTGACGTCCTCGCCTGCTGCGCGTGTCAACGCGCGCAGCAGGTCTTGCGCCGCTTCGGGCACGGCCGCGATCATGAGCATGCGCTCTTCCCAGATCACGAAGCGCGCCAGCCGCGCAAGCAGGCTTTCCGTTCCCGCTCCGCCCTCGGAGGCCGAGGTAAAGACCGGCGTCGTGTCGAGCCATTCGAGGAGGCGCGCGCCCTCCATCGGCTTGCCGATGACATAGCCCTGCGCGCCATCGACGCCGAGAATCGCGAGCGCATGCAGCAGGTCGAGCGTGTCGATGCCTTCGGCGAGCACGAGCCTGCCCAGCGAGTGCCCGAGACGCGTCAACTGGTAGATCACGCGCAGCGTATCGAGCGCGTCGTCGCCCTTCACCTGCACCATTTCCCGGTCGAGCTTGATCCAGTCGAACGGCAATTCGCGCAGGCGCGTGAGGCCGCTATGCCCGGCGCCGAGATCGTCCTGCGCGAGCAGCACGCCTAACTCACGGAACTTCGCGAGAATGGCGCGCTGCCCCTGACTCAACGAGAGTGATTCGTTTTCCAGAACTTCCAGCGTGAGGCGTGCAGCCGGGCAACGGTGTGCGGCGAGCGCCGTGCGGGTCGCTTCGAAATAGCGGATGTCGTTGAGCGCCGCAGGCGGCAGGTTGATCGAGACATCGAGGTCGCGGCCTTCGGCGTACCAGCGTTCACGGTCGGCGAGCGCCTGATCGATGCCGCGCGCGAAGAGCGCGAGCAGATCGTCGGAAGAGAGCGCCGAGAGAAACACGTCCGGCACGAGCAGACGCTCGCCGTCGCGCAGGCGCGCCAGCGCTTCGACCTTGGTCGCCTTGCCCGTTGCAAGGCTGAGCAGCGGCTGGTAGTGCATTTCCAGCGCGCCGGTGCGCACGAGCGCCGCCCACTGCTGACGCACGCTCACCGGCACCGCGGCGCTCAGGCCATCGCTGCCGGGTATGCGCATCGCCGCGCCGCCGAGCAACGTTTGCAGCAAATCGACGAAAGCCACCTGATCGGGCCCGACGAAGCCGCCCGGAAACGCGCTATACAAGCACAGCACGGCGAGCGGCGGCTGCCCGGGGGCAGCCAGCGGAATCGCCACCGAAGAGCGCACGCCTTCGCGCGCCGCGAGATCGCGCCACGGCGCAACGAGCGGATCGGTCTGGTAGTTGACCACGCGCTCGGGCTTGCCGCTGCGCCACGCGCGCCCAATGGCGCCCTGCCCTTGCGGATGATCGGCGCGCACGCTGATTTCCTGATCGTGCGCGGCGAGCACATTGAGCATGCCGCCTTCGGTCTTGCCGCCCGCGCCGGCCTCGAAGTGAAAAATGCCCGCTTCGTCGGGACGGCCGATGGCGCAGGCTGTCACTTCGTCGTGCGCCGCCAGTGCGGCGATCACCTGATCGATGAAGTTCGTATAGCTGCCGGCTTCCCACACGAGACGCGTGATGCGCATCAGCGCCTCCTGCTGCGAATCCTGCACGGCCTGATACGCCTTCAGTTGCCACGCGAGGTCGGAAGTCAGGCGGCGCGCATAGAGCGAGAGCTGCTGCGTGCTCACCGTGCGGCCAACGTCCGCGTAAATCAGCTCCTGCAGAATGCCGCGGCTGCGCACGAGCTCTTCCTTGTCGAGCCCGACAATGGCATGAATACGGCCAATGCGCTGCGCCATGTCTTCGTGTTCGCGCGCGGTGAGGCCGAGGTTGGCAAGGGCAAGGAGATTCTGGACCTGGCGTGCCTTCAGGTGCGCGAGTTCCGCACCCGACAGCATTTCGAGAATACGGCGGGATTTGGGCAGGCGGCCCAGTTCCTCGTAGAAGCGGTTCACCACGTGGGCCGCGTGCTCTTGCAGCGCGCCGATCAGCGTTTTCATCTTTGAGCCTTCGATATCACCGCTCTGGCGTCACGGCCCAGATGTGCAAAATGCGCAGGGTGTCACGCCAGATTCATGGCCGTTGTGGTCACTAGCAGCCGCTCGAACAGCGATTCTGGCTCGCACAGAAGGAATGATACGTCATGCGCCGCGAGCGCTTGCGCGCGGCGGCATACGGAAGGCACATGCGTGCGCCAACAGCGCTCAACGCAAACTTCAAAGCGGCGTGAGCAGCGCCTCGCCCGCGAAGTGCCGCGCCGCGTTCTCGGCGAAGTGGCGCACGGTGGCGTTGCGCACGTCGGGCGACGTGCCGGCCACATGCGGCGTGAGCACAATGTTGTCCAATTCGATGAGCGCAGCGGGTGGATGCGGCTCGCCCTCATAGACGTCGAGCCCCGCGCCGCCGAGCGTGCCCGCTTTCAGCGCGAGTGCGAGCGCGGCCGTATCGACCACGCTGCCGCGCGAAACGTTGACGAGAAAACCTTGCGGTCCCAGCGCATCGATCACGGTGCGATCGATCAGATGCTTCGTTTGCGCGCCGCCCGGCGTCGCGATCACGAGAAAGTCGCTCCATTGCGCAAGCGCCATCACGCTCGCGAAGTAACGCGCCTGAGCGCCCTCACGCGGCTTGCGGTTGTGATAGCCGAGTTCCATGTCAAAGCCCGCCGCGCGCCGCGCGACCTTCTCGCCGATGTGCCCGTAGCCGACAATGCCAAGCCGCCGCCCCGTGACCGTGGGGCGCATGGGCAGCGCGTCGCGCCAGACACCGGCGCGGCAAGCAGCGTCGAACTGCGGCACGGCGCGCACGGCCGCGAGCAGCAGCGCGAGCGCGTGGTCGGCCACGCAGTCGGCATTGACGCCCGCGCCGTTGCACAGCGCGATGCCGCGCTCGCGCGCGTGGTCGAGCGCGATGTTCTCGTGGCCCGCGCCAAGCGCGCCCGCGAGTTCGAGCGCGGGCATGCGGTCGATTTCGTCGGCGGTGAGGCCCGTCGTGCCGTTCGTGAGCACCACGCGCACGTCCTTGCCGTGCTGCGCGACCGCTTTGGCGCGCGCATCGGCGTCGGGCGCGTAGATCACATCGAATGTTTCGCCGAAAGCGGCGAGGTCTTCATCGGTCAGCACAATCAGGACCAGCAGGCGTGGCTTCATCGTTGTGTCACCCTTCTCGTTATTGTTTCGATATGCGAATCGAATGCCGCAGCGCTGGCATCACACGGCCGTCACATAGCGCGGCGGCAAGACCTCCACGCGCGGCGCGGCCGCGGCGGCTGCGGCGTCGCGCGCGCGGCGCATCTGGTCGGCGGGGCTCATGCCGAACAGGCGCTTGAATTCGCGGCTGAACTGCGACGCGCTTTCATAGCCCACGCGCGTGGCCGCCGCGCTCACGGTCAAGCCGTCGTGCGTAATGAGGAGGCGCGCATGATGCAGGCGCGTGGTCTTCACGTACTGCATGGGCGAAGTCGAGGTGACGGCCTTGAAGTGCGCATGAAAGACGGCAAGGCTCATGCCCGCCTCGGAGGCCAGCGTTTCGACGTCGAGGTCGCCGCGGTAGTCCGTGTGAATGCGCCGCAGCGCCTTCGCAATACGCCCGAAGTGGTGCTGGTGCGTGAGCGCCGCGCGAATCGCGTCGCCCTGCTCGCCCATGAGCACGCGGTAGCAGATCTCGCGCACGATCGAAGGCCCGAGAATGCGCGCCTCGTGGGACTGCGCGAGCGCTTCGAGCAAGCGCAGCACGGCGTTCGAGAGCGTGGCGTCGAGCGGCGTTGCGTAGATGCCCGAGGGTTCGGACACGGCGCGGCGCGGGTCGTCGAGCGCCATGAGCAGTTCGGCGACGGTCGTCAGATCGACGCGGATCGAGATGGCGAGAATCGGCTTCTCGGGGCTCGCCTCGGTCTCGCACTCGAACGGCATCGGCACCGAGAGGACCAGATATTGCTGGGCGTCGTAGACGAAGACCTGGTCGCCGAGAAAGCCGCGCTTGCGGCCCTGGCAGACGATGAAGATGCTCGGTTCGTACATGACCGGCCGGCGCGGGTGGCTTTCGCTGCCGCGGTAGAGCCGCACGCCTTCGACCGGCGTGTCGTGCACGCCGTCGCGCTGCGTGAGTTGCATGAGCAGGTCGACCGTGCGCGCCTGCGTGGCGGCCGCCGGCGCGATAGCCGCCGCCGCGAGGGTTTTGACGTAGCCCATATCGGTTGTGCCCCAAAAGATGAAATCAGGCAGAGAAACAGGCTTGCCAATCTATCACCGAACCGGTGGATGTGCTGCGCGCCAGGAGAATCAGGCAAGTCTTCGATAGCTTCAGGTATTCCCTGGGTGGGCCCCGATCCTTACGATGGGAACCCTGCCGCAACACCCACGCACCAGAGGAGAGCAAACCCATGTACCCAACTTACGGATATGCCGCCCGCGACGCCGCGTCGCCGCTCGCCCCGTTCGAATTCCAGCGCCGCGACCTGCGCGAACTCGACGTTCGTATCGACGTGCTGTTCTGCGGCGTGTGCCACTCCGACCTGCACCAGGCGCGCGACGAATGGCGCAACACGATCTACCCGGTCGTGCCGGGCCACGAGATCGTCGGCCGCGTGGCCGAGGTTGGCAACGGCGTCACGAAGTACAAGGTGGGCGAACTCGTTGGCGTGGGCTGTCTCGTCGACTCGTGCCGCACCTGCCCGAGTTGCGCCGAAGGCCTCGAACAGTATTGCGAGAACGGCTTTGTCGGCACCTATAACGGCACCGACCGCGTGAGCGGCGACGTGACCTACGGCGGCTACTCCACGCAGCTCGTGGTGGACGAAGCGTTCGTGCTGCGCGTGCCCGAAAACCTCGAACTGGCCGCCGTCGCGCCGCTTTTGTGCGCAGGTATCACGACGTACTCGCCGCTGCGCACGTGGGGCGCGGGTCCCGGCAAGAAGGTCGGCATCGTGGGTCTCGGCGGCCTCGGCCACATGGGCGTGAAGCTCGCGCATGCCATGGGCGCGCATGTGGTGCTGTTCACCACGTCGCCCTCGAAGATCGAAGACGGCAAGCGCCTGGGCGCCGACGAAGTCGTGATTTCGAAAGACCCGGAGCAAATGGCGAAGCACGCCAACAGCTTCGACCTGATCGTGAACACGGTGGCCGCGCAGCACGACCTCAACCCGTTCATCGAGCTGCTGCGCCGTGACGGCACGATGACGCTGGTGGGTGCGCCCGAGCACGATCACCCGTCGCCGCAAGTGTTCAACCTGATCATGAAGCGCCGCCGTCTGGCTGGCTCGCTGATCGGCGGTATTGCAGAGACCCAGGAAATGCTGGACTTCTGCGGCAAGCATGGCATTACGTCGGATATCGAAATGATCAAGATGCAGGACATCAACAACGCCTACGAGCGCATGCTCAAGAGCGATGTGAAGTACCGCTTCGTGATCGACCTCGATTCGCTGCGCAAGTAACTCGCAACTGGCGCGCAAGCATCGCGCGGGCCACACGCACCGCTCGCACTGCGCATTCAGACGTAACACCCTGCCCCGCCGGGCCATCCATTCCGGATGGCCCGCCAGCCCTTCCCCTTCGAGGCCTTCTTTTTCGGCCTCCCGTAGTCGAGCCGGCGCCCGCGTGCGCCGCCATCCAATCGTCATCGCTGTTTAACCGCTGAGCGTCGCTTTCCGCGAGACGCCGGCACCGCGAAGCGCATTCATCGCTACGCGGCTCACCCATTTTCTGCAGCAGCGCGGATTTCGTTCAAGCCTCAAGCCCATCGTTAGGAGCTCGCCCGTGATCGACCGCATCCAGGCGATGCGCACGTTCGTGCGCATCGTCGACACCAATAGCTTCACCAAAGCCGCGCAGTCGCTGGATATGCCGCGCGCCAGCGCCACCACGCTGATGCAAAACCTCGAATCGCTGCTCGGCACGCAGTTGCTCGTGCGCACCACGCGGCGTCTTTCGCTCACGCCCGAAGGCGCTGCGTATTACGAGCGCGCCGCGCAGATTCTCGCCGACATCGACGATGCCGAAGCGAGCGTGCGCCAGACGCCTGGCGCGATCGGCGGCCGCTTGCGCGTGGAGATGCCGGGCCTCATCGCCAACGCGATCGTGCTGCCCGCGCTCGACGACTTCCACGCGCGCCACCCGCAGATCGACCTCGTGATCGGCGTGAGCCTGCGTAACGTCGACCTCGTCGGCGAAGGCGTGGACTGCAGCATCCAGTTGGGCGAGCTGCCCGACTCGGGGCTCGCGGCGCGGCGCCTCGGCGTGCTCGAGCACGTGACCTGCGCGAGCCCTGCGTACCTCGAGCGGCACGGCGCGCCGCAAACGCTCGACGATCTCGCGCAGCACCCGGTCGTGAACTTCCTCTCGCCGCTCACGGGCCGCCCGTTCGAGTTCGACTTCGAGGTGGATGGCAGCCCGACCAAGGTGAAGGTGGACGGCTTCGTGCATGTTTCCGACGAGTTCGCCTACCTGACCTGCGGCCTGCAGGGCTATGGCCTGATCCAGCCGCCGCTGCTCGCGGCGCAGCCATACCTGGACAGCGGCGCGCTGCTGGAGGTGCTGCCGCAGTGGAAGCCGCTGCCCACACCGGTTTCGGTGGCGTTCGTGAAGTCGCGCCAGTTGTCGCCGCGCGTGCGCGTGTTCGTGGACTGGCTCGCGGAGCTGTTTGCGGACGCGGGTGCGATCAACCGCGACCTGTCGCGCGTACAGCAGTTATTGGGCGGCCTGCAGCCGGCCCCGGCCTGAAGCAGGCGCGCGTTCAGCGCGGCCGGGTGAGCGCCATGCCCCGCCGCGCGTGAAAACGCGCGACCGTCTCGTAGGGCAGCCACGCATCCGCCTGATACGGCGCGATGCCCGATGGATTGTGGAACCAGACGCCGCCGTCACCGCGACCGTGCAGCAGGATCAGGTGGCCGCCCTGGCCAGGATTGACCCGCTCGGGGTAGCGGATCTCGGGGCTCACGGAGACGATGGCGAGCGTTTGCGCATCGATGCGCGCGGCGCTCGCCTCGATGCCCTCATCGATCATCACTTCCACGCGCACGCCGAACGCGGCTTCCACCCATCCGGCGAACGGGCGGTAGATCAACCCGTCCACGCCGCCGTCTTCACGCACGCGATAGACGCCGTGCCGCAACGCCTCTTCGAGCAGCTGCGCGCGCGGCGCATGCGCGACGCCCCAATAGTCGAGCGCCGATTCGAGGCAGGTCAGGCCGCACAGGCGCTTCGCCCAGAAGCGATAGGCATCGGCCTGCGTGAAGCCGCTCGCGCGCCAGTGCGGGTCCTCGCACGGGTCGGCGCCGCGCTCGACGATGGGCGCCACCCAGTCGGCGCTGCCCCACTGGCTGTAATACGGCACGCCTTCATGGCGCCATGTCCTGCCGTTGCACACCTCGCTCAAACGATACCCCTCAATGTAGTAAGGTTGATTGGCCATGCGCGAACGCGCGGCGTTAAAAATCGTGCATCTTCCCGCAATGTCGCGAATATCGTAAGCACCGCGTAAACGGAGCCGAATAAACGCTTACATTCCCGTTATTCAGCGCCAACTTACATTTAGCTAAAATAGCGCCGTCTTTTGGTATTTGATGCGATTAGAATAGCGTGCTCCCGTGTGCAGCTTGCGCGAGGTCCAGTCATACTGGCCTCACGGCGCCACGGCATGATCTATCAGAAACTGAATCTACGAGTCCCCCCTTTTGAGCAGTATGTCGAACGTTGCCTACACAACCGACTCGGCGTCGGTCGCGGAGCGCGTACGCGAGCTGATGAGCCGTCACGGCATTGGCAAGCGTCAGCAAACGACCGAGCTGTGCCGGATTCTTGACCTGAGCTTTTCGCAAGGGCACCGCAAGCTGCGCGGGAACAGCCCGTGGACGCTCGCGCAGATCAAGAAAGTGGCTGAAGCGTTCGGCGAACCTGCGGGCCAGTTGTTCGGCGCGCAGTTGCTCGACCCCGGCATGGTCGGCGCGAGCGCTCAGGAGGCGACGCTCTGCGTGAGCGCGGCCGAGCTGCCGTGCACCGCGTGGATTGGCGCACCGGTCGAGGCGGGCAGCCGCCCCGACTTCGTCGCCTACGAAAAGCTGGGGCAGTGGCGCGTCGTGCGTCCGGACGGGGCGCTCTACCAGAACGCGCGCGAAGTCCACAAGATCGAGATCTACCCGCGCCGCGCCGAGTCCGACAAGCCGCTCATCGCCGTCGTGGACGACGACCAGTCGTCCGCCGACAACCTGCGCGACTACCTCGAGCACAGCGGTTACGCGGCGCTCGCGCTCTATGGTCTCGCGGCATTCAACGAAGCGCTCGAGAACAATGTGTTCGACGGCGTGGTGATCGACTGGCTGTTCGGCAGCCAGACCGCCGCTGAGGCGATCCGCAGCATACGCGGGTCCGAGAACCCTGATGCGCCTATTTTCGTGCTGACCGGCGAGCTGCTGACCGGCAAGGCCAGCGAGTCGGAGATCAGCCAGGTCGTGCGGCACTACAACGTGGCGTGCTATGAAAAACCAGCGCGCATGGCGATTCTCGTTGCCGATCTTTCCAAGCGGCTCAATCGCGGGTGAGGGCTGCTCGGCGCAGCGTTTTTGTTTGTTGCGGTTCCTCGCTGCTTTGGCCTTTCCTTGTTTTCGCGGCGGTATGCCAGCGAACACAAGGAAAGCCCAAAGCGGCAAGAGGCACAATTCAAGCCGCGGCCCGAGGCACACTCAGCGCCCGCTGCAACGCCGCACGCAGCACCTCGTAATGCACCGGCTTCGTGAGCCGGTCGAAAAACGGCGCGCCCTCGCCGCCCGAGGCGCCAGCATGATCCCCAATCGCCGCGAGCCCCGCCACATCGGCGCTCACCGCGATCACGCGCGGCTGCCCGAGCACATCCTGCGCGGTTAGAAGCCCCGCGACGAAATCGTACCCGTCGCGCCCCGGCATATGCAGATCGAGCAGCACGACATCGCACGCCTCGTGGGCGAGCAGCCCAAGCGCGCTGTCGGCATCGCCGGCCGCGAGCGCGCGGTAGCCCATATGCGCCACCATCTCGCATAGCGAATCGCGCACGAGCGGGTTGTCGTCCACGACGAGCACCTGCGGCAGCGCCCGCACAGGCAGCGCCGCTTCGGCCACGGCCGCGGGCGCCGGCGGCTCGACCGGCGTGACGGGAATGCGCACGGTGAAGGTCGTGCCTTTACCCACTCGGCTTTGCGTCTCGATCGTGCCGCCGAACAGCTCGACGAGGCCCCGCACGATCGCGAGGCCCATGCCCGCGCCCTCGTAGCGCCGCGAGCGCGACGTGTCGAGCTGCGTGAACTCCTTGAAGATGAGCGGTATCTGGTCCGCCGCCACACCCGGCCCCGTGTCGCCAACGACGATCACGAGCGTGTCGCCGCCTGCCGGCCGCACGGCTCCTTCCTCGCCATTCAAAGGCCGCGCGGCCCGCGCGGGCGCCTGCAGCCAGAATTCGAGCCGCACCTTGCCGCGCTCCGTGTAGCGGATCGCGTTCGTGACGAGGTTGCCGGCGATCTGGCGGATGCGGTGCGGGTCGGCCACCACCCGCCGCTGCGGTCCCACCCACGCATGCTCGAACGCGAGCCCGCGCGAGCGCGCGGCCTGCTCGTTTTCGTCGACAATCGACTGCAGCAGTTCGCGCGGCTCGAACTCTTCCTGACGCAATTCGAGCTTGCCCGCGCCAAGGCGCGCGTAGTCGGTGAGATCCTTCATCTGCGCTTCGAGCTGGCGTGCGGCGGTTTCGAGGCGATGGATCACCTTGCGGTCCGCTTCCGAATGCGAGTTGAAGCCGAGCAGTTCGATCGACGAAACGATTGCGTGCAGCGGCGTGCGCAGTTCGTGGCTGATCATGCCAAGGAAGGCGTCCTTCGCCATGCTCGCCTCGCGCGCGGCGCGGCTCGCCTGGTGCTCGGCTTCGAGCGCCGCGCGCTGCTGGTCGAGGAGCCGGGTGCGCCGGTAGCCGTTCATCACGAGCAGCACGCCCGCCGCCGCCGAAAGCACGAGCAGCACGAGCCCCGACGCAAACAGTTCGCGCCGCTTGGCGATGAAATCGTGCCGGATCGCCTCGCGCTCGGTCACGTCGGCGAAACGCCGGTTCAGCGCCAGGTCGGTCACCTGGGTCCAGTGCAGGTCGAGCGCCTTGAGCATCGGCACCGCGCGTTCGGGGTTGTCCGAGAGCGTCGCGATTTCGGCTTCGAACGGGGAAATGGTCGCGGCCAGAATGGCGAGATCGGCGTCCTGGCGCCGCTTCAAACCCGGCGTGGAGTCGAGCGACAGCGTCGAGCCCTTCATCACGTTGAGCTTCGACTGCAGCACTTCATAGCGCAGCCGCACTTTGTCGAGATCGCGGTCGATGCCGTCCGCGAACATCAGCAACTGGCTCTCGAAGCGCGCGTAGGCAATCTGCAGCTGCGCGGCGTCCCAGTACAGGCCGTCGTAATTGCCCGTGATGCGCTGCACGACCTGCGGGTTGAGCAGGTTCGCATAAAGCAGATAGCCGACCGCCACCACGGGCGGCGCCAACGCCGCCATCCAGATGATCGCCTGCAGCAGGCGTCGCAAGGGTCGTCGCATCAGCCGCCAGTCACCGCTTGATCGTCATTGACTTGATCTGCCACGCGAACTTCGCGTCGCCGGCCGCGCCATCCAGCTCGAGCGGATGCTGGTCGCGTGGATAAATCAGGAACAACGGGCCGAAATTACTCACCTTCAGGCGCTGGCCGTTCATCTCGTAGGCCACCACCACGCCATAGCGCGCGGCGTCGGCCACGGGCACCACGCAGGTGTAGTCGTCGAGCGTGTGGATCTCGATCTGGCTGCCGTAGGCGCCCACCGTTTTGAGCACGTCCGAGAGCAGCGGGCCCGTGAAGGTCGAGCGCGGCGTCCAGGTCGTGGCCGTCGTGATCGAATGCGCAGGCAGCGCAAGCAGCTGCGCCTCAGTAAAGTGATACGCCGTGTGGGCCGCGTTGTTGGTCACGCGCACCTCGCCGTCCACGTCGAGCGAGAGCGAACCCGCAGAACCCGCCGCCTGCGCCGCATGTGCAAACTGCACGAACGGCAACAGAGCGCCCGCGAGCGCGAACCCCGCCACGGCGGCCCAGCGCCGCCAGCCTGGCCATCCCATCCCATGCCACATCTTGCCCGAGCCCTTTCGCGCGATGATTCGCGTCGTTGTCGTGTGTCTTTGCGCGGCGCTGCGCCGCGTTTTTCTGCTGCTGGTCCCGCCATTTCCCGCGGCTTCCCGCTTCCTCCACCCGCCATGCCAGCAGGCGCTGGTGAGCATAGGCATAATATCGTCAAACATTGCGCTGACAATAGCCGTCTTTTTCTCGCACGCCGCTATCGGAAACGCGCGTTGTGCATTTGCCGCACATTTGCCTGGCACGCGCTTCGTCACTCATTTCAACCCATGGATAAACCTGTCGTTCCGCTCACCTACGAACAGCTCGATCACTGGGTCGAGTCGCTGCAACCGGCGCTGATCGCTGAGGAATTCGACCTCGTGGTCGGCATTTTGCGCGGCGGCGCGCCGCTCGCGCTGATGGTTTCGCACGCAACGGGCGCGGGTGTCGCGTTCCTGCGCTATGACCGCGCCACGCGCGAAGTGCGCTGGGACTCCACGTTGCCGCTGCCCGAGCCGGGCGCGAAAGTGCTGCTGTGCGAGGACATCGCGGGGCGCGGCCATACGCTCGTGGACTGCATCGCGTTTCTGAGCGAGCACGGGCTCGTCGTGCGCACGCTCACCGGCGCCTATGACGACCTCAGCCGCTTGCGCCCCGATTATTCGATCGATGCAAGCGGCTATTTCGCGCTCTTCCCGTGGGAGCGCCAGGCCTACACCGACCGCTACCGCGCCGACTGGATTCGCGAAGGCGACGGCGAGGGCACGCGCATGGCCGACGACCACGAGTACGCCGTCTACGCGATCGATCTCGACGGCGTCCTGCTCCCCGACATTCCGGTTGCGCGCTACGACGAAGACCTCGTCGCCGCGCTCGCCGAGCGCGATGAACTGGTGCCGTTCGAGCGCCTGCCCGGCATCGACCTGAAGCGCGCGCGCGCGATCATCACGGGGCGTCCCGAGATCGACCGCGAGCGCACACTCGCCTGGCTCGAGCGTCACGGCTTCGGGCACCTCGAACTGATCATGCGCCGGCCGGACGAGCACGACGACACGGCCGCAGCCGTGGCGGCGCACAAGGCCGCCGCGGCCATTCGCAGCGGCGTCACGCACTTCATCGAGAGCGATCCGGTCCAGGCCATCCTGATCGCCCAGAGTGCGCCGCTGTTGCGCGTGATCTGGTGGAACGCCCACGCGCGCACGGGCACGCTGATCGGCGCCTCGGCCTGGAGCTGAGCGAGAACGCCGTCACGCGTGGCCGCGCTGGCCCTCGATGAAGCGCGCGGCGCGCGGCGACGCCACCACGATGAGCTTCATGGCCGCGCGCGTCGCGCCAACGAAGAGCTTGCGCGCGGCGCGCTCGTCGAATGCCTCGAATTCCACCTCGGTCAGGATCACGCACGGTGCGGACTGCCCCTTGAAGCGGTAGATCGAATCGAGCAGCACGTCGCCTTCGCGGTACTGCGGATTGCCGAACAGGTCGTACTGGCCCGTGAAGCTGCGCAGCCGGTGCGGGCCGAGCTGGTCGAGCGCCGTGAAAAGCGAATGCTCGCGCCCGCGATAAGACAGCACAACGATGTCCTGCTTGCGAAAGCCGAGCGAGAGCGCCTGCGTGATCGCGCGTTTGGTCGCCAGAACCACGCCGGGCTCGGCGCCAGGTTCGGCTTCGCGCTCGTCCCAGCTCGCCACTGTCACATCGGAGCCATCGAACGGACTGCCCGCGGCAAGCTGCGCGATGGCGGGCACAGTCGGTCCGGCCACGTCGCGCAGGAACGCGAGGATGTCGCGCGGGCTGCGGTAGTTCGTGTTCTCGCGCAGCACGGTCCAGCCCGCCAGCGCGAGCGGCTCGCGCACGTACAGGTTCTGCAGCGGATCTTCGAGCCACCACCACGCAGCGTCTGGCCGCAACAGACGCTCGAGCGCACCGACCCACGGTTGCTGAAAATCCTGCCCCTCGTCGACGATCAGCACGTCGAACTGCCAGCGCCCGGCTATCGGCATCTCGCCGAAGCGCCGCACGAGCTCGTCGAATGCGCCGGGGCTGTCGAAATCGGGCACGTGGCCGCCGTCGCGCGCGACCCAGTCGCACAGCTGGTGATAGGTCGCCACCTTCGCTTCGGGCGGCGCGAGTTGCGCGATGTGATCCGCGAGCGGCCGGTTGAAGCACACGTACAGCGTGCGCGCACCGCGCGCCACGGCGTCCTTCATGACCTGCACGGCCAGTTGCGTCTTGCCCGAGCCCGCTGTGCCGATTACACGCAGCCGGAACGGCGCGAACTCGAGCCGGCGCGCCCACGTGGCGAGGCCGCCCGCGAGCCGCGTGACGAGCGTGTCCGCCGCGCCGACCAGTGCGCTGGTGTCGGGCGTGAGCGACAGTTCGTCGGCGAGAAAGTGATGGATTTTCGCGGCGCACGGCAGGCGCGGCTCGTCGGCGGGCATGGCTTCCAGCACGATGGCGGCGAGCTGCGTCTTGCGCGTGGCGTCGACGATGCGCGCGGGATTCACCCCCGCGATCGCCGGCTCGCGCACCACGTGGTCAGGGCAGTAGAACAGCTCTTCGAGCACGTAGGTGCCGGCGCCGAACGTTGCGGTGAAGCGCCGGTGCAGCCCTTCGACGGTGCGCGCGAGCGCGATCGCCACGTTGCGCTCGGTCTGCATGTAGGCCTTGACGAGCCCGCCCGGCGTTTCGCGCAGAAAGCCCGTTTTCTGCTCGACGATCATCACGCGGCCGGCCGGACTCACGATCACGAAATCGGCCTCGCCGAAGACCGAAAAGCCTTCGGAAAGACGCGTCCAGTGCACGCCGTGATAGACGGTGTAGCCGTTGGGCAAACCGCGTGCGAGCGCGGCGAGCGTTTCGCGCTCGCGCGCGGCGGCGCCGGTGGCTTCGAGATGCTGCCAGTCGTCGGGGACAATGCGGGCCATAAGCGGGTCTCGGGCGTACGTTGGGTGCGAGGCGGCGCGACCGCGCGGGAAATCGAGGGAGCGGTGCCGCACGAATTGGACGCGGCGGGGGAACGCGAGGCGCTGCGCAGCGCCTATTCTACGAAATGCATGGCGGCGCAAAAAACCGCGCGAGAATCGTGTATCGTGGCGGCCTGCGCCAGGCTTGACCCCCTTTCCCCTTGCAAGGAGTACGCGCCAGATGATCACGATCTGGGGACGCGCCAATTCGGTGAATGTCCAGAAAGTCCTGTGGTGTTGCGATGAACTCGTCCTGCCGTTCCAGCGCATCGACGCGGGCGGCCCGTTCGGGCATCTCAACGAGCCTTCCTATCTCGCCATGAATCCGAACGGCAAGATCCCGACGATCTCGGACGGCAATTTCGTGCTGTGGGAGTCGAACGCGATCCTGCGCTATCTGGCGATGGAGTACGGTCCCTCGAGCCTGCTCTACCCGACCGACCCGAAGGTGCGCGCCTCGATCGAGCGCTGGCTCGACTGGTCGATGAGCACGCTCGCGCCCGCCGAGCGCCCGGTGTTTCTCGCGCTCGTGCGCACGCCGCCGGAGAAGCGCGACACCGCAAAGATCGCAGCCGATCTCGATCAGCTGACGCCGCTGTGGAGGCTGCTCGACCACCACCTGCAAGGCCGCTTCTTCCTCGAAAACGAGCGCTTCTCGCTCGCGGACATCGTGCTCGGCGCGTACGCACGGCGCTGGTTCGGGCTCGAAGGTGTGGAGCGCGAGCCGCTGCCGAACCTCGAACGCTGGTATCAGCGCATTGCGCAGCGCCAGGGCTTCCGCAAGTACATCGATCTGCCGCTCACCTGAGCGGCCACTCCAGGACGGCGCGGGCGGCCCGGCGGCGCGCCCCGTATAATCGCAAGCATGAAGACAGCAAAACCGTCCCCGGACGCCTCCGCCTTGCACAGTCACACGCACGGCGAGACGCACGACCACGATCACGGCCACTCGCACGGCGCCCAAGGCGCAACGCTTGAGTCCGCGCTCGCGATGGCCGAGGCCTATTGCCGCGAGCGCGGCGAAAAGCTCACGCCGATCCGCCGCAAGGTGCTGGAACTGCTGCTCGCCTCGGGACGCGCCACCAAGGCGTATTCGCTGCTCGACGAAATGCGCCAGATCCATCCGGGTTCGGCGCCGCCCACGGTCTACCGGGCGCTCGATTTCCTGCTTTCGGCTGGACTGATTCACCGCATCGAGTCGATCAACGCGTTCGCCGTTTGCCACGACCTCACGCAGTGCCAGCACGGCATTCTCGTGGTGTGCCAGCAGTGCGGCAACGTCACCGAGCTGCACGAACCGAAGCTGCGCCAGGCGCTCGTTGCGCAGATCGAGGCCGCGGGTTACCGGCTCGCCGGCGACGGGATCGAGCTAAAGGGACTCTGCGCGCAATGCCAGGAGAGTCAGGCAAATCAGCCGAATCAGGCTGGCAAGCCCGCGCAGCCAGGCGCCGCTGCCGCGCCCGAAGCGGCGCAGTCCTCGTCCGTTAGCTAACCGTTATTGCCCGCCGTTGCGCGCGGGCAATCGTGGACAATCGCGGACAATCGCGAGCAATACGCCAGCCGCGCCGCATGTCGCGGCGCCTCAGTCCCTCAACCCGCACGTTTCCCGCCTCGCTACGCGCGCCGCCTCAGAGCGACTGGCGCGCGTCGATTGCGTCGCTCAAGAGCGTCACGAGTTCCTCCGGCCGGGCCGGCTTGGTCATGAAGTGCTGGAAACCTTCGCCGATACTGCGCAAACGCCAGCTTTCGTCGGTATGGCCCGTGAGCGCGACCGCGACGGTCGGTGCGTGATCGCCGCGAATTTCATAGTCGCGCAGACGCTGGATCAGGTAGAAGCCGTCCATGGCCGGCAGGTCGAGGTCGCAGACCACGGCGTCGGGGTGCAGGCTCAGGGCTGCTTCGACGCCCGTTTCTGCGTCTTCGACCGCCACGACGTGCGCGCCCTCCGCCTCCAGCAGCGAAGTCAGTGACGCCCGGCTGTGCGGGTCGTCTTCGACGAGGACGATGGTCGTCCGGTCGAGCTTGTGTACTGCGTTCATTGTGTTTGCTTACATGCCTTTCTGTCTGTCAGGCCGATTGCCGCGAGGCTGCGAGCCCGGCGTGATGCTGGGCGCACGGCACCGCGGGCCGTCCTGATAGAGCAATCTTAATGCCGTCTGGTTCCGGCGTGCTGAGCGTGCGTCCATCCGCGCCGCGCACGATAGCCGCAACACAAGACAGCCCGATGACGGCCGCGCTCACGCTTTGCCGCCCTGCTTTTGGCCCTGCTCCCGGCCCTCTTGCGAAGCGGCGAAGCCCTTGGCTTTGCCGGTTTGCGCATAGGCTTCGAGTGCGCGCTGGCGCGCCAGTTCGTGCTCGACAACAGGTTCCGGATAATGCTTGCCAAGACGCACGCCCGCCGCTTCCAGCTGCTGCGCGCCGGCCTTCCACGGCTGGTGCACGAGCGCATCGGGCAGGGCCGCCAACTCCGGCACCCACTGGCGCACGTAGGCGCCGCGCGGGTCGAACTTCTGGCCCTGGAGCACAGGATTGAAAATGCGGAAATACGGCGCGGCGTCCACGCCCGAGCCCGCCACCCACTGCCAGTTGGCCGGGTTGCTGGCCGGGTCGGCGTCCACGAGCGTGTCCCAGAACCAGGACTCGCCCGCGCGCCAGTCGATCAACAGGTGCTTGGTCAGGAACGACGCCACGACCATGCGCACGCGGTTGTGCATCCACCCCGTGTGCCAAAGCTCGCGCATGCCGGCGTCGACGAGCGGATAGCCGGTCAGCCCGCGTTGCCACGCTTTCAGGCCAGCGGCGTCCTTACGCCACGGCATGGCGTCGAACGCGGGACGCAGGTTGCGCGTCGCCAGATCGGCGTAGTGAAAGCGCTGGTAGTGGCAGAACTCCCGCCAGCCCAATTCGCTTGCGAACTTCTCCGCGCTCGTGGCGCGCCGCGCCGAGCCGCGGCCGTGCGCGTGCTGCGCCGCCTTGAGCGCCGCCCAGACCTGACACGGCGAAACGGCGCCGACGGCGAGATACGGGGAAAGACGGCTCGTGGCGGCGTCGCCGGGCTCGTCGCGCTCTCCAGCGTAAGCGTCGAGGTCCGTGGCAAGGAACGCTCGCAGGCGCTCCAGCGCGGCTTCCTCGCCCGCTGGCCAGGCCGCGCGCAAGCCGCCCGACCAGTCGGGCGAGCGTGGCGCGAGACCGAGCGCATCGAGTTTCGATGCGCGCTGGGTAAGACGTGCTGGCAACGATTGAAAAATCATCCGTTCGGGCTCGCCTTGCGGCGGTGGCGGGTCCCCCATACGCAGGCAAGCGCGCCAGTAGGCGCTGAACACCCGAAACGGCTCGCCGGACTGATTGAGCACCGTCCACGGCTCGTTGAGGAGCTGCCCGTTGAAGCTCTCGACCTCCACACCGCGCTCGCGCAGCGACGTTTTGAGCGCGCGATCGACCTCGCGTTGCGCCGCGCCGTAACGGCGATTCCAGTACACGGCTTGCGCGCCGGTTTCCGTGACGAGGGCGTCCAGCGTTGCCACTTCGTCGCCTTGCAGGAGAAGCAGGCGGCCGCCGCGCGCCGTTAGCGCAGCATCGAGCGCGCGCAGCGACTCATGACGCCACCAGCGCGCCGCGCCGCCCTCCGGGCGTTCGCCCGAGGCGCGCGGATCGTGGATCCAAACGCAGATCAGCGGCAGGCCGCTCGCCGCGGCCTGCGCGAGCGCTGGCTGATCGGCAAGCCGGAGATCATCGCGAAACCAGACGATGGCGGGCGCTTGCCTGGAAGAAGCGCGGGAAGAAACGGAAGAAGAAGGCAGACCGGACCTCGACCGGGAAACATTCGCGCGGCACAGCGCACGAGCCGTGCCGCAAAGGTCACGGAGCGTACCACGGCGCGCGGCGGCGATTAATCCGTATCAATGCCCGTATCAACGCGCGTATCGGCGGGGCTGTCTACGCGGGCCGGTCCCACGCCTTGCGTGATGAGCGCGACCGCATGGCGCGCGATCGTCTCGACGCCAACATGGGGCTGCGCCGCGTCGCCGCGCCATATCTGGTTGGTGGCGAGCGGCAGCAGCGTGAGGCCCATCAGCGACTGGAACAGCAGCGAAGGCTCCAGCGCCGCGTTGAGCCGGCCCTCGCGCTGCCAGCGCGCAATCGCCGTGTGGGCCTTTTCCTGGTTCTCACGGCCCAGGCGCTCGAGCATGCGCTGGCGCAGCACGCCGCCCTCGCTGATGACGTCGCGCACCCACAGCGGCGGAAACCACGGATTGCGCTGCCCCACCGCCACAAAGCGCTGCGCCAGCGCGGTGAGCGCCTTCACAGGATCGTCGGGATGCTCCGCGAAGATGTCGCCGAGCGCTTCGCGCAGCGGCACGAAACGCTCGTCGATCAGCACGTCGATCAGTTGGTCGCGCGTCTTGAAATAGTAGTGAACCATCGCGGGCGTGACGCCGGCCTCTCGGGCAATGGCGGCAAGCGACGTGTCGAGAATGCCCTGGCGCGCGAACAGTACGAGCGCGGCGTCGATCAAACGCGCGCGCTGCTCCGCCCCGCCCACGCCGCCGCTCGGCCGGCCGGGGCGGCGCGCGGCGGGCCGGCCTGGCGCGCCGCCTGCGCTGTCGAGGGTGTGTTCTGGCGCTTTCATAGGCGTTCTATCGGTTAGCAACTCGGTAACGAATTGAATTTTGACCAACTGGAATAATTGTCCTAATATTAACCTCCGAATTAATTAAATTCAAGATAGATGGACACGACGATGGAACCCAGCACGAAACACCCTGCGCCCGCCACGGCGGGAGCCAGCGCCAGCGCAAAAGCCGCGGCGACGGCGTCGGGCCCGGCTGCTGCCGATGCCGGCGGCCATCCGCGGGGCGGCCATCCACCCATCCGGCTGCTGTTTCCGGCGCTCCTGCTCGTCATGCTGCTCGCGGCGCTCGACCAGACCATCGTCTCGACGGCGCTGCCCACCATCGTCGGCGAGCTGGGCGGGCTCGACCGGCTCTCGTGGGTCGTCACGGCCTACCTGCTCACTTCGACGATCGTCGTGCCGCTGTATGGCAAGTTCGGCGACCTGTTCGGCCGCAAGATCGTGCTGCAGGCCGCCATCGTCATCTTCCTGATCGGCTCGGCGCTGTGCGGCGTGGCGCAGAACATGGAGCAGCTCATCGTGCTGCGCGCGCTTCAGGGCATTGGCGGCGGCGGCCTCATGGTCGTGACGATGGCCGCCATCGGCGACGTCATTCCGCCCGCGGAGCGCGGCAAGTATCAGGGCATGTTCGGCGGCGTGTTCGGCATCGCCACCGTGGTCGGGCCGCTGCTCGGCGGCTTTCTCGTCGAGCATCTGTCGTGGCGCTGGATCTTCTACATCAACCTGCCGCTCGGCGCGATCGCGCTCGTGGTAATCGGCGCCGTGTTCAAGCCGCGCGCCGCGCACGTGAAGCACGTGATCGACTACATGGGCGCGGCATGGCTCGCCGCCGCCCTCACTTGCCTGATTCTCTTCACGAGCGAGGGCGGCTCGCTGCTGCCGTGGACGTCGCCCACGCTCTGGCTCACGCTGCTGCTCGGCCTCGTAGCCGTGGCGGGCTTCATTCACGAGGAAAAGCATGCGGCCGAGCCCATCATGCCGCTCGAACTGTTTCGCCAGCGCACCTTCGTGCTCGCGAGCCTGATCGGCTTCATCGTGGGCGTGTCGCTGTTCGGCTCGGTCACGTTCCTGCCGCTCTATCTACAGGTCGTGAAGGGCTCCACGCCCTCGCAGGCCGGCATGCAGATGCTGCCCATGATGGGCGGCGTGCTCGTGATGTCGATCATCACCGGGCGCATCATCAGCAAGATCGGCAAGTACCGCATCTTCCCGATTGCGGGCACGGCGCTCGTGGCCGCGGCGATGATCCTGCTCGCGCGCTTGCAGCTCGACACGCCCATTCACCGCATGTATCTCTACATGGGGCTGCTCGGCTGCGGCCTGGGCATGGTGATGCAGGTGCTGATTCTTGCTGTGCAAAACGCCGTGGAGTTTCGCCACATGGGCGTGGCGACGTCGGGCGCAACGCTGTTCCGCTCGATTGGCGGCTCGGTGGGCGTGGCGGCGTTCGGCGCCGTGTTTTCGCACGGGCTGCACGCGCGACTCGAAAAGGTGCTCACGGCCGACGTACAACTGCCGCAGCCGCTCACGCCCGACGTGATCCACCATCTGCCGCCCACGCTGCACGCGCAGTATCTCGACGCGTTCGCGGGCGCGCTACACACGGTTTACCTCTCGGCTGCGATCGTGGTGGTGTTCTCGTTCGCGCTGTCGTTGCTGCTGCGCGACGTGCCGCTGCGCAAGCAGCATTGAGCGCGCTTCGCCGCTTTTTCCCCTCCAGCCAGCGGATTCCCGCTGGCATTTTTTTGGCCGCGAACCGGCATCCCATCGGTCTAATGGGGCCCGCTCGCATCAGCATTACATTTTCCACACATTCAATTACAGTTAGCTAAAATCGCGGGCACCGCGCGCCGGGACCCGGTGGCGCGCGTTCGAACTCTCGCGACGGCTGCATGACGGCCGCTCGCCATAAAACACACAACCAGGAGAAGACCCGCCCATGGACGTCCAGAACGACCCAACCACGCTATCCGCGCAGGACACGAGGCGACGCGTACTCGCCATCGTCGGCGCCTCGTCGGGCAATCTCGTCGAGTGGTTCGACTTCTACATTTACTCGTTCTGCGCGCTGTATTTCGCGCCCGCTTTCTTCCCGAGCGGCAACACCACCACGCAGCTTTTGAACACCGCCGGCGTAT
Organism: Paraburkholderia sp. J8-2; assembly: GCF_905220195.1. Classification (NCBI taxonomy): domain Bacteria; kingdom Pseudomonadati; phylum Pseudomonadota; class Betaproteobacteria; order Burkholderiales; family Burkholderiaceae; genus Paraburkholderia; species Paraburkholderia sp. J8-2. The sequence continues at coordinate 328,614 of NZ_CAJMZA010000007.1, forward strand.
TCGCCGCGGGCTTCCTCATGCGCCCGATCGGCGGCTGGCTGTTCGGCCGCATCGCCGACCGCCACGGCCGCCGCAATGCGATGATGATCTCGGTGCTCATGATGTGCGGCGGCTCGCTCGTAATCGCCATGCTGCCCACCTATGCGCAGATCGGCGCGTTCGCCCCGTTCCTGCTGCTGCTCGCGCGCCTCTTCCAGGGGCTTTCGGTGGGCGGCGAGTACGGCACGAGCGCGACCTACATGAGCGAGGTCGCGCTCAAGGGCCGGCGCGGCTTCTTCGCGTCGTTCCAGTACGTCACGCTAATTGGCGGCCAGCTCTGCGCGCTGCTCGTGCTCGTGATCCTGCAGCAGACGCTCTCCACGGAAGAACTGAAGGCCTGGGGCTGGCGCATTCCGTTCGTGGTCGGCGCGGCCGCGGCGCTGATCTCGCTCTATCTGCGCAAGTCGCTCGACGAAACCTCGACGAGCGAATCGCGCCACAAGCGCGACGCGGGCACGATTCGCGGCGTGTGGCAGCACAAGGGCGCGTTCTTCACGGTGGTGGGCTTCACGGCAGGCGGCTCGCTGATCTTCTATACGTTCACGACCTACATGCAAAAGTACCTCGTGAACACGGCCGGCATGCACGCGAAGACCGCTAGCAACGTGATGACCTGCGCGCTCTTCGTCTACATGCTGATGCAGCCGCTGTTCGGCGCGCTTTCCGACAAGATCGGCCGCCGCACGTCGATGATCCTCTTCGGCTCGCTTTCGGTGCTCGGCACGGTGCCGATCATGCACGCGCTCAAGGACGTGTCGAGCCCGGTGGCCGCATTCGTGCTCATCATCGTCGCGCTCGCCATCGTCAGTTTCTATACGTCGATCAGCGGCCTCATCAAGGCCGAAATGTTCCCGCCCGAAGTGCGCGCCATGGGCGTGGGCCTTTCGTATGCGGTGGCGAATGCGATCTTCGGCGGCTCGGCCGAATATGTCGCGCTGTGGTTCAAGTCCGTTGGCAGCGAGACCACGTTCTACTGGTACGTCACGGCGATCTGCGCGGTTGCGCTCATCGTGTCGTGGCGCATGCGCGATCCGGCCAAGGAAGGGTATTTGCGCCACGAGCCGTGAGCCGGGCGTGGCGCACGCCGCTGCTCAAACGGGCTGCGCCACGCGTTCCATCGCACGCTGCAACGTTTCGTAGACCTTCGGACGATTGCACTGCGAAACATTGAAACGCAGAAAATCGCCCGCGCTGCGCGACACGCTGAACACGTTGCCCGGCGCGAGCACCACGCCTTCCACCAGCGCTTCGCGCGCGATCTGCGCGGCGTCGAGCCCATCCGGCAATTGCGCCCACACGAATAGTCCGGCCTGCGGCCGCGTCCACGCGGTGAGGCCGAGCGCTGAAAGGCGGCGCAGCGTGTCGCCCATCGCGTCGGCGAGCTTCGCGCGCAGGCCGTCCAGATGCCGCCGATACGTGCCGTCCACGAGCAGGCGGTGCACGAGTTCGGCCACCATCTCCCCGTTGCCGAACGAGACCGCGAGCTTGAGATCCACGAGCGGTTCGATCCAGTCCGTGCGCGCCGCGATGAAACCGCAGCGCGCCGCCGCCGACATCGTCTTCGAGAAACTACCAATGGTGACCACGCGCGCGAGGCCGTCGAAAGCCGCTAGGCGCGGCGCGGGTTCGATTTCGAAGTCGGCGAAGATGTCGTCCTCGACGATCAGGAGGTCATGTTCCTCCGCGAGCTTGAGCAGGCGATGCGCGACGGCAGGCGCGAGCGTCGCGCCAGTCGGGTTGTGGACCGCCGAGTTCGTGACGTAGAGGCGCGCTCGCGTTTCGGCCAGCGTGCGCTCGAACGCGGCGAGATCCGGACCCGTTGGCGTGTACGGCACGCCGACCACGCGCACGCGGTGCGCGCGCAGCAGCGCCTGGAAATTGAAGTAGCACGGGTCGTCCACGAGCACGGTGTCGCCAGGCTCGAGCAGAAAGCGGCAAAGGAGGTCGAGCGCCTGGGTGCCGCCGTCGGTCAGCACGATCTGCTCGGGGGCGGCCTCCACGCCATGCTGGCCGAGCCGCCAGGCGAGTTGCTGGCGCAGCGCGGGCAGGCCGAGCGGCGAGGCGTAATCGGTGAGCGGCGCGCGCGGATCGCGTGCGATGGCGCGCAGCGCCCGCCGCACGGCGTCCTCCGGCAGCCACGAGGCGGGCAGCCAGCCGCAGCCGGGCCGCAGCGCACCCGCCTCGGTCTGCAGCGACTGGCGCGTGAGCCAGAGCGGATCGATCTCGCGGTCGAGCTGCGGCCCGAGCGCGGCAAGCGCGAGCGGCGGCGCGTGACCGGCCACGAAGAAACCCGCCCCGCGCCGCGCGACCAGCACGCCTTCGGCAACGAGGCGCTCATAGGCCTCCACCACCGTGGAATTCGACACGCCAAGCTGCTCGCTCATCGCGCGAATGGACGGCACGCGCGCGCCCGCGGCCAGCGAGCGCGCGGCAATACGCTCGCGCAGCGCCTGCATCACCTGCTCGACGCGCGTCATGGGCAAGCCTTCCGTTCTCGCTCTGTCTTTCATCTGTACTGCTCCGTGTTCAATACAGTTTGAAGAAATTGTACTGATCTGTAGCTTACCTCCGCGCGGCTCGGCGCGCATCATCGCTGGATCGATCACCGATGTTTTCCCGTTGGCCATTCCCCATGCGCAAAACGCTCGATCCCACCACCGATGGCTGGCTCTGCGGCCTCGCAGGCGTCCTCATCTTCAGCGGCTCGCTGCCCGCCACGCGACTCGCCGTGCTCGGCCTCGACCCCGTGTTCCTCACGGGCGCGCGCGCGACCATCGCGGGCGTGCTCGGCGTGTTGCTGCTTCTGTCGCTGCGCGCGGCGCGGCCGGCGCGCAACGAAATCTGGCCGCTCGTCATCGTCGCGCTCGGTGTGGTGGTGGGCTTTCCGCTCCTCACCGCGCTCGCGCTCCAGCACGTGAGTTCGGCGCACGCGATTGTGTTCGTCGGCTTGCTGCCGCTCGCCACCGCGGTGTTCGGCGTGCTGCGCGCGGGCGAGCGTCCGCAGCCGGCCTTCTGGGTCTTTTCAGCGGCGGGCAGCGCCGCCGTGGTGGCGTTCGCGCTGCGCCACGGCATCGACGCCTCGCCGCTCGGCGACGCGCTCATGCTCGCCGCCATCGTCGTGTGCGGGCTCGGCTACGCGGAAGGCGCGCGGCTTTCGCGGCGCCTTGGCGGCTGGCAGGTGATCTGCTGGGCGCTCGCGATTTCGCTGCCCGTGATGGCGCCGCTCGCGTGGTGGCTGCGCCCCGCGTCGTTCGCCGCCGTCGGCGCGGCTTCGTGGTGGGGGTTCGCCTATGTGTCGCTCTTCAGCATGCTGATCGGCTTCGTGTTCTGGTATCGCGGGCTCGCGCTCGGCGGCATTGCGGGCGTGGGGCAATTGCAGTTGCTGCAGCCGTTCTTCGGCTTCGTGCTCGCGGCGCTACTGCTGCACGAAACCGTCCCGCCGGCGATGATCGCCGTCACTGCCGTGGTGATCGCGTGCGTGGCCGGGGCGCGGCGCTTCGGGCGCGCAACGGGCGCATCCACGGTCGCGAATCGCACCCGCACGCAGCGCGTCTAAGCCACGCATTTTTGGCGCGCTTCAAATGCGCCCGCGCGCGAGGCATAGTGAGGGATGCAAACCTCCTTCCGCTGTGCCTTCTCGCCTCGCTCCAACCGATGACCCCACACACCGACGCGCACGTGCGCGACGCCACCGCCGACGACTTTCCCGCCATCGCCGCGATCTATGCGCACCACGTGCTGCACGGCACGGCCTCGTTCGAGGAGACGCCGCCTGCGCTCGACGAACTGCTGCGCCGCCACGCCGCCGTGCGCGAACACGGCCTGCCCTGGCTCGTCGCCGAGATCGGCGGCCGCGTGGCGGGCTACTGCTACGCCACGCCCTACCGGCCGCGCCCGGCGTACCGCTTCACCGTTGAAGACTCGATCTATATCGACGAAGCGTTTCGCGGCCGCGGACTCGGCCACACGTTGCTTAACGCGCTGATCGAACGCTGCGAGGCAGGCCCGTGGCGGCAAATGATCGCCGTGGTCGCCGACCCGCGCGGCGGCTCGCTCAAACTGCACGAGCGCCTCGGGTTCGAACTGACCGGCACGCTGCGCGGCGTAGGCTTCAAGCACGGCCAGTGGCGCGACACGGCGCTCATGCAGCGCACGCTCGGGCCGGGCGTGGATACGCCGCCCAAAGGCTGACGCGGCACGCGCAAAAACGCTCCTGCGCGCCGCACACGCGCCGCAAGCGAAACGCGGCTCGTACAATACGTCCTTTCGCAACGGAGCCAGTTCCAAGGCTCCGAAGACAAGGACTGATTCGCCATGCAACCCCTCCTCGAACACCTGCACCCGGCCAACTGGGGCTTCCTGTGGGACGCGCTCTCCGCGCTCGCGCTGCGCTTGTGCGCGGCCTTCGCGATCATCTGGTTCGGCTGGTGGTTCTCCCGGCGCGTAGCCAACTGGATCGCGCGACGCGGCGGCGCCATCGACCCGACGCTGCGCCCCATCGTGCGCGACACGGCCGTGTGGGGCGTGCGCCTCGTCGCCGTGATCGGCGCGCTCTCGCAAATCGGCATCCAGACCGCCAGCATCGTCGCAGTGCTCGGCGCGGCGGGTCTCGCCATCGGTCTCGCGCTGCAAGGCACGCTGCAGAACATCGCGGCGGGGATCATGCTGTTGCTGCTGCGGCCGTTCAAGGTAGGCGACTATATCGACGGCGGCGCAGGCACCGTTGCGGGCACCGTCGAGGAAGTGAACCTCTTCACCACGCGCCTCACGAAGCCGGACGGCATCTGCGAATACGTGCCGAACAGCGCGCTGTGGAGCAATTCGATCCGCAACTACAGCCGCAATCCCACGCGCCGGCTCGACCTCGAAGTGGAGGTGTCGGTGCGCGACGACGTGAACCGCGCGATCGACGTATTGCGCACGCTCGCCGCCGCCGACCCGCGCGTGCTGGCCTCGCCCGCGCCGCAAGTGATGGTGACGCGCTTCGACGACAGCACCGCCGTGCTCAACATCCGGGTGTGGTCGAACATCGACACGTTCTGGGACATGCGCTGGGACCTTTCGCGCCAGGTGCGCCAGGCGCTCAACGACGCGCACTGCTCGCTGCCGCTGCGCACCCGCGAGCTGCACATCGTGCAGACGCAACCGGAGCAACCGACACAACCGACGCAGTCGACGCAACAAGCGCAGCAATGAACGCGTACGCGCGCCGCCTGCGCGGCTATGCCAGAGGGCTAGTGCCGCACGGCTACCTGGCCTTGCTGCTGGTGCTCGACGGCCTGCTGCTCGTGCGCCCGGTCGCGCAGAGAGCGCTCGAACACGCGCGCGGCAACTGGTTCGACGACTGGATCACGCTCATCAACGCATTCGGCGTGCTCGCGCTTCCCCAGGCGCTGGTCGCCACCGGCCTCACGATGATGTCGTTCGGCATTGCGCTGCGCGCGCGTGTGGCATGGGTGCTCTCACTCGTGCTGCTCGCCGGCGCGGCGAGCATCTGCCTGTGGGGCGACTATCGCAGCCACGCGCTAGCGGCCTTCTCGCTCGCACTCGCCTGCGCGCTCATTTACTACTGGCGCCGCTTCGATCGCGCGAGCGTCGCTGCGGGCTCCTTGTTCGCATTCCTGAGCATTGGCTCGTTGGTCGTCTACGCAGTGTTCGGCGCGCTGTATCTCGGCGACGACTTTGCGCCGCCCATTCGCAACCTCGTCACCGCGTTCTACTTCTCGATCGTGTCGATGTCCACGGTCGGCTACGGCGATATCGTGCCGCACTCGGACACCGCGCGGCTTTTCACGGCCTCGATCATCGTGCTCGGGATCACCGTGTTCGCGACTTCGATCAGCGCCGTGATCGGGCCCGTGATCGGCGGCCATTTGAAACGCATCGTCAAGGGAGGCATTTCCAACGTGACCCGCAAGAACCACTATCTGATCGTTGGCGCCTCGCCGCTCGCGCATAGCGTGTATGGGGGGCTCGTTAAGCGCGGCTACGCGGCAACCGTGATCGTCGCGCCGAATACGCCGCACAACTATCCGGCCGAGGCCGACCTGATCGTCGGCGACGCGAGCGACACCGCCACGCTCCACAACGCAGGCGCCGAAACCGCGCTCGCCGCGCTCGCGCTGCGCTCCGACGACGCCGAGAACGCGTTCGTGATTCTCGCGATCAAGGAGATCGCGCCGAAGGTGCGCACAGTGGCACTCGTGAACGACAGCCGCAACTTGCAGCGGTTGCGCCTCTTGCAGCCCGACATGGTGTTTTCGCCGCAACTGCTCGCAGGCGAACTGCTCGCGCGCACGCTCAACAACGAGACCATCGACAACACGCTGATCGAGCAGTTGTTGTTTGGGAAGAGCACGGGGGGCGCCGCATAACCGTTTTACCGTTGCGTGGGCGCCAATCGCCGAAACAACGTCGGATAGTCGATCACGAGCCCATCTTCGTCCACGCGCAAGTTCGCCGTGAAATCGCGGAAGATGCCCTCGTAGCGGTACTCGCGGTCGCGTTCGATGCACACGTAGGCCTGCTCGACCGGTTTGGGCTCCAGCTCCGGCGCGGCGATGTACACCACGCGAATTGGCTGGCGCTCGCCGCGCGCGAGACCTAAACGCCGGATCGGCAGTGTGTTCGTGTACGGTGTCGCGGCGATGTCGATATCGATGCAGCCGTCGAGCGCTGCCAGTGCGCGCCCTTCCCCGTCGGCCCAGTGACCCTTGCCGTCGCCCTGGAGCACGAGCGAGCGGCCGCCCATCACGCGAAACGCCGCCCAACGCACGCGCCACTGCGCGTCGCACTCGATGGCGTAAGCCAGGCCATAAGATTTGCCGTAGCGCTCGCCGACGACCACGCTTTCCGCGCGGATCGTGTCGCCTTTTTCGCCAAATTTCGGGCCGCAATGCGCATCGAACGCCAGATGCTCGATGCCCTCGCCCGTTTCGGATGCCCAACGCACTTCCCGCATCGTCCGCCTCCACAAAGATCACGGTACCCGCCGTGTGCGTATCGTAACGCGGCGGCAAATAGCGACTATCAACCTGCGCGCATGCGCGAGGCTAGCTGCATCGCCTATGCTCGCACTTTGGCCCGCCGTGCGTCTCGCACCGGGGCCGCACTCGCCAGTATCCGCACGCCACCTCTTCATGTCAGCCAGATTTCCCGCCGCCTCCGGTGCCACTGCCGATACTGCCGATACTGCCGATTCCGCCGTGGCTCCCGCCTTGCGCGCGCTCTTACGCAGCCTCGGCCAGATCGTGCTGCAGGCGAACGCGGGAACGGGCGCGTGCCTGCTCGCGGCGCTCGCGCTCACCGACTGGCGGCTGGCGCTCGCCGCCCTGCTCGGCGCCGCGGCGGCCAACGTCTGCGCGCTCGTGGCGGGCCACGCAGAAACCGCGATCCACGACGGCCTCGCCGGCTACAACGGCGCGCTCGCCGCGCTCGCGGCGTTCACCTTCGTCGGCGACGCGGGCACGGCGGCTGCGCTCGCGCTCATCGCGGGCGGCGCGAGCGCGTGGATCGCCGGGCCGCTGAACCGCTGGCTCGCCCGCGCGCGGCTCGGCCTGTATTCCGTGCCCTGCCTCATCGCGACCTGGATCTGGCTGCCGCTGCATCCGGGCAGCGAGCCCGTTGCCACCGCGAGCGCCGTTGCACCGCTCGCCCCGCACGGTTCGCCGCTCGAGGCTGCAGTCCACGCCGCGGCTGGCGTATTGAGCGGCCTCGCGCAAACCACGTTCGCTACGGGCGCGGCGGCGGGCCTGTGTGTGCTAGCCGGTCTCGCCTGGTCGTCGCGGCGCGCGGCAGTCTATGCGCTCAGCGGCGCGGCGCTCGCGAGCGCCCTCGAACTCGCGTGCGGCGTGAGTCCGGACGCCTTCGGCGCGGGCCTCGCGGGCTTCAATGGCGCGCTTGCGGCGCTCGCCGTGTGCACGCTCGGCATGCGCGCCGCGTTCTGTGCGACCATGCTCGCCGCGGCCCTGCATCTGGCCGCCGTGCGCTGCGGATTGCCCGCGCTAACCGCGCCGTTCGTGCTGGCGAGCTGGTGCGTGCATATAGCAGCGCGACGCCTGCGCGCGCTGCCCGCGTCAGCCACGCCGCCTGAAGAATCCACCGTCCGCTGAAGGAATCGCCATGTCTTTCGCCCATCGCCCGACGAGCACCTGCGCCGAGACCGCACCGCGCTCCGCCGCCGAGCAGCAACTGCGCGTCGATCTCGCCGCCGCCTACCGCCTGATTGCGCTCAACGGCTGGGACGACCTCATCTACACGCACGTTTCCGCCGCCGTGCCCGGGGAACCTGGCCGCTTCCTCATCAATCCGTTCGGCCTCGCCTTCGACGAAGTGCGCGCCTCGAACCTCGTGAAGATCGACACCGAAGGCCGCATCGTCGGCGAGAGCGAGCACCCTGTGAACGCCACCGGTTTCGCGCTGCATGCGGCCGTGCATCTCGCGCGGCCCGACGCAGTGTGCGTAATGCATCTGCACAATACGGCGGGCATTGCCGTGTCGATGCAGCGCGACGGACTCTTGCCTGGCTCGCAGCACGCGCTGCGCTTTTACGGCCAGCTAGCGTGGCACGACTACGAGGGCCTTGCTTTCACGCCCGCCGAAGGCACGCGCCTCACCGCGAGCCTGGGCACGCACCCGGCCATGCTGCTGCGCAATCACGGCACGCTCACCACCGGCCGCACGGTGGCTGAAGCCTATGTGCTGATGGCGACGCTCATCAAGGCCTGCGAAATCCAGTTGCAAGCGCAGGCCGGCGGCGTGCCGCTCGTCTTGCCGCCGCCCGAGGTGGCCGAACGCACCGCCGAGCAATTGCGCGACGGCGGCGCGATCGAAGGCGTGCTCGAATGGCCGGCGCTGCTGCGCAAGCTCGATCGCATCGATTCGTCATACCGCGACTAACCACGCCCATTCCATCGCATCACTGACTTTCCGAGGAGACCCGCATGCCAACATTCCACATCGAAATGTTCGAAGGCCGCAGCGTCGAACAAAAGCGCCAGCTCGCCGCGGCACTGACCGAGACCACCTGCAAGGTGCTCGGCGTGGAGCCGCAATCCGTCGACATCATCTTTCACGACGTCAAGCCGGAAAATTGGGCGACGGCCGGCAAGCTGTGGAGCGATCCGCGCTGACGCTTCCTCTTCTATCGCATTCCTTATCTTTTTCCGCCTGGCGTCGCACGCAGCGCCCGCGCCGCCAGGCGCGACTGAATCCTCCCTCGCACGCTTTCTTGCGCCGCACCCCGAGGCGCATTGACGCACCCCACGCGGCTGCGCGGTGTATTGCCGCAGCGCCACACCCCTCGCACACCCCGCCTGCACAACGAACGTTTAATCTAAATTGATCTTTATCAATGCGTTAGCGCATGTTTTCTACTGATTGAGATTGACGACTGCGACACGCTGGCGCACGTCGCAGTGCAGCAAAACCGCCGCCATTCCCCTACGCTTACGTCCATCGCACGCAACCGCAGCGCCCCCACTGCGGTGCAGTGTGCAGGTTCCCCCGCGCATTTCCCGGTAAGCAAGCAACAGGCACGCACATGCACACGTCACTCTCCGCCTTCGACCTGGCCCGGCTGCAGTTCGCCTTCACCGTCTCGTTTCACATCGTCTTTCCGGCGCTTTCCATCGGGCTTGCAAGCTTTATCGCCGTGCTCGAAGCCTGCTGGCTCAAAACGCGTCAGCCGTTCTACAAGGACCTTTGCCTCTTCTGGTCGAAAGTGTTCGCCGTGGCCTTCGGCATGGGCGTCGTCTCCGGCGTCGTGATGAGCTATGAGTTCGGCACCAACTGGTCGGGCTTTTCGTCGTTCGCCGGCCCTGTAACCGGGCCGCTGCTCATGTACGAAGTCATGACCGCGTTCTTTCTCGAGGCAGGCTTCCTCGGCATCATGCTGTTCGGCTGGAACCGCGTGAGCCCGCGCGCCCACTTCGGCGCGACGCTGATGGTCGCCATCGGCACGCTCATCTCCACGTTCTGGATCCTCGCCTCGAATAGCTGGATGCAGACGCCGCAAGGCTTCAAGGTCGTCGATGGCCACGTCGTGCCGGTCGACTGGTTCAAGATCATTTTCAACCCGTCGTTCCCTTACCGTCTTGCGCACATGGCGATCGCCGCGTTCATCGTGGCCGCGCTCGTGGTGGCCGCGAGCGGCGCATACCACTTGCTCAAGGGGCGGCGCGACCCCGCCATCAAGAAGATGTTTTCGATGGCGCTCGGCCTGCTGCTCGTGCTCGCACCGGTGCAAGCCCTCGTGGGCGACGCGCACGGCCTGAACACGCGCGAATATCAGCCCGCCAAGATCGCCGCGATCGAAGGCATTTGGGACACCGAACAAGGCGGCACAGCACTGAACCTGTTCGGCATCCCAGACATGCAGGCCGAGACCACGCGCTACGCCGTTTCCATCCCGCACCTGGGCAGCCTGATCCTCACGCATAGCTGGGACGGCGAGATCAAGGGGCTCAAGTCCTTCCCCGCCGACGAGCGGCCCAATTCGCCGCTGCTGTTCTGGAGCTTCCGCGTCATGGTCGGTTTAGGCCTCCTGATGATTCTGCTCGGCGTGGTGGGCTGGGTGCTGCGCCGCCGTGGCACGCTGTACGAATCGCGTGGTTTCCAGCGCTTCGCGCTCGCCATGGGACCAACCGGCTTCATCACGCTGCTTGCGGGCTGGGTCACGACCGAAGCCGGCCGCCAGCCCTGGGTGGTCTACGGCGTGATGCGCACGGCGCAAGCGGTGTCGCCACTCACGGCGCAGCAAGTGGGCGTTTCGCTGATGGCGTTCGTGGCCGTGTACTTCCTCGTGTTCGGCACGGGCATTTACTACCTGCTCAAGCTGCTGCGCAAAGGCCCTGCGCTGCCCGGCACGAAGCCGCACTCGCACGACGAGCCGCGTGAACCGCGCGTGGCCCACCCTGCGCTCACTGTGAATCAGACCGCACGCCGCCCCATGTCCGCCGCCGATCAGCTGATCGACGCTTGAGGCGCCCCGCATTCATCGTTACGAGGCTAGCAAGCAAATGGATGTCACCGTCATCTGGGCCGCGATCATCGCGCTCGGCGTTCTTCTCTACGTGGTGCTCGACGGCTTCGATCTCGGCATCGGCATCGTGTTTCCGCTCTTTCCCGACGAGGAAGAGCGCGATCTCATGATGAACACCGTCGCCCCCGTGTGGGACGGCAACGAGACCTGGCTCGTGCTAGGCGGCGCGGGGCTTTTCGCCGTGTTCCCCGTCGTCTACTCGACCGTGCTTTCCGCGCTCTATCTGCCGCTCGTGTTCATGCTCGCGTGCCTGATCTTCCGCGGCGTGTCGTTCGAGATTCGCGCCAAGGCCAATCGCACGAAGCATTTGTGGGACCTCGCGTTCATCGGCGGCTCGACCGGTGCGGCGTTCTTCCAGGGCATTGCGCTCGGCGCCTTCCTGCAAGGCATTCCGATGGACGGCGGCCAGTTCGCCGGCGACGCCTTCGGCTGGCTCACGCCATTCAGCCTGCTTTCGGGCTTCGGGCTCGTCGCGACCTACGCGCTGCTCGGCTGCTGCTGGCTCGTCGCGAAGACCGAGGGCGACCTGCAGCGCCGCCTGCGCAAGCTCGTCTGGCCGCTTACTGTCATGCTGCTCGGCTTCATCGCGCTCGTGAGCCTGTGGACGCCGCTGCAAGACCCCGCGATTGCCGATCGCTGGTTCCGTTCGGGCCTCTTCTGGCGTCTCGCGCCGGTGCCGCTGCTCGTGCTCGCCTGCGCCGCGTGGATGCGCTGGGCCGTGCATGCGCGCCATCACAAGACACCCTTCATCGCGGCCATCGGGCTCGTGCTGCTCGGCTACGCAGGCTTGCTCGTGAGCCTGTGGCCTTACGCGATTCCGCAGGGCCTCACGCTCTGGGAAGCGGCCGCGCCGCGCGAGAGCCAGACGTTCACGCTCGTGGGCGCCGCATTCATTCTGCCGATCATTCTCGCGTACACGATGCTCGGTTACTGGGTCTTCAGAGGCAAGGTGCGTCATGGCGACACCCATCACTACCACTAAGCTGCCCGGCTGGATCTGGTTCGTACTCCTTTGGTGTGCGGGCGTGGGTGCGGCCGTGTCGCTCGGCTTCGCGTTCAAGGTCTTCATGAACCTCACGCTGTTCGCCGTCAAGTGATTGGCACAAGCGGATTGGCACAGGCGCGCTCGATTTCACGGCGCCGCGTTAGACTGTAGGCTCTCTGTCACCCGTGTGAAACCTTCATGCAACAGATGACCTTCATGGAATGCGTCAAGCGCGCGTGGGCGAGCGCCTGGCAGGCCGCCGTGCAAATGCCGTTTCTCGTTCTGGCGACTTTCGTGATCTACGCGGCGCTCGGGTGGTTCGGGCTCGCCGGGCGGCCCGTGCCGGCCGAAGGCGCGACGCCCTCGGCCGGACTCATTGCGCTCGGCAATCTCGCCTCGCTGCTGAATTCGCTCGTCTACCTCTGGTTCACGCTGAAGATCTCGCGCTTCGTGCTGCTAGGCGAGCGCAGCGCGCCGCTCATGCCGGCAGGGGCGAAACCGTTCCTGCGTATCTTCGCGGTCGGCCTCATTCTGGCGGTCGCGCTCGGCGCATTCGCGCTCTTGCTGTGGGTCGTGCTGCGGCCTCAGTACCAGGGCGGCGCGGCGTTCCTCTTTCTGGTGGTCCTTGCAATCTGGATGTTCGTGGCGGTGCGCCTCTCGCTGCTCTTTCCGGCGCTTGCAATCGGCAGCCCGATCGCCTTCGGCGCCGCATGGCGCGACAGCCGCGGGCATTTCTGGAGCCTCTTTGGCGTCACCTTCGTCGCGGCGCTGCCCATTGCCGTATGCGGCCTCATCGTGCTCATCGGCATGGGCCTCGCGGGCGTTTCGCCTGAAATCGTTCGGCAGCCCGGTTGGCTCACCGCGCTCGCCATTGGCCAGAGCATCGGCAATATCGTGTTCGCGCTGCTCACCACCACGGCGCTCGCCTGGCTTTACCGGCGCTACGCGCAAGCGTTGACTTCGCCCGCCACGCGCTAGTCCCTGCTACCAGATGCCCGGCACGAAGCGATAACGCACGCGCGCCAGATACTCGCGGTAGCCGGGCAAATTCTCCGCGAGCGTTTGCTCTTCGCGCACCGCGCGATAGCCGATCCCCACGACCATGACGGGCACGCACGCGAGCCCCCACCACGAACCGAGCATGAGCGGCGTGCCGGCGAGAAAGAGCAGCGCGAAGCCATACATTGGGTGACGCACGTAGGCATACGGGCCCGTGTCGCTGACCGTATGCCCGCGTTCGCTCTGAATCTTTACGACCGGTGCGGCAAAGCGGTTCGCCGCGAAGACCGCACGCGTTGCGTAGATATCGACGAAGATGAAAATGGCGCCGAGCACGCTGAGCCACAGCGGCACGCGCGACCAGCCCATGCGCACGGCGTCGATGCCCATCAGGCACAGCCACGCGCAGAACCCCACCGATACGCACAGCATGAATACGCGGTCCCACGGCTGCTGTGTGCGTTGCGCGAAAGGCGCGAGCCGCTCGACGAGGAGCCCCGGATCTTCGCGCCCGAGCCACAGGCCGATCCACACGCCGCACAACGCCCACTCGATGAGCCACAGCCACGCTGCCGTCCAGGCCAGCGTGCCCGCCGAAACGAACAGCAGCGCACCCATCAACCCGAACCAGACCACGACTTGCACGAACAGCTTCGCCATTAGCGCTTTCGTCATTTTCGTCATGATGCCCTCCTTGCGCGCGGGCCAGGTGTTGTTACGCGCGCTTCCTGCTATGCGCCGTGCGAAGTCATGCGCGCATAGAGCACATCGGCGTCGATACGCTGCGCCGCTTCGCCGCGGGTGAGGTCGATGCCGAAGCGTTCGCGCAGACACTTCGCGAGTTCCTCTCCATTGGCGATCGTACGCTCCTCGCTCACCTGGCCTTGCGCGTCGCGCTCGGTAAATCGATCGTTGAACAGGATCGCGCGACCACCTTCACGCGCGATGCACGCGATCAGGCTGAACGTGAAAAACGAATCGGGCGACGCCGACGTATACCAGTTCGCCACTTCGTAATCGACCCACTCCGCGGGCATCAACTCGAAGCGATAAACGTCGAACCACTTCTCGCCGTCGAACAATTCGAGTTTGCGCTCATCGTCTGAAAGCGTCACGAGCCGCGCCGGCTCGTGCGGCGTTTGCTGTTGCGCCTCGCTCGAAAGCAGGAGCGGTACGCACAACGTCGCGCCGCCGAAACCCACGTCCACGATCCACGAATCGCCCTCGGCCTCCACGCGCAGCAGCATATGCGTGCGCGGCGTGCGCGCGCCCGGCGCCTGGCCGAACAGCACGCGCGCGGAAAGCGGCGTCACGGAAAAGCCCAGTTGCATGAGCACGTGCGCAAACAACGTGTTGTGCTCGAAGCAGTAGCCGCCGCGACGCTGCGCCACGAGTTTATCGGCAATGTCCGGCAACTTGACCGACACGCGCCGCCCGGCGAGCGGATCGAGATTCTCGAACGGAATGGCAAGCGGATGAAGACGATGCAGTTCGCGCAGCACGGCGAGCGTGGCGGCTCGCGAACCGCCGTAGCCGATGCGGGCGAAGTACGCATCGAGATCGAGTTCGTAGCGTGAGGAAGTGTCGGTCATGGAGCCAGTTTGGTTTGAAGTTTGAGCGGTGAACGTGCGTTCACAACCGTGATGATATGCGACTTCATTCGCCTGACTATTACGTCCAAAACTAACTGTCTGTAATGCACGAACGCGCAATAGACAGGCATCCGTAAGCATTCAGATGACGCCACGTAAAACTTGCGTAAAACGGTTGAGAATCATTCTCGTTTTTGTTGACGCTCGCATTTGCTGTTAGTACGATGGCGCCGTCTGGAGATGTCGGGTATTCAGCGGCTTGCGAATAACAAACGCCAACGCGATCAATCAAGCAATCATTTCAATAAGTAAGGAATACGATGGAATTGACCCGAACCGTCCGCGTGCCCGCGCCGGCCGGCTCGCGCAGCGCGGCGCCAGGCCGCCCGGCGCGTCGGCGCGCACCGGCGTTGCGCGCCATTGCCGTGCTCGCCGCGAGCGCGACATTCGCATGCGGCGCAGCGCGCGCACAGAGCAATGCCAACCCCGACGCCGCTCCTGAAGCTCCGGAAGCCGACCTCGCCATTCAGTCGCAGCCGTCGAACTTCTGGACCGGCATCTGGACGCGCCAGAACCTGCTCGGCGACATGGGCGGCCTGCGGCCTTGGCTCGGCAAATACGGTGTGACATTCCAGCTTACCGAGACGAGCGAGTACCTCGCGAATCTGCGTGGCGGTCTCAAGACGGGCGGCGCGTACGACGGCCTCACGACGGCGACGGTGCAGGTCGACACGAGCAAGGCGCTCGGCATTCCGGGCGGCCTCTTCAACGTGAGCGCCCTGCAGATTCACGGCACCAACCTGAGCACGTCGAACCTCGGCACGCTGAACACCGCGAGCGGCATTGAAGCGACGCCGACCACGCGCCTGTGGGAGCTGTGGTATCAGCAATCGTTCTTCAACAAGCGCCTCGACGTGAAGATCGGTCAGCAAAGTCTCGACCAGGAATTCATCGTGAGCCAGTACGGGGCGCTGTTCATCAACACGATGTTCGGCTGGCCTGCGCTGCCCTCGTACGACATGCCCTCGGGCGGCCCCGCCTATCCGCTCGCCGGTCTCGGCGTGCGCGTGCGCGGGCAGATCACGCCTTCGTTGACCGCGCTCGCGGGTGTGTTCTCCGGCGACCCGCTCGGCAACGATCCGAATAATCTTAGTGGTACGAACTTCAATCTGCACAACGGCACGTTGTGGATCGGCGAACTGCAATACGCCATCAACCAGCCGTCAGAAGGCGAACTGGTCAGCGCAGACAATCACGGCCTGCCGGGCACCTACAAGCTGGGCTTCTGGTACAACACCAACTCGTTCGCCGACCAGCGCTTCGACAACACGGGGCTTTCGCTCGCGAACCCGGCTTCGACCGGCATTGCGTTGCAGCACCAGGGCAACTACAGCTTCTATGCCGTGGCCGACCAGATGATCTGGCGCCCCGACCCGGACGAGCCGCGCAGCATCGGCGTATTCGCACGCGTGATGGGCGCGCCCGGCGACCGCAATCTCGTGAGCCTCGCGGCCAACCTCGGCATCGTGATGAAGGCGCCGTTCAAGGGCCGCGACAACGACAGCGTGGGCATCGCCGCCACCTACATCAAGGTCGGCAACAACGTGCACAACCTCGACCTCGACCAGCAGATGTTCACCGGCGGTCCTTACGGCGTGCGCACGCAGGAAACGGCGCTCGAATTGACCTATCAGTATCAGGTCACGCCATGGTGGATTCTGCAGGCCGACGCGCAATACACGTTCAACGCGGGCGCGGGCCAGAATCCGCAGGACCCGACCGCGCCGCTGCGCAACACGTTCGTGGTGGGCGTGCGGACCAACATCACGTTCTAAGCCCAAGAAAGCGCAACCGACCCATGTTCAACCCCAAGTCCTCGCGTTTTCCCAACCGCACGCACTGCGGCCGCGCGAGGCACGGAGATTCAGTATGAAACACGCAACGCGCACGCTCCTGCAATGCACGGTCCACGCGGCCCGCTCCGCGCTCGCGCTGGCCGCCGCGGCAGTGCTCGCCGGCGCGCCGCTCGCGGCCCACGCCGACCCGCAGGGCCTGCTCGAGACCGTCAAGCACCACACCACGCTCATCAACACCGTGCCCGACAACGGCGACCAGAACCCGTACGCGATCTTCGTCGCGCCGGTTTCCGCCGGCACCGTGAAAGAAGGCGACGTGCTGGTGGACAACTTCAACAATGCGGCCAACCTGCAGGGCACCGGCAGCACCATCATCGACTATCACCCCGACACGAAGCAGATGACGCTGTTCGCGACAATTCCGCGCGATCTCAAGGAGTGTCCGGGCGGTGTCGGCCTCTCAACCGCGATGACGATGCTCAAGTCGGGCTGGGTCATCGTCGGCAGCACGCCGAGCAACGACGGCACGACCGGCACCAAGGGCGCGGGCTGCATGATCGTGCTCGACAGCGGCGGCAAGATCGCGAAGGTCATCAGCAGTCCGAACATCAATGACCCGTGGGGCAACATGGCCGTGGTCGACAACGGCGACCACGCCACGCTGTTCGTGAGCAACGCGGGCTTCGGCGTGGGCAGCGCAGCAGGTGACCCGCCTGTGTTCAAGCAGGCCACGGTGCTGCGCCTCGACCTCGACATCCCGAGCGGCCAGGCGCCGGTCGTGAAGAGCGAAACCGTGGTGGCGAGCGGCTTTGGCGCGCAGGCGGACAAGGGCGTGTTCCTCGTCGGCCCGACCGGCCTCGCGCTTTCGGCGGACAACAAGCTGCTTTACGTGTCCGACGCGATCGGCAACCGCATCAACGTGATCGAAGACCCGCTCACGCGCGACACGAGCGCGGGCGTGGGCCGCCAGCTCACCGCCGACGGTCTGCTGCACCGCCCGCTCGCCATGATCACCACGCCGCAGGGCCACCTGCTCGTGACGAATGCCTTGAACGGCCAGGTCGTCGAGATTGACCCGACCGCAGCGAAGCAGCTCTACGCACGCTGGATCGATACCGACAAGGCGCAAACGCCCCCTGGCAACGGCGACCTTTTCGGCATCGCGCTGACCCCGGCGGGCGACGGCTTCTACTATGTGGAAGACGATGTGAATACTCTCGTGCTGGCTAAATAATCATGTCCTCCGACGATACTCCCAACAACCCAACGCGCCTTGCGCGGCGCGGCTTCCTGAAAGTCGGCGCCGCATTGGGTGCAAGCGTCGGTGCGAGCCTTGGCGCAGGCGCGGCCACGAGCGGCCTCGCCCAGGCCGCCGAGGCCAGGCACCACGCCATGCCCGCCGACCCGATGCTCGCGGTGGAGCCGTTCTACGGCGAGCACCAGGGCGGCATCGTGACGCCGCAGCAGGCGCACACGTATGTCGCGGCCTTCGACCTCACGACGACCTCGCGCGACGACGTCGTCAACCTGCTGCGCAAGTGGACCGAGTCCGCGGCGCGCATGAGCCAGGCGCAGCCGGCGGCGTCGCTGGACGGCACCGGCGACGACCACCCCGCGCCCGATTCCGGCGACGTGCTGGGCCTCGGCCCGGCGGGTCTCACGGTCACGTTCGGCTTCGGTCCCGGCCTCTTCACGTCGCAGGACAAGGATCGCTATGGTCTCGCGCACAAGCGCCCCGCCGCGCTCGTCGACCTGCCGCGCTTTAACGGCGACCAGCTGATCGCGCAAAAAACCGGCGGCGATCTCTTCGTGCAGGCGTGCGCCAACGACGCACAGGTGGCCTTCCACGCGGTGCGCCAACTCGCGCGCCAGGGCTACGGAATCCTGACGATGCGCTGGGGCCAGGCGGGCTTTCTCTCGGGCCCGCGCGCGCAGACGCCGCGCAACCTCATGGGCTTCAAGGACGGCACGAACAATCCGCCGACCACCGACCCGAAGGCGATGAACCAGTTCGTCTGGGCCACTGCCGCCGACGCGCCGTGGATGCAAGGCGGCACCTATACGGTGGTGCGCCGCATCCGCATCACGCTGGAGCATTGGGACCAGATGGAACTGGGCTTCCAGGAGCAGGTGTTCGGCCGCCACAAGTACAGCGGCGCGCCTATCGGGCAGAAGAAGGAGTTCGACAACGTCGATCTCGAAGCGCAGGACAAGGACGGCAACCCGCTGATTCCCGAGAATTCGCACGTGCGTCTTTCGAACCGCGCGTCGAACAACGGCGCGCAGATCCTGCGCCGCTCGTACTCGTACAACGACAGCACGGACTTCTATATCGAGCGCTGGCCGCCGTGGCGCCAGGAAACCGAATACGACGCGGGTCTGATCTTTGTTGCGCACCAGAGCGACCCGCGCACGGGCTTCATTCCGATCAACGAGCGCCTCGCGAAGTTCGACATGATGAACCAGTTCACGACGCACGTGGGCAGCGCGATTTTCGCGTGCCCGCCCGGCGCGAAAGCGGGCTCGTTCATCGGCGCGGAGCTGTTCAGCGCCTGAGATCGCTTGAAATCATTCGATAACAACGGACAACGAAGCAATATGAAAATTTCCATGATGCGCGCGCCGCTGCGCGCCGCCGCCCTCTCGCTCGCGCTTGCGGGCATGCTGCCGCTCGCCGCGCACGCCGCGTCGATCACGCTCTACAACGCGCAGCACGAGCAGGTCGTGAACCAGCTGGCGAAGGACTTCGGGCAGCAGACCGGTATCGACGTGAAGATCCGCAGCGGCGAAGGCCCGGCGCTTGCGGCGCAGCTCGTCGCCGAAGGCGAGAAGACGCCCGCCGACGTCTACTTCACCGAGAATTCGCCGGAATTGATGCTACTTGAAGAAAAGGGCCTGCTCGCTCCCGTCCAGCAAGCCACTCTCGCAGTCGTGCCCGCACGCTTTAACTCGCCGCAAGGACAATGGGTCGGCGTGACCGCGCGCGAGAACGTGCTCGCGTACAACACGGTCAAAGTGCAGCCCGCGCAATTGCCGAAATCGATTTTCGATCTGGCGAAGCCCGAATGGAAAGGCAAGGTTGGCATCGCGCCGAGCGACGCCGACTTCCTGCCGCTCGTGGATGCCGTGCTCGCCGTGAAGGGCGAAGCCGCAACGCTCGAATGGCTCAAGGGCCTGAAGACCAACTCGCAGATCTTCGACGACGATGAAGGCGTGGTTGCTGCCGTGAACCGTGGCGCCGTCGCCACCGGCATCATCAACAACTACTACTGGGACCGCCTGCACGCCGAGATCGGCGACAAGAAGACCCAAAGCGCCGTCGCGCACTTCGCCGATGGCGACGTGGGCGCGCTCGTCAACGTTTCGGGCGCCGCCGTGATGAAGTCCGCGCACAATGTGGACGGTGCGCAGAAGTTCCTCGCCTACCTCGTGAGCGAACGCGCGCAGAAGCTGATGGCGCAGAACCATATCAGCTACGAGTACCCGCTGCGGCCCGGCGTGGCGAGCGATCCCATCAACAAGCCGTTCGACCAGCTGAAGCCGCCCGCGCTGACCATCCAGCAGCTCGGCGACGACAGCCAGGCAGGCAAGCTGCTGCGCCAGGCCGGCCTGCTGTAAACCGTATGGAGTTCGAAGCAAGATCGTGAGCGAAGCAGTCACTACGGCGCAGGCCGTACCCGAGGCTCATCAAGTGGATGTCGCGGCTGGCCCTCCCCAACGCGCGCGACGGCGGGCGCCGCGCGCGCTCTTTGCCGCCGCCGCGCTCGGCCCGCTGCTGGTGCTGCTGCCGCTCGCGCTGACGTTCTGGCGCGCACTCTCCTTTGGTCTGGCGGACGCCGCCGAGTTGATCTTCCGGCCGCTGGTGGGCGAGTTGCTCGTCAACACGCTCTCGATCACCGTTTCGGCCACGCTCGCCAGCGCCGCGCTCGGCACAGCGGTGGCGTGGCTCGTCGAGCGCACCGACGTGCCCGGGCGGCGCGCGTGGGCGCTCCTCGCCGCCGCGCCGCTCGCCATGCCCGCGTTCGTCACGAGCTACGCGTGGGTCTCGCTGAGCCTCGATTTGCAGGACTTTCTCGGCGCGTTCATCGTCATCACGACGGCGTACTTCCCGCTCGTCTATTTGCCCGTGGCCGCCGCGCTGCGCGGCCTCGACCCCGCGCTCGAAGAATCGGCGCGCGCGCTCGGCTGCAACCGCTGGGCCGTTTTCGTGCGTGTCGTGTTGCCGCAATTGCGGCCTGCGCTGTTCGGCTCGATGCTGCTCGTTGCGCTCGGCGTGCTCTCCGAATTCGGCGCGTTCACGCTGCTGCGCTTTCGCACGTTCACCACCGAGATCTACGCGGAATACCGCACGAGCTTCGATGGCGGCGGCGCCTCGCTGCTGGCCTGTGTGCTGATCCTGCTCTGTCTCGTGTGTCTCGTGCTCGAGTTTCGCGTGCGCGGGCGCTCGCGCTACGAGCGCGTGGATCGCGGCGCGCGCCGCGCGAGCGTGCGCCATGCGCTCGGCCGCTGGCGCTGGCCCATTGCGGCGGGCTTCGTCGCGCTCAATGTGGCGACGCTCGGCGTGCCGCTCGCGATGATCGGCTACTGGCTCACGCAGCCGGGCGCGGCCGCGATCACACCCGCCGAAGTCTCGCCGGAGTTGCTGGTTTCGACCACCTTCGCCTCGCTGCGCCTCGGCATCACCGCCGCGTTTTTCACCGTACTGCTCGCGCTGCCGCTCGCGTATCTGCTTGCGCGCTATCCCGGCCGCGCCGCCACGTTTCTCGAACGCACGGCCTTCATTGCGCAGGGCGTGCCTAGTCTCGTCATCGCGCTGGCCATCGTCTCGCTGGCCGTGCGCGCGCTCGAACCGCTTTATCAGGGCACCACGCTGCTGATTACGGCGTACGCGATCCTCTGCCTGCCCCTTGCGCTCGTGAGCGTGCGCGCGGCGCTCATGCAGGCGCAGCAGCGCCTCGAAGATACGGCGCGCGCACTTGGCCTCGGCTGGTTCGCCACGCTGCGCCGCGTCGTGCTGCCGCTCGCGGGCCCAGGCCTTGGCGCAGCCGCTTCGATGGTGTTCATCTCGGTGGTCACCGAACTCAACGCCACGCTGCTGCTCGCGCCGATCGGCACACACACGCTCGCCACGCAGGTCTGGACCGACACCTCGACGCTCGCCTTCGCGGCCGCCGCGCCCTATGCCGCATTGCTCACCGCGCTTTCGCTCGCCGCTTCGGGCCTGCTGTTCGCGTTTGCAGGCCGCTCCGCGCTCGCGGGCCAAGCACCCGTGACCCTGTCGGTCGATACGGCCAACGCGCCCTCCCACGACGCCTGAGACCATGAGCACACTTCGCATTTCCGGCCTGCAGAAGGCCTTCGACGGTCATCCGGTTCTGCACGGCATCGACCTTTCCGTGCGTTCGGGTTCGCTCGTCGCGCTGCTCGGGCCTTCGGGCAGCGGCAAAACCACGCTGCTGCGCGTGCTGTGCGGCTTCGAGCGCGCCGACGCCGGCACGATCGAAATCGACGGCCGCCGCGTGGCCGGCGACCGGCTGCATCTGCCGACCGAGCAGCGTCATATCGGCTATGTGCCGCAGGAAGGCGCGCTCTTTCCGCACCTCACGGTCGCCGAGAACATCGTGTTCGGCCTGCCGCGCGCGCAGCGCCGCGCACGTCATCGCGTGGCCGAATTGCTCGAACTCGTCGGTCTTCCGGAATCCTATGCATCGCGCGCGCCACAACAACTCTCGGGCGGTCAGCAGCAGCGCGTGGCGCTTGCTCGCGCACTTGCGCCGTCGCCCGGCCTCGTGATGCTCGACGAGCCGTTCTCGTCGCTCGACGCCGCGCTGCGCGTCGAAACGCGCGAAGCCGTGGCGCGCGCGCTCGCCGCCGCCGGCGCGACCGCCGTGCTCGTCACGCACGACCAGGCCGAGGCGCTCTCGCTCGGCCACGAGGTCGCCGTGCTGTGGCGCGGAAAACTGCTGCAAAGCGGGCCGCCGCAAATGCTCTATCGCCGCCCGGCCACGCGCGAACTCGCGGCCTTCATCGGCGAAGCGGTGCTGCTGCCGGGTACGGTGGCCAACGGGTTCGCGCATTGCGTGCTCGGCACGCTGCCGATCCAGCAAGACCAGTATGGCGCAGAAGGCGCCGTGGACGTCATGCTGCGCCCAGAGCAGATCGACGTGCTGCCCGAAGCCGCCCAGCGCGACGGCGCGCTCGATGCGGTGGTAAGCGCCATCACTTTCCAGGGCCAGGACGCCGCGCTCACGCTGCAACTGATCGATGCGCCCGCAACGGTGCGTGCGCGCGTGCCCGGCTATCGCACGCCACGCGAAGGCGAGCGCGTGCGGCTCGCGGTGGGCGGCGAAGTGAGCGTCTACCCGCGCTGACGCGGCACCGAAAGGTCCTGCACCATCTGCTGCGCGAGGTAGTCGCACGTCGGGCGATTCGATTTGACGCTGCGCGCCACCACGATCTCCAGCGGCTCGATCTTTGGCAGGCCCTGCGCCTCGCCGAGAATCGCGAAACGCGACGGCACGCTGCAACGCGTGAGCGCGACGATCGCGATGCCCGCCTCCACCGTCGCCGTCAAACCCATCAAACTGGCGCTGCTATACGCGGCGCGGTAGCGGATGTGGGCGGCATCGAGCGCCGCCACGGTATGCGCACGCGCCACGCTGCCATGCTCGTAGAGCCCCACCGGCAGCGGCGACATGGCGAGCGGCGCGGGGTCGGTGGCGGACCCCACCCACACCATCTCCTCGGCCCGCACGAATTCGCCGCGCATCTTGCGGTCGCGCGTGACGAACGCGATATCGATCTTGTTGTCCGCGAGCATCGGCCCAAGCGCTACGCTCTGCGCGCAGACGATCTCGATCTCCACGTGCGGATAGAGGGTCGAAAAGCGCCGCAGCACCGGCGAAAGCAGCGACGCCATGTAGTCGTCGGGCGCGCCGAGCACCACGCGCCCGGTCACCTCGGGCCGCACCAGCGCCGCCCATGCCTCTTCCTGCAAATCAAGCGCGCGCCGCGCATATTCGAGCAGCGTGTTGCCGGGCCGCGTGAGCGCGAGATTGCGCGTGTCGCGCGTGAACAGCGTGGTGCCGAGCATCTGCTCGAGCCGCTTGATCTGCATGCTCACGGCCGCCTGCGAGCGATGCACGGCTACGGCGCCCTTCGTGAAGCTGCCCGCGTCCGCCACGGCGGCGAAGGTGCGCAACAAATCGATGTCGAATTCGGGGTTCATACGCGGGGCGCGTCAGGCAAAGAATGGCCTGCGGTGACCATTCATAAGCTGCGTTGATGGAATTCTTCAATTTAATTCGTTTGCCCGCGCCCCGCAACTGGCGAATACTGACATGTCCCCAACCCGCTTTCGATTCCCCCGCTCCGGCCATGCAATCCGAACATCACGGCAACCGCCAGCAAGGCGTCCTCATGCTCGCGGGCGGCGGCCTCCTGATGGGCACGATCGGCGTGTTCGTCGAAGAGGCACGCCTCGGCGCGCTCACGCTCGTGTTCTTCCGCTGCTTTTTCGGCATGCTCGCGCTCGCCGCGTACTGCGCCTACAAGGGCTGGCTCTCGCCGCGGCAGTTCACGCGCCGCACGCTCGCGCTCGCGGTGATCTCTGGCGTGCTGATGGTCACGCAGTGGGTGGCCTTCTTCGACGCGATCCATCGCACGAGCATCGCCGTTTCGACGGTCGTGTTCCATGTGCAGCCGTTCTGGGTCGTGCTGATGGGTGCGGCGCTCTTTCACGAGCGGCTCGGCGCCGACCGGCTGGGCTGGATCGGCATTGCATTCGTGGGGCTCGTGCTCGCTTCCGGCGTGCTTGCGGAAACCCATGTGGCGGACCGCACGAGCTACATGATCGGCATTGGCGAGTCGCTGGGCGGCTCGGTGCTCTATGCGAGCGTCACGCTCATCGCCAAGAGCCTGCGCAACTTTCGCCCGCATCTGCTGACGCTCACGCAATGCGTGGTGGGTTCGGTGTGCCTGCCGCTCATCGCGCCGTTTTTTGCTCCGCTCGAACTCGCGCATATCTCGGCCACGCAATGGGGCTGGCTCGTGGGCATGGGCGTGCTGCACACGGGGCTTTCGTACGTGCTGATCTACGGCGCGCTGCCGATGCTGACCACGCCCGTGATCGCCGTGCTGTTGTTCGTGTATCCGCTCACCGCGATCGCCGTCGATGCGATCGTCTACGGCCGCGCGCTGAGCGTGCCGCAGCTTGCGGGTATGGTTCTGATCGTGGCGGCGAGCCTCGGCGTCAATCTCGGCTGGCGCCTGTTGCCGCCGAGGCTCGTGAAGGCGCGGCGCTGATCAACGCGCCGCACTGAGGTTACGAAGGCAGCGTTTGACCCTTCGTTTCCGGCGCAAACGGAATGATCAGGAGTCCGAGCACGAAGGCCAGCGCCGTGAGCGCAACCGGCACGCCAAGCGTGTGCATGCGCAGCACTGCGGCGCCAAGCAGGAAGTTCACGCCCGCACCCACGAAGCGGCCAAACGACGTGCAGAACGCGAACGCCGTGGCGCGCACGCGCGTTTCGAACTGTTCGGGCAGCCAGAGGCTGAAGAGCGCGAAGTTGCCGCCAAAGAAGCCCAGTACGAAGAGCAGCGCGATGAACGGCACGAGCCCGTTCTCCAGGTAGAACGCCCAGCCGAAGCTTGCCGCGATCGTCACAGCCATGCCCGCGAAATAGACGGCGAGCGTCCATCGGCGGCCGATTCGCTCGGCCATGGGCGGCAACGCGAGGCAACCCAGGATCGTGCCGATCGACAGGATGCCCGTGGCGATCGAAGCCGTGCGGATCGCCTCGGCCTTGTTCGCACCCGCCTTCGTGGCAAGCTGGATCACGGCGGACGGTTCATAGACCGCGCCTGCCCACAAGCCGATGATCGCGATGGTCAGCAACGCGCACGCCACCACGGTGCGCTGACGATAGAGGTCGCCGAAGATTTCGCGCAGCGGACGGCCCCGATGAACGTGGCTCGCCTCCGACTTCTGCCACTTCGCCGGTTCCTCCACGCGCGTGAGCACGAGAATCGCCACCACCACCGGCACCGCGCCCGTGAGGAACATGGCACGCCAGCCGAAATGCACGCCGACCGTGTAATTGAGCGCGGCCGCAATGAAGAAGCCAGCGTAATAGCCGGTCTGCAGATAGCCCGCGCCCATCTTGCGGCGGTCTTCGGGCCACGATTCGGCCACGTAAGTGCCCGCGAGCGCCCACTCCCCACCTATGCCCACGCCCGCCAGAAAGCGATAAAAGCCGAGCGACCATACGCTCTGCGCGGTGGCCGCAAGTCCCGTGAAGATCGCAAACATGAAGATGGTGCCGGCCAGCACGCGCGTGCGGCCGAAGCGGTCGGCGAGCGGCCCCCAGATGAACGACAGGCCCCAGCCCACGAGGAAGAGCGCGAACAGGATCGAGCCGGCAAGCCCGATGTTCGCCGCACTCGCCTCATAGCCCGAGCGCGGCAACAGCTCCGTAAGCGCGGGCGTGAGCACGAGGGCGTAGATGAACGAGTCCATCCCGTCGAGCGTCCAGCCTGCCCAGGCGCCCCAGAAACCGGCGATCTGCGACCGGTTGAGCGGTGTCTTGGTGCGAGTTCGCCCCGCGGACCCGGTAATCGAATTCATGATGCTCCTCTCTCCTTTGATGCCTCGCCAGCACGCGCAGCAGGATGCGCACGCGCGCCGCGAAACGCGGAAATGCAGGCCGCGACAGTGCCGGCCGTGTTCAGGAACTCCCTGTAAGCCCCCGTTCTTCTTACCCGTCTATAGTGAATCTGGTGTTTCCGTGTTGCGGGTTTTCGAGGCTTTCGCCTTGGTCGTTTTATATATAATATGTGATCTCATGAGCGACGCAACGAATGGTTTTCCCCTGGAAGGCGCAGCCGCGCCCCGCACCAGCACCTCGCGCATGATCGCCGACGCCTTGCGCAGCGCGATCGTCGAGGGCAAGCTCGCGCCCGACGCGCCGCTGCGTCAGGACGCGATCGCGCGGCATTTTTCGGTCAGCGCAATCCCCGTGCGCGAGGCGCTGCGCCAGCTCGCGAGCGAAGGCTGGGCGAAGATCGAGGTGAACAAGGGCGCGAGCGTGGCCTCGCTTTCCGCCGACGAAGCGCGCGAGATCTACGAGATCCGCTCCGCACTCGAAAGCCTCGCGCTCGGCCTCGCCATTCCGAATCACACGAGCGCGACGCTGCGCGAAGTGACGGCGCTGGCCGCCGCCGCGAAACGCGAACGCGATCCGTCGCTCTACGTCGCGCGCAACGAGGCGTTTCACATGAGCCTCTACGCGCCTGCCGGCCGCCCCCAGTTGATGGAGATGCTCACCGCGCTGCATCGCCGCGGAGAACGCTATCTGCGCCTGAAATTCGGCTTTCCCGAATACAAGGGTGAATCCGATAGTGAGCACACCGAAATTCTTGCCGCCGTGAAGCGCGGCGACGTGCCCACCGCGCAAAAGCTCGTGGCCGAGCACCTGCTCGGCACGGGCGAACTCATCTACCGTTTCCTGACCGAGCGCGCCGCGCTTCCTGCAGTGGCAACCTCGGTGGCAACTTCAGTGCCGCCTTCGGCACACACTGCCGCCGCCAAGCCGCGCGCCGCCTCTTCCCGCTCACGGAGCCGAACTGCCGATGAAGCCTCAAGCTGATACGCCAACCTCGCCTGACCTCGCGCCACGCTCGTGGACTACGCGCCGGGACGAAAAGGCCCGCCGCCTCGCCGCCATTTCCGGCTGGCTCGAAGACGGCGTCCTGCCCGCCTCCCGCATGACCGATGCGCTCGAACTGCTGATCCGTCCAGGTGACCGCGTCGCGCTGGAAGGCGACAACCAGAAGCAGGCCGACTTCCTCTCGCGCTCGCTAGCAAAGGCCGATCCGGCCAAGGTCAACAACGTTCATCTGCTGATTTCGAGCATCAGCCGTCCCGAGCATCTCACGCTGTTCGAACGCGGCATTGCGCACCGGGTGGACTTCGCGTTCGCGGGGCCGCAGAGCCTGCGCGTCGCGCAGTTGCTCGAAGACGGCCAGCTCGAAGTGGGCGCGATCCATACCTATGTGGAGCTGTATGCGCGCATGTTCGTGGACCTGATTCCCCAGGTCGCGCTGCTGTGCGCCGAAAAGGCCGACCGTCATGGCAATCTCTATACCGGCCCGAATACCGAAGACACGCCCACTATCGCCGAGGCTGCCGCATTCAGCCAGGGCATCGTGATCGTTCAGGTGAACGAAATCGTCGATGAACTGCCGCGCGTGGACATTCCCGGCTCGTGGGTCGACGTGGTCGTGCAGGCCGACCGCCCGTTCGCGGTCGAGCCACTCTTTACGCGCGACCCGCGTCACATTGGCGACTTGCAGGTGCTCACCGCGATGATGGTCATCAAGGGCATTTACGCGCCCTATGGCATCACTGCGCTCAATCACGGCATTGGCTTCGACACCGCCGCGATCGAATTGCTGCTGCCCACGTATGGCGAGTCGCTGGGTCTCAAGGGCAAGATCTGCCGCAACTGGACCCTCAATCCGCACCCCACGCTGATTCCCGCCATCGAGTCGGGCTGGGTGGAAAGCGTGCATTGCTTCGGCAGCGAAGTGGGCATGGAAGCGTATATCGCCGCGCGCCCCGATGTGTTCTTCACCGGCAGCGACGGCAGCCTGCGCTCGAACCGCGTGTTGTGCCAGCTCGCGGGGCAATACGCCGTGGATCTCTTCATCGGCTCGACGCTGCAGATCGACGCGGACGCGAATTCCTCCACCGTCACGCGCGGGCGGCTTGCGGGCTTTGGCGGCGCGCCGAACATGGGCCACGATCCGCGCGGGCGGCGCCATGCGAGCGAAGCGTGGCTCAAGCTGCTCAAGGACAACGGTCCCGTTTCGCGTGGCCAAAAGCTCGTCGTGCAACTGGCGGAAACGTGGAAGAAAGGCGGCGAGCCGACTTTCGTGGATGAACTCGACGCCATCGCCGTGGGCCAGAAGAGCGGCATGCCCGTCGCGCCCGTCATGATCTACGGCGACGATGTCAGCCACGTCGTGACCGAAGAGGGCATTGCGCACCTGCATCGCGCAGAGGGCATCGACGAGCGCCGCGCCGCGCTCGCGGCCGTGGCGGGCGTGACGCCCATCGGCCTGCGCGCGCAGCAGCAGAAAACCGACGAACTGCGCCGCCGCGGCATCGTGCAGTTTCCCGAGGACCTCGGCATTCTGCGCGGCGAGGCCAAGCGCTCGCTGCTCGCGGCGCGCAGCATCGACGATCTGGTCACGTGGTCGGGCGGACTCTACACGCCACCTGCGCGTTTCCGCAGCTGGTAAGCGGCGATGCGCACGCTTCCTTCTACCGTGCTTGCCGAGGGCTCGGCGGGCCTTGCGCGGCGCGTTGCCTACGCTGACGCTTCGCAAGCGCCCTGCTCCGAAGCGCTGCTCGCACGCCTGGCCCGCGACGCGCTGATCGAAGAGGCGCGCCTCACGCCGAAGCCCGCGCTCGTGGACGCACGCGGCAGTGGCGCGCACAACGATCTCGATCTCGCGACGATGCTGCGCTCGGCGCACGCGCTCGAACCCACGTTCGAAGCGCTCGCGCGCGCTTCGCGCGGGGCCACGCCGGGCGTGACGTTGCGCACCGATCTCGCGCGCATCGGCCGCGCCGGCGAAGCTGCGATGATGCGCGCGACGCAAGGCAGCAATGCACATCGCGGCGCGATCTGGATCGTCGGGCTGCTCGTGGCCGGCGCGGCGATCGTGCATACACCGCAAGGCAGCGACAGCGCGTGGGCGCATGCCGCACATATCTGCGAGACAGCTGCGCAGATCTCGCGCTACGACGACCTGCTCGCACAACCCGTGCAAAGCAACGGGGAACGCGTGCGCCAGCGCTACAACGTGGGCGGTGCACGCAGCGAAGCGCAAGAAGGCTTTCCGCACGTCGCGCGCGTGGGCCTGCCCGCGCTGCAGGCCGCTCGCGCGCAAGGCCACGACGAAGCCCACGCGCGCGTGGACGCCTTGCTCGCGATCATGGCCTCGCTCGACGACACCTGCGTGCTGCACCGCGCGGGACTCGCCGGGCGCGAGGCCGCGCAAGCGGGCGCGCAGCGCGTGCGCGATGCGGGTGGCGTCGCCACGCAAGCCGGCCGTGCCGCGTTCGACGCGCTAGAACGCGCGCTGCTCGCACTCAACGCATCGCCGGGTGGTGCGGCCGATCTGCTCGCCGCGACGCTTTTCATCGACAAACTGGTTCAGCACCGCATGGGCGGAAGGACGGTTTCATGGAACAACTGACATTCGACTATCCGGCGCAACGCGCCGTGACGACGCGCGCTCACGTGGGCGTGGTGGGCTCGGGCGATCTCGAGGTGCTGCTGCAGCCCGCAAGCGACATGCAGGCGCGCGTGGTCGTGCATACGAGCGTGGACGGCTACAGCCACATCTGGAAGAGCGTGCTCGACCGCTTCTTCACGCGCTATGACGGCGCGGCGCTCATCGAGATCAACGACTTCGGCGCCACGCCCGGCGTGGTGGCGCTGCGGCTCGCAGAAGCCGTAGAGGCGGCACAGGGAGCGCAGTCATGAGCAGCGCTAATCAACTGACGCCCGGTGCGCTGCTGCGCGAGAGCTTCATTGAATTGAGCGCGCGCGAACGCGCGAGCGCTGTGCTGGACGCGGGCACGTTTCGCGAACTGCTCGGGCCGTTCGACCGTATCGAATCGCCGTGGCTGCCGTTGCAGGGCATCGTCTGCCAGGCCGACGACGGCGCGGTGATCGCGCGCGGCACGATCGACGGCCAGCCGGCAGTGGTGGCCGCGATCGAGTCGGCCTTCCAGGGCGGCAGTATCGGCGAAGTGTCGGGCAGCAAGATCGCTGCAGCGCTCGAACTGGCGCTCGCCGACTGCGAGCGCGGCAAGATCGTGCGGCCCGTCATCCTGTTCGAAACCGGCGGCGTGCGCCTGCAGGAAGCGAATCTCGGCCTCGCGGTGATTGCGGAGATCCAGTCGGCCATCGTTGCATTGCGCAAGCACGTTCCCGTGGTTGGCGTGATCGCGGGCATGGTGGGCTGTTTTGGCGGCATGTCGCTCGCGGCTGCGCTATGTTCGACGCTCGTCATGACGAAGCAAGGCCGCCTTGGCATGAATGGTCCGGAGGTGATCGAGCAGGAAGCCAGCATCGAGGAACTCGATTCGAGCGACCGCCGCCAGGTGTGGCAATTGATCGGCGGAGAGCAACGTGCGGAGACGGGTTTCGCCGATGCGCTCGTCGACGATGCCGTGGACGATGTGCGCGCCGCTGTGCGCGCGGCGTTTGTACAAGGAGCGCCACACACGCCGCGATCGGCGAATGTCGACGGCACGCTCACGAAGCTCGCGCAGATCGATCCCGCCAGCGTCACCCCCGAAACGATGCGTGCGGTGTTTACCGCTTCGCCCCTGAACCTGAGCGGAGAAAACGCATGAACGATACGACGACGAGCCGCGGCGCACGCTGGCTGCGCGCCCTCGCGGGTACGGACACACAAGGCGCATGCGTGCAATATGCCGATGCGCCGCTCGACGACGAGGCCGCACGCTTCATCACCGTTGTGCCCGATCCTGCGAACCGTTTCCCGCGCGCACGCGACAACGTGGTGGGCCTCGAACAAGGCTGGCTTCTCGCGAAGGCCGTGCGCGAAGCGATTGCCGAAGACGCCGCAAGCGGCAAGCGCCGCCCCATCATCGCCATCGTCGATGTGAAGAGTCAGGCCTACGGCTATCGCGAGGAGATGCTCGGCATTCACCTGGCCTGCGCCTCCGCCGTGGACGCCTATGCAAGCGCGCGGCTCGCCGGGCATCCCGTGGTGGCACTGATCGTCGGGCCCGCGATGTCGGGTGCGTTCCTCGCCCATGGCTACCAGGCCAATCGCATCGTCGCGCTCGACGCGCCCGGCACGATGGTGCACGCCATGGGCAAGGAAGCCGCGGCGCGCGTGACGCGGCGCAGCGTGGAGGACCTCGACGCACTCGGCGAAAAGATCGTGCCGATGTCGTATTCGATGGAGTCGTTTGCGAAGCTCGGTCTGCTCGACGAACTGATCGAGGGCGTCGACGCAGACGCGCCCAGCGACGCGCAGATCGCTCGCGTGCGCGATGTGCTTGCGCAGAAGGTGCGCGAAGCGCGCGGCGACAAGAGCGGTCTCGCGCATCGGTTGCAGGGTGAGTCGGCGCAGCGGACGCGCGCGGCGTCGATCGAGGTGCGCAAGCGCCTCGCGCAACAGTGGGACGCTAGCTGATGCGCGTGTGCGCCGCCCCGCCGTTCGCTGCTGATGCGCCACGTGGGGACGACGCGCGCTGGCGCCCGCACGACCTGCTGTGCGTCACGCGTCTCGCGCACGGCGACAATGAACCGGATTGGGTGCGCGGCGCGCTCGCTCGCGCACCCTGGGTCGTCGTGCGACGCACGTGCGCGGCGGAGGGCTTCGTGGCCGTGGGTGTGCGCGGCGGCGTACGTTCGGAGCGCTTCGGCACGTGGGTCAATATTGAGGATATCGAATCATATTCGAGCCCAGAGCATCTTCTCGGCGTTGATCCCCTGCGCGCACGGCGCGCGCTGCCTGCGTTCATCGCGCTAGCAACCCTGCGCACCTCCGCCTCGCCGTTGCGCAATCATGTTTGGGGCCCCACGGGCAGCGCCGGTTTCGAGCTCGCCACGGGCGTGCCCACCCTCACTGCATCGAGCGATCTCGACATCCTGATTCGCCTACCACAACGCATCTCGCGTGCGGCGATCGACTCGCTCGCGCAAGCCCTCGCACAAGCCGCCAGCCGCTCCGGCACGCGCATCGACGCGCAACTCGAAACGCCCGCGGGCGGCGTCGCGCTCGCCGAACTCGCGGCGCACAAGCCACGCGTGCTGGCGCGCGCTTCGAGCGGCGCGCAACTCGTCGCCGACCCTTGGCACACGCCATGACGCTCGCCCTGCTCTTTCCCGGCCAGGGCGCGCAAAGCACAGGCTTCCTCCACAAACTGCCGCAGCACGACGCGGTACGGGCCACGCTCGACGAGGCGTCGGCCGCACTTGGCTTCGACGTCCTCACGCTCGATAGCGACGACGCCTTGCGCTCCACGGTCGCCGTTCAGATCGGCCTCACGGTCGCGGGCGTCGCCGTCGCACGCGCGCTCGCGCAAGAAGGCCTCGCGCCGCAGTTCAGCGCCGGGCTCTCCGTGGGCGCGTATGCGGCCGCCGTAAGCTGCGAGGCCCTGGCGTTCGGCGACGCGCTGCATATGGTGCGCAAACGCGCCGAGCTGATGGAAAGCGCGTGGCCCTCGGGCTATGGCCTCACGGCCATTGCCGGATTGAGCGAGACTCAGGTGGAAACGCTCGCGGGCGCGTATGCGCGTGAGGGCGGCGAGCAGGTGTACGTGGCGAACGTCAACGCGCCGCGCCAGATCGTCGTGGCGGGCGCCGATGCCGCCCTCGAAACCTTCGCGGCCCGCGCGCTCGCCGCCGGCGCGCGCAAGGCGCAACGGCTGGCAGTAGCCGTTCCTTCGCATTGCGAACTATTGGCCGATGCTGCAGAGACGCTCGTCGAGTGGGCGCGAGACATCCCGTTTCGCGCGCCGCGTGGCGTCTACGTGGACAATCGCGGCGGCCGGCCGCTCTACAGCGCCGACGCGATCCGCGCCGATCTCGCCACCAACATGCGCTACACGGTGCGCTGGTACGACGCGCTCACGGTCATGATCGAGTCGGGCGCCAGCGTGCTGGTAGAGGCGCCCCCCGGCCAGGTGCTCACAGACATCGCCCGTGAGCAGTATCCCGAAGTGGCGGCGCTCGCAGGCTCAGGTTTGCCGTTGGAGCGGCTCGTCGCGATCGTGCGGCGGCGGCTAGGCGACGACGCCTGAAAGCCATGCCAACGCCGACCACGGCGTTTATGCGCATAAATTCTTATTTTCTTTTTAACGCGAAGCCGCGCGCCGAACAGTCCTCGCCGCGTCGAAAATCGGCAATTGATCACCCATCCAACACGATCTCGCAGCCTACTTCCGCAAACCGGGCGTTACCACGCGAAACGTGAGGTTGACGCGCTCGCCAGTCACGGCAGGCTCTTTCGGCACGCGATGCCGCCACTGCGCCTGTGTCTTGCCCTGCATCACGAGCAGACTGCCGCTCGTCAGCTGGAAAGAGCGCACCACGCCCGTCGCGTTGTGACGCAAGTCGAAGCGCCGTGTCGCGCCGAGGCTCAGCGAAGCGATCACCGGTTCGGGGCCGAGTTCGGGTTCGTGGTCCGCGTGCCAGCCCATGCTGTCGGTGCCCATGCGGTAGCGGTTGAGCAGCACGCTGTTAAAGCGCACGCCGCAAAGCGCAGAAATGGCGTCGCGCAGTTCGGCGACCTGGCGCGTCCACGGCTGGGGAATATTTCGGATGCCTGAATAGATGTATACCGCACCCTCGTCGCCCTGCCAGGCGGTGAGGCGTGGCTGGTCCACCCAGCCGCCGGGCGTGCGAATGCGTTCCTGACGCCAGTCGGCCTCGGCAATGATGCGCGCGAGCGCCTCGGCGGCCGCGCGAGGCGCGAGCCATGACGGATGCCACGCCACGTCGGGGGCCGGCGTATCGTCGAAAAGATCGAACATCGAGAATGCTTGAATCGAGCGGGAAACGTGCAGTTTCGCATGGCGCGGCCCCCGCCGCCGTGCGCCCTCGCTTCCCGCAGGATAGCGAATCAGGTGAGCAACGCGACGTAGAAAACCACCGCGCCAATGAGCGCGCCGACGAAGCAGAAGCCTTCTGCCGGCTCATCGGTGGTGCGAGATCGCAGCCAGGCCCCCAGCACGCCGAACATGCCCGCAATACCGAGCGCGACGAACACCATCACGACGTCGAACAACGCGCTTCGGCCAATATCGATGATATCGATGTGCTTGACCGCGATATACAGCGCGATGGCCATGATCGAGAGCCCAACCATCGGCAGCATGACATGGCTGCCCTCGTGCCCGACGTGACGACCATGCAACCCTTCGTGCAGCCCATGTGTGACTGGCCGGATGCCTTTCATGATCCGTCTCCCCCAGAGCGCCCGAAACAGCGCGGGCCTCATTTCGAGCATAGTCCATCGCAGAGGCCGATTCAATGGACGTTTAATAGAGTGTGCCCGGCCCCACGAGAACATAGTGCGACGACTGCGATCGCCCTGGCAATCCAGGGAAATGCCGCACTGCCACACGCGTAAGAGACCAAGCGCCAACGCCGATGCATACACGCATGCATGTATGTTGAAGCGATATCGATGCGATGTTGACGGGCCGGTTCATGACGCATCGCGGCATGCGCAGCCACTCACCGCCGCCGCCTGGCGGCACGAAGTCTGCTGCGCCGGTAGAATGCAACGCAGCTACCTGCGCTGCTCCGTTCGCCGGGTTTTCGAACGGGCCACGCTGGCCGGGCCTCGATGGTCTGGCTTCACGCCGGTCCGCTCCCATCCGTTCGCGCCGCCATGCCCCGACTCTCGTTTCTGGTTCGCTTCATCGCCATTGGCGTGCTGCTGCACGCTTATGTCGGCTTTCGCCTGATTCCCGACCTGCCCGTGCCCGCCGCCGGCAAATGGCTCGCCGTGCTGTGGCTCGTCCTGTCGGTGCTGTTCATCCCGCCTGGCTTGCTCGCGCGGCGCTTCAAGCGCCAGCCGCTCGGCGACCGCCTCGCCTGGATCGGCATGCTCGCCATGGGCTTCTTCTCGTCGCTGCTCATGCTGACGATCGCGCGCGACATCGTGCTCGCCTCGGCCATGACCGTGGAAGCCCTGTGGCCCCACGCCATCGATCTCGCCGGCTGGCGCATCGTGAGCGCCGCCGCGGTCATCGCGCTTGCGTTCCTCACTACCGGGTTCGGCTTCTTCAATGCGCGGCGGCGCGCGCGCGTGCGCAGCGTCGAGGTGCCGATTCGCGGCCTGCCCGCCGCGCTCGACGGCTTCACCATCGTGCAGTTGAGCGATATCCACGTCGGGCCGACGATCAAGCACGGCTATGTCGACGCGATCGTGCGCGCCGTGAACCAGCTCGACGCCGACGTGGTCGCCATTACGGGCGACGTGGTAGACGGCAGCGTGGCGCATCTCGCCAGGCACACCGCGCCGCTCGGCCAGCTCCATGCGCATCACGGCGTGTATCTCGTGACCGGCAACCACGAGTACTACTCGGGCGCGGACGCGTGGATTGCCGAGTTCCGCCGCATCGGCCTCACGGTGCTGATGAATCAGCACGTGGTGATCGAGCATGGCGGCGCGCGGCTCGTGCTGGCCGGCGTGACCGACTTCACGGGCGGCCAGTTCGATCCCGCGCACCGCAGCGATCCGGCGGCGGCGCTGCGCGACGCGCCCGCCGACGTCAACACGCGCGTGCTGCTCGCGCACCAGCCGCGCACGGCCCACGCCGCCGCCGACGCGGGCTTCACGCTGCAACTCTCCGGCCACACGCACGGCGGCCAGATCTTCCCGTGGAATTTCCTCGTGCGGCTGCAGCAGCCGTTCACAGCGGGCCTCGAAAAGCTCGGCAGCCTATGGGTCTACACGAGCCGCGGCACGGGCTACTGGGGGCCGCCCAAGCGCCTTGGCGCGCCTTCGGAAATCACGCAGGTACGGCTCGTGGGCGCCAGGTAAAAGCCGCCGGGCACGCTGCGCCCCACGGCCTGCATGGTCTTGCCGGTATCATCCGGCGATGCCGCCGTTCGTCCGCCAGAACGCTCTAACCGGAATTCATCGCACATGGAAGGCAACAAGCACCTTCACCAGACATCGTTCTATTTGCTGCTGTTCGCAGTGTCGATTGCGCTGTGCTTCATTCTTGCGCCGTTCTTCAGCACGGTGCTTTGGGGCGCCATACTCGCGCTGATCTTCCAGCCGGTGCAGCGCCGGCTCGTCGCGCGCCTCGGGCGGCGGCGCAATCTCGCCGCGCTCATCACGCTCGCGATCTGTCTCGTCATCGTGATCTTTCCGCTCACGCTCGTGACGGCCACGCTGGTGCAGCAGGTCGCCTCGGCGTATCAGCAGGTGCGCGGCGGCAGTCTCGACGTCGGCGCGTACTTCACGCAGATCGTTCATGCCCTGCCCGAGTCGATTCAGAACCTGCTCGCGCGCTACGACCTCATGGATCTGCCGGGGCTGCAGCAGCGCCTTTCGGCGGGCGCCGCGCAGATCAGCCAGTTCGTCGCCACGCGCGCGCTTTCCTTCGGGCAGAACACGCTGCAGTTTCTGGTGAGCTTCGGCGTGATGCTCTATCTGTTCTTCTTCCTCGTGCGCGACGGCCGCGAAATTTCGCGGCTCGTGCGCGACGCCATTCCGCTCGACGAGCAGCACAAGCTGCATCTCATGCGCAAGTTCACGACGGTGATCCGCGCCACGGTCAAGGGCAACGTGGCGGTGGCGGTCGTGCAAGGCGGTCTGGGCGGCATCGCGCTGTGGGTGCTCGGCATTCAGGGCGCGCTGCTGTGGGGCTTCGTGATGATGCTGCTCTCGCTGTTACCCGCCGTGGGCGCAGCGCTCGTGTGGGGGCCCATTGCGATCTACTTCCTCTCCACGGGGGCGGTAGCGAAGGGCGTCGGGCTCATCGTCTTCGGTTCCGTCGTGATCGGCACCGTGGACAACGTGCTGCGGCCCGTGCTCGTAGGCAAGGACACGCGCCTGCCCGACTGGGTCGTGCTGATCTCGACGCTCGGCGGCATCTCGCTCATCGGCATCAACGGCTTCGTGATCGGGCCGCTCATTGCCGCGCTCTTCATCAGTTGCTGGGACTTGCTGCGCAAAGACCAGCACAACATCGAAAACGAGAGCGCGCCCGTGGAAGACGAGCCCGTGTAAGCGCCGCTAGAGGACAGCTTCAGAGCAACGTCAGGGCGAGACGTGCAGCGGCACACCGGCGCGGCCCTGGCGCGAGAGACCGGCAACGGGTGCTTCGGGCGCTTCGACGCCGTCCACGGCCACCGAAAACCCGAACGTGTTGACGCCGTCCGCACTGCGCACGAACACCGTGCCGCCGTGCATTTCCGCCACGGCCTTGACGATCGAAAGCCCGAGCCCGTGATTTTCGTGGCTGTTCGAGCGCGCTTCCTGAATGCGGTAGAAGCGGTCGAAAAT
Organism: Paraburkholderia sp. J8-2; assembly: GCF_905220195.1. NCBI lineage: Bacteria > Pseudomonadati > Pseudomonadota > Betaproteobacteria > Burkholderiales > Burkholderiaceae > Paraburkholderia > Paraburkholderia sp. J8-2. Next base: position 366,210 of record NZ_CAJMZA010000007.1, read on the forward strand.
ATGCTCGCGCGTCACGGGGTCGAGCGGCTCGCCGGGATTCGAAACGGCGATCTCGACATGACCGCTCTGCGGCGCGACCGTAACGCGCAGCGTCGTGCCGGGCTGCGAATGCTGGATCGCGTTGACGAACAGATTACTCACAGCGCGGCCAATCAGCGACGTATTCACCCATGCGCGCGCGTCGCCCTGCACTTCCACGCGCAGTTGCGCCTCTTCGAGCGGCATTTCCAGAAAATCGAGCATGCGTTCGATCTCCGAGCGCAACGACACTTCTGCCAGGTCCGTCGCGCGTTCGCCGCGGTCGCTGCGCGAGAGGAACAACATGTCGTTCACGATCACGCGCAATCGTTCGAATTCCTCAAGATTCGATTGCAGCGTCTGTTGCAGCTGCTCGACCGAACGGTCGCGCGTGAGCGCGACCTGGGTCTGCCCGATCAGGATGCTCACCGGCGTGCGCAACTCGTGCGCCACGTCGGCGTTGAACGATTCGAGGCGCTCGTAGGCCTTGTCGAGACGCTCCAGCGCACCATTGAACGACGTGGCGAGTTCGTGCAATTCCTCGGGCAGCTCGTCAGAATGCAGCCGTTGGCGCCGGTTCGACGGGCTCAGTTGCGCGGCCTCGCGCGAGAGGCGCGTGAGCGGCGCAAGCCCGAAGCGCGTGACCGCGCGGCTCAGCAACGCGACCGCGATGGTGGAGAGCGCGATCAGCACGCCGAGCGCAATGCCAAAGCGCCGCAGCATGCCTTCGGTGCGCACGCAGTCGCTGCCGACCACGAGTTTCACCTGGGGCCGGTCGCCGCTCGCGGGCACGATAAAGGTCGTCGTGATGATGTCGTAGCTGCAATCGGGCGGACGCACGAGCACATGGTTCGGTCCGACGTTACCCGTGACCTTGCCGACGATGGGCGTGCCGAAACGAAAGCGCGGATCGGGGCCTTCGACGTAGTAGTGCATGCGGCTGTCCGCAGGCGAGAGGTCGCGCAGCTTTTCCTGCACGAAGGCCCACTTCTGCACGTCCGGTGCGTGCGAGACGATCAGGCTCGCAATGCGCGCGCGCGTATCGAGCGTTTCGCGCAACTCGTTGAAGAGCTGGCGCTGCATCAGGAAGAAGAGACCCGCGCCCGTGAGCGTGAACACGATGAGCGACACCGCTGCGAACATCGCCGAAAGCCGCAGCGAGATCGAGCGTTTCATGACGTCTGGCCTCCTTCCTCGCGCACTTCGAGCACGTAGCCCATGCCGCGTATGGTGTGCAGCAGCTTCGCAGCATGCGGGCCGTCGAGCTTGGCGCGCAGCCGCTTGATCGCCGTTTCCACCACATTCGCGTTGCTTTCGAAATTCACGTCCCACACCAGCTCGGTGATCAGCGTCTTGGAAAGAATTTCGCCGCGCCGCCGCGCGAGCACCGAAAGCAACTGGAATTCCTTCGCTGTGAGATCGAGACGCACGCCGTCGCGCGTCGCGCGGCGGCTGATGAGGTCCACCTGCAGATCGCCCACCGAAATCAGCGTGGATTCCTGTGTGCGTGCGCGCCGCGTGAGCGCGCGCAGCCGCTCGACGAGTTCGAGAAATGAGAACGGCTTCGTGAGATAGTCGTCGGCGCCGTCGCGCAGGCCGTGCACGCGGTCATCCACGCGGTCGCGCGCGGTGAGCATGATGACCGGCGTGTCCTTCTTCGTGCGCACGGCGCGCAGCACGCCGAAGCCGTCGAGCTTCGGCAGCATGACGTCGAGCACGATCACGTCGAAGTCGTATTCCGTGGCCATCCACGCGCCTTCCTCGCCGTCCATGGCGACGTCCACGACCCAGCCCTGTTCCGTGAGTCCGCTGCGCAAATAGTCCACGACCTTGCGCTCGTCTTCGATAACCAATACTTTCATGCCCGCCCTCCTCTTCGCGCGCTGCCCTGGCGGTTCCGGCCGCTGCGGCTCGTGACCGCCGTTGCGCGCTGTTATATACCCTGGTGCCGGGCTCGCTCAAGCCCGCTTATATGCCCCGCTTTCAGTCCTTGCATACCGCTTAGCCTCTACCCTCGGCCTTCGGCACTTCGCGGCACGTACCCGCGCTGCATGCCATCTCGCGGTCGCCGGCGCTCCAGCCGCCGCCCAGCGCCTTGGCGAGAAACACCACGGTGGCGACCTGCTGGCCCTGAATCTGCACCTCCTGGCGCTCGCTGGTGAGCAACTGCTGCTCCGCGTTGAGCACGTCGATGAACGCCACGAGGCCGCCCTGATAGCGGTCGTTGGCGAGATCGAAGGACTTGCGTGCGTCGTCCACGGCCGCCTGGCCATCGGTCGATGCGCGCTCGAGCACCGAAAGGCCCGTTACCGCATTTTGCACCTCCTGGAACGCGGTGAGCACGGTCTGACGATAAGTCGCCTGCGCCGACTCGTAGCCGGCCTGCGCGAAATCCACGCCCGCCGCGCGCTTGCCGCCGTCGAACAGCACCTCGCTGGCCGTCGCGCCCACCGACCACATCAGGCTCGGTACGGAAAACAGGCCACCAAAGCGCGTCGATTCCCAACCGAACGTGGGCGAAAGCGTGATGTCCGGGAAATACGCGGAGCGCGCGACGCCGATCTGCGCATTGGCCGCGGCCATCGCACGCTCGGCCGAAGCCACGTCGGGGCGCCGCTGCAGCAGCTCGCTCGGCAGGCCCGTGGGAAGCGCCGGCACCGGGAGCGTCGTGACCTTCTGCGCAATCGCGAACTCGGGCGCCGCCCGGCCGACCAGCACGGCAATGGCGTTCTGCTCCTGCTGGCGCTGATTTTCGAGCAAATGCACCTGGGTCAGCGTCGCGGCGAGCTGCGCTTTTTGCTGCAGCAGCTCGAGGCCCGAAACCGCGCCGAGATCGTGCTGCGCGGTCACGAAATCGAGCGCCTTTTGCTGCAGTTGCGCCGAGCGGTTCACCACGTCGATCTCATTGTCGAGTTCCCGCATGGCGAAGTAGTCGGTGGCGAGTTCGGCGGTGAGCACGAGACGTGCGTTGGCGAGATCGTCGCCGGCCTGCTGCGTCGAAGCCTGCGCCGACTCGACCATGCGCCGGATGCGCCCGAACAGATCCAGCTCGTAGCTCACGGTCGCGCCAACGGTGACCTGGTTCTGCACGGTCGACGTGTTGGGCGTGGCGTAGTTCGTGAGCGGCCGGTTCGCGGAAATGCGCTCGCGCGCGAGGCCCGCGTCGAGGCCGACCTGCGGGCTTTGCTGCGACGACACCGAAGCGAGCGTGGCGCGCGCCTGAGCGTAGTGCGCGGCGGCCACGCGCAGCGTCTGGTTCTCGGCGAGCGCCGCGGTTTCCAGACCGTCCAGCTCGGCGTTTTCGAAGGCCTTCCACCATTGCGGATCGAGCGGCGCATGCGAAGGCTGCGCCGCGTGCCAGTATGAATCGGCGGAATCGACGCGCCACGCCGTCGGGCTCTGCGTTTGCGGGGCGTGGTAGTCGGGGCCCACGGTGCAGGCCGCGAGACCGATCGCGCCGAGCGCCGTGAAGTAAGCGCGCGGACGTGGCAGCACGGTTTGCCGCGCGTTTTGCCGCGTTTTTGGCCACATCGTCACGTCGCGCTCCGTCTGGCGGCCTCACGCGCCGATTCGGTCTTGTTCGGCGCGACCACGACGACGCTGTCGCCATCTGCAATCGAATCGCTCGGGTTGAGCACAACGCGATCGGTCGGCTCCAGTCCGCCACTGATTTCGAGCGTCTGCCCGAGGTCCTGCGCGATTTCCACCGCCTTGAGCTTGACCTTGCCATCCGCATCGACAACCGCAAGACGCGGGCCTTCCGAGCGGAACAGCAGCGTGTTGCCCGGCACCGTGAGCACGCCCTTCGCATCGGTCTGCAAGGCGGCCTGCACATAGGCGCCGGGCAGCAGCTTGCCGTCGTGATTGGGCAGCGAGATTTCGGCCTCCAGCGTGCGCGTGGCGACGTTGATCGCCTGCGCCGTACGCGTAACGGTGCCGTCGAACGTCACACCCGGCAGCTCCTGCTCGGTCACGCTCACGTGCTGGCCGACCGCCACCTGGTGCGCGTAGGTCTGCGGCACGTCGAGATAGAGACGCAGCGGGTCGGACTGCGCAATCGAAAAGAGCGCATGCCCCGCACCGCCATTGCCCGCATTCACGAGGTCGCCGATATCGACGTTGCGCTGCGTGATGATGCCCGTGATCGGCGCGACGATGCGCTGGAACGACTTCATCTCCGTGAGGCGGCGCACGTTCGCGTCGGCGGCGGCGAGATTCGCCTGGCCGGTGTTGAACGCGCCCTGGCGGTCGTCGAGTTCCTGCTGCGAGACCGCATCGCGCTGACGCAACTGCTGCGCGCGATCGAACGAGGTCTTCGCGAGCGCGAGCGTCGCTGCGGCCTGATCGCGCTGCGCCTGCGCCTGCGAGAGTTCCTGGTCGATCTCGGGCGTGTCGATCTCCGCGAGCAACTGGCCTTGTTGCACATGCGCGCCGATATCGGCGTACCAGCGCCGCACGTAGCCGTTCGCGCGCGAGTAGATCGGCGCTTCGACATAGCCGCGCAGTGTGCCGGGTAGCACGATGCGGCCGTCCGCGCCTGCCGCCACGGGTTGCACGACGCTCACGTACTGCTTCGCGTTCTGCTTCGTGACATCGGCGAGATGGTGCGCATTCATGAGGTTCGAGACGATCGTGCGCGTGGCGCCTGCCGCGAGCAGCAGCGCGACCACGATCACCGCAAAGCGTGCGCGCTTGCCCGCCTGGCCGCGCGCCGGCAGGTCCATGCCCTGCTCGCCGCCGACGGTGATGTCGAGAGATGAATGGTGGTGGGGTTCGTTCATGTCTTCGGCCAATTGTGACTTAACGGGTATCGCCGCGTGCACCACGGCGCTGCGCCTCGCGCTCGCGCTTCGCGGCGGTGCGCTGGGCGAGCCGCGTATGCACGGTCGCAAACATCAGGGGTACGAACAATAGCGTGGAGACCGTAGCGAACAGTAGCCCGCCGATCACCGCGCGTCCGAGCGGCGCGTTCTGCTCCGCGCCCTCGCCGAGGCCGAGCGCCATCGGCACCATGCCGATCATCATCGCGAACGCCGTCATCAGCACCGGGCGTATGCGGGTGGCCCCCGCTTCGAGCGCGGCGGCGAGCGGCGTAGCCCCCGCGGTGAGACGCTGGCGCGCGAACGACACCACGAGAATACTGTTCGCGGTCGCCACGCCCACGGTCATGATCGCACCCGTGAGTGCGGGCACGCTCAGGTGCGTGCCGGTAATGAACAGCATCCAGGCGATGCCCGCGAGCGCGGCGGGCAGCGCGCTGATGATGATGAGCGGATCGGCCCAGGACTGGAAGTTCACGACGATGAGCAGATACACGAGCACCACCGCCATCGCAATGCCCACGCCGAGTCCCACGAATGACGAACGCATCGTGCCGATCTGCCCGCGCATGGTGATGGTCGTGCCGCGCGGCGCGTGCGCCTGCACATGCCGGATGATGTCGTTGATGTTCGCGCCAACGGAGCCGAGGTCGCTGCCCTCCACGCTCACGAGCAGGTCGATCACGGGACGGATGTTGTAGTGCGTGACGATGGCGGGCCCGTTATGCGGCCTGAGCTGCACGAGATTGCTCACCAGCTGCAGCGGCGCATTGGCGTTCGTGCTGTGCGCGGAAACGGGCGTGCCCATCAGTTCGTTCATCGAGGTTTCGCGATACTGCGGCGTTTGCACCGTCAGCGGATATTCCACACCGTTTTGCGGACTCACCCAGAACGCGGGCGAGGTCTGCGTGCTGCCCGAAAGTGCGATCAGCACGTCCTGGGCAACGTTCTGCGGGCTCAGGTTCAGCTGCTGCATGCGCGAGCGGTCCATCGCAAGCGTGAGCGCGGGTTCGTCGTTGCGCTGCTCGATGTGCGCATCCACGGCGCCCGGCAATTGCCGCACCTGCTTGAGCAGCGTGCTCGCCAGCGCCATGTCCTGATTCAGATTCGCACCCACCACCTGCACGTCGATTGCGGCGGGCTGACCGAAGTTCAGAATCTGCGTGATGATGTCCGCGGGCTGAAAGAAGAACTCGACGCCCGGAAACCGTTGCGGCAGCAACGCACGCAACTTGTCGATATACGTGCTGGAGGGATCGTGATCGGGCTTCAGCGCGATCTGGATTTCGCCGTCGAGCGTGCCCATCGTCCCCGCATTGCTGTATGAGAGATTGATGCCGCTATAGGGCAGCCCGAGGTTATCGACGATCGTATCGAGTTGATCGGGCGGCACCACGTCGCGGACCACCTGCTCCACCTGGTCGGCGAGGCGCGCGGTTTCCTCGATGCGAAAGCCCGTTGGCGCGCGCATGTGCAAGCGAATGTTGCCGGCATCGACCGAGGGAAAGAAGTCGCGTCCAAGGAAGAACACAAGGACGAGCGACAGCAGGCAAAACGCGAGGAAGCTGCCGCCGAAAAGCTTGCGGCGCGAGAGCAGCAGGCTCAACAGCGCGATGTAATTGGCGCGCACGCGCTCGAATGCATGATTGAAGCGCCAGTGAATGCGCGAGAAGAACGAGCCTTGCGCGCGCTGCGCATGCGCGCTGGGATCGTGGCCCTCGAACAGCAGCATGGCGAGCGTCGGTACGAGCGTGCGCGAGAGGATGTATGACGCGATCATCGCGAACACCACGGCTTCCGCGAGCGGCACGAACAGGAAGCGCGCCACGCCGGTCAGGAAGAACATCGGCACGAACACGATACAGATGCACAACGTCGAAACGAGCGCGGGCACGGCGATTTCGCCCGCGCCTTCGAGAATGCCGTCGTGCAGTTTCGCGCCCAGATGCAAGTGCCGTTCGATGTTCTCGATCGTGACCGTTGCGTCGTCAACCAGAATGCCGACCGCGAGCGCGAGGCCGCCGAGCGTCATGATGTTGATGGTCTCGCCAAGCGCATAGAGCGCGATGATCGAGGAGAGAATCGACAACGGAATCGACACCGCGATGATGAGCGTGCTGCGCCAGTTGCCAAGAAAGAGCAGGATCATCGCCGCCGTGAGCGCCGCAGCGATGAGCGCTTCGCGCACCACGCCCTGCACGGCTGCGGAAACGAATACGGACTGGTCGAAGAGCGGTTTGACAACAAGGTCGGCGGGCAGCGTGTCGCGCGCCTTGGGCAACAGGTCCTTGAGTACGCCCACCACCTGCAGCGTCGATGCGTCGCCGCTCTTGAGGATCGACAGCAGCACGCCGCGCTGGCCGTCCTGGCGCACGACGTTGGTCTGCGGCGTGAAGCCGTCGCGCACGTGCGCCACGTCGCCGAGATAGGTAGTCGCACCGTTCACCGTCTGCACGGGAATGCGGTTCAGGCCCGCGATCGTATCGGGCGACGCATTGGTGTCCACACGATATTCGGTTTGCCCGAGCTTGGCCGTACCCGTGGGCAAAATGAGGTTCTGCGCGTTGACTGCGTTGACGATATCGGCGGGCGTGAGGCCCTTCGAAATGAGTGCGCGCGTGTCGAGATCCACGGAGATCACGCGCGTCTTGCCGCCATACGGGTAAGGCACCTGCGCGCCGGGAATCGTAATGAGCTGCGGGCGCAGAAAGTTCATCGCGATATCGGCCAGCGCCTGCTCGCTCATTGACTTGCTGGAGAGGCCGAGCTGGATCACCGGAATGCTTGAGGCCGAATAGCTGATGACGAGCGGCGGCGTGGCGCCGGGCGGCATCTGCTTCACCTGCGCCTGCTCCGACGCCACGGCCTGTGCGATCGCCGTTTGCAGGCTCGCGCCCGGCTGCAGGAACAGCTTGATGATGGCGATGCCCGGCAGCGATTGCGACTCGATGTGCTCGATGTTGCTCACCGTGGTCGTGAGACTGCGCTCGTTGACCGAAGTGATGCGGTCGGCCATGTCCTTCGCGGAAAAGCCCGTGTACGACCAGATGATGCTGATGACCGGGATGTTGATGTTCGGCAGCACGTCGGTGGCCGTCGACATAAGCACGAACGGCGTGGCCAGCACGATCATGATGGCCATCACGATAAACGTGTACGGTCGCTTCAGCGCGAGATTGACAATCCACATGTCAGTGTTTCGGACAACTCAGGCGAGGGGTTGAGACGAGGACGCATTCATCCAGCGGGTGCCGCATCATAGGCAATGGCGGTGGCAGTTTGCTGGCGCCAATATGGCGAAATTGACAGGCAACGCGCGAGGCGCGCGAAAGCGTACGGGAACGCAGATAGATCGCCGCTGCAGCGTCGCGAAGCGCCTGAAAAGCCGCCCGCGAAACGCCCGGTAACAGCCGCGCGCTTCGCGAGCCGTTCTTTAACTGCTTCAGTTCACTGCTTCAATTCACGAGGCGCAGGCGCTCCAGGTCGTGCGTGTTGTGAGCGCGGCCACGGCCGCTGCGCGCACGCGTACCTCGCGGCCCCGTGTGCGCCTCCATCTCGCGAAGCGGCGGCTCGTCACAGGTGGCGAGCGCGGCCTCCTGTTCGGCAAGAACGAGCGGCACCTTCTCGCGTAAAAACTCGACGAAGGTGCGGATCTTCGCGTCCAGATAGCGGCGCGAAGCGTACAGCGCGTAAATATTGAGCTTTTGCAGCGTGTGCGTGGGCAGCACGCGCACCAGGGTGCCGTCGGCAAGCCCAGGCAGCGCCACCGGCACCGGCAGCGGGCCGATGCCCATGCCTTCGCGTATGGCAAGCGCGAGCGCTTCGGGGTTGTTCACCTGGAACGGCGTCACGCCCGTATGCCGGAAGGTCTCGCCGAGCGGCCCCTCGGAAACCCATTGGCCGGCGGGCAGACTCGCGTCGGTCAGATGCAGGCAGGTATGCGCCTCGAGGTCGTCGAACGATTGCGGCTCGCCGCGCATGCGCAAATACGCCGGCGAAGCACAGAGAATCGCGGCGGTGCTGCCCAGATGCTGGGAGATCAGCGCGGAGTCCTCGAGCTCGGCGGCCACCACGACCGCCACATCGAAGCCCTCCTCGATGATGTCGGGCATTTGCTGCGCGATGGTGAGATCGACCGAGACTTCCGGCAAATGCTGCTGATAACGCGCGATGAGCGGCATCACGTAGTGCTGCCCGAAACTCGTGCCGCCGTACACGCGCAGCTTGCCCGCGGGGTTCGCGTGCGCCGCGGCGGCTTCGGCCTCGGCCTGCTCGATGTCGGCGAGAATGCGCTTGCAGCTTTGAAAGTAGCGCTCGCCCGCTTCGGTCATCGACATGCGCCGCGTGGTCCGGTTAAGGAGCCGCGTGCGCAGCCGCGATTCGAGGTCGGTGACCGCGCGCGAGACCTGCGCGGTCGTCATCGTTTCGCTCGCCGCAGCGCGCGTAAAGCTGCCGGACTCCACCACTCGCACGAAGACCCGCATATTGCGCAGCGTATCCATCAGAAACTCCCGTTCATTCGGCCTGCCTTCCCATCTCCACACGAATGAAACTAGTTTCGCCTACGAGCCGTGGCCAGATCCTGACTCGAACATGACGGCGCGGACAGCTTGGCGCAAAGCCCCGTCCCGCGTATGATCCACGGGCCCCCGATGTACCCGCCACGCTTGCGCGAGAGCCGCAAGGCGTGCGGCCGCCCTGCGTTTTCATGACAAAACGATGACTCTCGAATTCGCCCTGCGCCTTCTCGCGGCGTTCGCCTGCGGCGTCGCCATCGGCCTCGAACGCCAGATTCGCCAACGCACGGCCGGTCTGCGCACCATCACGCTCGTGGCAAGCGGCGCGTGCTTGTTCGTCACGCTCGGCGTGCTGACCGGCAATGGCTCGACCGGCGTCACGCAAATTGCGGCCTATGTGGTTTCTGGCGTGGGCTTTCTGGGCGGTGGCGTCATCATGCGCGAGAAGGGCTCGATTCAGGGCATCAATACTGCGGCGACGCTATGGTGTTCGGCGGCCGTGGGGGTGCTGTGCGGCGCAGGTCATTACGGCCCGGCGGTGGCCGGCACCGTCGTCGTGCTGCTCACGAATACCGTGCTGCGCGAGGTGAGCCGCATCATCAACGCATCGCCCGTTTCGAATGCGGATCTCGTGCGCGCTTATGTGCTTACTGTGGTTTGCCGCGAAGAGGACGAAGTCCATATCCGCACGTTGCTTTCAAATTCTTTGTACTCCACGCCGCTTTCATTTCAAAGCCTCACGAGCGAGGACCTGGCCGGCGATCCGCCGCGCCTGCGCGTGACGGCAACGATGCGCCTGCATCCGAAGTACCAGTCGAAGCTCGAACTCATGGCGAGCCGCCTGAGCATGGAGAAAGGCGTGTCCAGCGTGAGCTGGACGGCTGCGGAACCCGAAATCGCGCCCGAATGACGATTGCGCATGGCATCGGCTCGGATTCCTTACGATTGCATTTCTAATTTATTGCGCTTTTTAAAACTATCCGCGACAGAGTTCAAGAACTGTCAATTCTGGCCGCGTTGCATGGACGCTTATTCGCCCTTGGACTAAGCTGCATTCACCGTGATTCTTTCACGCCAACAAGGGGAGTCTATTCATATGGAACACGGCATCATTGCCTGGCTCATCATCGGCGCAATCGCAGGCTGGCTCGCTGGCGTCCTCGTCAAGGGCGGCGGCTTCGGATTGTTCATCGATATCATCGTCGGCATTGTCGGCGCGTTCATCGGCGGCTGGCTTGCCGGGGTGCTCGGCATTCATATCGGCGCCGGTATCATCAGTTCGATCATCACCGCCATTGTCGGTGCGGTCATTCTGCTCTTCATCATCCGGTTGGTTAGACGAGCGTAGCGAATCCGCGCTATCAATGAAAAACGGGAGCACCGTTGCCGGTGCTCCCGTTTTTATTTTGTGTACTGCTTTTGATCGCTCCCGCGATTATGCGTTCGATGCGAGTCCGCCCGTCGCTTCGGGCAGCATCGAGCCCGTTTGATTGAAGCGCAGATGCATTTCATACGCACGCGCGAGATCGTGCGGTGTCTGGCCGCCGATCTTGAGGGCGTCGCGATAGTAGTCGCGCAGCAGGTCGCGATAGAGCGGATGCGCGCAGCGCTCGATCACGAGGTTTGCACGTTCGCGCGGCGCGAGACCGCGCAGATCGGCCAGACCTTGTTCGGTCACGATCACGTCCACGTCGTGCTCGTTGTGATCGACGTGCGGCACCATCGGCACGATGCTCGAAATGCGGCCGTCCTTTGCAATCGCCTTGGTCGCGAAGATCGCGCACGATGCATTGCGCGCGAAATCGCCCGAGCCGCCAATGCCGTTCATCATGTGCGTGCCGCCCACGTGCGTGGAATTCACGTTGCCATAGATGTCGCATTCGAGCGCGGTGTTCAGCGCGATCAAGCCGAGACGGCGAATGACTTCGGGATGGTTGCTCACTTCCTGCGGACGCAGCACGAGCTTGTCGCGATAGCGGTCGAGTTCGGCAAGCACCTGAGCCTGACGCTGTGCGGAGAGCGTCATCGAGGCGCCTGAGGCGAAGACCATCTTGCCGGAATCGATCAGATCGAAAGTCGAGTCCTGCAATACTTCGGAGTACATCGTAAGCGCTTCGAACGGCGAATCCACAAAGCCCGAGAGCACCGCATTCGCGATCGTGCCAATGCCGGCCTGCAGCGGGGGCAATTGCGCGTTCATGCGGCCATGCTTCACTTCGTGCTGCAGGAATTCGATGAGATGGCTGGCAATGCGCGCGGTTTCTTCATCGGCGGGCAGCACGGTCGAAGGGCTGTCCGACTCGTTCGTGATGACGATGGCGGCGATCTTCTCTGGCGGGATTTCGATGGCGGTCGTACCCACGCGGTCCTGCGGCCGCACGATCGGCAGCGGATCGCGATGCGGGCGCCGGCCGGGAATCCACACGTCGTGCAGGCCTTCGAGCGCGAGCGGCTGCGCGAGGTTGATCTCGACGATCACTTTCTCCGCGAGAATCGCGAAGCTCGCCGAATTGCCGACCGAAGTGGTGGGCACGATCGCACCGGTTTCCGTGATCGCGGCGGCTTCGATGATCGCGAGATCGAGCTTGCCGAGCAGGTTCGCGCGCAGCATCTCGACGGTTTCCGAAAGATGCTGGTCGACGAACATCACTTCGCCGCGGTTGATCGCCTTACGCAGCGTCGAGTCGACCTGGAACGGCAAACGGCGCTCGAGCACACCGGCTTCGGTGAGCATGCGGTCGACGTCGTGGCCGAGCGAGGCGCCCGTCATCAGCGTAATGCGCAGCGGCTCCTTCTCTTCGCGCGCGCGGCGCGCCAGTTCGATCGGCACGGCCTTCGTGTCGCCCGCGCGCGTGAAGCCGCTCGCGCCAACGCGCATGCCATTGCGCACGAGTTGAGCCGCCTCGGCAGCCGAAGTAATTTTCCCGCGCAAGGCGGCACAACGAATACGGTCTTCGTACATCACAGTCTCCACAAACTCTCTGATCGCCTGGTGCCTATTCTCAGGTCTTGCATCGGCGGTCGTGCACTGCGAGTTTCACAAAACACTATTGCAGTGTTTCGCGCAGCCACAATGCGCAAAGCCGCGGCACCCATATGAAGGCGTCGCGGCACAAGATGTCGGCGTGCGCCTGCACATGGCGGGCGTGATCTCGATCTCAGCTACCGAAATAAATATTGCAGAAGCTGACCGGGCCGACGCATTCATCTTTCTTTGCCGGCTTGACGATTTCGCGGTGAGCGGGCGCTTGCGCTACTTGAGGAGCAGCGGACTGCGCGACCTGCTGGGGGACACTCGCTGCCGGTGCTTCGTTCTGTGCATAAGCAGCGGCGGCGGCAAACAGCGAACAGGCAACAACAGCGATCTTCACGGACTTCATTTTACTCTCCAGTGCTAACGGGTACTGCGAAGCAGTGATGTGACTATATGACTCACGGTCGAATTGATTAAGAAGGCGGGGTGGAAGGCATATTTCCAGACTGCAGCAAGATCGCGCGCGCCTGCTTTTTCATTGTGTTTTCAACGATCTGCGCGGCGCACGCGTGCGGCGTGCACGGCGCGCCAGCGGCCCGAGCGGCGCATCGCGGTCGAGCAGCGCGCTGCGGATGAAGTGCAGGTGGCTCAACAGACGCTGCACCGCGTGCCGCCTCTCTCGCTCGTGATGCACCGTCGCGAGCGCTTCCTGGGCGATCCAGGTCGCCGCGCGCACGGCACTGAGCGCGTGGTCGAGCGAGGTTCCGTCCGGGCTCTCGAAAAGATGCGCGATAGCCTCCTGCACGCGCTCCAATGCGGCAGGCCAGCGCGCGTCATGACGGTCGAACCACGCTGCCGCATGCGCCTCGTTGCGCAGATCCACCACGGCATGCCCAACTTCGAGCGTCACGAGCATCCAGCGCAGCGCGCGCCGGTGCGCCTGGCGGCGCCCGTTCAGCAGGAGCCGCAACTGGTGCATCAGATCGTGCGTGCCGGACTGAAAGCGCTGCCCGAGGCCTTTCAGTTCCCCATGGCAGGCCAGCACGACCTGCCCGCGCAACGACACGCACATACGCTCGACGAGCCAGTTCATGTGCGGTGGAAACACCACTGCGAATGCGAGCGAGGCAACCAGCATCGCGGCAACGACGGCGATGCCGTTGTTGATCAGCAGATCCGGCGTGTAGACGATCACGTTGTCGGGACCCGCAAGCAAGCAGAAGAACACCGAGAAGCCGACGCCGTAGCCCGCGATGCGCGAGCGCGTGGCAAGAAAAGCGCCGATGGCGAGCACGGGTACGAGCGTCGCGCAGAGCAACGGAAAGCCATCGACATTGGGATAGACGTAGCAGGTGAAGAGATAGCCCGTCACGGCGGCAAAGACTGCGCCGACCGCCATCTGCACGGCCATGCGCGACGCGTTCGGCGACGACGAGGTGAGCGCACACGTGAGCGCGGCCGCAATCATCGCGAGGCCGCCGCTCGGCCAGTCCGTCTCGACCCAGAACCAGCCCAGCGCCGCGACCACCACGGCCGTGCGCACGAAGGTGAACGCCACCACGTACCAGCTCGTGCGAGGCACGTAGCGCGCGCCGCGCGGCTCCTGCGCAGGACGCGCGTCCATGAGCGATGCCCACGTGCGGCTGTAGCGCACGATCTCCGTCGTGAAGCGATAGATGAGTTCAGCCGAGGTGTCGAAGTCGGGCAGCGCGTCGGGAAGCGCATGTTCGAGCGGCCGCCGCGTCTCGCGCACGTGACGCGGCAGCGTGCGCTGGAAGGCTTCGAGCCCGTCGGCGAGCCGCCGCGCATAGGCGCGATCGCTTTCGTTGCGGCTCGGCCGTTGCGCGAGCAGCGCGGCAAGCTCGCCGAAATATGGCGCGAGCGGTGCGATCGCCGCGTCGCTCCAATGCAGCCTTTTGAGCAACTGGCGCAGCGCGTGCAGCCGCGCGCAGGCGTCCATGAATTCGGAATTCAGGCGCGAAAGCAGGCCGCTGCGCGCGCGCATGGTCGGATCTTCGAAAAATGAGAAAGCGCGCGTCGCCTCGAAACCGACGACATCGTCGACGAGACTCGCGAATCGCCCTTCGAACGCGCCCCTTTCGAGCCGCCCTGCCAACACCGCCGCGGCGAACGCAGTAAAATTGAGATATCGGGCGCGCAGGGTGCGATCGAGCAGCGAGCCTGACTGCCGGGGCACGATCACTGCGCTGACCATGCCCGAGCAAAGAATGCCAACGGCCACTTCAGCGCCGCGTCCTAACGCGGCGAGAAAGAGACCGTTGGGCTGCATGACTAGCGGGATGCCGATCAGCGCCGCCGTGTAGCCGGCGAGCACGAAACCGTACCAGCGAAAATGGCGATTCCTCATGGCGGCAGCCGTACAGGCAGCCACCCACACCGTCATCCCGAGTATGTAAAGCTCGGGCTGCTGGACGAACACGGCGCCCAGCACGGCTGCTGCAATCATTCCCACCGCGGTGCCGACGATGCGATAGAAGCTCTTGGCGAACACCATGCCGGAGAGCGGCTGCATCAGGACGAAGACCGTGGTCATCGCGATTCGCGGCTGCGGCAAATCCAGCAGCATGGAAATGCCCATGGCAAGCAAGCCGGCCGCCACCGTTTTCAGCAGATGAATCCAGATCGCGCCATCGGTGGCCTGCCAGTCGCGCAGCGCCCGTCTGGCGGCGCGCCATATGATTTCCGCGCGCCGACGCGAGTCGAACGCTCGATGTATCGCAGGCTGGCGGCTCATGACAAACGCTCGGGCTGTTTCGAGGACAGGGGCCGATTGTAGGAGCGTCATTGCGCCGCATTAATGGGACGCGCGGGGAACCTCCGTTCCAGATCACTCAACAATGACGCGCCCCGAGAGGCGGACAATATCGTTTCTGCACCGAACAAGAAGGTCAAGAAGGTCTGATGGATACGTTACAAAACATGCGGGTGTTCGTCCGCGTCGTAGAAGCGGGCAGCTTCACGGCAGCGGCTCAGTCGCTGGATTCGACCACCGGCGCAATGTCGCGCGCGGTATCGGAACTCGAAGCGCATTTGCGCACCCGTCTGCTCAATCGCTCAACGCGCCGGCTTGCGCTCACGCCAGCCGGCGAGCGGTATCTGAAGCGCTGCTCGCAGATTCTCGCGGACGTCGATAGTGCAGAAGAAGAAGCGAGCTGCGCGCACGAACGCCCGGCCGGCGCGCTGCGCATGCACAGCTTCGCGAGTATCGGTCAACAGTACGTCCTGCCGGCGATTTCGCGCTATCGCGCACTGCATCCCGAGGTCACCGTCGAACTGACGCTCTCGCAACGCATGCCAGATCTTTTCGAGGGCAGCAGCGATGTGTCGGTGGTCACGGCGTCGTCACTACCGAATTCCGATCTTGTTTCGCACCAGTTGGGCTCGACGTACAGCATTCTGTGCGCATCGCCTGGTTATGTGCATACGCACGGCGCACCGCGCTCACCCGCCGATCTATCGCATCACGACTGCCTGATTCTCAAATCACCGGCGTTTCCAGCGCACGAATGGACGCTTGACGGACCCGAGGGTAGCGTCGAAATGCACGTGGACGGCCCCGTGCAGGTGAATATCGCGGAATCCCTCGCAGTGGCGATACGCGAGGGGATGGGAATTGGGATGCTGCCGGTCTACGCGGCAATCGAAGGACTGCGTAACGGTACGCTCGTGCGCGTGCTGCCGCAGCACAAGCTGCAGAAGACGAACGTGTACGCGCTTTATCCGTCGCGCAAGTTCGTCGACGCGAAAACAAAGACGTGGGTGGAATTCTTGCGCGCGCATCTTCCGCAAGTCATCGAGCGCGACCTGGCGCTGCTCGAGGAGCTGACGCAGGAGCAACTCTCGGATGTCGCAGAGGATGCTGCTTTGGCGAAGGACGCCGCGGTCGCGGCGGCTGTGCAGAAGGCGGCGCAATAAGACTTTGATTGCTAAAGCTGGCTAAAGCAAAAAAGCCGTCCAATGGACGGCTTTTTTGCTTCCTGGCG